>CAVFNI010000007.1:0-88219 GCA_963624045.1 Bacteroidaceae bacterium
AAAGTGCCAAAAAACACATCGCTAAGTTTCACCGCTATCGACAATTATATATCGTCTAAAGACATCCTTCTTCAGGGTGGTACAGGGATTCGCGTGATTGTGAAATTGAAAATTTTTGTTAATAAACTTTTCAAATATTCTGGGGTATGCAAAACCGAGATGAAATCGTCAAGGGGTATGCATTTGTATCAAAATAGGTAGTCATTGCCACTTAGAAGCAATGGTTTGATGCGATCGTGTCAGGCCTTTTTTCTTTAGCGGATCCAAGGTCAAAAAGGCATTTGGTTTGAGTTTTTCGGTTTTTGTGCTTTAACACTTATGAAAATCCGCAATTCAATTTCGGAAAAAAGGAGATTGGCTTCATGTTCAAACGTCATATCGAAACATTTCTACTCGACTCCGTTCGGCATTTTCCTGTTATTTTGCTGACAGGGCCAAGGCAAATTGGCAAATCGACACTTGTTTCTAATGCTTTTTTGGATAAAGGGTTTTCTTACATTTCGCTCGACGATAAATTTGAATTGAACACGGCTTTGAACGATCCTCGGTCCTTTTAAATTCTCATCCTTCTCCGCTTATTATCGACGAAGCGCAAAAGGCCCCGTCGCTTTTCCCCGAAATCGAGAGGCTCGTCAATGAAATGCGCCTTAAGAAAGGGAACAAAGAAAGCAACGGCATGTATATTTTGACGGGTTCTCAAAGAGAAAAACTATTAAGCAAATCCGAGGAATCCTTGGCGGGGAGAGTAGGCATTATCGATATGAGCAACCTTTCCCTTAATGAAATTTTCGGCTTTGAGAACGCTCCATTTCATATTGATTACGTCGAATGTTCGAAAAGAGCCCGCCGATTCCAAATGAGTCCTGAGAAGGTTTTCGAATACATCGTGAAAGGCTTTTATCCTGCCATTCACGATGACGAGGGCATGAATTTGCCACTGTTTTATTCTTCTTACATCACGACTTATTTTGAAAAGGATTTGCGGGAGCTTATCGATGTGAGGGACGAGCTTAAGTTTCTAGGCTTCCTTAAGATTTTAGCCTCAAATACGGGTCAAGAACTCGTTTATGATAATTATTCAAAGCAAATCGGCGTTAGCAGCAACACAATCAAAGCCTGGGTTTCGGTTCTGGCGAAAACGGGCGTCATCTACCTTGTTGAGCCTTACCATGAGGACTCTGTGACGAAGAGCGTTGTTCGGAGAAAGAAGATGTATTTCTTCGACACCGGTCTTGCCGCTTTCCTTTGCGGAGTGGATAGCGCTAAGACGCTTGAAAAAAGCTTCTTAAAAGGCCGCTTCTTCGAAACGTTTGTGTTCAATGAGATCAGAAAGACCTATTTGAACGCAGGGCTAAAACCTCAAATGTACTATTACCGAGATGCCAATCAAAACAAGATTGATATTGTGTTGCTATGTAACGGGCGGCTTTCATGCGTTGAAATTAAGTCCGGGCAAAATTTTAACGCTTCCGCAACCAAGGCCTTCCACATTCTTGCTTCAAGCCGGTATGAGACTGGCAAAACGCCATTGTTTGCACGGCTGAAAAGCCATCGGTTTTGAACGACGGGACGATTCTTCTGCCGTTTAATAGCATTTGACTAACCGGCTTTCTAAATACAATTGCGGAAAAACAGCAATTTAATTTCAGATTTTTATAAGTTATTTACTCTGTTTAAACAGAGCCTAATTTTGCAGTTTTACCATTTTTTATTACCGACTTTTGATGCAATAAACTTGGTAATAAATGTTGACGATAGGGGCCACTGACGAATTATGTGCATGGAAAAAGCCGGCAATGCCCCACCCTCGTGGGTGGCGCGGCCGGCCTTGACCTCGATGAGGCGGCCTTCCATCCTTGCGCTGCCAAGAAAAGGAGAAAGCTACATGGATGATTCTAGCAACGAAAACGGGAAAACCGCAGCTTTGGCCGCATAATTCCTGAGGAAATCGGTGGAGGGCGCCGTCAATTCCGCCATGGAGGACCAATTCGCGTCCTTCTTCGAGGACTGCGCCAGCGGCGCCGAGTCTCCGAGGAACGGCTATTACGAGAGGAAGACCATGACCATGGCCGGCGTCATAAACGCGAGGATACCGAGGGACGGGTTCGGGATGCATTTCTTAAGGAATGGCCGTTCTAAGCGCAACAAGAGGATATCGGGGTTCTACGAGATGACCGACGCCGAGCTCAAAACGCTTGGCATGGAGCGGTAGGAGGGCGTTAAAGTATATGCGCACGGATGGGCTTCTTCAAAGGGTCCGCGCATAAATCCATACGCGGTCTCGTTATGCCAAGCTGGGAGATATGAAATCACGATAAAGTTCTTTTCTTTGAGGCTTAAACGGCAGCGAAAAGGTAGCGTTCTGCGATTTTGTTACACTAACGGTTGACAAATCGGGGGGGGGTGTAAAATTCCTTTAAAAGAAAAGGAGTTTTTATGAAACATTGTTCTTCTTGCGGGGCAGAGGTCGCCGACAACGCCCAAGCGTGCCCCAAATGTGGCTCGACCCTTAATTACGGAAAAGATAAAGGGGGATGGGCCCATATCCTTGGCATCGTGTCGTTAGTGTTTGCGATTATTGGAACAGTCCTCGGCCTCTTTTCGCTGATTCCACTTATAGGGTTGGTCCTCGTTTACCCCACCCTTGTCATCGGCGGATTGATGCTCATCGCCTCGATTGTCTCTTGCGTTTTCGCGCCAAAGAAAGGGATTTGCATCGCGGGCATTGTTTTTTCTTCCATTGATGTTTTGCTTGCTATTATCCGCTTGATAGTGCTTCTTGGTTGGGCTGCAACCGCCGCAACAGTTTGATTGTAAGATCTGACGTTTCCAATGGTAATCAGGGAGGCGAGAAATCGTATCTCTGATTTTTTGTTTTCTCAACCTTTCTTGACAAGTGCAGTCCACTTTTCTTGACTACTACAATGACAAGTACAAGGTATGCCGATTTTATGCAATTTTTGATATATTCATATGCCGATTTTATGCAAAAATCGCTTGTTTTGATATCCGATTTTATGCAAAATATGCTTATGAGGAGATGTTATGCTCAAAAGAAAAGCGTATAAGGATCTTTTGGAATGGAAGAACGATCGAAGGAATGGTTTGAAAAAGTGTCTTTTGGTAAAAGGAGCTAGACAAGTGGGGAAAACCTATCTCATAAAGGCTTTTGGCAAAGCTGAATACCGCTCATTTATTTATATTGATTTCTTTAAACAGCCGAATCTGAAGACGGTTTTTCAAGGTGATTTAACCGCTGATGATATTTATAAAAGGATGTCAGCGAATATGCCGCAAATTGAGTTTATTGAAGGCAACACATTGATATTTTTAGATGAGATACAATATTGCGGCAACGCTAGAACCGCCATTAAGTTCCTAGCGGAGGATATGCGATACGATGTCATTTCTTCTGGCTCGTTGCTAGGGCTTTCTTATGGCGATGACGACGATGATGAAGTCGAAACGCCAAGCTCCGTCCCTGTAGGCTATGAACGGCAAATAACAATGAGATCGTTGGATTTTGAGGAGTTTTTGTGGTCTTATGGTTATAAAGAAAAAACGATAAACGATCTTAAAGCGTATCTATATAACGGAGAGCAAATACCGGAAAGCATCCATGATAGATATGAGATGTTGTTTCGAGAATTCATGGCCGTTGGAGGAATGCCGGAAGTAGTGGCTGATTTTGCTAAACACAAAGATTTCAATCGAGTTGCTAAAATTCAAAATGAGATTCTGGCTGAATACCAGGATGATATTTCCAAGCATGCGAAAGGCAAGGAAAAGCAACTGGTGCGGATGTGTTATGATGCCATACCTAAACAATTGGCAAAAGAAGTGAAAAAATTTCAGTATTCCACTGTGGAAAAAGGCCAAACGCGAAGGAAATTTGGAGGCAGCATTAAGTGGCTAAAAAATACTGAGACGATCTGCGCATGCTATAACGTCCACGAGCCGCATTTGCCATTGATGGCCAATGCCGACATTAATCAATTCAAACTCTATATGACCGATACGGGCCTTCTTTTGGCGGCATATGGCTTTCAAGCTAAAGCGGCCCTTTTGAATAATACGTTAAAAGGCAATGCAAAGGGCGGCATATACGAAAACGCAATCGCTGAATGTTTGTTGAAGCGCGGGTACAATCTTTATTATTGGAAGCCTAACGATTTTCGCGAAATAGAATTTCTTATTGAGAAAGACGGGGAAGTGGTTCCTGTCGAAGTAAAAGCGGGAAATACCGCTACAATTTCCTTGAGTGCGTTTATCGACGAATATCATCCGAGCGCCGCTTATAAATTAATCGGCGGAAGAAACGGCAAGGATGGAACGAAAATTACCTTGCCGCACTACATGGTCATGTTTCTATAGCGGCAAAGCGTTTCTACACGCAAGCATTTAGCGGTGGTTTTTGATTTTCGTCACGTGAAAATTGCAAAAATCGCCGCCATTCTCCAGTGTTTTACTGCGATTTAGTTCTTCGTCTTCGTTTCGGTAATTGGGTTCGTCCATCTTGCAAAGACAGGAAACGTATCCTAAATAATCTTCTCGATGCCTAATTTATAGATCCCGCATTCGGTGCATGTGTTATAGAATTCGTCCACGCCTTTCTTATAAACGCACTTCCAATCAAATTCATAAGTGAAATGCTGATTGGCTTCGCCTTCTTTCAGTTTCTTATTTCGGGCCTTTTCATCGAATAGGGTGCATTTCTTGTTATAATACGCTTTGAGCATAAGGGGGGAGGAGAAGATAACGTCGACCATCTCGTTAATGATTTGGGACGTTATCTCGGTTTTGCCAACTTTGGCCACAATCCATATTGAAGTATATCGATTCTTCTCTTCTGACGGGAAAAGTACATTCTTTTATTAAGAAAGCGGCGTCTATTTAGGAAGCGAGCTCTTCGTCTTCTAACAACAAGCAATTTACTTTCTTCGAATAAGCGGTGCAGGCATCGATGGCGATGATTCCTTTGGCTCGATATGGCGAGAAATCAGCGTTTTTGCCAAATTCCCTCCCTTTCTTTTCGATTATGGCGTGACCATAAGAAGTGTGAAAATGGCCACATACGATGGTTTTCCTTGGCACTAGCACCTTGTTATATGCCGCCGCCATGCCATTGATCCAACGGGCGTCTTCCCATTGACGAGGCTTGGCTCTTCGCCAATTTTTTTGATACGAGAAATCGTCGGTGGTTCGTGATCCCCACCCAAGTACTTCACAAGGAATCCATCCATGCACAAAAATGTATTTTTTCGTTTCATAATAATCGAGCATTTTCGGCAAGATTTCTTTGTATAAAGGCGTTTCCTTGGCTTTGGCTTGGAATTTTAGCGGCTGATCGATGGCGCTTGATAAACGCATGCCCGTTAATTGCATAGCGGTATTCACGGTTCCGTTGGAATAGTGGTGGGTATCGGTGATGAAGGGGTTCATCCATCTGGCTGCGTTATCAATCAAATCCACAAAAAGATCTTCGTGATTCCCTTTGATCATGACGATTTCGTTCTTTTTAAGGAGGTCAAGGACAAAGGCTTGCATTTCCTTGGCTTGTCTTCCTCGATCGAAAAGATCTCCGCAAATAATAAGCTTATGGGGCGCTTGGTCTTCGAAAAAACCTTCCTCTTTTAAGGCGGCAATCATCTCATCATAGAAACCATGCACATCGGCAACAACGTAATATCTCATCGGCTTTTGCGTTTCCCTCATCTATTGTAACATACCCTCATTTATCCACGCAAAAACTCGAAAAACAGCGCAAAACGCCAACGGAATTGCATATGACCAAGAATTCTGAAGCTCAATTACTGTTATGTGTCTAAAGTTTTAGCCAACTCTCGATGCATTTAGTGGTTTCCGTGTCAGTTGCGCGCTTTCTAGCCTTGGTAATTTATTTGCGATAGCGGCCTTATCGCCATGGACGGGGTGTGTCCTTTTTCCGATCGGCTCGGTTATCTGCTTTTATGTTCTCGCGACCGCAATGCAAAAAGAAGAAACTGATGAGTTTACGTTTGGAGACTTTGATCTTTCTAAACGCTATCATATATTGTGTTTGCTTAGGGGGGCTTATGTTAGCTCATTTCCTTTGACGCGCGCATTTTTTCTGCTTTAGTCGGTTTTTATCTATCCCTTCAGTAGTCTCGAGAAAAGTTGAACTTTTTGAAATTATGGTGATAATAACCCATATGAAAGAGAGCAACGGGTATTTAACTTGGTATGAAGGCCTGCGTCTTTGGATTAAGGACAATTGGCATCACTTTCTTGTTGCGTTCTTGATATGCACAATAATTCTTATTGTCGATTGTGCTCTTTATGGATGGAATATCTTGATTAATTATGCTAATGGTTTGTTTATTGGCGGAGCGTCAACCGTCCTTATCGGCTTGCTGTTTGTGGTGACTTTTTTTGGCGGCACAGACATTTTTACTTTTTATCTTTTACGAAAAAGAACCGCTGCCGGAAAAGAAGATTTGTATCAATATTCCAAGAGAAAGAAACTGCAACGAACGAAAAATCCTTATTCGTTTATTCCTTATATTATTATAGGCACGCTTGCGCTTATCGCGGCAGTCATTATTACAGTGACGCTTTGACTATCGTTTTAACAAAAGCTTTCAAGGAATTTTCGGTTCAGTGCTAACCTCATAATGTCACGCGTTTAATTTAACGCTTGACATTGTTTGAGGGTATGAAAAAATGCGCTTAACTTAGAAATCATCAGTATTCTAAGCCAATGGAGAAAATCCATTCAAGAAAGGAGGTCTTTATGAAAAAGACTGCATTATTAATTCTCGCTGGTAGCGTCTTCACATTGGCTGCTTGTGGCGGTGGTCACGATTCAAGTACGTCAAGCTCTAGCGGGGGGTCATCTTCATCATCTGAAATCCCAGAAGTAGTGAAGGCAAATGGCGCTTACACGTATGTATACGAGGACAACGATGAGCGCGCCAACATCCTCGGAAAGCTCGAGAAATACGCGGTTGATAACGGTTTGGCGGGCTTGACTCTTTATCAAAGTGGCGGTTACGTCATGTATGACAAAGCCGTCAAAAAAGGAACCAATAACTATATTGTTGGTTATGGATTTGGCGTCCTTGGCGAAGGGGAAATCACCGCCCCGTTGTCGACGGAAGCAAATGACGATTGGAAGTATTATTATCACACCTATCAATCGTCTGATGACAACACAATCGCTTATATGAATTCGCAGGGCTCATCGGTTGGCGACAATCAGGCCTACGTCGCCGCGAGTTATTATGAGACAAAGATGAATGATTTTGGTGATGGCTATGTATGGTCGGAATGTCTTGCAAAAGAACGTCCGCAAGCCGTTGATATGAACCCGACGACAAAACGTGCCACAACCTTCAAATTCCACGTTAAGACCGGATCGGAATTAAAATATAATACGCTTTCAACAAAATATTCCGACTACAACAACAGGGAAGTTGAGCTTGAGGACTACATCACCCCTTATAAGATTTATTACACGAAGGCATATAAGCTTCTAAGATCCTCTGAAAATTTATCTGGCAGTGGTTCGATTGCCGGATCGGCGGATTACTACAATGCTTCTGAGAGCGGCTATAACGATGAAGCTTGGAAAAACATCGGCATTAAATCTGGTACGGATGATGATGGCGACTATCTCCAATTCACATTCAATCAACCGTGCACATCGTTTTATGCGATGTATTACCTTTCCTCTTCAATGTTCGCTCCTGTTCCTTCGGAATTCATTTCTGCCATAGGCGGAGGTAGTTTTGCGGATGGCGTTGCTCAATGGGGTAATTTTTCATCGGATAAGACAGTGACTCCTGGAGACAACTGGTTATCAACGGGGCCTTACACTATTGAAAAGTGGGAATCGGGGCAGCAAATCGTCTTCAAAAAGAATCCGAACTATGATGATGATGACGGCAAGAGATATAAAATCCCTGGCGTTCACATTAACATTCTTAAGGCTGCTTCAAGCGACAAGCATGCCGCTATCAATGAATTCTTGGCTGGAAAAATCCATGCATCGAGCATTCCTTCTGACATGCTTGATGAATATAAGTCCGATGAACGTACTACCAAGACAAATGGTGGTGTAACATTCAAACTTAACACCAATACATGCACTCAGGAATATTGGCATGAATTGTTTGGAACTGATGGGAAGCAGGACGCTTGGGAATGCGAGCCGGCGATGTCAAATAAAAACTTCATTGCTGGGCTTAATTACGCCATCAACCGAAAAGAAATTGCTGATAAGGCTGGCGCAAATCCATCGGCCGATTATTTTGGCGACGCTTATTTATCTGATCCAGAAAATGGCGTTACTTACAATTCGACACAAGCCCATAAAGATGCAGTCGCTTCTATGAGGGATGGCACAGACGAATACGGGTATTCTTCTTCGCTTGCTCAGGCTTCGTTTAAAAAGGCGTCCGAAGAATTGATCGCCGCTGGAACATATCAGAATGGCGATACGATTCATGTTCAGGTCGCATGGATGTATTCCTATCAGGAAACTGAAGAACATGCGTGGGTTAAAGAATATTGGGAAAATACCTTTAACGCTTGCGGCGGCGGATTAAAACTTCAAATCGACTTCTGGGCAGGAACGTCATCCTATATGGAGGTTTACAATAAGATGATGGCCGGCGAATTCGATATCGGATTTGGCTCTATCTCTGGCAATTCGTATGATCCGCTCAACTTCTTAGAGGTCCTTAAGTCTGACAATTCTTCCGGTTATACGCTTAATTGGGGCTGCGATACCAACGTATGCGACGGAACACTCGTCTATGACAACAAGGCGTGGTCGTTCGACGCTCTTTGGACTGCGGCAGATAAAGGCGCTTATGTAGTCGATGGCGTTAATTCACCTCTCTTTGCGTTTGAAAGCGTTTCTCAGGCAACGGCAAATGAGGATGGTTCGTGGAATGTCACGTTCCCGTGCTTGTTAGCTGATGTCGAAGGAGCGAAAGTCGAACTGACTGGCGCTGTTGCGTTTGGCTATGTCGGAGATGATTTGAAAGCATACGACGAACTTGATATCGACATAAACGACATCACGCTTGCGGATGACAGAACATCGGTCACAGTGTGTGTTTCTAGTGAAATTTTGACCCATTTCGCTGATTTCATCGAAGCAAAAGGCTATATCGGAATCGACTGGTATGGAACCCAAACGTTCTTTGGCGTAACTGGGAGCGAAGGGTACCTTGCATCTTCCTATGTTTCGGCTCCAGCCGAAGCATAGTGAATTTAGTTCGAATTTAACCGATTAAATGGGATTAGCGGCATAAAAACCGCTAATCCTTTGCCGTTTATTTTTGCGGGCGCACGCTCATTATGGGCGTGTGCACGGAAAACCTAAAGCTTATGCCGTTGATTTTCTAGATTTCTCTAATTTAACCAAGAAAGGAGGTAGCATATGGCAAAATACGTCATCAAACGTTTGATCCTGGCATTTTTCACGGTGTTCATTATTTTATCTTTGACGTTTATTTTGATGAAATTGCTGCCATTTCAACTCATTCCAGGAAAACCTTCCGCTATCTTTGCTTATTGTAATCATCAGGTTGATTTAGGCTTCGCTGTCGTTTTCAAAGAACCACATTCAGAGTACGGAAGTTTGCTGTATTCTTATACGGAAACAGCCGTTTCAGGCAAGCCAATCACTTATTATTTCTACCAAACACCGGTGTTGACTCAATATTTCAGCTGGTTGCGAAACATCTTCACAAAATGGGATTGGGGTCAGTCAACATTGCTCGAACCGGGAGTCGATGTCACAGTTATAATTTTGGAACGTTTACCTCAATCTATAATCTGTAATGTCCTCTCGTCCGTTTGGGCTGTTCCTCTTGGAATCACGCTCGGCGTTGTTGCCGCATTAAATAAAAACAAGCCGATTGACAATGTCATTTCCACGCTGGTCATGGTTTTCATTTCCGTCCCAAGCTTCGTTTTGATTACATTCGTCATTTATACGTTTGGTTATACGTTGAACTGGTTGCCTTCCCAATTCGCGAAAACGACCGACACAACGGGAATGAAAATCGCAAGTTATGTTATTCCGGTCTTTTGCTTGTCGTTTGGTTCTATTTGCGGTTATTGCCGTTTTACGAGAGCGGAATTGACTGAGGTTATGGAGAGCGAATACTTGCTCCTCGCCAGAACAAAAGGTTTAACAAAGAAACAATCAATCATCCGTCATGCTTTACGCAACGCAATGGTTCCTATAATTCCGTCAATACTCGCCGAAATTGTTGGAATCTTGG
Source organism: Bacteroidaceae bacterium (assembly GCA_963624045.1). Lineage (GTDB taxonomy): Bacteria > Bacillota_I > Bacilli_A > RFN20 > CAG-826 > UBA4951. The sequence continues at coordinate 10,281 of CAVFNI010000007.1, forward strand.
GCGGCTCCATGATTCTTGAATCCCTATATGGCATCCATGGCATCGGCAGTTTGTTCATAGATGCTTTGGGCGGTGATAGAGATTATAACGTTCTATTTGTCGATATGGCTATATTCACAACCATCTCACTTCTTGCTGGCGTTGTGCTTGATCTGTCATACGGATTTATTGATCCGCGCATCAGAATGGGGGAGGCTAAGTAATTATGAACACTTATGATAGAAATAAAGATTACGGTCTTTCTTCCGATTCATTTGAAATGGTTGAAAGAGATAAAACGATCCACGACAAGAAATTTGAAACAAAAGCCACGACTTTCGCAAAGGATGCTTTAAAACGTTTTGCGAAGAATAAGTCTTCTGTCGTTGGCGCAGCGATAATTGCCGTCTTGCTTTTGGGCAGTTTTATTATTCCGGCCGTCTCGCCGTATCCGACTTCCGGATCTTATATTTCACAGGCTCTTCTTCCACCAAAGCTATTCAAGGCGGGAACGGGATTTTGGGATGGCACAAAGAAGTTTACTGGCATCACGTATGACGCATCTACGGAATCGCCATCCGGATTTAATAAAGACGCCGTCCTTGAGCAAAAGGTTACGGATGTTCAGTATACCGATCAGGCGAACGAATTGGGCGTAGGTGGATATCTTGTTTTAACTAATAAAAGCGTTATTACCGCATCCGACGATCCGACCACAACCAATACACTTCTATTTCAGAATTACAAAGCATTCGAGATGAAATCTTCGAATACCTATAGTTTCAGCATGGAAATGGGAGATGAAGCGGATTTGTTTAGCGGCTCCTTAACGAAATATAAAATCGAATTAATTCATGGATCTTCGACTACGATTACATTGAGGGATTGGTCGGAGGACTACTCGAAACTTGAAATCGATATGTCTTCTCTTCTTGAGGCGGAAGGTGCCAACTCCGACGCTAAGCAATGTTTCATTAAAGTCATTGCACAAGCAAAGACGACGCCCAATGCTTATATCTCTATTAAGAACGCAATCATTTCCTCGTCAGATTCGGAAGAGAACGATAATCTTCTTGCCATGTCAATGACCGACGCTAATAAAAATGCGCTGGTCGTCGCGGATGCCACGGGCCGCTATCCTGATAATTATTGGAGAAGCAATGGCGTCCGTAACGTTCATAATGTTGAAATCCGAAAAGTTGATTTCACATATGATTACTATTATGCCGCTTTAGGCGATAGGGATATGAATATATCCGGTATTGATATGCAGGGTTATATCGATAACGGCTGGTGTGATTACGACTTCGCTGTTGGGGCGGAATCGTTTTCCAAAAAGAGCGACAAATGCCCCGTCAATAGCGTTGACAAACAAGCATATAACGCCAATCTTGACGCTTATACGATCACTGCCAATGTTACCTATTACAAATATTTAGGATATGACAAAATGCCTAATTATATCTTCGGAACGGATGCCAATGGTCTTGATTCGTTTACTAAATCAATGAATGCTTTAAAGACTTCTCTTTTGATTTCCACGATCGCCTCGGCTATTTGTTTGGTCGTTGGTTTGCTTTGGGGTTCTATCTCTGGTTATTTTGGTGGGACGGTCGACCTTATCATGGAACGCGTTACCGATATAATTTCCGGCATCCCGTGGATTATTTTAATGACTCTTGTCATTTTGCATATGGGCCAGAACCTCGTCACATTCGCGTTCTCCCTTTGTCTAACCAACTGGATTGGTCCTGCCGCCACAACACGTACGCAGTTCTATCGTTTCAAAAGGCGCGAATATGTTCTTGCTTCAAGAACGCTCGGAGCTAGTGATTGGAGGCTTATCTTCAAGCACATCCTTCCCAATGGTCTAGGAACGATTGTGACCAGTTGCGTTCTTATGATTCCCAGCGGCATTTTCTCAGAAGCGTCCGTATCTTATTTGGGGTTAGGGCTTAAGGGCGTCGATGCGTTCGGCGTAATTTTGTCCTCCAACCAGCAATATTTGCAGACTAGGCCGATGCTTATCTTATTCCCCGCTATTGTCATCTCATTGCTTATGATTTCCTTTAATTTATTTGGAAACGGCTTGCGTGATGCATTGAACCCATCATTGAAAGGAAACGATTAATTATGGCAAACGAAAAAATACTTGAAGTCAATGACCTTGCCATTTCCTTTAAAACGGACCATGGTCTGGTTAGAGCGGTTAGAGGCGTTTCTTTCGATTTATTCAAAGGAGAAACGCTATGCATTGTCGGCGAGTCTGGTTCTGGTAAATCCGTTACTAATAAGGCGATTATGGGGATTTTATCAGGCAATGCAATCGTCGAAAAAGGCACAATTATGTACCATGGCGAGAATCTTCTCGAAGTTGCCGAGGAAGAGTTCCACAAAATTAGAGGTCATAAGATTGGGATGATTTTTCAGGATCCCCTTTCGTCGCTTGACCCGATTGTTCGTATCGGGAAACAGATCACGGAGGCTACTCTTATCAACTCCAATAGGTTGAAAAGAATGAATGACGACCTAATCTCTGATGACTTAGTGGCCTACAAAAACGCTCTTGCGGCAGGTGAAGCCAAAGCCCGACGCGTTATAAACGAAGCGCAGGAAGCTGGCGATAAAATCATTAAAGACGCAAAAGATTCCGAAGGCAGGGCGATGTCTCTTAAAGACGCTCAGGCCGAGGCGAAAGCTCTTAACAAAAAAGCCATAACGGAAGCTAAGCTCATTAGGCAAGAAACTAAACGGAAAGCCATTCCTTTGCGTGAAAAACTCAAGCAGACAAAAAAGGAGGCGAAAGCTAAAGTCGCCGAATATAAGGCGTCCGTTATTGCCAAATACCATCAAGAAGTGGAAGAAGCTAGACATGCTTATGCTGTTGGCTCACAAGAGCTTAAAGACGCTTTAGCTCAGGCTAAACTAAATAAGATTAACGCTCTTAAGATTACGAGGGCAGAAGCCAAGAAACGAGCCCTTGAAATCATGAGAGAGGTTGGAATTCCGGAACCTGAGAAGAGATACAAACAATATCCATTTGAATTTTCTGGTGGTATGAGGCAACGCATCGTCATCGCCATTGCCTTGACCGAAACGCCGGAGATTTTGATCTGCGATGAGCCAACAACCGCCCTTGATGTTACTATTCAGGGCCAAATTCTTGAACTTATCAAAAAATTAAAGAAAACTCGTGATATGTCGGTTATTTTCATTACTCATGACTTGGGCGTTGTCGCCAACATGGCCGACAGAGTCGCTGTTATGTATGCCGGCAAGATCGTTGAATACGGAAAAGTGAATGAGATCTTCTTTGAGCCTAAGCATCCATATACATGGGCTTTGCTATCGTCTATTCCGGATGTTGATTCGAAAGAAAGGCTAGATGCTATCCCAGGAACGCCTCCGAACATGATCTATCCTCCGAAAGGCGATGCTTTTGCTGATCGTTCTAAGTACGCTATGAAAGTCGATTACGAAATTGAGCCGCCGTATTTCAAAGTCTCGCAGACCCATTACGCCGCAACCTGGCTATTGCATCCAGATGCGCCACAAGTAGAAATGCCGAAGATTGTTACCGAACGCATCAGGAACAATCTTGAAGCTTATAAGAAATTGACGGGCCACGATGCCGTGATTCGCACTCCCTATGAGAAAGGAGAAAACCAGAATGATTGATGAAATATTAAATACTGCGCAAGCTTTGAATGAAGGCGGCGAGCCGTTAAACGACGATCATGAAGACGCCGAAGGTGTCCCCGCCATCCACGCCGCCGCCAGCGAGCTTGAAATCAAATACAAAATCAATCCGCATCTTAAGAGAAAAGAAGAACTGATCGATTCAGATATTCTTCTTTCGGTTAGGCACTTAAAGCAGTTTTTTGCCTTTGGAAGCAAACTTCACCACACTAAACTTAAAGCCGTCTCAAACGTTTCGTTTGACGTCCACGAGGGCGAGTGTTTCGGCATCGTTGGCGAATCTGGATGCGGTAAAACTACGACCGGACGTTCGATCATCAAACTTTATGATATTACTTCTGGCTCCATTTATTATAGAGGTTATAGAATTTCCGCGGGGTCAAGGTGGAACAAGAAGGAAATTAAATGGTCTAGAATTCGTTTAAAGAAAAAGATCAAGGATTTGCGCGTTAAAGAAACGGCGGAAATTGCTACATTAGACGAAAATGCTTCTGATTTTGCGGAATTATCCGCCGAAATTAAGAATAAATATGAAGCTGAGATCAGAAACGCGACTGCTCAGGTAGATGAGATCGTTAAAATTCAGAAGGACAAGATTCGTCAAATTAACTTCGATAACAGGCACACACCAAAGAAACTTATTTCCGAAATCCAAATGATCTTTCAGGATCCAGTCGATTCTCTTGATCCTCGTATGACGGTCGAAGATATTATTCAGGAAGGTCTTAAGATTCAAGGATTTCGCAATAAAGTTGAGAACCACAAAAAAGTTGTCGAGATGCTTGAGAAGGTCGGTCTCGTTGAGGAGCACGCTTCCCGTTATCCGCACGAATTCTCCGGTGGTCAAAGACAACGCATCGGTATCGCTCGCGCGTTAATCATGAACCCAAAGCTTCTCATTTGTGATGAACCGATTTCTGCGCTTGATGTTTCTATCCGCGCTCAGATTATTAACCTTTTGAATGACTTGAGGGACGAAATGGGGCTTACGATGATTTTTATAGCCCACGATCTATCGGTTGTTAAGTATTTTTGCAATAGAATTGCCGTTATGTATTTTGGAAAACTCGTTGAACTCGCAACTTCTGATGAACTTTTTAAGTATCCTTTGCACCCATATACGAAATCGCTTTTATCTGCCATTCCAAAGCCAAACCCGTTGACTGAGAAGGAACGCGTTAGAATCGTCTATAAACCAAACGAAGTCCACGATTATTCCGTGGATAAACCTAATTTAATGGAAGTTTATCCAGGACACTTCGTCTACTGCAACGAAAAGGAATTCCAAGAATATCAGCAACTCATCAAAGACAATCCGATTGAATGAAGGAAGCCATCCGAAAGGATGGTTTTCTTCATTTGAGACGATGCACTGAGCTGGTTAATTAAACGGCAAAAAGTAAACACGTTGGAACGATATAGATTTTACACAATGCCGGTTTTAATAACACAATTCGTTGGCGGTTCTTTTGAGCAACCCGCTCTTTAGTTTGCGTTGTTGTATTCGTATTTTATTTTTTGGTGTTTTGCTTGGCTGAAGCGTGCGATTCCTTCCAATTTTTTATTTCTTGTAGCCTCGCTTTGTATTTGCTTTCAAGGCCTTCATCGGTGGGGGAATAATAGCTTTTTCCCTTCAAATTTTCGGGTAAGCATTCCATGGCCGCCATCTTTTCTTTGGTATCGTGCGCGTATATGTAACCCTTGCCATAGCCAAGTTCTTTCATCAATTTGGTCGGGGCGTTTCGGATGTTCATCGGCACGGGGTCGTTTAATTGCTTGAGTGCATCTTCTTTGGCGGTGTTATAGGCTACTTCCATGGCGTTGCTTTTGGGCGACATCGCCATATAAACGACCGCTTCGGTCAAACATACGGAGCATTCTGGCATGCCGATGTCATGGCAAGCCTCATAGGCGGCGACGGCCACTTGCAAAGCCTTTGGATCGGCCAAGCCAACGTCCTCAGAAGCAAAGCGAACCACGCGTCTAGCCACATATAAAGGATCTTCGCCTGCTTCGAGCATGCGGGCTAACCAATAAACGGCGGCATCGGGATCGCTATTCCGCATTGACTTATGGAGGGCGCTGATGATGTTATAATGCTCTTCGCCATTACGGTCGTAAAGCAAGGACTTTTTGCTTGTCACTTGTTCGATCAAAGAGGAATCGATGGGGGTTTTGCCGTCTTTTTTGCAACTATTGAGCACAGCCATCTCTAAAGTGTTGAGGGCGTTCCTGGCGTCGCCATTAGAGAAATTGGCAATCAAATCAAGGCAATCATCGTCAATTAAAACGTTATCGTTTTTGAAACCTAGCTCGGAACTTATCGCCCGTTTCAATAAAGCTTTAATGTCTTCGATGCTCAATGCTTTTAATACGAAAACCTTACAACGGCTAAGCAACGCGTTATTGATTTCGAAAGAGGGGTTTTCCGTGGTGGCGCCGATTAAGATGATGCTGCCTTTTTCAACATACGGGAGAAAGGCGTCTTGTTGCGCTTTATTGAAACGATGAATTTCGTCGACGAAGAGAATTGTCTTGGTTCCGAAAATGCGATTCTTATCGGCTTGTTCCATCACGTTTTTGATTTCCTTGATGCCGCTCGTGACCGCACTAAAGGTGATGAATTCCGCTTTCGTTTGGGCAGCGATGATACTGGCCAAAGTAGTTTTCCCTACGCCAGGCGGTCCCCAAAAGATCATCGAGGGGATTTGATCGCTTTCGATAAGGCGTCTTAAAATCATCCCTTCGCCGATAAGATGCTTTTGCCCAACGAAGTCATCAAGCGTCTTGGGCCGGAGGCGTTCTGCTAATGGCTCTCTGGTTTGTTCTAAGAAGGATAGTTGCGATTCCACGTCAATATTTTATGGCATTGACTCTTTTAATTGAATAAGCAACGATAGAGGATCGATTAAAAAAGTCATCTCCATTTTTAAGGTTCGGACGGCATTCTATTTTTATTTCTTGTCGCCTCATCTATTAGTCGCCTTGCTCCTTTCCTTTTATTGACATAGACTATCTTTAGCAAAAGGAGCTAGAGAATGGATGTGCGCGATTATTCGTCGTTCATTTCAAAGACGAGGAGAAGCGTTCCAACACCTCGCGAGGTAGTCGTCGATGGCCAAGCCTGTTTTGGCACTTTCGATAAGGAATTTGAAGTGCTTAATATCCTTGATTGCAAAAAGCCGACGGCCGCTCCAGATTTTATGAAGCGTCTACGTTTGACCTTATGGGAAGCGGTGGAAGTTCATTTTCCTGGTGGTTATTTGGTGGCTGGCGTATGTGATATGGGATTGTTTGGCGTCGATTTTGATGTGGTTTATTTAGAAGAGAGCAACGAAACTTTGGATTTATCGACTATAACGTCTGCCAAGAATGTTGCCATTGCGGATAATTTACTTAATGGTTCGATTACTAGGGCGAAAACCGGAATCAGCGCCTTGATGTTCATTAATCATTTCGAGCGGGGCGAAGCGCATATTCAAGGGTGGCATGAAAGCAAAAAACATCGGATTGAATATGATTTTCAATTGCGATCGATATCTTTGCCTTCGAACGTTTCGATTCCTTTTGACGATAACCGCCCTTTGGTCACGGAGAAAGCCTTCTTTAAAGCCGACGGCTATATCGTTATCGATGGCGTCCGTCACCAATTGGACCGGACATCCACGGCTATCATCGACGACCATCGTGGATATTATCCGCATAGCGCTCATTACGATTGGCTTACCTTCATGGGGCAAGATGAAGAAGGGAAACATTTCGCCTTCAATCTGACAGAAAACCAATCGATAGATCCCGAAAATTACAATGAGAATTTGATTTGGCTCGAAGGGAGGATTTCTCTTTTGCCTCCCGTGAATTTTATTAAGTCGTCAAGAACGGGCGCTTTTCACGACAAGAAAGAACCGACTCTGATTTGGCATATCATCGATAAGTATGGGATGGTCGACTTAGAATATGAGGTGACGTCCACTTACGCCAATCGCGCGAATGCGCTTGTGGCCAAGATCGAATATTTCGTCACTTTTGGCAAACTGAATGGATTCTTGCTTGAAGAGAATGGCAAAAAGCATGTTTTCAAAGACGCTTTAGCGGTCGGAGAAGACAAATCATTACGCCTTTAAAAACGAAAAAACCCATCAAAACGGCGATGTTTTTCTAGTTTAGATGGTATGGTGATCGGCCGTTGCGTCATTTTGACGGCGCATAAGTCCCATCTGTTAGCAAAGCAATCAAGGTTTTGACGGCGCCGATGACGTCGCTGAATTTTAAATTAATTACGGCTATTAAAATTAACTGCCGAAATTAGTCGAAAAATGTCCATAGACGCATTACCATTGTTTTAGAAGGATTTATATGAACATAGCGCTAGAAAACAAAAAATTTGTTACAACTAGCGAGCTTATTGATCTCGGGTGTTCTTATTACAAGATCAAAAAGCTTGAGAGGGATGGAGTACTGTCACGTATCACCCGAAGTACTTATGAAAATCTCACATATAAGGGGGACGAAAATGATTTTTATATTGCAAACGCCTATATTCCGCATGGTGTTGTATGCCTGATGAGTGCTGCTAGGCATTATGGACTTACTTCTTTTCTTCCTGATGCCGTCGATGTTGCAATTGAGCGCAAAAACAAAGTTAGCGTCCTTCCAAAGTGGCCTAGCATAAGGATTTTTTATTTTGCTGCGTCACGTATGGATGCCGGAGTGATTGAGGTGAAAGAGAACGGGAACGGTTTTCATATTTTTGATATCGAAAAAACCGTAGTGGATATTGTCTATTATAGGAATAAGGTGGGGATAGAGGAAACGACAGAGGTGCTCAAAAATTACTTGAAATGCGATAACAGGAATATCGATAAACTTTGTGCTTATGCGAAGAATTTGCGGTGCGAAAAAATAATTAGGACGTATTTAGAGGTGCTTGTTTAATAAATGCCAATTATGGAAAGACAAAAAATAAGGAAAAAGAACGGCGAGACTTTCGAATTTGATTTGAATTATTCTTGGTCAAAACGATGATTCGCCAAAACTACACGTTTTTGATTGGTGCGGCACATTTTGTTTCGCTTTCATAGCGCTATAATTATTGTCATGAATTTTTCAGGCTGGGAAAAACTTTCGTTGCTAGATTATGACGAGCATATCTCGACCACTTTGTTTGTGGCTGGTTGCGATTTTCGTTGCCCCTTTTGCCATAATTCGTCGCTGGTTCTCGATCCGTCCAAGGCTCCCACGATCCCATGGTCGAGCATTATGGATTATCTTATCAAGCGCCAAGGCGTTCTTGAGGCGGTTTGTGTAAGCGGTGGCGAGCCGACGATGATGCCCGACTTAAAAGAAAAATTAAAGGACATCAAAAGCTTAGGATACGAAATCAAACTCGATAGCAACGGCTCTAGGCCGCTAGTCTTAGAGGAACTTATCCGTGATAAGTTGGTTGACTATGTAGCAATGGATCTTAAAAATTCGCCAGCTAAGTATGCCATAACGGCTGGTACTAACCGGATTTCTATCGATGTGATCGATGCCTCAATCCGTTTGTTGATGACTTCAGGTGTCGGTTACGAATTCCGCACGACCGCGATTGCCGAATACCATAATGACAACGATTTTGAGATGATGGGCAAATGGATTAAAGGAGCCGATAAATATTTTATTCAACGTTATATCGACGCCGAGAATTGCATCGCCCACGGATTGCATCAAATATCTACAAAAAAGGCCTTAGAAGCTAAGGCCATTATGGGAAAATACGTTAAATTCGTCGCCCTGCGTGGCTACGATTTATGAGCCAATAAATAGGCGTTTGCGCTTAATGCGGCTATCGCCCCATCCGCGCAAGCGGTCGTAAGTTGCCGGATGTTTTTCTTGCGACAATCGCCGGCGGCAAATAAGCCAGGCGTTTTGGAGGCCATTTTCTCGTCGACGACGATGAAGCCTTTTTCAAGATCGACCAACGAGGAGAAACGGTCATTGTCGGGCGCTTGGCCAATGGCCACAAAGCAACCATCTGTTTCGATGTTCCTCCTTGTCTTGGTAGCAGTCTCTTCGAAGATGACTCCTTTTAGGCGATCATCGCCATAAAATTCCACTGAATTAAGATTGTGCGAAATGAAGACATTTGGCTGATCCATAAGGGATTTGACGAGGATTTCGTCACCAAAGAAGTGGTCGAAGAGGGTTACGACGTCTACTCTTATAGATATTTTGGCTAGCATCAGGGCGTATTGAATCGCGCTATTGCCATCGCCGATGACCATCGTTCTTTGGTTAGCGTAGAAAGGGCCGTCGCAAACGGCGCAATAACTGATTCCTTTGCCAAGATATTTTTCTTCGCCCGGGATATTCAAGTGACGATGGTGGACGCCAGTGGCGAGGATGACGCTACTAGATTCATAGGAATCGAAGTCGCCAGTTGCCTTAAAGAGCAATCCGTCTTTTTCTAAAGTAAGGATCTCATCCATTTCGATTTGGACGCCTGCCGCTTTGATTTGCTCGAACATGCGGTCGGATAATTCGAGTCCTGAGATGCTTTGGATGGTAGGGAAATTCTCTACCTTCGGCGAATCGGCGATTTGGCCGCCAAAGGCGTTTTTCTCGACGATTGTAACTTTATTGCCAGCTCGGGAAGCGTAAAGAGCCGCGGTCATGGCCGCGGCTCCTCCGCCGATAATGAGAATATCGGTCTTAATCATAATTATTTACCTTGGACGTTCTTGATGTAGCCGCGGATATCCGAGGCGTTCTCATAAACGTCATATGAATCGCCATTAGGAACCAAGAGAGTCGGCGCTTTGCTAATACCATAAGCGACAGCGACGTCTTTATGTTCATAGGCGTCGATGTTCTTATAAGCAATGCCCGCTTGGTCAAGCATCATCTTGGCCATCTTGCAATTGGGGCAGGTTGGGGAGGTAAAGAGCATCGTCTCGGATACTTTCGGCGCTTCGGCTGAGCTGTCTTTTGCATCATTTTCATGATGACATTCGCACTTTTCGGCGACTTCATTCGGCTCTATTTCATAAGTTTGACGATCTTTGAATTCCTGAAGTTTGCCATCGTTCCAGTTTTTGACGGGGCGATAATAGCCGGTGATACGGCTATAGACTTCGGTTTCCTTGCCGCAATGCGGGCACTTCCAAACTTCGCCAGAAAGGTAGCCATGTTCGCGGCAAATCGAATATGTTGGGCTCATCGTGTAATAGGGGAGCTTATAATTCTCGGCGATTTTGCGCACGAGTTTCATGCAGCTCTCCCAATTGGGTAAGCGTTGCCCCAAGAAGGCGTGGAAGACGGTGCCAGAGGTATAAAGAGTCTGGAATTTATCTTCGATATCCAAAGCGGCAAAGATGTCATTGGTGTAGCTGACGGGCAAATGAGAGCTATTGGTGTAATAAGGAACCTCGCCCGGTTCTCCAGCGGTGATGATGTCGGGATAGCGCTCACGGTCATGCTTGGCCAAACGGAAAGCGGTGCTTTCGGCTGGCGTGGCTTCTAGGTTATAAAGATCGCCGTATCTTTCTTGGTAATCGCTTAAGCGGCTCCGCATATGGTTGAGGACTTCGACGGTGAAATTTTGAGCGTCTTCATGCGTCAAATCCTCTTTGATCCAACGGGCATTGAGGCAAGCTTCGTTCATGCCGACAAGGCCGATGGTGCTAAAGTGATTGGAGAAGCTGCCAAGGTAATGCTTGGTGTAGGGGTAAAGGCCCGCTTCGAGGAGTTTGGTGATGGTTTTACGCTTGATATCCAATGAACGGGCGGCGATATCCATCATGTGGTCTAAACGTGAGAAGAAGTCGTTTTTGTCGGTGGATAGATAAGCAATGCGTGGCATATTGATCGTGACGACGCCAACCGAACCGGTGCTTTCGCCACTTCCGAAGAAGCCGCCGCTCTTTTTACGGAGTTCGCGAAGGTCAAGCCTTAAGCGGCAGCACATTGAGCGGACGTCGCTTGGCTTCATGTCGCTATTGATGTAATTGCTGAAATATGGGGTGCCATATTTAGCGGTCATGGTGAAGAGAAGCTTGTTGTTTTCGTTATCGCTCCAATCGAAATCCTTGGTGATGGAATAGGTGGGGATAGGATATTGGAAACCGCGTCCGTTGGCGTCGCCTTCGATCATCACTTCGATGAAAGCGCGATTGACCATATCCATTTCCTTTTTGCAATCGCCATAAGTGAAATCCATCTCTTTGCCGCCGACGATGGCTGGAAGGTTTTTCAAATCCTCGGGGACGGTCCAATCGAGGGTGATATTGGTGAAGGGAGCCTGCGTGCCCCAACGCGAAGGGGTGTTCACGCCAAAGATGAAGGATTGAACGGCTTGTTTGACTTGCTTATAAGTGAGGTTATCGACTTTGACGAATGGGGCGAGATATGTATCGAAAGAAGAGAAAGCCTGCGCGCCCGCCCATTCGTTTTGCATGATTCCTAAGAAATTGACCATTTGGTTGCTTAAGGTCATCAAATGCTTAGCGGGGGAGGAGGTGATTTTTCCAGGCACGCCACCTAAGCCTTGCTGGATCAATTGCTTTAACGACCATCCGGCGCAATAACCGGTGAGCATGCTTAAATCGTGAATATGGATGTCGGCGTTGCGGTGGGCGTCGCCGATTTCCTTGTCATAAATCTGACTTAACCAATAATTAGCCGTGACAGCGCCGCTATTAGAGAGGATGAGGCCGCCGACGGAATAGGTGACGGTGCTATTTTCTTTAACGCGCCAGTCGTTGACTTTGAGGTAATTGTCGACGACGGAAGCGTAATTGAGCTCTGTTTTGCGGATATCGCGCAAATCGGCATGCTTTTTGCGGTAATCCATATAACTGCGAGCAACATCGACATAACCGGCTTGAATCAAAACGATTTCCACGGAATCTTGGATGTCTTCGACGGCAATCGTTTCCTTTATTACTTTGCGGTTAAAATCGGCCGTGACACGAAGGGAAAGGATTTCCAGCATGTCTTTGGTGATCACCTTGTGCTCGGCCAAGAAGGCTTTTTCAATAGCGTTTTGAATTTTGGCAAGATCGAATTCCACTACGGAACCATCTCTTTTTTTGACTTTGATCATAATTGTTACCTCTCTTTTTTTAGGGCTCGAAAAACTATCGACCCAGGCTTTCTTTTTGTTTTTCGCCTTTGCTCGATTAATCTAAATGGCGACGAAAAATATTTCAATCGAAATGCTTTTCGTATGCATGTAAGAAAATGAATGAAAAATGTTTCGTGTGTTTTCAAAAAATGATAAATATACGAAAGAAAGCCGATTTTTAAGTTTTAGAAATAATGGTTATGGCCTTGTCAATGCCCTTTCTAAGCGTTTTGATACACTGTATATAAAAAGAGTGATAAAGCCGACTACAAAAGAACTTTATAAAAAATATAAATTTCCCTTGAATTAAAAACTTGAGTAAAAGTTTCATGACAATTAAGAAGAATGATTCAGTTTGTGTAAAAATGCGAAAACGGATAATAAAATCGCTGGCTAATTATATTTTAACCTAATATAGGTAACCGATATTTTCATGCCGTTTTCAATACGCTCCGTTTCTTGGCTTCATTTCTAATCACTTTCTTTTGATGATGTTTACATTTTCTCTTTTAACCTTTCTTTTTTGCGTCTATTATTGTTCTTGCTTTGGAGGACTCATAGATTATGGGCAATAAAGAAGAAAAGAAAGCTAAACGCAAGGAGAAGCGTGAAGGCTTATGGCAGGAATTTAAAAAATTCATCAGCCGCGGCAGTGTGGTCGATATGTCCGTTGGTGTCATCATGGGCTCTGCCTTTGGTGCCATCGTCACCGCATTCACAAATATCTTATTGAGCGTGTGCACCTGGGGGGTTCCGGGAGGCTTAAAAGGATTGGTCACCGTTTTGCCGGCACTTAACGATGCGCAGAAAGGCATGGATGTTGTCAATGGATTAGGACAAAAATTCGATGCTTCCCAATTGCAGGATCTCGCGACTGCCGAGGCCAATGTTCTATATACGGAAGCCACGGTTGCCGATAATCCTAATTTAATTGAAAGCGTGAAAACCACCATCTTGTCTAAATACACCTTGCATGGATCTCAATACACCTACAACATGTCTGCCGTCATCGATTGGGGGACTTGCATCAACGCTATCATTTCTTTCTTGATTATCGCGTTAACACTCTTCGTTATCGTGAAAACATATAACTGGAGCCGCTTAAAGAGGGAAGAACTTAAGAAGAAGATGGAAGAGGAATATTACGAAAAGCATCCTGAAGAGAGACCGGTTCCGCCTGAACCTGGCAAACCGGCTATAACGGAGCTTGACGTCCTTAACCAAATCCGTGACGAATTAAGAACGATGAATGCGCAAAAAAGCGTAGATCAAAAAACGGAATAAACTACATTAAAAAACACAAAAAGCCTGCAAATCGCAGGTTTTTTGTTAGCTTTAACCAGTTTTTAGAAACGCAAAAAAACAATGCTGGTTAGAAATTTCTTTGCCGTCTAAATTGTTCGCGACCTTGCCACATTTTTGTGTCATAGTGAGGCAACCGCGCCACATTTTTGTGTCATCATCAATAAACCTTGCCACATTTTTGTGTCATGGTTGTTAAACAATAATGGCAAAAGAGGGCTATCTAATACACATTAGAAAATGGAATCTCCATCAAATTTATATTTTCGAGATGATTTCTTTGGCATATTCGCCGGCGACGTTTATGCCACTTACTTTTTCGATGCCAGATAAGAAGGCGTTGCTATTGACTTCGCATAAGATTGGTTCACCTTCGGGTCCTGACAATAAATCCACTCCGCAATAATCTAGTTGCAAGATGCGAGCGGCTTTTTCTGCCATTTCGATATAGTCGCCATTAAGAGTCGCTTTTTCGCCTTTTCCTTTTTGGGCGATGTTGCTTCGCCAATCGTGATTATTGACGCGTTTCATGGTGGCGCAAACCTTTCCGCCAATGACGATGGCGCGATAATCGAAGCCATAGCTAGAAGAAATGAATTGTTGATAAAGGTGAGGGATTTGCAGGTGTTTTTGCTCAAATTCAACTAATTCGTCCATGTTTTTTACGAGAAAAACGTTCTTGCCTAAACTTCCGAAATTTTCTTTGGCCACCAAAGGAAAAGCAAAAAGGCTTGCGACGTTTTCTAAGAACGCCGTCGGAAGCGCGGCTCCGTAATTGAGAGGGGCGGCGATGGTTTTTGGCATCTTAATCCCTTCGTGAGACAAGGAAATATGCGTGAGCATTTTGTCATCGCAAAGTCTGATCGCTTGAGCGGAATTAAATAAGCGATACCCGCACTTCTCTAGAAGGGACGACAAATATTTGTCTTTATCTAGATAAAGGATGAAGTCGTAGGCACCGAGGTTATTTACTACATCCCCGTTTTCCTTAATATATATAAGGGATCCATCGTTGGTCTTTTTTTCTAGGGGAATCCCATATCGACCTAATTCTTCCGCCATCCTTTGATAAAAATGCTCGGGACCGTTGGTCACAGGGGCGATATTGAGTAAGCAAAGACCGCGTTTCATCGGCGCTCATTATATATCATTAGATTATCTGTATGCCTAAGACATAATTGTGATAGAATTATGTCATGTCAAAAATTCAACCAATTACTTGTTTGCGGGATACCGCGAAATTAGAGAAGGACCTCCGGGACAACGATGGCGTCCTTCACATCACCAAAAACGGTTATAGCGATTTGGTGATTCTCTCTCCCGAAGTATACGACTCGCTAACCAAAAGCAGCCTTCGCCCCGCCGAACATCTTTCTTATAGCGACGTCCATGAAAGCGAAGACAAGGACGAAAGTCTATTAAGACAATCCGACCCGCTTGGCTATGTTCGCGTTCGCTCTACGAGCATCGAAATCGAAGTTTCCTGCGTAAGCAAGAACGCAAAGGCCATCATCGACGCTGTCGATAAGGCACAAAAAGATAAAGTGCATGTGCTGGTTCTCCCCGAATTATGCCTCACGGGATACACATGTTCAGATTTGTTTTTGGATGACGCTTTGTTAACGAACGCCCAAGCAGCGATCTCTGATATTTTGGAAGCGACTAAAGAAGATGATGTTTTGTTTGCCTTTGGAGCGCCAATTGCAAAAGACAATTCGCTATATAACACGGCAATCGTGTGCTTTCATGGCAAGATCCTAGGCATAGTCCCTAAAAAACACATTCCCAATTATTCTGAATTTTATGAAGCTAGGCACTTTGCCTCTTGGCATTATGAAAACGAAACCTTAATGACGGAAGCGGGTGCGGTGCCATTCGGCAATAAACTACTTTTCCGCGATCGTAATTACGCCTCTCTTGTCGTCGGTGTGGAGATATGCGAAGACCTATGGGCGCCCAACCCCCCTTCCACGGAATTAGCTTTGCATGGCGCGACCTTATTATTGAATCTTAGCGGCTCTAATGAAGTGGTAGGGAAAGCCAAATATCGTCGCGACCTTGTCTCGATGAATAGCGCTAAGCTTTTTGCCGCTTACGCATATAGTGATGCTGGCGATGGAGAAAGCACCACAGATTTGGTTTTCGCTAGCCATAATATCATCGCCGAAAATGGCAAAATCCTTGCTGAATCCCCTTTATTTAAGATGGAAGCGGCAACTTCCGACATTGATCTTGAGCAGATTATGGCGGAGCGGTTACGGATGAATACGTATACCACTAAAGCTAAAGAAGGATATGAAACGATATGGTTTTCTTTGCCATTAGAGAGGCCACAACAAGTGTTAAGGCATTACAACCCTTTGCCTTTTTTGCCACATCATGGCGAATTCGACGAAGAAAGGATCAAGACGATTTTGACTATCCAATCTAAAGGGTTAATCAAGCGTTTACAAACAGTACGGCAAAAAAAGGTTATTGTCGGTCTTTCGGGTGGGCTTGATTCCACTTTGGCTTTGCTTGTGGCGGTGGAAGCCTTTGATTATTTAGGTTATGACCGCCAAGGCGTTATCGCCGTGACTTTGCCGGCTTTCGGCACTTCTAGTCGGACGCATGATAACGCCAAGCTCTTGTCTGAAGAGCTAGGTGTTTGCTTCCGGGAAATTAATATAAAGGATTCATTATTACAACATTTCGCTGACATCGGCCATGATAAAGACGACCATAACGTCACTTATGAAAATGCCCAAGCTAGGGAAAGGACGCAAGTCCTAATGGATTTGGCTAATGACGAAGGCGCTTTGATGTTAGGAACGGGCGATTTAAGCGAACTTTGCTTGGGTTGGACGACCTATAGTGGTGACCATATGTCAATGTACGGCATTAATGCCTCCATCCCCAAAACGTTGGTGCGTTATTTATGTAAAGGCTATGCCAAAATCCATCCTGAAGCCGCCCCATCATTAGAAGATATCATTGACACTCCAATCAGCCCCGAGCTCCTTCCAACAAACGAAAAAGGCGCCATCGAACAGCAGACGGAAAATATCGTCGGGCCATATGAGGTCATTGATTTTATTATTTTCCATTTTATGCGTTACCGCTTTAGGCCCAAAAAGATTTTCTTTCTTTTGCTCGAAGCCTATGGGAAGAGATATAGCAAGGAACAGTTAAAGGAGTGGCTTTCTTCGTTTTATCGTCGTTTTTGGCGAAATCAATTCAAACGGTCATGCTTGCCTGATGGCGCCAAAGTGGGGACCGTTGCCATCTCCCCGCGCGGGGATTGGCGCATGCCAAGCGATGCATCGGTTGCTGATTATTTAAAGGAAATAGACGAAATCTGAAACTAAATAAGAGTTTTCAAAGAATCGTTTTGGTGGTATGAAGAAAAGGAAGAAAGGCATACAATCTAAGCATGAAAAAGAACAAGGAAACAACTAACGCCTACAATTCGCCAGCCTCTTTGGCGATTGAGGCCAAAAACGTCGAACGTGAAGAGGCATTAAAAAAGGAAAAAAGGAAGAAGAATAAAGGATTAGAAATCCTGCGTTTCGTCGTGATTGGCGTTTTATGCACCATCCTCGATTTCTGCATTCAATTCGTCCTGATGAAATGGGCCTTTGCCTTCTTGATTGAGAAAGAGGGCTGGTGGGAATATCTGGCTTGGGGATTGAGCGTGACGATCGCTTTCATAATCGCCAATATCGTCAATTTCGTTTTCTCTAGGTTATGGGTTTACCAAAACGTCGATAAGAAAATCAACACAAAATCCTTCAAAACCTTCCTCGTTTATTTTGGCTTGGGTGCTGGGGGATGGCTTATTGGCTTAGCGCTACAAGAATTAGGTGTCTTGATTTGTAATTCCTTCTTCCCTGATCTGAAATTGACCTATGATTTCACCAAAGTGAATCTCTTAGCCTTATTTGAGGAAGGCGCTTGGGCCTTTTGGGCTTTCTGCATCATCTTCGCTATCAAGACCATCGTTACCATGTTCTACAACTACATAACCAGGAAACGCGTCATCTTCAAAGAGCCGAAAGGCGAGGAAGAGCCGTTCTTGCCATTATCCAACGAAGAACCTTTGGTGGTTACCGCCCAAGAGAAAATAGAAAAAACGCCGAAATATGAAGGCCCCCGCCTTATTACCCGTTCGTCTTTCATCGAAATTCTCCGTGAGGAAATCGATGCTTTTTATGGCAAGCCGCAGCAAAAGGTTTACGTATCCGATGCTAAACGGCTGATTCACGAGGAATTAGAAATTTTTGAGCGTGAGCATTCGACCAAAAAGCAATAAACCGCTCTTCCTCCCATAACGTATGAGAATCGGAATCTTAGGATCGGGCCCCGCCGCCTTATATAGCGCGCTGCTTATTAAAGCAAAGCATCCCGAATATCTCATTGATATTTTTGAAAAAGAAGAAAAATTCGCCAAAAAATTACGGGCCACGGGCAATGGCCATGCCAATATCATGCCATCTTTAGAACGGGATCCGACCGCTTATAACGATCCTCTTTTTATGGCACATCTTTTGGATAAATACCCTCTTTCGCAAAGAAGGGAGGCTTTTAAGAAGATGGGCGTTGCCCTCATGCAAAAAGAAGGGCAAGGATATTATCCGGCCTCCGATAACGCCAGCCAATTCGCTTCCTATTTGTTGGATGTCGCTTTAAGCAAAGGGGTTGCTTTATATAATCTAACGCGCGTCGCTGATTACGCTAAAAAAGAAGGGAAATATTTCTTCATGACCTCTCACGGGGGAAAAGGCCCTTATGATACGCTCCTTTTGGCGCCCGGCGCTTTAAGTGGCAAAAATCTAGGAAGCGACGGCTCTTTCATTAAGATCTTAGAAGCGCATGGTTACCAGTTTGATCCTTTTCGTCCAGGTTTGACCCCCGTTCGTTTACATGATGACGTTAAAGGTTTGGCGGGGGTGCGTCATAACGCTCTATTATCGATTTACGAAGAGGAGAAGAAGATTTTCTCCGAACGCGGGGAGATCCTTTATAAGGAAGACGGCCTTTCTGGCATTGTGGCGATGAATGCCTCTAGCGTCATTGCTCGTAAGAATAGCGGTGGGCAGCTGGCCATTCAAATTGATCTGTTTCCGGAATATACCCTAGAAACGTTAATTGATGAAATGAAGAAAATCCGCAATGTGTCTCCTTCTTCGTTTCTCGATGCTTTTTTGCCTCACCCTTTGGCGATGCATGTTATAAAACGAGCCAAGAGGATGCAGGACGTGATGTATATCCCTTCTTTAGCTATCGCTATGAAAGGATTGCGGTACGCTTATAAGGAGAATTATGGTTTTTCTTTTTCTCAAGTGAGCGTCGGTGGACTTTTGACCGATCAATTGTCTTCGTCATTTGAATCAAAAATTGAAAAATCCGTGTATTTCGCAGGCGAAATCATCAATATAGATGGCGTATGCGGGGGATATAACTTGCTTTTCGATTTATTGAACGCCATGGCCATCGCCGATTCGTTATGAAATATTTGCTTTCCAACGTTAAAGTCCCCCTTGGCGCCAGCGATGATTTGAAAAACGTCATCGCCCATAAGATTGGCTTGCCTCCGAAATCTTTTACTTACGATATTTATCGCCGCTCGCTAGATGTTAGGCGTCACGAAGGATACTGGGTATATCGTGTTCTAGTCGATGCCCCTGAACCGCCAAGGAGTCGCGATGCCACTCCTTTCTTGCCAACGGCACCAGTCACCATTTCCCAAAGACCTCTCTCTTTTCGCCCGATTGTGGTGGGATTAGGCCCTAGTGGCCTATTCGCTTCTTTGATTTTGGCGCGATCGGGTAACCCGCCCATCATCTTGGAAAGAGGCAAGGACGTCGATAAACGGAAAATGGATATTGAGGCGTTACGAGAGCGAGCCACCTTAAATAACGAAAGCAATGTTTGCTATGGCGAAGGCGGGGCAGGCACCTTCAGCGATGGCAAGCTCCATACTGGCGTTAATAGCCCTTATGGCCGCTTTGTGTTAGAAGAAATGGTGAAGCATGGCGCTCCCAAAGATATCTTAATTGATTCTAATCCGCATATTGGCAGCGACCTATTGCCAGCGATGATGAAATCCTTCCGCGAGGAGCTTCTTTCTTTAGGGGCTGATATTCTCTTTTCTTCGAAGTTTGCTGATTTGGAAACAACTAAAGATGGTTTGCTTATTAAATATCTCGATGATGAGGGAACCGCTCACCGATTAACCACTAAAGCGTGCCTCCTCGCCTATGGCCATAGCCCTTTTGACACCGCCAAAATGTTACAATCAAAAGGCTTATCGTTTGTGCCCAAAGATTTCTCGCTTGGCGTGAGAATCGAATTTAAACAGGCGGACATTGACCGCATTAATTATCGCGAATTCTATGGCAAAACCCCTTTGCCTGCTTCCTCTTTTCACTCCGTTAGCCATCTTTCTAGCGGACGATCCGTCTATTCCTTTTGCATGTGCCCAGGGGGAGAGGTCGTTAATTCTTCTAGTGAGGAAGGGAGTGTCGTTACCAATGGCATGAGCAAGCGTGACCGGGCGTTAGAAAATGGCAATGCCGCTTTGTTAGTTAATCTACGTGTCGATGATTACTTCAAAGGGGATGCGTTAGACGGATACCGATATCGCGAATTCTATGAAAGGAAAGCTTATCGCGCAGAAAAACCTTATTTCGCTCCGTCATCGCGCTTAGCGGATTTCTTAAAAGGCCAACCGAGCGCCTCTTTCGGTTCGGTCACTCCGACCTATCAACCAGGCGTTTATCTTTCTTCGTTTAATGATTGTTTGCCTTCTTTTACTTTGGATGCCTTGCGAGAGGGAATAGGTAGGCTTAGCGAATTCCAAGCTTTTTATCGTGACACAGATGCGGTGATAACGGGCGTGGAAACGCGCAGTTCTTCGCCAGTTAGGATCCCGAGGAACGAGCGGTTTGAAAGCAATATTCCCGGTTTGTTTCCTATAGGAGAAGGGGCGTCTTTTGCCGGCGGCATCACTTCGGCCGCCATCGACGGCGTGACGGTAGCCATGAAGATCGTCGAAGAACTTTTTTAGGCTTGAAAGCGAGAAATTTTATCAGAGTCACTTTTTATGAATTGACTATCTTTTCAAGATAGACTTAAATAGTGGGGCTGTGTTGGCCTTTTAGGCCATATGTTTGGAAAGGTTGATTTGTATGAAATATCAAAGCACATCGCGAATCTTAAGCTTCATCTTCCATGCGCTGATTTTCTTGTCCTTCGGCGCGCTAGGCCTTTATTTTGGGGCGTTTGTCGTTCCTCAATTCTTTACGGCCGGTTTCTTTGAATGGAGAGAATCTTTGTTTGATGCCCCATATTTCCTATATTTGGAATTCGCCGTCATCGGTTTCACTTTCTTTTTGCTTAGTGGCTATGGCGTTTATCAAGCGTGGTGCAGCTTAAGCAAACCTAATGATGACGCGCCAGTCGTTAAGAGCCTTACGGTCTTTATCGTCGAGGGTTGGATTTTTAGTTTAGCCCTCTTGCTCCATGGCATTTTGCTATTCGATGTGACTGCCAACGGAACCAATATGGCTTTCGCCGTCGTTATGGCTTTGATTTTTGCCATCTTGATGTTGATTGCTACCAATATCCCGATGGTCAAGCTTTACGATGGCAAAGATTCGAAACAACTCGTTTCTTATTTGCTCATCGGTGTCTCCGTCTTTACGGGTTTTATGTTCTTAGAGACGGCACTTGGTTTATTGTTGACTATCCCCGAAACATATTCGGCAAAAACGCCAACCATCTACCTTTTGCTTACGATGACAATCTCCAATGTGTTAGCGTGCGTTTTGACGGGCGTGGCTGCTTGTTTCGCTAAGAAAGGACAAAATCCTTTGGCGAGTTTATTGGCCTCTGGCGCTTCCTTTGCTTTGGGCGCCGGCTTAATTGTCTACGGCTCTCTGGATATGGTTTATTACGACAAACCCGTTCACTTCAATTTTGTGAATACGCCGATTCAGGATACCGCCCAAAACGGCTTCGGTTATGGCTTCCCAGTGATGGCGATCGTTGTCGGCACGGCGTTATTTGCCGCTGCTGGATATTTGATTTGGAACGCCACCAAAGAAAAGAAAGCTGTTACGAAATAAAGAATCCGTATTATCTTTATCAATCATTTGCCCATAGCGATATTGCTACGGGCATTTCTTTTATTGTCTTTATATCGCTACGCTTTTTAAGAGAAGTGGAGGTCATGCCCTTATAAAGCTATTACGCTTTGTCTTATTTATTATCCTTATATAAGTGCCCTTCTAGAACGGTTAAATGACTGTAAGCAATACTGGTGATACATGCTTGCTCATAACGCCTATAAAAAACGATAAAACCATGGCAAACCACCATTGTATGATATTGCATGGTAAACAAAAAGGCGCCCCGTAGAGCGCCTATAAAAGTTATTACAACCGCTTATTTGGAAGTGACGGCGGCAATGGCGATGCTGATACCGCCAACGGCACTGAAGATGCCGGACATTATGGCTCCAACGCCAAGGGAGAAATAATCGGAGAAGTCAGCCGTGTAGCCGCTGATGGTGAAGGAAGAAAGGTCGCCGCTCATGCTTTTGAATAAGAAGAACATAATGCAGGCAGCCATGAAGAGAAGGAAGGAGAGACACCCAATTCCCATCTTGACGGCGCCTTTCTTCAAGAAGACGAAGAGAAGAGCCAAAACGATGGCCACGGCCACCAAGATGAAGGCGACTAGTGCGCCGGCGTGAAGTTCGATCGCTCCAGCCTCGGCGACATCGGTGACGCTGCTACCGACGGTCATTTTAGCGGTGGCTTGTCCGCCAAAGGCCAAGGCGAATCCGCTGATGAAGAGGGCGTAGGAAGTAGTTACGCCGAGGATGCTATTTGTGATGGTTCCGTTAACGGCGGTGGTCAGCATCATGAGGATGGCTCCAACCCCGAAAACGACTGCCGCAAAAGCGAGAATCGTTCCTAAAAAGTTTCCGACTTTGTTTTTTGATTTTGCCATAAAAGGCCTCCTTTATTGTTCTAGGCAATCTTAAAGCAACGGATTAACCGATAAAATAGACAAATGTGTTTACTTGTAAAAGACTTCAGTCTTTATTGGTTGATTTTTCTTCAATTTTCTTGGCTTTGTTAGACATGAAATCGTGGATTTCGATGAATTCGTCGTAAAGGCTAATGATTTCAGTCGAAGGATCTTCGTATTCGTTTTTTAGTTTTTCCATAGCCGCTTCGGGCACGATGCGGTCTTTCGCTCTCATTTTGTTTTGAATGCAGCAAATTTCGAATGGGATTTTGAAAAGAACCAAAACATGACGGTCGAAAAGAGGGGTGGATTCGTAATACATTTTGCGATATTTGTTTTGCAAATTGGTGGCGTCTGCAATGACGGTGACCGATTCTTCGTTCTGAGCGTAATTATTGATTTCGGATAAGAAGGTATCCCAAACTTTCGTTTCGTCACGGAAGTCATTGGGCTTGCCCCATAAAGAGACGCGGATCTCGTCGCTAGAGACGATGTGGGTGTTGGGGTGGAGTTCGCAATATTTCTTGGCCCAGGTGCTTTTGCCGCTGCCTGGAATGGCGCTTAGAAGGATAAAAGTCTTCATCGCCTCTAATCTTAACGATATTCATGCCCCATGTTTAGAGATTTTTGGCGAAACGGCCAAAAATTCTCTAACCCAAGGTTGATTTGGTCGTTAGAGGGCGATTTTGCTTCCATTTCTTCGGTCATAGTATTATGTTCACTATGCACGTGTTCCTCCTCTGAACCACGTATAAAAAACAAGGAGGCCTCTTATGGCCAAAAACGAAAATCAGCCGCTTCCGTCATCCAAAAGAAAAATCGCCGTTAAGGACATTGCCTTTAACGCAGTGGTGGCGGCCATATATTGCGCTTGCACATTGTTATTACAGCCGATCAGTTTCGGCGCCATTCAATTCCGCATCGCCGAAATATTGGTCTTATTATGTTTTTGGCGAAAGGATCTTATCATCGGCCTAACTTGTGGATGTCTGATATCCAACGTCTTTAGCTTCTCTTATTGGGATGTTTTAATCGGAACGATGGCGACGTTAATAAGCCTGTTATTTATCGTTTACCTTTCGCCTCGCCTTTGTGTGGCACTTATTTGGCCGGTTCTTTTTAATGGTTTGGCCGTCGGTGCGGAATTAACTTGGATTTATCCGGCTTTCCCTGAATATTGGCAAAACGCCTTATCGGTGGCCGGTGGCGAATTGGCCGTGATGGCCATTGGCTACGTTTTTTGGGTGATCGTCATTCATAACGCCAACTTTAGGAAGATGCTTAGCCCCAATATTCACCCAGCAACCTTTTATTAAAAGGGTTAATGAGAGTAGAATTAAACGGCCATGGATAAAAGCTTTTATTTAGAAATCAAACACATCGACCCCCATTGCGGAGCCCGTTATGGGGTTTTGCATACATGGCATGGCGATGTTGAAGTGCCGATGTTCATGCCCGTGGGCACTAACGCCACCGTCAAGACCCTAAGCCCAGAAGAAGTCAAATCGTTAGGGTCAGGCGTTATTTTGGCTAATACCTACCACCTGCATCTAAGGCCAGGTGAGGATATCGTCATGCAAGCGGGAGGCCTGCATTGTTTCATGAATTATGATGGCCCCATTCTTACCGATAGTGGCGGCTTTCAAGTCTTTTCCTTGGCTAAAACCAGGAAGATTACCGAAGAAGGCGTGGCTTTTAAAAATTATCTAGATGGCAGCAAGGAATTCTTGACTCCCGAAAAGGTAATCGAAATCGAAGAAAAATTGGGTGCTGACATCATCATGTCTTTTGATGAATGCATTCCTTATCCCGTCGAATATAAATACGCCAAAGCCAGTACCGAACGCACCCTTCGTTGGGCCAAGCGCGGTTTAGCGGCCCACCAAAGGAAGGATCAGGCTCTTTTTGGCATCGTGCAAGGCGGAGCTTTTAAAGATTTACGGAAATTAAGCGCCACCGAGCTTGCTAAAATGGACTTCCCCGGCTATTCCATCGGCGGGACTTCCATTGGTGAACCGAAAGACGTCTGTTTTCAGATGATCGATGATGCAGTGGCGTATTTGCCGAACGAAAAACCCCGTTACTTAATGGGTGTAGGTTCATTGGATTATATTTTAGGCGGGATAGAACGTGGCATTGATATGTTCGACTGCGTTCTGCCAACGCGGATCGCAAGACATGGGGCCTTAATGACGAGCCATGGCCGCATCAATATTAAGAAAGCTGAATATAAAGATGACTTCACCCCTTTAGATCCGTTATGCGATTGCTATACTTGTCGCAATTACACCAAGGCATACCTTCATCACCTAACCCGCGTCGACGAGGAATTTGGGAAGCGCCTTAATAGCCTCCATAACATCCGTTTCCTGATCAAAGTCGTTGAGGGAGCCAGGAAGGCGATTCAAGAGGACCGCTTCCTCGAATATGAACGGGAAATTCTTGAACGTTATGGTGATTCAAGGGGGTTTTGATATGGATATTTCGCTTTTTGATTATTATTTGCCAGAGGAATTGATCGCCCAAGCACCCTTAGCTAAACGCGACGAATGCAAGCTCATGGCGATTGACCGCGAGCACAAACATGTTGAATCTAAACATTTTCATGACATTATCGATTACCTAAAACCCGGGGATGTCTTGGTTAGAAACAATACGAAAGTCATTCCGGCAAGGCTTATTGGCACCAAACAAGAAACGGGCGGAGCGGTGGAAGTGTTGCTTCTTAAGCAACTCGAAGGGGATACGTGGGAATGCTTAGTTGGCGGCGCTAAAAGCGTCAAAGTAGGCACCCATTCCATTTTCGGCGATGGCCGTTTGTTGGCCACATGCGTAGCGGTGAAGGACGAAGGGATCCGCGACATGCGTTTTTCTTACAAAGGCATCTTCCTAGAGGTACTAGAATCCTTAGGCCAAATGCCTTTGCCTCCGTATATAAAGAAGCAATGCGAGAATAATGACGATTATCAGACGGTATACGCCAAAATCCCTGGTAGCGCGGCGGCGCCGACGGCGGGATTCCATTTCACGCCCGCCTTGTTTGAAGAAATCGAGAAAAAAGGCGTGGAAGTGGTGGATGTTACCCTCAATATTGGTTTAGGAACCTTCCGCCCCATCAAAGTAAAAGACACCAAAGACCATCAAATGCATTCGGAGACTTACGAAATAAGCGAAGAAGCGGCGGAAAGACTAAATAAAGCTAAAGCCGAAGGCCGTCGGATCATTGCCGTCGGTACGACTTCGGTCCGCACTCTCGAAAGCGTTTATGCTCGCTATGGCACCTTCAAAGGAGCCCACGAAGCCACAAGGCTTTTTATTGAACCGGGATATCGTTATCAGGCGATTGATGCCATGATTACTAACTTTCATTTGCCCAAAAGCACATTGATCGAATTGGTGTCCGCTTTCATGGGAAGGAGTTTTACCTTGTCGTGTTACGCCAAAGCTGTTGGGGAGCGTTATCGTTTCTTCTCTTTTGGCGATGCTATGTTTATTTACGGTTCCTACGATTATTCGAAAGCCAATGAATAACGATCTTCCTAAAATCAATTATTATGAACGTGGCGAGGAGATTTTATCGTCGTTGGATCCCTCTAAACCCAAACCCCGTCTTCTGCTTCACGCTTGTTGCGGGCCATGCTCTTGTTTCCCTTTGACGTATTTGTGCCCGCGTTTCGACGTGACGATTTATTACAACAATAGCAACATCTATCCGTCCGAAGAATTTATTAAACGACTGGAAACGCTCAAGGAATTGCTTGCTAAGCTTAAAGACGAATATGGATTCGTCGTCGATTTAATCGTTCCGCCATACGATAACGATGGCTATAACGCCGCCCTTAAGCCGTATGGAAACACTCCAGAAAGAGGTGGAAGATGCCTCTTTTGTTATGAAAAGAGAATGGCTGAAGCTTATGATTTCGCGGAAAAGGAAGGTTTTGATTTCTTTTGCACGGTCATGACGATATCCCGTCAAAAGGATAGCCAAATCCTTAACGCCATCGGCACTAAATTAGAAAAAAATCATCCGACTTGTCATTATTTCTATAGTGATTTCAAGAAGAAAGACGGTGCATTGAAAGGTCGGGAGATTCGTCAGCGATACAATTTGTATAATCAACTCTACTGCGGTTGTGTTTATAGTTATGCCGAGATGTTAGAACGGCAAAAAGCCAAAGAAAACACCCCTCAAAAACCTGCGGAAAAGGAAGATAAATAAAGTCAAATTTTGTGCACGGTGCACAAAAAAATTCCGTTTTTCGGATGGGTAAATCGCAAAAAGTTCGCAAATCGCTTACTTTTTTAGAAAGAGCGGATTCCATCGGATTTTTCATGTGCAAAAAGTGTTGACGTCGTGCGGGCGTAGGGGTATATTTTTCAACGCTGGCGCAAGTGTAGATGTGCGATGTTGCTGACACGCCGAGAAGCGTTGCCAAGTATTCCCGGCTTAGTCAGGGAACTCGCATGGAGCTTACGAAAGCAAGCCTGAAGAAATCTAAAGGAGGAAAATTCATGGCGAAACAAAAAGTCCTGCGTATTCGCTTGCAGGCCTACGATCACAAGATCCTCGACCACACAGTCGAAAAGATTATCGACGTAGCCAAAAAGACCAATGCCGGCGTCATTGGCCCTGTTCCTCTCCCAACCGAGAAGCAGGTCTACACGATCTTGCGTGCCACCTTCAAATACAAGGACAGCCGCGAGCAATTCGAGATCCGTACGCACAAAAGGTTGCTTGACATCACCAACCCGACCAAAGAAACCGTCGAAGCCATCCGCAAATTGGACCTTCCTAGCGGGGTCGACATCGATGTCACCGCGAAGTAATTAAGGAGAATCCATCATGAAATCCATAATCGGAAGAAAAATGGGGATGACCGAAGTCTTCGCCGCTGACGGAACGATGTATCCCGTCACCGTCATCGAGGTCCTTCCTAACACCGTCGTTCAAAAGAAAACCAAAGAGAAGGACGGCTATGAAGCCTTGCAAATCGGCTATGAAGACATTAAGGAATCCCGCTTAAACAAGTGTGAGCTTGCGCACTTCAAGAAAGCAGGCGTCGCCCCCAAAGCCCATCTATTCGAGCTCAAAGGCGATGAAATCTATGGCAAGAACGTGGGCGATACGCTTACGTGCGACCTATTTAAAGCGGGTGACGTCGTCGACGTCATCGGCACTACCAAAGGTCACGGCTATAGCGGCACCATCAAGAAATACGGCAACCACATCGGCCCGAAGGCCCATGGTTCTGGCTATCACCGCCAAATCGGTTCGTTAGCCAATAACGGCCGTGATAATAACCGCGTCATCCCTGGCAAGACGATGTCTGGCCATTGGGGGCCGGAACAAGCCACGATTCAAAACGTCACCGTCATCGAATCGAACCCAGAAAAGGGATATATCCTCGTCAAAGGCGGCGTCCCTGGCACCAAGAAATCGATCGTCATGATCCGTAGCGCCATCCTCGCCCAATTTGGCAAGCCGGAGGTCAAACCCCTCCATGTCGTTAGCAAGAAAGGAGAATAACAACCATGGCAGAGAAACAAATCACCTTGCCAGTCGTTAATCTCGCTGGCGAGAAAGTCGGAGACGTCAAACTTGATCCCTCCGTCTTCGGCATCACCGATGCCAATGAACAAGTCGTTCATGACGCCGTTGTCGCCTATATGGCCAACTCCCGTCAAGCGACGGCCAAGACAAAAAAACGCCATGAAGTGAGCGGTGGCGGCAAAAAGCCCTGGAGACAAAAAGGAACCGGGCGCGCTCGCGCAGGAAGCTCCCGCAGCCCCTTATGGGTCGGCGGCGGAAAAGTCTTCGGACCTGATGGCAACCAAAATTACAAGGTTAGCCAAAACAAGAAAGCGCACGCTTTGGCTCTGAAGACCGTCCTCTCACAAAAAGTGAAAGATGGGCTCATCGTCGTTGATAGCCTAGCTCTCAAAGAGACGAGCACGAAAGCCTTCGCCGCTAATCTCCTTGCCATCAAAGCAGCTGATAAAGCGTTAGTGGTGGGAAGCGACGAAAATTTGCTTAAGAGTGCGAGAAATATCGACAAAGTGGTCGTTCGCGATGTGAAGAACGTCAGCGTCTACGACATCCTTAACAACAAATCGCTCGTCATCAGCAAAGACGATGTCAAAACTTTGGAAGGAGGCCTTAAATAATGGCAGAAGAAAAACAAGAAGTGGTCGCCGAAGAAAAGCCGGCCCCCAAAGCCAAAAAGACCACCAAAAAAGCCGCTGTCAAAGCGGAAGTCGTCGAAGAGAAGAAAGCCAAAGCCTTCGCTAAGCCAGTGAAGCATGATTACGACGTGATCATCGAGCCGCTTATCACCGAAAAGAGCATGGCTCTCCTTCAAAACAACAACAAGGTGACGGTCAAAGTTGCTTCTAATGCCAACAAGACCGAAATCAAAGAGAGCTTCCAACGCCTCTTCCAAGTTGCTGTTACCGATATCAAGATCGTAAACGTCCTAGCCAAGAGCAAATCGCGCGGCGGACGTTACCAAGGCCACGTCAGTGGCTTCAAGAAGGCGGTTGTCTCCGTTGCCAAAGACGGGGCCATCGACCTCTTCAAGGAGTAAGGAAACACTCATAGGCAATCGCTTATAAAGAATCCACTATAGGAGAAAAGAAATGGCAATCAAAACCTACAAGCCGTATACGAAGAGCCGCCGCCAAATGCAAACGCTCTCGTACGCGGACATCACCAAAGCCACTCCTGAAAAATCATTGCTCGACACGAAGAAGCATTCGGGTGGGCGCAACAATCAAGGAGTCATCACCTGCCGTCACATCGGCGGTGGCAACAAAAACCGTTATCGTATCATCGACTTCCGTCGCAACAAGGACGATATCCCAGCGACTGTCAAAGCAATCGAATACGATCCCAATCGTACCGCCTTCATCGCCCTCTTGGCTTATGCCGATGGCGAAAAGCGTTACATCATCCGTCCAAAGGATCTTAATGTCGGAGATAAGGTTATCAGCGGCAAATCCACCGATATCAAAGTCGGCAATAACTGCCCCCTCTCCAACATTCCTGATGGCACCTTCATCC
Source organism: Bacteroidaceae bacterium (assembly GCA_963624045.1). GTDB lineage: Bacteria > Bacillota_I > Bacilli_A > RFN20 > CAG-826 > UBA4951. The sequence goes on from CAVFNI010000007.1 coordinate 40,445, forward strand.
ACAATGTCGAACTACAACCTGGCAAAGGTGGACAAATGTGCCGCGCGGCTGGCACGAGCGCTCAGGTGCTCGGTGCCGACGGAGCCTACACAATCCTCCGTCTTGCTTCTAGCGAAGTCCGCAAGGTCCTCTCCGTCTGCCGCGCCACCATCGGCCAAGTCGGCAACGAAGATTGGAATTTGGTGAATGTCGGCAAAGCTGGCAAAACCCGCCATCTTGGTGTTCGCCCAACGGTCCGTGGCTTCGTCATGAACCCTTGCGATCACCCTCATGGTGGTGGTGAAGGTAAGTGCCCTGTCGGACGCGATGCGCCGCGTACCCCATGGGGCAAGAAGGCGATGGGCGTTAAGACCCGCCGCGTCAAAAAGAATTCTACGCGCCTAATCATGCGTCGTAAGAATGATAAATAAGGAAAGGAGATCGAACAATGTCACGTTCTTCCAAAAAAGGGCCGTTTGTTGATGAATACCTTCTCAAGAAGGTTGAGGCTCTCCAAAAATCAGGAAAGAAAGAGGTTATCAAAACCTGGTCTCGTCGCTCGACCATCTATCCTGCCTTCGTCGAGCAGACCTTCGCCGTCTATAACGGCAAAGAACATATCACCGTCTATGTGACGGAGGATATGGTCGGCCATAAACTTGGCGAATTCGCCCCGACTCGCACCTTCAGCGGACACCACGGCAATAACCTTGGTGACCAAGCTGCGTCGGGCAAGAAATAAGGAGTTAACTCATGGCAGAAACTAAAAAGAAAGCCGTAGCCAAAGAAGCCGCCCCGAAAGCGGACAAGAAGGCTGCTAGCAAAGCTCCGAAAGCCACCAAGAAAGAAGTGGAAAAGAAAGAGGCTCCGAAAGCCGAGGTTAAGCCGGCTAAGGAAAACAAAAAAGCCAAGGAAGCTCCGAAAGCGGAGAAACCTGTGGTCACGGAAGCTCACGCCTATTCCAAAGACGTGCGCGTCACTCCTCGTAAAGTTCGTTTGGTCCTCGATCTCGTTCGTGGAAAAGACGTCGATGAGGCCTTAGCGATTCTTAAAAACGTCAATCGCGCCGCTAGCGCCCCGGTGAGCAAAATCATCAAGAGCGCGGCCGCCAACGCAACCAACAACTTCGGCATGGACGCTTCGAAATTGTATGTCGCGATGATCCAAGCTAGCGATGGCATCCGCATGAAACGCTTCGAGCCACGCGCCAAAGGCAGTTCCTCCCCCATCGTGAAGAGAACCGCCAATATCAGCGTGACCGTTAAGGAAAGGAAATAGGAGGACAAACTAATGGGACAAAAAGTTAACGCCGTCGGTCTCCGTATTGGTATCAACCGCGGTTGGGAAGCCAATTGGTTTGCTTCCAAAAAAGATTATCCGGTCTTCTTGGGTGAGGATATTGCTATTCGCAAATACTTAGAGCCTGCGCTCAAAGATGCGATGGTTAGCCATATCGATATTGCCCGCACCAAGGGCGATAAAGACAGCAAAGTCCGCATTCAAGCGTACGTTGCTCGTCCGGGTATCGTCATCGGCCAAGATGGCGCCAACATCGCCAAAATTCAAAAAGGCCTCGACAAAATCGTTAAAACGGGCAAAGCTCATATCGATATCCTCGAAGTTAAGAACCCCGATGTCGATGCTACGCTCATCGCTCGTTGGATCGCTTCGGAATTAGAGAATCGTCAAAGCTTCCGTAGCACTCAAAAGAAAGCCATCCAAAGGATGCGCAAAGCCGGCGCCTTAGGCTGCCGCACCCAATGCCAAGGACGTCTAGGCGGCGCGGAAATCGCCCGTCGCGAAGGCTATAAAGAGGGCGTTGTGCCACTAGAGACCCTTCGCGCTGACATCGACTTCGCCGCGGTCTCCGCTGCGACTAGCTATGGCCGCATCGGCGTAAAAGTCTGGTGCTGCCGCGAAGCGCACAAAGAAAAGCAAGAAGCTAACAAAGCTGCTAAGGATATGCAAGGAGGCGCTAACAATGCTGCAACCAAAACGCGTTAAATACCGCCGTCCCCACGGACTCCGTTACGAAGGAAAGGCCACCAAAGGCAATAACGTTGACTTCGGCGAATATGGCCTTGTCGCTCTCGAAGGCGGTTACATCAACGATCACCAAATCGAAAGCGCCCGTATCGTCTTAGCCAGATACACTGACCGCTTAGGCAAAATCTGGATTCGTATCTTCCCACATTTAGCCAAAACCAAAAAGCCGGCCGAGGTTCGTATGGGAAGCGGCAAAGGCTCACCGGAAGGCTGGGTCGCCGTCGTCAAAAAAGGCCGCGTGATCTTCGAGATCGGCGGCGTCGATGAGAAAATCGCTATGGAAGCCCTCCATCAAGCCGGCTTCAAACTTCCGATTCTCACCAAAGTCGTCAAACGCACTAAAGCGCTCTCGGAATCCGAGAAGCTCAAGATGGAAGAACAACATTCTTCTAGCCTTGAAGCCATCGAGGAAGAGGATGCGCAAATGATCGAAACCGTCTCGGATACGGGTAACGATACTCCCGTCACCGAAGGCGAGGATAAGAAAGGGGAATAACTGCTATGGATATTAAAGAATTCAGGGCCTTGTCCCCGAAAGAGCTTGACGAAAAGCTCGCCTCGCTCCGCCAGCGTCAATTCGAACTCTCCCGCAAGAGAGCCGTCGGCGCCCTCGAACATCCCGATGAAATCGCCTATGTTCGCAAAGATATCGCCAAAGCCGAAACCGTGAAGCGTGAGCGTGAGCTCCAAATCAAAGTTCCGGAAGGCAAATAAAGAAAGGAGATCAATATGGAACGCAATAACAGAAGCACTTTCCAGGGAATCGTGACCGGCACGAAAATGGATAAGACCATCATCGTCACCGTCTCGACCAAACGTAACGATCCCCTTTATGCAAAACGCGTTGGTTATAGCAAAAAATACTATGCCCACGATGAAAAACACGAAGCCAAAGAAGGAGACACCGTCACCATCATGGCTTGCCGTCCTATCAGCAAAACCAAGCGCTGGCGTTTGGTAAGCGTCGATAAGAAGGCCATTGTCGAAAAGAAAGCCGCGGAAGTGGAAGCCACTCTCGAGGCAGCAGAAGGCAGCGCCGAACTTGTTTCCCCCAAGGAAGAAGTTAAGGAAGAAGCGCCCTCCAAGGAGTAATGACCTATGGTGCAAAACGAAACCAATCTCATCGTCGCTGACAATAGCGGCGCCCGTCTCGTCCGCGTCTTCCGCCAATTCGGCGGTGATCGCAAAAAAGTCTCAACGCTTGGCGATATCGTCATGTGCGCCGTCAAATCGGCCACTCCAAATGGCAAAATCAAAAAAGGCCAAGTGGTCAAAGGCGTCATCGTCCGCGTTAAGCGCTCCGTCATCCGTAAAGACGGTTCGTCCATTTGCTTCGACGATAACGCCGTCGTGCTCGTCGATGCCGATGGAAATCCGCTCGGCACCCGTGTCTTCGGGCCAGTGGCACGCGAATTACGCGACAAAGGCTATATGAAAATCATTTCTTTGGCCATGGAAGTTCTATAAGGAGAAAGATCACTATGAATATCAAAAAAGGTGATAAGGTGATCGTCCTCTCAGGCGATGACAAAGGCAAGGAAGGACTCGTCCAACGTGTCTATCCGAAGCTCAATAAAGTCGTCGTTGAGGGCGTGAACGTCCACAAAAAACACAAGAAACCGACGCAAGCGACTCCTGAAGGATCGATTCTCGACATCTATGTCCCCATCGATGCCTCGAAGGTGGCCCTCATTGATCCGAAGACCAAGAAGGCGACAAGAGTCCATCACAAAGTTGTTGACGGAAAGAAAATCCGTGTTGGCAAATCGGGCGAATCGCTCGAGAAGAAGTAAGGGAGGATAAACAATGGCTGAAACAAAAAAGACTGCCGCGAAGGCCGCCCCGAAAGCTGCCACCGCGAAAAAAGCGACCGCGAAGGCTCCGACGAAAGAAACTGCTCCAAAAGCAGAGAAAGTCGTCAAAGAAGCCGCCCCGAAAGCGGAAAAAACCAAAGCCGCTCCCAAAGAGAAGGCTTATGCGACTCGCTTAGCAAAGCATTATAAAGAAGAAGTGGTGCCCGCTCTCGTTAAGAAGTTCGGTTATACCACCCCGATGCAAGCGCCTCGCTTCGAAAAAATCGTCATTAACATCGGCGTTGGCGACGCCACGCAAAACGCAAAAGCCCTTGAGGATAGCGTTAACGAACTCGCCACCATCACCGGGCAACACCCCGTGGTCACCAAAGCAAAGAAATCTATCGCCACCTTCAAACTTCGCGAAGGCCAAGCGATCGGCTGCAAGGTCACTCTCCGTGGAACGCGCATGTATGAATTCTATGACAAACTCGTCAGCATCGCCCTTCCTCGCGTCCGCGACTTCCGTGGCGTTTCCAAAAACGCCTTCGACGGCCATGGTAATTACACCCTCGGCGTCAAAGAACAATTGATCTTCCCGGAAATTGATTACGATAAGATCTCGAAGATCCGCGGCATGGACATCGTCATTGTCACGACATCCAAGACCGACGAAGAATGCTTAGAGCTTCTCACATTGATGGGAATGCCCTTCCGGAGGTAAGAAAATGGCTAAGAAAAGTTTAATCGTCAAAGCAAGCCGTCCGCAAAAATTCTCAACCCGTGTTTATACGCGTTGCCAACGTTGCGGCCGTCCTCATGGCGTCATCCGCAAATTCGGATTATGCCGTATCTGCCTTCGCGAAATGGCCTACAAAGGTGAAATCCCAGGCATGAAAAAAGCCTCTTGGTAATAAGGAAAGGAGAAAAAGAACATGAATATGGATCCGATTGCCGATATGCTCACCCGCATCCGCAACGCGAATGCCCTCCATTATGAGCAAGTCTCCATGCCTTATAGCAAAATGAAGGCTTCCATCGCTAAGATTCTTAAGAAAGAAGGCTACATCCTTGACTTCTCAGTCGAAGGAAGTGGCGTTCATAAGAACCTCGTCGTCTCTCTTAAATACGGCCCGACTGGCGAACGCGTCATCTCTGGTCTTAAGAGAATTAGCAAACCCGGTCTCCGCGTGAACGTGGAATGCGATAAGCTTCCCCGCGTCCTCAAAGGGCTTGGCATTGCCATCATCAGCACCAGCAAAGGCCTTTTGACCGATAGCGAAGCCCGCAAGGCTGGCATCGGCGGCGAAGTCATTTGCTACGTTTGGTAATTTAAGGAGAAGAGAAAATGTCTCGAATTGGATTTAAACCCATCTCTCTTCCAGAAGGCGTCAGCTATCAAATCGCTGATGGCCTTATGACCGTCAAAGGTCCCTTAGGCGAAGTAAGCGTCCATATTCCTTCGGACGTCAGCGTCTCTGAGAAGGACGGTCACCTCCATGTCGCTCCGATTAACGGAGCCACCGAGGAAGCCGGCAAAGACCGCCAAGGAAGTGAGAACCACGGCACAACCGCCGCCAACATCAATAATGCTGTCATCGGCGTTACCAAAGGTTGGAAGAAGGAATTAGAAATCAATGGTACCGGTTACCGCGCCTCTATCAAAGGCGACTCGGTCAGCATGTTCCTTGGTTATAGCCATGAGGTCTTAGTGGCCCCCGTTGGCAAATATACCAAGATCACTTGCCCCGACGAAACCCATGTTACGGTGACTGGCTGCGACAAGCACGACGTCGGGCAGACGGCCGCTTATATTTACGATAAGCATCGTCCAGACGTCTATGGTCAAAAGGGTGTCCATTATGTTGGTCAACACCTCATCAAGAAAGTCGGCAAACGCGCTTCGGCGGGTTCCGGCAAGAAATAAGGAGAGCTAAGATATGATTCATAAAGAGTCCCGTCGCCTCGTTCGTGACCGCCGTCACGCGAGGGTCCGTGAAAAAGTCTTCGGAACAGCGCTCCGTCCACGCTTGGTCGTCTTCCGTAGCAATAAGCACATCGAAGCCCAAATCATCGATGATACCAAGGGATATACCCTCGTTTCCGCCTCGAGCGTCCAACTTAAGCTCGCTAACGGCGGCAACGTTGAAGCCGCCACTAAGGTCGGCGAAGCCTTGGCCGAAAAAGCCAAAAAGGCTGGTATTAGCGAAGTCGTCTTCGATCGTGGTGGATATCAATACCACGGCCGTGTCGCCGCTTTGGCGGACGGCGCTCGCAAAGGAGGCTTAGTTTTCTAAGGAGAACCCATGGAAGAAAATAAAGAAGTTGCGGTTAATGCTACCGCCGAAAATCAGCCCGCAGAAAAGAAAGTCACCGGCAACCCCGGCTACGAGCCTCATGGTTCTCGTTATGCGGAACGCCCTGGATCCCGCAAATACGGCGATCGCAAAGGACGTCCTGGCGAAAGACGTGGCGGTCGTGGCGGGTTCCGTCGCGAAGTCGATGAATTCCAAGACCGCGTCGTCGATATCAATAAAGTCACCCGTGTCGAAAAGGGTGGCAAACACATGCGCTTCGCCGCTTTGGTGGTCGTTGGCGACAACAAAGGCCATTATGGCTTCGCGATGCGTAAATCGGGCGAAGTCCCCGATGCCATCAAGAAATCCTTGACGGCCGCCAAGAAAGACCTTCATTCCATCCATATCGCCAAAGGCGGTACCATTGCGCACCCTGTGCAAGGGCACTTCACTTCGACGACCGTCTTCCTCAAGCCAGCCCCACAAGGCACTGGCGTTGTGGCCGGCGGCGCTGTCCGTGCGATTTTGGAACTTGCTGGCATCAAGAACGTTTATTCTAAGGTTTACGGTTCCCGTACCCCAGTCAACGTCATCAATGCCACGCATATCGCGCTCTCTAGCCTCAAGGAATACAACAAAATCATGGTTCTCCGTGGTTTGAAGAACCCCGAAGAGGTTAAGAACCCTCAAGTCAAAAATGACGTCGAAGAGAAGGAGGCTAAGTAATTATGGCAAACAATCTCCATTCCATCGTTGTTGCGGAAGGTTCTAAGAAAGAACATTTCCGCCGCGGCCAAGGTTTAGGCTCTGGCAATGGTAAGACCGCCGGCAAAGGCCAAAAAGGCCAAGGCGCTCATGCCCACACCAAAAAGCATGGTTTCGAAGGCGGCCAAATGCCTCTTGCGAGACGCTTGCCGAAATATGGCTTCAACAACGTCGTTCGTGTTGAATTCGCTATCGTCAATCTTTCTTCCCTTGAATCCTTTGAGGATGGAGCGGTGGTCGACAAAGCCGCGCTCGTCGAAAAAGGATTGGTGAAAAAGAATGTTCCGGGGGTTAAAATCCTTGGTAATGGCAAATTGAGCAAAAAACTCACTGTCAAAGCCAACGCCTTCTCGGCCTCTGCGAAAGCGGCTATCGAAGAGAAAGGCGGCGTCATCGAGGTCATTAAGTAATGAAAAAATTCGTCTCGATCTTCAAAAACAAAGAAATCGTCAACCGTATTTTCTTCACGGTCATGATTCTCTTCGTCATCCGGATCGGGGCGGCCATTACGGTACCGGGAATCAAGGTGAGCGAAGAGCTCTCCAACATCATGAACAGCGGCAATTCGCTTGCCATCATGGATTTGTTGGGCGGCGGCGCTCTCTCGAATTTCAGTATCTTCGCCCTCGGCGTTTCGCCCTATATTACCTCTCAGATCATCATCCAATTGCTTTCTAAAGACGTTCTCCCCGCCTTGACGGAATTAAGCAAGCAAGGCGAATACGGGCGCAAGAAGAAAGAGATGGCCACTCGTTATCTCACCCTTCTATTAGGCGCTGTGCAAGGTTATGGCATCATCAAAACGATGCAAAACCAAAATTATATCTCCTTGTCGCTTGCTGATAATTTCTGGACGTACGCTTATATCGTTACCATCCTCTTGGCTGGCGCGATGCTTACGATGTGGCTCGGCGACCAAATCACGGAAAAAGGCATAGGTAATGGCATCTCCGTTATCATCTTTGCCGGCTGCGTGAGAAGCTTGCCAACCCAAATCACGACCGCTTGGAGCAAATGGATCACTCAAAACGTGACCAGGGGTTCTAGTGAAATGATTCAAGGAGCCTTCCAATTCGCCCTCTATATCTTGGCGATGGTGCTTATCACCTCCTTCGTCGTCTTCGTAGAATTATCAAAGAGAAAGATACCGGTCCAACATGCTGGCAAAGGTGGTAGCAACGCCTCCTTAGCTCGCGCTAGCTTCTTGCCCATCAAGATCAATAGCGCCGGTGTCATCCCCGTTATCTTCGCTTCCAGCATCATGAGCGCTCCAAGCATTATCGCGAGTTTCATCTCGAGCGATGCCGCCAACGCCGAATGGCTTAAGATCTTCAATTATAACGACACCTTCTTAATGCCATGGTTCGATGGCACCCATTGGAAGATGAATTGGGGCCTCTTCATTTATTTGGCTCTAATCATCGCCTTCTGCTTCTTCTATGCGCAAATGCAAATAGATCCCGAACAATTGGCTGATAATTTCCAAAAGAACGGTTCTTATATCCCTGGCATCCGACCGGGCAAAGAAACGGAACGATATGTCGGCAAAGTGCTTAATCGCGTCACCTTTATCGGCGCTATCGCCTTGTCGGTTATCGCCGCCTTGCCGATTGTGCTAGTTTGGGCCAATGCCTTTGGCACCGACACTTCCTTAGCCATCGGCGGCACGGGACTTATCATCATCGTTGGCGTTGCCTTGGAAATCAATTCGCAAATCGACGGCCTTCTCGCTGGCAAATCATTCGACCAAATCAAGGAGGTCGCTTAATGCTTAATATCATCCTAATGGGCCCGCCTGGCGCGGGTAAGGGAACCCATGCCAAATGGATCGCCAAAGACTTCAATATCCCCCATATTTCCACCGGAGATATGTTCCGTGAAGCGATGTCTAGCGGTTCGGAACTTGGCAATACAATCAAAGACGTCATTAACCGCGGCGATTTGGTGAGCGATGAGCTTACCTGCGCCTTGGTGAAGGAGAGACTATCTCGCCCCGATTGCGAAAATGGCTATCTCCTCGACGGCTTCCCGAGGACCATTCCTCAAGCCGAGACTTGGGATAAGGTCTCCAAGGAAATCGGCCGTGAGGTCAATCTGGTGATTAACATCGCTGCCCCGGACGAATTGTTGGTGAGCCGCATTGCCGGCCGCCGCGTTTGTCCGAAGTGCGGCGCTAGTTATAACGTCAACACGATGAAGCCGAAAAAAGAAGGCGTTTGCGATGCCTGCTCTTCCGACCTCATTCAGCGCAAGGACGATAATGAAGAAAGCTTCAAAGTCCGCCTTGCCAATTACTACAAGAGCACAGCCCCTCTCTTGGATTATTACAAGAGCGCAGGGCTTCTCTCTGACTTCGACGGTTCCGTCGGGGCCAGTGACCTCAAAAAAGAGCTAACCACTCTTCTCGAGGCCAATAGATGATCATCATCAAGTCTCCGCGCGAGATTGAGCTCATGCGGAAGGCCGGCGCTCTGACAGCTAAGGTCTTCGATGTTGTGGGCCCTCTCGTCAAGCCTGGGGTGAGCACTCTCTACTTATCGGAAATGGCTGAGAGAGTCATTAACGAAGGAGGGGGAGAGGCCGCTAGCAAAGGCTATGGCGGATTCCCAGGAGCCATTTGTACTTCTGTTAACGAAGTGCTGGTGCATGGGATCCCATCGGATAAGCGCATTCTTACCGATGGGGACATTATTTCCCTCGATGTGGTGGCTAAATTAGATGGTTACCATGGCGATGCTTGCCGGACCTATCCGGTGGGGATATGCAAAGAAGAAAGAATCCGCCTGATTCGCGTCACGGAGGAATGCTTCTATAATGCCGTATCGAAAATACATGAAGGCGCCTATCTAGGCGATGTCGAGCACGCGATTCAGACGACAGCCGAAGCAAACGGATATTCGCTGCCGCTAGAATACACCGGTCACGGCATCGGGCGTGAAATGCACGAGGATCCCTATATTCCATGTTATGGGAAAGAAGGGACGGGCCCCATCTTGAAAGCGGGCATGACCTTGGCCATCGAACCTATGGTGATGATGGGCAAGAATAAGCTTCGCATTCTAAACGATGGATGGACGGCGGTCAGCAAAGACGGCGAGCCCAGTGCCCATTATGAAAACACAGTACTGGTGACGGAAAGTGGGTATGAGATACTCACCAAAAGCCACTAGACGAGGAGGACACTCTATTGAGTAAAGAAGATTGCATTGAAGTTGAGGCCACGGTGTTGGAGAATCTCCCCAACGCCATGTTTAAGGTCAAACTCGCCAATGGAGCGGTGGTTCTAGCCTGCGTTTCGGGAAAAATTCGGATGCATTACATCCGCATTCTCCCCGGCGATCGAGTCACTGTCCAATTCTCGCCTTATGATTTAACACGCGGGCGTATCACCTTCCGTTACAAGAATTAAGCAACTAACGTTTGCGATAAAGAGAGGAAAAACGTTATGAAAGTCAGACCAAGCGTCAAACCTATCTGCGATAAATGCAAAATCATCCGCCGTCATGGCGTCGTCATGTGCATTTGCTCCAATCCGAAGCACAAGCAGAGACAAGGTTAATTTAAGGAGAAGAAAACCTATATGGCACGTTTAGCAGGGGTGGATATCCCATCCGAAAAACGCGTTGTGATTTCCCTTACCTACATCTATGGTATCGGTGACACGACCGCAAAGAAGATTTGCAAAGCCGCTGGTGTCAATGAAGACATCCGCGTCAAGAATTTGACCGACGAACAACTCGTGGCTCTACGCACCGAAGTCGCCAAACACAAAACGGAAGGCGACCTCCGCCGCGAAATCGCGATGAACATCAAACGTCTCACGGAAATTGGCTGCTACCGCGGCATCCGTCATAAGAGAGGCTTACCTGTGCGCGGGCAACGCACCAAAACCAACGCCCGTACCCGTAAAGGCAAGCGTAAGACCATCGCCAACAAGAAAGAAGCCACCAAAGGCTAGAGAAAAGGAGGCTAATTCACAATGGCTGATACAAAATCTGCCGGCAAAGGCAAAAAGGCGACCAGCGCGCGCAAGAAGAAAATCAAGCGCAATTTTACCCGCGGCGTCGCACACATTCATAGTTCCTTCAACAACACCATCGTTACCATCACCGATCCGCAAGGCAATGTCATTGCCTGGAGCAGCGCTGGTGCGCTCGGTTACAAAGGCGCCAAGAAATCTACCCCATTTGCGGCTCAGCTCGCTTCCGAAGCGGCTGGTAAATCCGCCTATGATCAGGGGCTACGTCAAGTCGATGTCGATGTCAAAGGCCCAGGCCCAGGCCGCGAAAGCGCTGTGCGCGCTCTCGCCAACGTTGGCCTTCAAGTCCTATCGATCACCGACACCACGCCGATTCCTCATAACGGCTGCCGCCCGCCGAAACGCCCCAGAGGCTAGTTTCTAATTGATCATAGGAGGATCATCACACATGGCAATTAATAACGAAGTCAAAGCGGAAGAGATCCGCCTTCCCAACCCTTTTCAACCATTCGAAGTCAAAATTGACGTCAACGATGAAAGCGAGCATTATGCCCGTTTCGTGATAGAACCACTTGAACGTGGCTTCGGACTGACCGTCGGTAATGCCCTTCGTCGCGTTTTGCTTAGCGCCCTTCCTGGCGCTAGCGTCTTCGCCGTCCATATCGAAGGCGTCCGTCATGAATTTAGCGCCATCCCTGGCGTCGAAGAAGACGTCACCGCCATCATCCTTAATCTTAAGGACCTTGTTCTTAAGGTCGATAGCTCGGTGGGCGACGTCAAAATCCTTAGCGTCGATTTCCAAGGCCCTGGCGTTTTGAAAGCCGGCGATTTGGAAACGCCCGCCCTCGTGGAAGTCATCAACAAAGATTTGGAGATTGCCCATCTTAACAAAGACGGCCATCTGCAAATGACGATTTATGTGGGAACTGGACGCGGTTATATCACGAGCGAAGGAAACAAAATCGAGCGCAAAATCGAAAGCGTGAGCGTCATTCCGACCGATAGCAATTTCTCGCCGGTCACGAAAGTCGCTTATAGCGTCGAACCGACGCGTGTTGAACATGATTCCAAGTTCGACAAATTGACGCTAGAGATTACGACCAACGGCTCTGTCAAGCCTTACGAGGCTTTGGCGATGGCCGGTGAATTGTTGGTCATGCATTTCAATGAATTCACCAAACTCGACAGCGTTGTCAAAAATTACAAGACCGTCAAAGACGATCTCAAGATGGAAGACAACAAATATCAGGACATGATGATTGAAGAACTCGATTTGAGCGTCCGTAGCAACAACTGCCTCAAGCGCGCTGGCATTAGCACCGTCATGGAACTCACTCAAAAGAGCGAAGACGAGATGATGAAAGTGCGTAATTTGGGCAAGAAATCGCTTAAAGAAGTGAAAGAGAAGCTTGCGACTTGCGGGCTTCATTTCCGCGATTACGTAGGAGAATAAAATATGGCAGCAATAGGAAGAAAGAACGTCCACGGCAAAGCTGGCGTTCGCTTCAAAACCGGTTACACGGCTTCGAAGAATTACAACATGCTTCGCAACGTCGTTAGCGAGCTTATCGTCCATGGTCAAGTGAAGGTCACCTCTGGCGTTACGCCGGAGCTTGTCGCCCTCGCCGCCAAGATGGTGACTTACGCCAAGGCTGGCGATGTGGCTTCCCGCCGTCAAGCCGCTCGCGTTATTCGCCATGGCATCGTCGATGAAAACGGCACCGAGGCCCTTGATAAATTATTCAAGGAAATCGGTCCAAAATTCAAAGACCGCCAAGGTGGCTACACCAGTGTCCTTAAGCTTGGGGCCCGCAAAGGCGATAACGCCGAAGTGGAACTCGTCCGCTGGGTCGACTAAAAACGGTAAATGGCAAGGCTTCTCCTTATGAGGGGCCTTTTGCCCTTTTTGTAGTTTTAATCCATTATTTTTAATATCATATTAGAAAAGGAGCGAAAAACATGAAAATTAACATCTTAGATGGAATAGGAACAACTGCCATTATCATTATCGTGGTGGTTGCCGTCGTCCTCATCCTAATTGCCTCCGTCATCGGCTGGTGGATTGCTACCGGCAACGCCTTAAGGCGTGAAGTCGTCAAATGCGACGAAAGCGCTTCGGGAATCGATGTCGCTTTGACTAAACGCTTCGATTTGCTCACCAAATCGGTGGCCGTCGTCAAAGGCGTCGCCAAGCATGAGCAAGAAACCTTGACCAACGTCATCGCCATGCGCCGCCCGGCTTCTGACGCTTCGATGAAAGAGAAGGCGGAATTCGCCACTTCGATGACCAAGGCCTTCGATAGCATCAACATCGTCGCGGAGAAATATCCGGAAATCAAAGCCAATGCCAACTTCACCCAACTTCAAAACCAAATTTCTGAAGTCGAAGAGCAACTTCAAGCTTCCCGCCGCGTCTATAACAGCAACGTTTCGATCTATAACCAAGACATCGTTGTCTTCCCTAAGAGCATCGTGGCCAATCATTTGCGTTTGACTCGCCGCGATTTCTTCGAAGCTGAGGAAAGCAAGCGGAAAGACGTCGAAATCAATTTCTAAATTAATTAATTGGGCCGCGATTTGCGGCCTTATTTTAATTTCGGAGGATAAAATATGGACGCTAAAATTTTCAAAGACATCATTGGCAAAAGTGAAATTCTGCGCTTAGAAGCCAAACGGGCTTTTACGATTCTTTTAGCCATCGGCGTGCCGCTTCTTTGCGTTGGCTTAGGCATTACGGTTTTTTCTCTTTTCCATTTTGGAGAGGACGATGGTCCTTATAATATCTTGCTTTTTATTTTCCTTTTCGTGACACTCATCGGTTTAATTTTGGTTATCGTGGCCGTGGCCAAGAAAAATAAATACCAAAAGAACGTCCTTGCCCTTATCGAAGCGAGCGTTGATAAAGAATTATATACCAACGTCAAGAAGAACCGTTCCGCCGGCTTTCCCCTCAAAATGCTTCTAGAACCTGGCTTCTTTGCTTCCCCCGACCGATATAATGCTTCCAATTATATGTCGGCCGCTTACGGGGACGTCCGTTTCGAAAGGGCGGATTTCGATTTGCAAAGGCGGGAAGAGACGAGGGATTCTAAAGGCAATGTGCAAGTGAATTACGTTTCCTATGCCAAGGGAAGGATGTTCCATATTACCTTTGAGAGGGAATTCCATCAAAGGATGATGGTGGTGGAGAAGAGCTTCTTAGGCACGCCCAAAGGCAAAGGCTTAGAGAAGGTTGAGACTGAATTCTTGGAATTCAATAAGAAATTCGCCGTTTATTCGAGCGATCAGCAATTCGTCTTCTATGTTTTGACTCCGCAAATACAAGAAAAATTCCTGGAATTGGAAAAGAAAAATTCCGGCAAATTCTATTACGCCGTCATAAATAACGAAATATATCTCGCTTTGGCCAATAACGGCTCTTACCCGGTTCCTCCCCTTAACGAACCGCTTAGCGAAGGACGGGCAATGGTTTTGGCTGAGCAATTCACGATGCCGGCTATAATCATTGAGACTCTTGGCATAGCCAAGAACAAATTCAAAACCAACGCCGGCGTCTAAAAAATGGTTAATGGCGTCTAACCAATTCTTTCCTTAGATGGTTAGGCGCTTTTTTCTTTTATAACCGATAAAGGATTACCGAATTACCTAAATAGGTTGTTCTCAACGAAAAAAATTAAGTTTACAATGCACACGTTGATGCAGTAGGAGGGTCTTTATGCCCATTAAGCCTGAGGCGAAAGCCGAAATTATTTCCTTAATTGCCCAATACAAAGGCGAAACGAGTCCTTTGATGGTTATTTTGGAAGCCATTCAGAAAAAATACGGATACATTCCTCTCGACGTCCAAGAACTGGTCGCCAAGGAACTTGATGTCCCTTTTAGCGAAGTCTATGGGGTTGTCACGTTCTACAATTTCTTTTCGTTAAACCCCAAAGGCAAATACGTGATTGGCGTTTGCTTAGGCACCGCCTGTTATGTAAAGAACGCCCAACTCGTTCTTGATAAGGTGGAAGAGCTTCTTCATATCAAGCCCGGGGAAACGACGGAAGATGGTTTGTTCACGATTGAAGCGCTCCGTTGCATCGGAGCCTGCGCCTTAGCGCCAGCCATGTCGATCAACGGCAAGGTCTATGGTCAAGTGAAGCCGGAGCAAATCGAAGGTATTTTAAACGGATATCGTCATGAGGAGGGACTTCTATAATTATGGAAAAGATAGCTGATGTCGCATCATTACTAGCTCGAATTGAGAAAGATAGCGATAAATTCCAAAAGAAACTCTCTGGATATGGCAATAAACGCGTAATCGCCGTTTGCGGTGGCACGGGTTGCTTAGCTAATGGCAGCGACGAATTAGTCAAGGCGATCAATGAGCAAATCGAGGAACACCATCTCGAAGATTCCGTGAGTGTTAACCACGTCGGTTGCTTCGGCTTTTGCTCGCAAGGCCCCTTCGTTAAAATCTATCCCGAAGAGACCTTGTATCGTTTGGTCAAGATCGATGACATTAAGAAGATTTTTGACGAAGATATCTTGGGTGGCAAAATTTGCGAGGATTTGCTTTATGTTGATCCCGTCACCCATGAGAAGGTGGCCAGACAAGAAGATATCAATTTCTATAAGAAGCAACTTCGCATTTCTTTGCACGGCTGTAGCATCATCGATCCCGAGAATATCGATGAGGCCTTTGGCTATGATGGTTTTAAGGCCTTAGCGAAGGTCTTGACAGAAATGAAGCCGCAAGATGTCATTGACGAGATCCTAAAAAGCGGTCTCCGTGGCCGTGGTGGTGCTGGCTTCCCAACTGGGAGAAAGTGGCAATTTGCTGCTGCCGTCTCTTCGCCGACGAAATATATCGTTTGTAACGGCGACGAAGGCGATCCAGGCGCCTTCATGGATCGCTCGATTTTGGAAGGCAACCCCTTTGAGGTTATCGAAGGCATGATGATCGCTGGCTATGCCTTTGGAGCGAATGAAGGTTATTTCTATGTTCGCGCCGAATATCCTGTAGCCGTCGGACGCCTAAAGAAGGCGATTGCCGAAATGGAAGAAGTGGGCTTATTAGGCGAACATATCCTAGGAACAGATTTCTCTTTCAAAGTCCACCTTCGCGAAGGGGCTGGCGCTTTCGTGTGCGGTGAAGAAACGGCGTTACTTGCTTCCATCGAAGGCAAGCGCGGTATGCCTCGCCCCCGTCCTCCCTTCCCCGCCGTCAGCGGTTTATATGGCAAACCAACCTGCGTCAATAACGTTGAAACTTTGGCACAAGTTCCATATATCATCCGCGTTGGCGCAGAGAAATACGCCGAAGTCGGCACTTCTGGCAGCAAAGGCACGAAAGTCTTCGCTTTAGGCGGCAAAATCAATAACGTCGGCTTGGTCGAGGTTCCGATGGGAACGACTTTGCGCACTTTGATTTACGATATTGGCGGCGGCATCCCGCATGACAAGAAATTTAAAGCCATTCAAACGGGTGGTCCTAGCGGCGGATGTTTGACCGAAGAGGATTTGGATACGCCGATTGATTATGAAACCCTAACCGAACGCGGTTCGATGATGGGGTCAGGAGGCGCCATCGTCATGGACGAAGATAACTGCATGGTTGATGTTGCCCAATTCTATATGGATTTCATTTGCAGTGAGAGCTGTGGCAAATGCACGCCGTGCCGCATTGGCACCAAGCGCCTTTATGAAATGCTTTCGAGCATCACTCAGGGCAAGGGCACGCCGCAGACGTTAGAGGATATGAAATCCTTGGCCGAAGTCATTAAAAACGGCAGTTTGTGTGCCTTAGGGCAAACGGCAGCCAACCCCATTCTTTCGACGATGAAGAAATTCCCAGAAGAATATCGGGCTCACGTTGAAGACAAGACTTGTCCCGCCCACGTTTGTAAGCGCCTTATCCGTTACCATATCATTCCTGAAAAATGCAAAAAGTGTTCAAAATGCGCGCGGAATTGTCCAGTGGGATGCATTTCGGGCGTCCCAGGCAAGACCCCTTATGTCATCGATGAGTCGAAATGTATTAAGTGCGGAGCGTGTATGGCTGGATGTTTCTTCCACGCCATCGAGAAGATTTAAGGAGAAAGAAGATGGCAACCGTGAAAATAAAAATCGAAGGCAAAAGCTACGAAGTGGATTCTTCCTTGACGGTCTTAGATGCCGCTAGGGCGTGCGGATATCGCATCCCGACTTTATGCAATTGGCGCCATGGACAAAATAGTTTTGGCTCTTGCCGTGTTTGTTTGGTGGAAATAAAAAGTCCTAGGGGTGGTAGACTCTTTGCTAGTTGCACTTATCCCGTTTCCGAATGCCCTGAAGAAAAGGGGTTTGAAATCCTTATTTCCAGCCCGAAAGCCGTCAAGGCGAGAAGGACTTCCGTTGAGCTTCTCCTTTCCAACCATTCCTTCAATTGCCAAGCTTGCGTGAAAAACGGCGAATGCGAACTTTTATCCGTCAGCAAGCGCGTGGGTGTCGATAGCTCCCGTTATATCGGGGCCAAAACGCCTTCGACGATTGATCGCGTGTCTCCCGGCATTATCCGCGATACCTCCAAATGCATTCTTTGCGGCCGTTGCATCAATCGTTGTTTAGAAGCCACCGGCATCGGTGTGCTAGGCTTTATCGGTCGTGGATTTAACACCTGCGTTGGGCCGGTTGGCAATGGCAGTTTTGCCACGAGTCCTTGCATTCAGTGCGGGCAGTGTATCAACGTTTGCCCTACGGGCGCTTTAAGTGAAAAGCGCGAGATCGAAGAGGTCGATAAAGCGAAAGCGGCCGGCAAATACATCGTAGCGCAAGTTGCTCCGGCCGTTAGAGCAGCCATTTCCGAGGAATTCGGACACAAGATCGGCGAAGAAAACGGCGAAAAGAAATTGATCGCTGCCCTTCACCGCTTGGGATTCGACCGCGTATTTGATGTGAATTTCGGAGCCGATTTGACGATCGTTGAGGAATCCGCCGAGCTTTTGCGGAGAATTTCGAAAAACGAAGGCCCGCTTCCACAAATTACCTCTTGCTCACCAGGTTGGATTAATTATCTCGAATATTTCTATCCTGAGCTTATTCCTAACGTCAGCACTTGCAAGTCTCCGCACGAGATGCAAGGCGCTATCACGAAGAGCTATTTTGCTAAGGCGCATGGTTTGAAACCTGAAGACATATACGTGGTCTCCATCATGCCTTGCACCGCTAAAAAAGGCGAGAAGCTCCGCAAAGCCAATGCCGTTGATGGAATACCTGACGTCGATGCCGTTCTTACGACGCGTGAACTAGCTGTCATGATCAAGCGCAGCGGCATCATGTGGGACGAACTCCCGACTAACGAAACCTGGGACCAGGATCTATTAGGCGAATATACGGGCGCTGCGGTCATCTTTGGCGTTACGGGCGGGGTTATGGAAGCCGCCCTTCGGACGGCCTATCACACCCTTACGGGCGAAGAATACAAACAAATTGACTTTACGGCTGTGCGCGGCTTAGAAGGCGTGAAGGAAGCTAGCATCGACATCAACGGACAAACCATCCGCGTGGCGGTGGCTAGCGGCACTAAAAACGCCAAACCTCTTTTGGATGAGATTAAGGCGGGCAAATCGCCATATGCCTTCATCGAGATCATGGGTTGCCCTGGCGGATGCATCAATGGCGGTGGACAACCTTTCGTGAAACCGAGCTTATTGGACCACGAAAAGGCGGATATTTTGGACACCTATCGACAAAAGAGAGCCAAGATTTTATACGACATCGACAAAGATGCGCCAATTAGGCAATCGCATAATAACCCTGACGTCATTAAACTTTATCGTGATTTCCTAGGCGAAGTCGGCGGCGAAAAAGCTGAGCACTTGCTTCATACGAATTATGACGCTTCGCGCAAGCAATACCCAGATTTGGATTAATATAGGCATCTACATGCGATAGAATAAGCGCATATGATGCAAAATGTCATTTTTGATTTAGACGGCACCCTCTTAGATACGCTTGAGGACATTCAAGACGCCATCAACGACGCTTTGAAGGCCGGCGGCTTTCCTTATCGTTATTCTAGATACGAATGCCGTCTTTTAATTGGAAACGGCGCCGATTCTTTGGTGCATCGCGCTTTAAAGGACTATGATAACGAGGATAATTTTCTTCGTTTGAAGAAGGAATATATGCCCCGTTATCGGGATTATCAGAATCGTCACACGAAGCCTTTCGATGGCATTAAGGCCGTTTTAAAGGAACTTCGGGATGATGGAATGTCCCTTTTTGTTTGCACTAATAAGCCGGACGCTTTAGCGCAAAGCGTCGTCAAAAGAACTTTTGATGAAGAATTGTTTACGGGCATCCGTGGCCTTAAGGAAGGCGAAGAGCCTAAGCCCAACCCGGCCATCGTCAATCATTTCATTGAAATGTATGGCTTAAATCGTCACGAAACCATCTTTGTCGGCGATAGCGTCACCGACTTGCTTACGGCGAGGGCGGCTGCCCTTCCTGTGGCTATTGTCTTATGGGGATATGGTCGTTACGATAAGGATTGGATGAAAAACGCTGAAATCATCTTAAAGGAACCTAAGGAAATATCGAGGATTCGTGATTATGCCGCTTTTTAGTAAACACATCAAAAAAGAAAACAAGCCAATCCCCATCTTTTTAGTCGTTTCCTTTTGCTTGTTGGCCTTGAGCTTGCTTTTCCTTCTTTGCTTCAATCAAAGCGAATACATGATGACGGGGGAGACCGATTATCTGGTTAAGACAATCGCCTTCTTTGCGGGCATTACCCTTTCGACCTTCGCGGATTTCGCCGTTTATTTTCTTCTTCCAAAAGACGAAAAGCGTAAATTGATTCTTTTATTTGTCCCCGCAGTTTTGGAATTCGTTTTCTTGGTGGTGGGAGTTTATTCCTACTTGTCCGTTTATAACGAAACGGTCAATTCTATTCGTTTGCCTCGTTACGTTACGATTGTTTTCGTTTTCCTTTTATGGGGAATCGGCTTATTTAGCCGCACGCCCTTTTATGAAGAAAAATCGAAAAATCAAGAAAACAGCGCAAATCCCTATCGTTTTCTTCCATATATGCCGTTTTTGTTAGCGATGATCGTTGCTGCGATGTTTCCCTTTTGCGTCTTTTTGACGATGGAAGTGCCTTTATCGCATTATGTTTTTGTCATGTTGCTTCTTGTTTTGGCTTGCTTAGTCATCACCTTCATTTTGACGACGGCGTTATTAAGCAAAACGGAGAAAGCCTCTAAAGCGTTATCTACCATCTTAAAAGTGGTGGTCGTTGATATCTTGTTTGCCATCGCAGCCGTCATCGCCTGCGTCATTGCTTATGATGCTAAAGCGGGCATTGCCTTTCGTTCTTTGTATTGGTTAGTGGCCTCTCTTTTGGCGGTTACTATATTTGGCGCTTTAATGTGCGTGAACATATATTGGAATATCCATCCAGAAAAGATGCCGGTGTTGGAGGATGAGCAACAAGGCGAATAGACAACCATGGCTTCCGCCTATAGTTTGGCCGCCTTGTAGATTATTTGGCAGTTCGAAAGATACTAGCATTATCAAATTCATAAATTTGTCATAAAGACAGGGAGGAGAAGTAAAGAAATGGCAGTTAAAGGAAGAGCGAGCGACATTCGCGATGTCAGCGCGAAAGAACGCCTTAAGATCTTCGGAAAACTTACTTACGGCATTTTTTGTGCAGTCAACGCACTCTTGGCCGCCGGAACTATTTTTTGCGTGATTTATGGGATGGTCACTAGAGAATATTTCTTCTTTTTGGCGTTAATGGCCGCTCTGGTGACGTTCTTTTTCATTTATTATGGCTACGTTGCCATTTTGACGCGCATAGATCATTTTGAAGCCACTGAACTTATATTGGAGGAACTTCAGCAAAGGAAAAGCGACGAGAACAGCTCATCGCCTGACATAAATGTATCTAAAACGTAGAATGCTAATTTGCGTTTTTAATAATTTGCGCATCGATCCAAGCCCGCTTCCCATAATTCTTGATAGGCGTGTAAAATAATGACCATGGCACATGAAATTCGTTTTTTTAATTCTCTTGGCTCTCATAAGGAACTCTTTAAGCCGCTTATCCCTGGAGAGGTTAGCATCTATTGTTGCGGGCCTACCGTTTATAACGATCCGCATATCGGCAATTTCCGCCCCGTGGTCGTTTTCGATGTTTTGCGTCGCTTCTTAATAGAGGAAGGATATGAGGTGACGTTTGTTAGCAATTATACCGATGTGGACGACAAAATAATCAAAAGAGCTCATGAACTTGGCATCGATGAGAAGACCTTGACGGATGGCGTTATCGCGGAATATCGCCGTTTGGTTGATGAGGTTGGATCATTGCAACCCGACGTCACTCCTCGTCCAACCGTTTACATGCAGCAGATTATTGATTATGTGGCTGCATTGGTGAATAAGGGTTACGCCTATCAAAAAGGTGGCGATGTTTATTTGCGTGTCCGTTCTATCCCAGGATACGGTTCGTTGAGCGGCAATTCCGTTGAATCCCTCGAAAGCGGGGCCCGCATTGCCGTTGATGATAAGAAAGAAGATCCGTTGGATTTCGCTTTATGGAAGACGACGACGGAAGGCATCCGTTGGTCGAGTCCCTGGGGTGAAGGGCGCCCTGGCTGGCATACGGAATGCTGCGTCATGATCGATAGCATTTTCTCCAAGCAACATGGATTAATCGACATTCATGGCGGCGGTTTTGATCTTAAATTCCCTCATCACGAAAACGAAATGGCCCAAGCATGGGCGCATAACGGAAATAAATTGGCGAATTATTGGATGCATAACGGATTCATCAATATCAACAACGAGAAAATGTCCAAATCCTTAGGCAATGTGGTTTTGATGAAAGACGTGGTGGAAAGATATGGCGGTTTGCCCTTCCGTTTAATGATTCTCGCCTCCTATTACCGTTCCCCCGTTTCTTTTAGCGAGGACACCATTCATGAAGCTAGCGTTAAGAAGGAGCAATTAGAAACGACTTTCCGCAAGGCTTCGATCGCCCTTTTAAGGGCCGGACTCGATCCTTATGCTCCTGCTAGAGCAAACGAAGCTTTCCTTAGCGCTTTAGCCGATGATTTGAATACGCCGAATGCCTTGATGGCTCTTTATGATGATCAAAAGAAAGTCAACGCGGCATTGCGACAAAAGCCGTTTGTGCCAGCTGAAACGCTTTCTGTTTTCCTACCATTCAGGAAAGAATTGGAGGTCCTTGGTTTAGGTTTCGAAAAAGTGGTGCTCACCGAAGAAGACAAAAAGCTTCTCACCGATTATGACGATGCTAGAGCCAAGAAGGATTTTGCCTTAAGCGATTCCCTTCGTCAGGAATTGATAAAAAAGAAATTGTTTTAACAATGATGAAGAAATGTTGACCATACTTGTTATTTAAGAAGGATTGTTTTAGTATGAATGTGCAGATATTTGGCAAGAACGCCGTGAAAGCGGCAATTGTTGGTAAACAAGCCAAAGTGGTTTATCTAACGGCCAAACATTCGCAAGGCGATATTGCTCGATTAGCTCGTGAGCAGGGTGTATTGGTGAAGGTCGTTTCCGATAACGAATTAACCCGTATTGCTTCTCATTCTAATCATCAGGGCTATGTGGCAAATATCGATCAGATTCGTCTTTATTCCGTCGATGAGCTTATTGTGGCTTCGGGGCCCCGGCCATATCCGACCATCTTGCTTCTAGACGGTATTGAAGATCCGCAAAACTTTGGAGCGATATTACGGAGCGCGGATGCTTTCGGGGTCGACGGCGTTATTGTCAAAAAACATGGCGAAGTGCCTTTGAATGGGACCGTTGCTAAAGTCTCTACTGGCGCAATGTACCATGTGAAAGTCGCTGTCGTTCCTAACTTAACGCAGGCTATAACCAAGCTTCAGAAGGCAGGCTTTTGGATCGTCTCCAGTGCCGATCGAGGCGCTTCTTCCTATCTCGATATTGACTACAAATGCCCGATTGGATTAGTGGTTGGTAACGAAGGATATGGAATTAGCCGTCTTGTTCTTGAGCACAGCGATTTCGTCGTCAAAATTCCTATGAGAGGACACGTGGAATGTCTTAACGCTTCGGTAGCTACGGGCGTTTTGCTTTCTCATATCGTGGCCTCAAGAGAAAGATAATTAAAACAATGAACAATTCCAATTTACCTTTTTCCGATGAATCGGATGAAAGCCTTTTGATGTTAGCGAGACGGGGAAACGTCTCTGCTCACCTCGCCCTCACCAAACGTTATTTTGACCGAAAGCACATTTTGGCCAAACAAGCGTCGGCGCCTTTGGCGTCGCTTTTCGATAGTTGGGACATCAACCATATTTTCTTTACGACCTTTCTTCACGCCTCTGATCGGTATGAGTTGGGTCAAATGGCCAAATTCTCGACTTATTTCCTCACCTGCTTCCGCCATGAATTGTTGGCCGAAGCCAAAGCGAATAAGATTTTCGAAAGGGGAATGGTCCTTTCGTTAGATGCGGAATGCTCTTCCGATTATTCGGAAGGCAGTTTCGCTCTATCTGACGTGATTGCCGCTCCCGACGAGGATCCGATGCGCTATGTCGATTTCTTTGACGAATGCCTTGAAAACGGCAACGAAGAATACCAAATCGACCCTCAAGCGGTGGATGTGGCTAGGCTCAAGATCTATGGCTATAGCTTCCGAGCGATAGCTAGGCTTATGAATCAAAGCGTGCGCCGTTGCAAGAATCTTTATCTCCTGTTCCTAGGGATGGTGAAGCGTTTGCTATAAGATTAACCTCCTCATTACGTTCTTTGGCGGGCCATTACGGCCCGCTTTTAATGTTTTCGTGAGCAAATGGAACGCGTCGTCTTATGCTACAATAGAAGCAGCTAAAGAAATTGATTGGCGGTGGTTATACATGTCTTTGAAATTAGACGATCTTGAAACATTCAAAAAACATAGAAACGAGATTTCTGAGTCTTTGATAAATAAATTTGTAGGTAGAGAAAAAGACATTGATAATATTTGTGATTTGTTGGTGCGGAATGATTTCATTGCCATAACCGGACCTGCCGGAATTGGTAAAAGCAGGTTAGCAGTGGCGACTATAGAAAAGTATTCTTTGGAAAATAAAAAAATCAGTGTTTTATGCGTCAAAAGTTTTGGTGACTACATATCTGCCATTGAGGAATCTATAGAAGACTCAAAGCAATATCTTTTGCTGATAGATGATGCTAGCAATCTCAAAAGATTTGACGAAGTGATTAAAAGATTCGAAGAAGCCAATCAAATGACGCTCATCGAAAGTTTGTATTCATTGTTTTTGGAGAAGAAGTGGACAGTTAAAGAATTCACGCAAGAGACAGCGTTAACGAAAGACCTTTTCAGCAAAATAAAGAACAAGCAAAGGAAAAGCCTCGAAAAGAAGACTCTCATCCAAATCCTGATTGGGCTTAGGCTTCCTAAGGATCAGCGAGATTATCTAATAGAGAAAAATCAAACTCAGCTTTCAAAATACGACTTAGAAGATGTCCTTTATGATTTCATGCTCGCATCGGGAGTTGGTATTGACGACGCTGATGCATTGCTTAAAGAATTGGGAAAAGAGGGTTTTATAAAAAAATAATACGGTAAAAATATTTTCTAAAAATACAAAACAATCATATAAGAGGATAATTTCATGAAAAACTGCTTAAAAAGTCCATAAAAGCTGTATTTTCGAAAAATACGGGCATTTTTAAACCTCAAATATAATGGAGCCAGAACGAGTTAGACACGTTCGAAATTCATTAATAGGAGGTTATAAGAATGTCTAAAAATATCATTGATGACGGTTACTCATCATACCTGGTTGATGGTGCTACCTTTGTAGGCAAGTACCAGATTCCATCCATTCCAAAACATGATGTGATTCGCATCCCCAAGGATATGGTCCCATTTGATAAGAGAAACGTCGTGAAGGAAAGAAATCTAGCGATAGATTTCTACATGCATGATGTGACTTTCAGACAAATACTCACATCGACAAGCAAATATCTTGATGAACTATCAAGGTTTGCGGCGGTGATTTCGCCGGATTGCTCACTCTACAGGGATATGCCGTTATGCTTGCAGATAACCAACACCTATATGAGTAGGGCTGTTGGCTTCTATCTTCAAAGACGCGGCGTATATGTGATTCCGAATGTTCGGTGGGGAGACGAAAGGAGCTTCGAATTCTGCTTCCAAGGACTTCCTACAAACGACATCGTATGCGTCAGCACGCATGGATGCATCAAAGGCGAGGAAAACAAGTATTATTTCAAACTTGGACTTGAAGAAATGCTTAACGTCTTGAAACCACAGGTCGTGCTCGTTCACGGGCCAATGCCGGTTGAGGTGTTCTCTGATTTTCCAAGCAAGACGAAGCTTGTCCATTACAAGAGCTATATCTCCAAAATGAAGGGAGGTAGGCGTAATGGGTAGTGGAATCTCCGGAAACTACACTGGCGTAAGGCCGAATGAAGAATCTCAACCATACGCAATCGCTTATCGTGTTACGGACGATTTGCTCGAGCGAGATAAGCAGAATCCGGATATCTATGATTCAATTAGCGGATATTTCAAAAACCCTACAACAACCAATCTCAGCGAAGCGATTATTGGTGATGGAGTTTATATGGGCGAAAGGCGCATGCATGGCAAATTTCCATACGTCTTGACGGAAGACGGTAAAATATTATTTGGTAAGAGATCTAATCCTAATAATTCATCTAAAAGAGCTCCACATCCAACCTTAATAGGTGGAAAAAATCCAAAAGTCAAATGTGCTGGCATGATTACATTCTCTAAGGGAAAGGTCGTTTCAGTAAATAATGATAGCGGCCATTTCAAACCAAATGTGAAATCCATGAAATACGTTAATGGCTTCATGAATAAACTATATGAACACCACCTACCGTCTTTAGCAACATGTCAAAATGGAGGAAGAATAAATGACAACGATCAATGAAATAACAAAAAAACTATTTAGTGTCAATTTTGAAAAGGATTTAGATGAC
Source organism: Bacteroidaceae bacterium (assembly GCA_963624045.1). GTDB lineage: Bacteria > Bacillota_I > Bacilli_A > RFN20 > CAG-826 > UBA4951. Next base: position 66,310 of record CAVFNI010000007.1, read on the forward strand.
GGCGAAGTATCTAATGCTTATGAAAGCATGGCTGAGGAATTGATAAAAAACAACAAGTGGTCTGATGTTTATGCTTCTTGGTTTTACTATCTTGTCAACAATTGCAAGACAGAAGAAGAAGTTCTAAATTTTGCTAATCTCTTTTGGTTCTACGAAGGCTATAAACATTTCATTCCAAACGCAGTGGAGTTTTGTGCTTTTTTCTATGCCAATATATCATTTGACAATTATCCTGATGCCGCAGAAATATTAGATAGCATTACTTGTGAAGTATTTTTGAATTCCGGAATATATCCAAGCGCATCTCTTCGTTACGACGAATATATTCCGGCGAACGATCCTAAGATAAAAAAAGCCATCTACAAATGGAAGGAGAAAGGTTATGGATTGTGTTAAATTATCGAAAGAAGTTTCATATGCATTAAGGCACGCGCCATGGGAATACGAGCTTGAACTCGATGAGAACGGATTCGTTCCGGTAGAGCAATTGCTACATTCCCTGAATTCGTTAAATAAATATGGCAGAGATGTTACGAAGGAAGATCTTGAATACATTATTGCTAATTCCGACAAGAAGAGGCACGAAATCGTTGGAGACAAAATCAGAGCCTTATACGGCCATTCAGTCCCAAATAAAATTGAAAAAGTGCCTTCAATTCCGCCTGATGTCCTATATCATGGGACAGCCAAAAGATTCCTCGATTCCATAATGAAGGATGGCTTGCTTCCCATGAAGAGACAATACGTTCATCTTAGCGTTGATATGGATACGGCAACGGTGGTCGGGAAGAGAAGAGATGGCGACCCCATAATTCTTGAGATTGATGCCAAGGCTGCATCTGACGATGGAATCGCGTTCTATATTGGAAACGACAAGGTGTGGATGTGTGACAAGTTGCCGGCGAAATACATTAAAATTCCTAAATGAAGAAGGTTCCAAACATAAAAAAGAGGTTGTCCAAAAGACTGCTTTCTTCTTTTCTTGACAGGTCGCTATCGCGGTCCTATTATTGACACGCTGAGAAAGGATAAAGAATGGGTAGGGAAAAGAAATTTTTAATTTGCTCCGATTGTCTCTCGAGAAATTACCAAACCTCTAAGCGCTCGGACGATCCCACTCGTTTGGAAATCAAAAAATTTTGCCCCAAGTGCGGTCGCTACACGATCCATAAGGAAAGCAAATAAAGGAGGTCTATGAATCCACACAAGTACATGAAAGAAGTGGTCAAAGAAGGCAAGCGCGTTCGTTGGCCTTCCCGTGACAAGCTTTGGCCCGCTATCGCCGTGGTTATTTGCATCTCTGTCTTCGCCGCCATCTTTTTGATGCTCGAAGACTTGACGGCGAATAGCATCATCACGCAGCTTAAAGACGCTTTTGGAGGAATGTAAGATGGAAGCACCGCAATTAGGTGAGAAGCAGTGGTATATCGTTACCACTTATTCGATGCACGAGGCTAAAACGGCCGACAATTTAAAGAAACGTATCAAGACGATGAACATGGAAAAGAAGATTTTCCGTGTTTTGGTCGCCGAGGTGGAAGAGCCGGTTTTAAAAGATGGCATCGCCACTGGCAAAATGAAGACAAGGAACCTTTATCCCGGATATATCTTCGTTGAAATGGTCATGGCTGACGATTCCTGGTATATCGTCCGTAATACTCCAGGCGTTACTGGTATCGCTGGTTCTAGTGGCGGCGGTCAAAAACCAACCCCGGTCACTCGCGAGGAAATCGAACCCGTTCTTAAGAGAATGGGCATGGTCGACAGCTCCATGTACGACCGTTATAGTGTGGGTGACCGTGTCAAAGTTATCCACGGCCCGCTCGAAGGGACGGAAGGCACAATCCTTTCCATTGACAAATCGACGGGCGCTTGCCGCGTCGATACGGTCTTTTTCGGTCGCAGCACGCCGGTGGATGTGGATTTCTCGGAAATTGAGAAAATCTAATTTCGTTTTTCGTAACATAAGATCACCAAATCACAAAAGGCCGCCCGACAGGCGGTCTTTTGCTTTGTCTAAAAATATATGAACAATTTTTCATATTTATATTGACGAGCCAAACAAAAAGGATATGATTATCGTTGAAATATGAAAGGACATTCATATATGAGCACATTACCAGTCGATAAAACGTTAGAAAAGATGGAGGAGCTTCTAAACGTCGCTAGTGATTTCACTAGACTCAAAATCCTCTATTCCATTAACGGCGAAGAGAAGAACGTCAGCGAAATCATGGAAGAAGTGGGGGCTTCGCAATCTTTGATATCCCACCAACTTAAAGTGCTTCGTAAAAACCATTTGGTCCAAACGCGGAAAGATGGCCATAAAGTCTATTATCGTTTGGCCGATGAACACGTCAGCAAATTGCTAGAAGTTGTTCATGACCACGTTTTGGAAGAGGGGGAATAAAGATGGGATGCTCACATTGCCATTGCCATGCGCATGAAAATAAAGGAATCGAAAAGGAACACGAGAAAATCGAAAAGGAGGATAAAAAACACGTTGTTATAACGATTATTCGGCTGTCTATAAGTTTGACGTTTGCATTGCTTGGGTTGCTTTTGTTTAAGGAGGAATGGGGCGATGCCCACCTTGGAGAAGGCGCCGGCCTTTGGCTTAATTTCGCCATCATGTTAGCGGCATGGATTATAGCTGGATATGACATCGTTATCGAAGGCATTAAAAGTTTCGTCGAAGAGAAGAACCCCTTCGATGAGAACGTCTTGATGTTCATCGCCAGCGTAGGTGCCTTCTGTCTCCGTTTCTTCGGGTCAAACGAATTCTTTGAAGCGGTCATGATCGTTCTTCTCTACCAAGTGGGCGAGATGTTTGAAGATTTTGCTTCGGAACGTTCGCACAAAGCTATCTCGGAAGCGGTGGGATTGCGCGCCAAAACCGCCAATTTACTGGTTGATGGAACGCTTAAGACGATCGATCCGAAAGAATTAGAAATTGGTGATAAAATCCTAGTTAAAGTAGGCGAAATCGTTCCGGCCGATGGGGTGGTGATCGAAGGAGAGGGATCTTTTGATTGTTCCAGTCTTACTGGTGAATTTGTCCCTGTGCATAAGGGGTGTGGCAATTCCGTTAATAGCGGTACCATCCTCAAAAATGGATCGGTCACTATTGCCGTGAGTAAATCATACGAGGAGAGCACGGTCAGCCACATCATCAAATTGGTCGAGGAATCGGAAAGCAATAAATCGAAAGCGGATAAATTCATCACCAAATTCGCTAAGATTTACACTCCGATTGTGGTCGGGATCGCCGTTTTGTTGGCTATCATACCCCCGATTTGCATAGATATTTCGAATTTTTCCGTTTGGTCGCATTGGCTATATACCGCCATTTGTTTATTGGTTATCTCTTGTCCGTGCGCCGTCGTTGTTAGCGTGCCTCTCTCTTATTTCGCCGGCATCGGATTAGCTTCTAAGCACGGCATTTTGGTTAAAGGCGCTTCTTATTTCGATAAATTAAACGAACTAGGGTTAGTGGTGACCGATAAAACGGGGACCATCACTGAAGGTCGCTTCAGCGTTACGAAATTATCCCCGATCGATATCGATGAAAACGAATTCTGTAAATGCCTCTTCTTGGCGGAAAGCCGTAGCAACCACCCAATCGCTAAGGCAATTATTTCCGACTTAGGAACAAAAGAAGAGCAAGAGAAAATTGACTCCTATAAGGAAATCGCCGGATATGGCGTGGAAGTGACATCCGACAATCACATCATTTTAGCTGGAAACGCTAAATTGATGAAAGAAAGGGGGATTGCCTTCGAGGAGAGCGATGATATTGGAACGGTCGTTTATTTGGCTAAGGACGATAAATTTTGTGGTTATATTGTTCTAAACGATGTTGCCAAAAAGGAAAGCGCTCCGACTTTAGCCGCCCTGAAAAAGGGAGGAATCGGCACTTTGATGTTAACCGGCGATAAAGAAGAAAGCGCCGCCATGATGGCTAAAGCGATTGGCCTCGACGATTATCGAAGCGAGCTTTTGCCTAATGAAAAAACAGAGATTTTGAAAGAAAAAATTGCTTCTTCATCCAAGGCGGTCGCCTATGTTGGCGATGGCATTAACGACGCGCCGTCGATTGCTTTGGCCGATGTCGGCATCGCCATGGGCGGTGGTGGCAGCGATATGGCTATCGAAAACGCCGATGTGGTCATTATGAATGACGATTTCTCTAAAATCATCACGGCCATTGCTATCGCCAAAAAAACTAGAAACAGGGCCGTTATCGATGTGGCCGTCGCTCTCTTTGTCAAAGTCACCATCGCCATTTTGGCCATTATCATGCCTTATATCGCTAACGGCACAGAATTACCGATGTTCATCGCCGTGCTCGCTGACACAGGGTTGACCGCTTTGCTCATTATCTTTTCGGTTTCTTTGCTGTATTCAAAGAAAATCAAAGAATAGACAGGGGTTTCGTTTTGGGCCGTTTTGCCGGCAATTTGATGTTTAAACGCGTCCATTTAGTTATTTAACGGAAGATTTGCGGAGATTTTTCAATTTTTCGTTTTTTATTCTTGCGACGCCACAAAAAACGCTTGCGATAGCGTACGCCTACGCGTATACTAATGCCCGCATGCGAAAAAAGCGTGTTGCGTGGTAGAGCCTTGGACGAAGGCCCGCTAAGCCACTGCATATTGTCATTTAGGAGGACAACATGGCAAAGAAAATCGTCAAAGTCCTAAAGATGGAACTCCCAGGCGGGGACGCCCATCCGGGACCGAAGCTTGCTAGCGCAGGCGTCGTCATGAACAAATTCTGCACGGACTTCAACGCGAAGACGGCAGACCGCAAAGGACAGGTCGTTCCTGTCATCATCACCGCCTATGAAGATAAATCCTACAGCTTCGAGATCAAGACCTCTCCTGTGAGCGGTCTCATCCTCAAAGCGGCGGGACTCACCAAAGGATCTGGTGACCAAAAGAAGATCGTCGGTCATATCACCGATGCTCAATGCGAGGAAATCGCCAAATACAAGATGCCGGATCTTAATGCCAACGATATCGAAGCGGCCAAGAAGATCGTGGCCGGCAGCGCCCGTCAAATGGGCATCACGGTCGAGAAGTAGGAGGGGAAACGATGAAAAGAGCAAAAAAATACGTCGAAGCCTCCAAGCTTGTCGATGCCAATAAGGAATACAGCTTCGAAGAAGCCGCCGAACTCCTTAAGAAAACAAATACGACCAAATTCGATGCGACCATCGATGTCAGCTTCCGTCTTAACGTCAATCCGACCTTAGCCGATCAGCTCATTCGCGGAACCCTCGTCCTTCCGCATGGCAATGGCAAGACGAAGAAAATCCTTGCCTTAACTTCGGGCAAGCAAGAAGAAGCGAAAGCGGCCGGAGCCGATTTCGTCGGTGCGAAGGACATGCTAGAAAAAATCCAAACTGAGAACTGGTTCGGATTCGATATCATCGTCGCTACCCCGGATATGATGGGCGAACTTGGAAAAATGGGCCGTCTTCTCGGTCCGAAGGGCTTGATGCCTAACCCCAAGACGGGCACCGTCACCATGGCCATCGGCCAAGCGGTCACCGAAATAAAAAAAGGCAAGATCAGCTACCGCGTTGACAAAGATGGAAACCTCAATATCAGCATTGCCCGCGTTTCCTTCGATAGCCAAGCGATCGTCGATAACCTCAAGACCGTTTGCGACGCCATCGTTAAATCTCGCCCCTCGACCGTCAAGGGAAATTACATTCTTACCGCGGTCGTCCACACCACCATGGGCCCTGGCATCAAACTCGCCTTCGCCTCCCGTAACTAACGGGCTCTCCATTGGAGTGAATCGCTTGTTATACCTAAGATAGCAACGGGCAAGTGCCTTAATACAACACGTTGCTGAGGTTACATTCGCATTCTCACTAGTTATATCAAGCTTCACATATAGTCGAAAAAAGAAAGGAGGAACACACGATGAACGAAAAAGCGCTTCAGGCTAAAAAAGATGCCGTCAAGGAAATCTCTGAAAGCCTAAAGAACAACAAGGCTCTCGCAATCGTCAGCTACCAAGGCTTGACCGTGGCCGAGATGACCGAGCTCCGTCGTACCCTCGCCGAGAAGAAGGGGACCATTGGCGTTTATAAGAACACGATGGTTCGCCGCGCCCTCAAAGAGAACGGCATCGAAGGACTCGAATCCTATCTCGAAGGGCCTAACGCCTTCGTCTTCTCTGAGGACACGACATCAGGTGCGAAGATTATCTACAAGTTCAGCCGTTACCACGAGGCTTTAGTCCTCAAAGGCGGTCTTGTGGAAGGAACTATCGTCGATGCTGCCGGTTTGAAAGAAGTGGCGAAGCTCCCGACCAAGGAGCAATTGCTCTCGATGTTCTGCATGGTTCTGAACGAACCCGTCGCTGGCTTTGCCCGCGCCGTCAAGTCGATTGCCGATAAGGATGCGCCAGAGGCCGCTGCCTCGGCAGCCAATTAATCTAGGAGGATAAAACAATGGCTGAAAAGTTAACCAATGAACAAATCATTGACACCCTCAAGCAAATGAGCGCCCTCGAGCTCTCTGCTCTTGTGAAGGAAGTCGAAAAAGAGTTCGGCGTCACCGCCGCCGCTCCAGTTGCCGCTGCTGCCCCAGCGGAAGAGGAAGGACCAGTTAAGAAGGGACCGACCGAGGTTTCTCTCTTCCTCAAAGGCCTTGGTACGGCTGGCAAAGTCGCCGTCATCAAAGTCGTCCAAACCATCACCGGTCTTGGACTTATGGATGCCAAGAAACTCGTTGATCAAGCTCCTGTGGCCATCAAAGAGAAAATCAGCCCCGTCGAAGCGGAAGCTTACAAGAAGACCCTTGTCGACGCTGGCTGCGAAGTCGAAATCAAATAATTTCGAATTCTCTCGTCTTAACCCTGCTCATGGACTCGTCATCTGTGGGTAGGGTTTTGGCGCTTATGGAGGAATCAAAGTGGGTCAATACTTCGACAACAACGAAGCGCTCGCTCATAAAGACATTACAATTCGTTTCTCTTTATGGGGAAAGGAATATGCCCTCCAAAGCGACAATGGGGTTTTCTCTAAAGACGGTTTAGACGATGGTACGCGTTTGTTGCTTGAAACCATCGCCCAAGCCGATCTTGGAACCTCGATTCTGGATATGGGATGCGGAGTGGGACCAATCGGACTAATCCTCGCTCTAATCTCGCCGAAACGTTCCGTCGATTTAGTGGATGTGAACGATCGGGCAATCGATCTAGCGAACAAGAATGCCGTCATTCTCGGCGTTTCCGAACAAGTTAAGATCTTCCATAGCGACGTTTACCGCAGCATCGATTCTACCTATGACACGATAGTCAGCAACCCTCCTATAAGGGCTGGCAAAAAAGTCACCTATGGCATTTACGACGACGCCCTTCATCATCTTAAAGATAACGGAAGGCTCATCATCGTCATCCGAGTGAAGCAGGGCGCCTATAGCGCGCTCGCGCATATATCTTCTTTATATAGCCATACAGAGATATTAGCCAAGAAGAAGGGCTATCTTGTCATCCAAGCAGTCAAATAAGGAGCTTCAAATGGCCAAAACACAAAGCAAAACCTACAAGGACTACCCCTTGCTTCAAAATGACCGCATTGATTTTTCGAAAATCAGCGGAAATTCTCCTTTGCCGAATCTTGTTGAAATCCAAACGGATTCCTTCAAATGGTTCATGGAGAAAGGAATCGACGAAGTCTTTAAAGAAGTCTTCCCAATTACCAATTATGCGGAAACGGTCTATATCGAATATGCCAATTGTCATTTCGACAAACCCGAATACGGACCTTTGGAATGCAAAGAAAACGACCTAACTTATTCAAGCAAGTTACGCGTCACCCTGCGTCTAAATAACAAAACGACCGGGGAAATCAAGGAAACGAGCGAAGTTTTCATGGGCGATGTCCCGATGATGACTGAAAGCGGAACCTTCATCGTCAATGGCGCCGAACGTGTCATCGTTTCTCAGATTGTTCGTTCGCCAGGCGCTTATTTCGGCGAAAGCTTCGATACCAAACTTGGTGTTCATCTTTATACCGGGGAAATCATTCCGACGCGTGGCACCTGGTTACAATTCGAAACCGACACCCATGGCGTGATGTATGTTCGCATTGACCGCCAGCGCAAGATGCCGGCGACCGTTCTTTTCAAAGCCCTTGGTATGGACAAGAACGATGGCAATGGCTATTGGAATGAAATTTATGATCTTTTCGGCGAAAGCGAAGGCCTAAAGGCCACCATCGCCAAAGATAGCGCTAACACGTCTGCTAACGCCGCCATCATTGACATCTTCAAGAAATTAAAGCCTGGAGAACCGGTCACCCGTGAGGGCGTTGAAAAATTCCTCGTCCAGAAATTCTTCGATGACAAGCGTTATGACTTAGGCCGCGCCGGCCGTTTCAAATACACCCAAAAACTCGGTATTTACGAGCGTTTGGTTGGACGTGTTTTGGCCGAAAGCCTCGTAAGCGTCGACGGCGAGATCTTCACCAACCGCGAAGGCGAGCCCTTTGTTCGCGGCCACCTGATGAGCAAAGCGGACGTCGCCGAGCTTCGTGACGCCGAATTCTTCGAGCGCGGCGCTCACACGAAGAAAGTTCGCGTCAACACCAAACTCGACACCCATAGCACCGTCAATGTCGTGAAGGTTTTCGCTCATGACAAAGAAGGCGACAAAATCGTCAAAATCATCGGTACCGATATCAACCTTTGCGGCATCCAAGGCGGCAAAGAAGTCTCTTGCGTCACCATTAGCGACATGATCGCTTGCTTCAGCTATTTCTGCAATATTCAAGATGGCATCGGCGTAACCGATGACATTGATCACTTAGGTAACCGCCGTGTGCGTTGCGTTGGCGAGCTTTTGCAAACGCAATTCCGCATCGGCCTTACCAAGATGAGCAAAGCGGTCCAGCAGAAGATGTCCGTTACCGATATGACGGAAATGAAACCGCAAGCGCTTATTAATATTCGCCCGCTTACTTCCAGCATCCGTGAATTCTTCGCCTCGAGCCAGCTCTCCCAATTTATGGATCAAACCAATCCTTTGGCAGAACTCACCAATAAGCGTCGTATCAGTGCTTTAGGCCCTGGCGGCCTTACCCGCGACCGCGCTTCCATGGAGGTTCGTGACGTTCACTATACCCATTACGGCCGCATTTGCCCGATTGAAACGCCTGAAGGCCAAAACATCGGTCTTATCAATAACTTAAGCACCTACGCCAAAATCAATAAATATGGCTTCTTGCAAGCTCCTTACCGCATCGTCATTAAAGAATGCGATAAAGACGGCAAGATGCATTATTATGTCTCCGACCGCGCCGAATATTTAAGCGCCGATGATGAGCGCGATCACTATATCGCCCAAGCCAACGTCCGTTTAAGCGAGCCAGAGGAAGTTACTTTCTCTGATGGACATAAAGAAATCGTCAAGGAGTTCCTCGATGAAGAAGTCATTGCTCGCCATGACGATGACAGTGGCCTTGTTCCCGTGGATGAAGTTTCTTATGTCGACGTCTCGCCGAAAGAAATCGTTTCGGTGGCGGCCGCTTGCATCCCCTTCCTTGAAAACGATGACGCCACCCGTGCTTTGATGGGTGCGAACATGCAACGTCAGGCCTTGCCGCTTCTTCGTCCTTCTCTATCTTATGTCGGAACCGGCATGGAAGGGAAAGTCGCTCGCGACAGTGGCTTAGCGGTCGTTTCCAGCGGCGATGGCGTGGTTACCTATATGGATAGCTCCACCATCAAAGTGAAGGAAGGATCGAAGGAAAAGGTGTATCGACTCCAAAAATTCGATCGTTCTAACCAAGGAACTTGCATTAATCAAACCCCGATTGTCAAAGTGGGCGATGAGATCAAGAAAGACCAAATCATTGCCGATGGTCCCGCTATGAAGAATGGTGAATTGGCCCTCGGTCAGAATATGTTGGTCGCCTATATGACGTGGCACGGATATAACTACGAAGACGCCGTCATCATGTCCGAGAGAATGGTCAAGGAAGATATTTATACTTCCATCCATATCGAGGCTTATGACCTAGAATGCCGTGAAACTAAGCTTGGTGCCGAAGAAATCACCCGCGATGTTCCTAACGTCGGAGAAGAAGCGAAAGCCAATCTTGACGAAGATGGCATCATTATCGCCGGGGCGGAAGTCAAAGAAGGGGATATCCTCGTAGGCAAAGTCACGCCGAAAGGACAAACTGAGCCGACGCCGGAAGAAAAACTCCTTATGGCTATTTTCGCTGAGAAAACGAAAGATGGTAAAGATAGCTCTTTGCGCGTTCCTCATGGCGGTGCTGGCATCGTCTTGAAAGTCAAGCAATACAGCCGCAAAAACAAAGATCCATTATCGCCAGGCGTTATCAAGAAAGTTCGCGTTTATATCGTTCAGAAGAGAAAGATCTCTGAAGGCGATAAGATGTCAGGACGTCATGGTAACAAAGGCGTTATCTCGAAGATCTTGCCGGTGGAGGATATGCCATTCTTGCCGGATGGCACGCCAATCGACGTCATGCTTTCTCCGATGGGCGTCCCTTCCCGTATGAACATCGGCCAGATTTTGGAAGTCCATTTAGGCTTAGCTTGCCGTAAACTCGGACTCCGTGTTGCTACCCCGGTATTCGATGGTATAAGCAACAAGGAAATCAGCGATTTGATGGATAAAGCCGGCATTGCTAGCGATGGCAAGAGCATCCTTTATGATGGACAAACTGGCGAACGCTTCCCCGAACGTATCTCCGTGGGCGTTCAATATATGATTAAACTCGTCCACATGGTCGACGATAAGCTCCATGCCCGTGCGACGGGACCATATTCGTTAGTGACGCAACAGCCACTAGGCGGCAAAGCCCAAAACGGCGGTCAGCGTTTCGGCGAAATGGAAGTCTGGGCCCTCGAAGCCTATGGCGCCGCCCACGTGTTACAAGAAATGATCACCATCAAGAGCGATGATCGCGTTGGACGTCGTAAGACTTACGAAGCAATCATCAAAGGTCATAATTTGCCTAAACCCGGCATGCCTGAAGCTTTCAAAGTCTTCACCAAGGAACTTAAAGGCCTTGGCATGAATGTCGCTTTGTATGATACCGAAGGCGAAACCATCGATATGGATAGCTTGGCTAAGGAAGCCTTGATTGAGGAAAGGAAGGTCAATAGCGCCATCCGTAACCTCACTTCACCCCGCGAAGAGGAGAAGGCCGATGTCGAAGAAGTGAGTAACGACATCACTTCCGAACAAGCGGCAGAAGAAGGGCTTTCTATCGGCAATGGTCCTAGCTCTGGCGACCTTGACTAATAAAGGAGGAAAGAAGAATGTTTGATATCAATAATTTAGCCGCGATGCAAGTCGGCCTTGCCTCCCCGGATACGATTCGTAGCTGGTCGCACGGCGAAGTCACCAAATCGGAAACCATCAATTATCGTTCCCAAAAACCGGAAATGGGAGGTTTATTCTGCGAGAAGATCTTCGGTCCGGCCAAGGATTACGAATGCCATTGCGGCAAATACAAAAAAATCCGTTATCAAGGCATCACTTGCGAAAAGTGCGGCGTCGAGGTTATCTCCAAAGAATGGAGAAGGGAAAGATTCGGCCATATCGAATTGGTTTCCCCTTGTTCGCATATTTGGTACCTCAAAGGCATCCCTTCCCGCATGGGGTTAGTTTTGGAGATGTCTCCGAAGCAACTCGAGGAAATCGTCTATTTTGCCGCCCACGTGGTTCTTAACCCTGGCTCCAGTGGTGTCCTCAAATACAAAGACTTCCTTGATGAGAAGACGGCGCGCGTGGAATTCGTCGACGCCATCAACGATTTCAAGTTATCAATTCCCGAAGGCAGTGCCGATTATCTTAAAGCGGAAGAGCTCATCGAGAAGATGCAAAACCCCAATGAGACGTTCGATTTTTTCTCCAATAGTGCCTTTATCTCCAAATACACCGGCGCCGAATTCGGCGAAGGGGCAGCCGCCGTTAAGCGTTTGCTTCACGAAGTCGATTTGGATGCCGAATTTGACCGCATCACCAAAGAAATCCGCGATTTCAGCGGCCAACGCCGTTTGAAAGAAGCCAAACGCCTCGAAGTTATTCAAGCTTTCCGTGATTCCAAGCAAAAACCGGAATGGATGATTTTGGACGTCATTCCCGTCATTCCACCGGATTTACGTCCGATGCTTCAACTCGACGGCGGCCGTTTTGCCGCCAGCGATTTGAACGATTTATATCGCCGCGTCATCAGCCGTAACACCCGTCTTAAGAAATTGATCGACATGAACGCTCCTTATGTCATTCTTATGAACGAGAAGCGTATGCTTCAAGAAGCGGTGGATGCCTTAATTGATAATGGTCGCCGCAATAAGCCCGTCACTGGGCCTAGTGGCCGTCCGCTGAAATCGCTTAGCTCTGGCTTAAAGGGCAAGCAAGGCCGTTTCCGTCAAAACCTCTTGGGCAAGCGTGTCGATTATAGCGGCCGTTCCGTCATTGCCGTTGGCCCGTCCTTACGCATGTATCAATGCGGTCTTCCTCGGGAGATGGCCATCCAATTGCTTCGTCCTTTCATCGCCGCCATTTTGATCAAACGCGGCTATGTGAACGCCCATAAGCAAGCGGATAAGATCATCGACCGTTACGATTCGATCGTCTACGATATCGCTGAGGAAATCGTTTCCCAGCACCCGGTCTTGCTTAACCGCGCCCCGACCCTGCACCGTTTAGGCATCCAAGCCTTCCAACCGGTTCTAGTCGATGGCCACGCTATCCGTTTGCACCCGCTCGTTTGCCCTGGCTTTAACGCCGACTTTGACGGCGACCAGATGGCCGTGCACGTTCCTTTAGGCAAAGCGGCGCAAGAAGAAGCTTTGAACCTCATGCTCGCTAGCAATAACATCCTCGGCCCGAAAGATGGCAAGCCCATCGTCATCCCTTCTCAGGACATGATTTTAGGCAACTATTATTTGACCGAAGAGGAGACGAAGAACGACTTCTTGCTTCGTGCCTCGAAGCTTCGCGCCGTCAAAATCAAAGACCCCGCCGAGAAAGAAGCTAATGATAGGCATGCCGAATTAAATGAGCATTTCGCCACGATGGAAGGTAAAGTCTTCTCGAGCGTAAACGAAGTGCGCGACGCCTATGAATCGGGCATTGTTTCTTTGCATAACCGTATCGCCATTCCGGCGACGAAAATCCATAAGAAATTCGCCCCCGAGAGCGATCCCGACAACATCCGTGATTATGGTCTTCCATATGAATGCCGTAACCGTTATCTCATCACCACCGTCGGCAAGATTATCTTCAATGAAATTTTCCCTGACGATTTCAATTACATCAATGATAAGCCTGGCGCCTCTTTATCTGAATTAAAGAGCTGGTTCGTGCCAATGGGGACGGATATTCCTGCTTGGATTAGCGAACAAGCCCCGCACAATCCGATCAAGAAGAAAGATTTAGGTAAATTGATTGACCTCATCTTCCATAAATACGACATGAACGAAGATAGCTCGATCGCCGCCTTGCAAAAGATTAGCGACGATTACGCCCAAAGCGAGGAAAAAGATGCTCCCTCTTCCATCCAAAAAGTGGCGCAAGTCATTAACGATGGTCTCAAGGAGGAAGACGATTCTCGCTTGGTTAATTCTTCCAAGCATCATTATGTCCTCACCCGTGCTGACGACATTCTCCGCGAAAGCGAGGAAGGCAAATCGCCCGATGAGATCATGAACGAAATCAAACAACTCCTATTGGAGCCATATCCTTCGAAGACTTCCGCCGTCCTTGATAAAATCAAAGACCAAGGCTTCGAATATAGCACCAAGAGCTCTGTCACCGTCGCCATCAGTGATATCAAACCGGTCGACGGCAAAGAAGAATTGGTCGACAATTACCGCAAGAGGGTCGAGCATATCAATTATCTAGCGAATCATAAAGGTCTCCTTTCTGAGAATGAACGCCACGAAACGGTGGTCAAACTCTGGCAGGAATGCACTTCCAAGGTTCGAGAACTCGTCGAAGCGGCCATTAAGAAACCCGAAGAGAGACAAAATCCTGTCATCATCATGCTTGATTCTGGCTCTCGTGGTTCGGTCGATAACTTTAACCAGCTCGAAGGCATGAAAGGCTTGGTCGCCGCCGCCCGTGGTAGCGCCCATAAAGACTACGTTTACGAAATGCCTATCACTTCCAATTATCGTAGCGGTTTAACCATTGCCGAATATTTCCATAACACCCACGGTTCCCGTAAGGGTGGTGCTGATACCGCTTTAAAGACGGCCGACTCAGGCTATTTGACCCGCCGTTTGGTCGACGTCGCGCAAGATGTCATCGTCCGTGAGGAAGATTGTCATTGCGACCATGGCTTCAAAGTCCGGGAAATCGTCGATACGGCCCGCAAAGTCGTCATTGTTAAACTTGAAGATCGTTTGATCGGACGTTTCGCGATGCATGATATCGTTAACCCCGAAACGGGCGAAGTCATCGTTAAAGGGAATACGCTCATCGGCCTCGAAGGCGCGAAAGCTATCGTTGCCGCCGGAATTAAAGAAGTGGAGATCCGCTCCTTATTCACCTGCAACACCAAAAATGGCGTTTGCCAACACTGTTATGGTCTTAACATGGCCACGGGTCACTTGGTAGAACTTGGCGAAGCTGTCGGCATCATGGCGGCCCAATCCATCGGCGAGCCTGGCACGCAGTTAACGATGCGTGTCTTCCACACCGGCGGTATGGCTACTACCGATATCACCCAAGGTCTTCCCCGTGTCCAAGAACTTGTCGAAGCCCGTAACCCGAAAGGCGAAGCTCTCATCAGCGAAATTGATGGTATTGTTGAAGCCATCAAAGACGATGGCGATGGTCGCTATATCGTGACCATCCGCTCGACGAGCGAAAAGACCGCCGAAAGCGATGTCGCGGAAGTGAAAAACTACACGACGGGATTCGGTGTGCGTCTACGCGTTAAGAAGGGCGACCACGTCGAAGCCGGTGGCAAGATCACCGAAGGCGCCATCAACCCGAAGCAACTCCTTGAAGTAAGCGACGTCGAGAAAGTCGAAGTCTATATGATCAAGGAAATCCAAAAGGTCTATGCCGCTCAGGGTATCGACATCAGCGATAAGCATTTGGAGGTCATTATCCGTCAGATGCTTCGTAAGATGGTCGTCATCGATGGTGGAGACACGCCGCTTCTTCCTGGCACCCGCGTGGATGTCGATCGCTTCAAAGAAGCCAATAAGGCCGCGCTCATCGCTGGCAAACGTCCTGCCGTTGGGCATCCGCTCGTCCTTGGCATCACCAAAGCCGCCTTGGAGACGGACAGCTTCCTTAGCGCCGCTTCCTTCCAAGAGACGACTCGCGTCCTTACTGACGCCGCCATCAAAGCAAAGACCGATCCGCTCCATGGCTTGAAGGAGAATGTCATCACTGGCAAGCTCATTCCGGCTGGCACTGGCCTTCTAAGCGAAGCTGACGAAGAAGAGCGCCTCGGCTACTTCGACGTCTTGACTCATATGCAAGAAGTCAAAGCCCAATATATCGAGGCCCATGACCGTCAAGAGGTTATTGACCGCTAAAATATGGATTCCCTTGGCAAAACCGCCAGGGGGGAATCTTATCTTATTGATAGATAAAGGAGAAAAAACATGAAATTAGCCGCTTTTATTCTTTGCTTGTTATCCACCATCGGCATGGGATGTTTACTCATCCCGCTTATTTGGTGCATTCCGATGACGGTGAAGGTTTATCGCGCCTATAAGAACAACGAAAAGCTTTCTGTTGGCTTTAGCATTTGCACCTTGCTATTCGTTAGCCTAATCGGTGGTGTCTTGCTTCTTTGCGATACCGACAATTAAAGAATATTTTCGTTGCTTTAATCGAGCGGCGATAAAGTCCACTCACACCGGCGTGTCAAAAATTGAATAATTTCGTTGTTGACACGCTTTTTATGTTGTTTTATCATCTTGCACGAACGCGAGGGCAAGGCCCTAGCGATGGCAAGATGACACGCCAATGGCGGTGGACATCAAAAGAACAAAGGAGAATTGGAAATGCCAACGATCAACCAACTCGTTCGCTCTGGCAGGAAATCCAATGTCAAGAAGTCGAAGACTCCGGCTCTTGGCAAACGTTGGAATTCCTTAGTCAAAGTGGCGAAAGACCAACCCAGTGCCCAAAAGCGCGGCGTCTGCACCCGTGTCGGCACAATGACCCCGAAGAAACCGAACTCGGCGCTTAGAAAATACGCCCGTGTCCGTCTCTCTAATGGGTACGAAGTTACCGCCTATATCGGCGGCGAAGGACATAACCTTCAAGAGCATAGCACCGTCATGATCCGGGGCGGACGTGTCAAGGATCTCCCTGGCGTCCGTTATCACATCATTCGCGGATGCCTCGACTGCGCGGGCATCGAAGCCCGCCGCCAAGGCCGCAGCCAATATGGCACCAAGAAACCGGCCCCGGCCAAATAATTAGGAAAGGAAAGATCACATGTCACGCAAAGGAAAAATCGAAAAGCGGGATGTTCTTCCCGATCCAATTTACAACACCAAATTGGTTACCCGTTTGATTAACCGCGTTATGTATGATGGCAAACGCGGCACGGCCCAAACGATCATCTATAACAGCTTCAAGATCATCGAAGAGAAGACCCAGAAGCCGGCGATGGATGTCTTCGCGACCGCTATCGCGAACATCATGCCGGAAGTCGAACTTAAGGTTCGTCGCATCGGCGCCGCCAACTACCAAGTCCCAGTCGAAGTGAGCCCCGAAAGAAAGCAAACGCTCGGTCTTCGTTGGCTCGTTACCTATTCCAGGCTTCGCAATGAGAAGACCATGGAACAGAAATTGGCTGGCGAGATCATCGATGCCGCCAATGGCAATGGTGGAGCCGTCAAGAAGAAAGAAGACGTCCATAAGATGGCCGAAGCCAACAAGGCTTATGCCCATTATCGCTGGTAATTAAGGAGAAGATAGATGGCCAACGACGAAAACATGATCACGGAGACCGACAACTACGATCTCCCTCATACCCGCAACATCGGCATCATGGCCCACATCGATGCTGGAAAAACGACGACCACCGAACGTATTCTCTATTATACCGGCCGTACCCACAAAATCGGCGAAGTCCATGAAGGCACCGCCGTTATGGACTGGATGGTTGAGGAGCAAGAACGCGGCGTCACCATCACCGCAAGCGCCACAACCGCTTTCTGGAAGAATTACCGCGTTAACATCATCGACACTCCAGGGCACGTCGACTTCACGGTTGAAGTTGAACGCTCCCTCCGCGTCCTCGATGGCGCTGTCACCGTTCTTGATTCCAAAAACGGCGTTGAGCCGCAAACGGAGACCGTCTGGCGTCAAGCCGACAAATACAACGTCCCTCGTATTGTCTTCTGCAATAAGATGGATGCCATCGGCGCCGACTTCTTCATGTGCCTTGATTCGCTCAAAGAGCGTTTAGGCGTCAGCTATGCCGCCTTCCAATACCCAATCGGCAAGGAAAGTGGATTCATCGGCGAAATTGACCTTGTTCGCATGGTCGCTTGGACCTATACACAAGATAAGGATGTCCCTCCAACCGAAGGGCCTATCCCCGAGGAACTTAAGGCCAAAGCGCAAGAATATCACGAGAAGCTTCTCGAAGCCCTCGCCAATTATGATGACGAATTGATGCTCGACATCCTCGATGGCAAAGAGCCAACGGTCGAGAAAATCAAAGAAGTCGCCCGCAAAGCGACCATCACTGGCAAATTCTTCCCGGTCTTCTGCGGAACCGCCTTCAAAAACAAAGGCGTTCAATTGCTTCTCGATGCCGTTATCGACTATTTGCCCTCTCCTCTTGATATCCCTGGGGAACCGGGCGAACTCAAAGGTGAGCCGTATACTTGCAAAACGACCGACGATGCTCCGTTTGTCGGGTTGGCGTTTAAAATCGCTACCGACCCCTTCATCGGCCGTCTGGCTTATGTGCGTGTCTACCAAGGCGTCCTTAAGAGCGGAACTTATGTCTATAACAGCAGCCGTGGCAACCAAGAGCGTATCGCCCGTTTGGTTCTCATGCACGCTAACCACCGTCAAGAGGTTCCTTGCCTTCATGCTGGTGAAATCGGTGCGGTTGTCGGTTTAAAGAACACGACGACTGGCGATACCCTCTGTGATTCCGACAATCCCGTCGTTCTCGAGAGGCTCGAATTCCCTGAACCGGTCTTGGAAGAAGCGGTTGAGCCGAAGACTAAAGCCGACCAAGAGAAGATGTCGGTGGCCCTTCAGAAATTGGCTGAAGAAGACCCGACCTTCCGTGTTCATACGGATAA
The DNA here is from genome assembly GCA_963624045.1 of Bacteroidaceae bacterium. Classification (GTDB taxonomy): domain Bacteria; phylum Bacillota_I; class Bacilli_A; order RFN20; family CAG-826; genus UBA4951. The sequence goes on from CAVFNI010000007.1 coordinate 84,615, forward strand.
CGAAACCGGCCAAACCATCATCGGTGGCGTCGGTGAACTTCAACTTGAGGTTCTCATCGAACGTATGCGCCGCGAATTCTCGGTGGACGTCAACGTCGGCAAACCGCAAGTCAATTACCGCGAGACCATCCGCAAGAGTGGCGAAGCCGAAGGCCGTTACATCAAACAGACCGGCGGTCATGGTCAATATGGCGACGTTTGGATTCGTTTCGAACCCAATCCAGGCAAAGGCTTTGAATTCGTCGACGCCATCGTCGGCGGCGCCGTTCCGAAAGAATTCATCAAGCCGACCCAACAAGGTCTCGAAGAAGCCCTTAACCGCGGCATCGTGGCCGGCTACCCCATCATCGACATCAAAGCGACCCTCTTTGACGGATCCTATCACGATGTTGATTCTAGCGAAGCTGCGTATAAGATTGCCGCTTCGATGGCCCTTAAGGCCGCTGGCGTCAAGTGCGACCCCGTCATCTTAGAACCTATCATGAAGGTGACAATCACGGTGCCAGAACAATATTATGGCGATGTCATTGGCGACGTTTCCCGCCGCCGTGGCAACATCAACACCGAATCGCAGCGCGGCAACGCCAAAGAGCTCGAATGCTTCGTGCCGCTCGCTGAAATGTTCGGTTACGTCACCGACCTTCGTTCCTTGACGCAAGGACGCGGCAACTTCATGATGAGTTTCGATCATTATGGAGAATGCCCGCGCTACATCCAGGACAACATCATCAAGAACAGTAACGCTCACTAGTTACCTAGTGGTAAATGTTGCGAACATTCAAGAACTGCTCTATCATTACTACGCGAACTTTCTAAAGAAACCATTCTTGGAGGAATTAAAAAATGGCAAAAGAGAAATTCAATCGTGACCGCGTCCACGTTAACGTTGGTACCATCGGTCACATCGACCACGGCAAAACGACCTTAACGGCCGCTATCTGCCACGTCCTTAGCCTCGTTGGCAAAGAGACCAACGGCGCTGGAGGCAACGCCAAAGACGTCGGCTATGCCGGCATCGACAGCACGCCAGAAGAGCGCGCTCGTGGCATCACCATCAATTCTGCTCACGAAGAGTATGAAACCGCGCATCGTCACTATGCGCACGTCGACTGCCCAGGGCACGCCGACTACATCAAGAACATGATCACCGGCGCCGCCCAAATGGATGCCGCTATCCTTGTTGTCGCCGCCACTGACGGCGTCATGCCGCAAACCCGTGAGCACGTCTTGCTCGCCCGTCAAGTCGGTGTTCCTTCCATCATCGTTTTCCTTAATAAGTGCGATATGGTCGACGATCCCGAACTTATCGACCTTGTCGAAATGGACGTCCGCGATCTTCTTAGCAAATACGGCTTCCCTGGCGACGAACTCCCTGTCATCCGTGGCAGCGCTCTCGCGGCGACGAAAGTCACTTCCAGCCAAGATAAGGATGCCGCTTGCGTGCTCGAGCTTCTCAACGCTCTCGATACCTACATCCCTGATCCCGTCCGTACCGATGATAAGCCATTCTTGATGCCGATCGAAGACGTCATGACCATCTCTGGCCGTGGCACCGTCGTCACCGGCCGTGTTGAGCGTGGCCGCGCCAATATGAACGACGAAGTCGAAATCGTTGGCATCCGTCCGACTCAAAAATCCGTCATCACCGGTCTCGAGATGTTCCGCAAGACTCTCGATTTCGCTGAGAGCGGAGACAACGTTGGCGTTCTTCTCCGTGGCATCACCCACGACCAAGTCGAACGTGGACAAGTCCTTGCCAAACCTGGCTCGATCGTTCCACACGACAAATTCACCGCGACCGTCTACGTTTTGACCAAAGACGAGGGTGGACGTCACACAGCCTTCCTTAATGGCTATCGTCCTCAATTCTTCTTCCGCACGACCGACATCACCGGCTCGATCACCCTTCCTGCCGATGTGCAAATGGTTATGCCTGGCGATCACACGACCTTCACCGTCGAATTGATTCACCCAGTAGCCTTGGAAGCCGGCACGAAGTTCTCCATCCGTGAGGGTGGCAAAACCGTCGGTTCTGGCACCGTCACCGAGATTCTTCACTAATTTCGATGCTTATTAAGCCCCGCTTGACGGCGGGGCTTTTTGCGTATTTATAGCGGCGTTACAACTTTGATTTGCTTATGCTAGAAATGACAAATTCACTATGTGACTATTGATGAAAATTCGCTATAGTTAGTCCTATGGAAAACAACAAACATTTAATTAACGCTCCTTACTGGAAACGCCTTCTCTCCTATGCCATCGATATGGTTCTTTCAATTGGTATCGGATTCATCTTATATACATTTGTCACATCTAATTTTTTATACACTAATTTGGGTGGCTTTGAAGCCGAGCAGAACCTTTGCCGATATAGCGATGAATCGGGACTCGTAAGCGTGAAGAAGAACGATGATGGCACCTACAATAAAAGTGGTCCTTCCATTTACCAATACAAAGCTTCCGATGCGGACACCTCTAGCAATTACATCGATCCGCCAAACGGCAAGCAGGCATATGAAGCCTATTACGACATGGTTTATGATTATTATACGGTTAAGTTGCCGCAGGCCCTATCTTCTTCGGATTCTGATTACATCGTCTTGAAAGATGGCGATGGCAAAGAATTCACTTCGGTCGACGATTATAAGAAATATTTTAATCAAACCATTTTCTCCTTGCCTGCTTTAGAGGATTTATCGAAGATCGATGAGGCGAATAGAAGCAGTCAGAGCAATTCATATTTCTGCTTGGCCCTAAATGAAGCGGGGGATGCCGTTGATCCTTTGGCTAAACCTGTTTTGAAGAGCGAATACGCCGCCAAAGCGGCCGCTTCCGACGCGGATACCTTGAAGACGCTTCGTAATTTCTTTTATGATTCAACTGCCAAAGACACAACATCTGTCGGCAAATATTATGATGCTGTTCTCGATATGACGGGAAGTTCCTCTACTAGCGTCCAAACCTATTATAAAACGCAGACAAGCCTTATCACCTCCGCGCAAGCCGTTTGCCAGGTTGTGGCTTTTATCCCGATGATCTTCGTCTTCTTCTTTATAATCCCAGCGGCTTTGCCTTATGGCAAGAGCCTTGGAAAACTTATTTTCAACACCCCCGTTGTCACGCAAGAAGGATTATCCCTTAACGTTACTAAAAGAATTCTTAGGCCTTTCTATATGGCTATGACGACATCATTATTGTTCGTGCCATATCAAATCGCTCTCTTCGCTTTCTTTATCCTCTTTATTGTGGATGCGCTGATGTTAGGGTTTTCAAAGAACGGGACTTCTTTGCATGACCGTTTATTCAAGACCTTGGTGCTCGACGGCAAGAATTCTATTTATTTCAAAAACATCGAAGAACGGGAGAGTTATTACGAAGAACATCCCGAAGAATGCGAAAGCGAGGAGCAAAAGGAGATTGATTACGCTTTAGAAGCGGCTATCAAAGACCAAGAGAGGGTTTTGAATTTAGAGACAATAGCTAAGAGTCGCGAAGAGGCGAGGTCCATCACCTCTTTCGATGAATTTGAAGCCAAGAAGGAAAAGGAAATCGAAGCGCTCAAAGCCAAAAACGAACAAAACGCCGTTAATTTGACGAAGGATGAT
>CAVFNI010000008.1:0-67349 GCA_963624045.1 Bacteroidaceae bacterium
CGCGCAAGGGAAAGAGAGAAGAAAAGTAAAAATTGTCGGAAAGCGCTAAGGCTATGAGCGTAGCGAAAAAAGGCCGTCGGCTTCATTTCGTCTCATGAACAAACTAACGAATTCTAACGTTTGCGCTTAACGATATCTTTGTTTTGTTTGACGCTATCTACATGATTTGGCGATTTCTTGGGCGCTATAGATTCGGCCCTATTCATCAGCTCATCCATCCTCTGCAACAAAAATTTGGTTTCCAATTGTTTTGCGTCATTCAATTGATCGCTAAATCTAGATAACAACGAATCCATCTTCGCGATTACGGGGCCAAAAGATTCGTTGAATTCATCGATTTTAGCGGCGACAGCGCTGAATTTATCAATCATATCGCTAATTTTGCTTTCAAATTCATTTAGCGATTCAAGCTTAGAAAATAGATTCTCTTCGGCGTCACAAAGCTTTTTCTCGAAATCCTTGATCTGCGTCAATTCAGTCGAAATTGATTCCAGTTTTTCGATCGCCTCAACGATGGTTTTTTCTGCCATATGTTAGTTCTCCTATCTGATTTATGATTTTGTTCTTATAACAATCGATTATCTCGTTTCCGAAATATTCCTCTTCCGCCTCGCTGAAGCTATTCATCACCGAGCGATACTTCATGATAACATTGTTATCGCCTTTCTCCTTGCGATGCTTAATGTAATGAGCCAGTTCCTCTTTTTTAGCATCGCACCGCTTATAAAGTTCTCTTGCGTTATCTATTTCGCCTTCGCTTAAGAAAAAATCTATGCATTTTTGCGCCTTTTCTCTCTCCGAATCTTTTATTACGCCATTGTTTTCGCTATCCGTGAGTTCGGTGAAAATCTTATAAAAGAGATATTCGTCCTTCAGTTTTGCGTATTCTTTCAAAGTGTCCTCGTCAAAACCGTTCTCGCCCTTCAATTTTTCTAAACTTTCAACGGCGTTGCTAATGTAATTGTAAGCGTCGTTATATTGCTTCAAATTGAAGAAGTCGACAGCGTTCGTATACCACCTATCATGAGTGAAATCGTTGCTGAAATAACGATTCAAATGCTTGGCGCTTCTTATGTTTTCCAACGGGCCTTCGGGATTTCTCAAAAAACAATTCAGAATTTCCTCGGGAACGGAAGAATCCTCGCATATAATAACCTTCTTTTTCGCCCTGGTTAAGCCGACGTAATATCGGTTGAAGAACCTACGGTAAAGGGTCGAATAAAATTTGTCATCGCCTTTCCCCGTCTCATGATATTCAAGATATTTTTCCGATATTTTTTGCCAAACATCTTTAGATGAAGAGAAAAAATTGTATAACACGACAATCTCCTTCTCCCTTCCCTTGATTTCGTCTATGGTGAATAGATCTTGCTCATTTTGAAATTTGAATGTCTTCAAAAACTTTTCTCGTTCCAAAGAACTCGGGACAATGACTCCAATCTCGTTTTGCAAGAAAAGTTCTTTGCCTTCAACCATCCATTTAAAAGCGTTTAAATCAAGCAAATACGCAGGCTTTGCAGAATTTTTAATGCCGTCGCTATCCGGCGCAAGCGAGACTAGATCTGGCTGCGAATAGCCTTTGCTCTTGCCGATTGTCTTGTCTCTTATGTGATTAAGCAAATTTATATAGCTAACAACTTCTGAAGAACTCCTGATGGTCTCGGTTAAATATTCGGGCTCGCGAATATTATCTTTGTTGAAAAGGCAGAAATCTTTGTATATTTCGTGTTTGGCTTCTCGCATGTTAAGCAAAGAGGGATTGATGGATTGATTATCATCGCCGTAAGCAAAGAAATTACAACCCTTAACAATCCTCGTGAGGCTATGAATTTGTGGCAACGTTAAATCTTGCATTTCATCAACGATAATCGCATCAAATTTATTTATCGGGCAATCTTGACGTTCAAAAAGCTCTTTTAAAAGAAGCGCGGCCATGTTGTCGTCGACAAATCCTTTTTCCTTTAAATGCCCCGCGTACGCTTTGCAAAATTCAAATATCACGTTTATTTTCTTCTTGTCCAAGTCCTTCTCTTTTTTTAATTTATCTTCGAATGCTTGGCGATGACTTTCCCCAAAAGCTCCGTAATTCGGGGAATCATTCAAACTTCTGAAAAAGAGATGGACGATCGATGCCGCATCGCGCTCATTCTTATCGATATCGGTAAGTTTAAAACGATTCCGACTTAGATATTCGATATCGTCGATGCCTTTTATCTTGGTTCGTTCTATCTCCTTACCTCCCGTCACCCACTTCAAAAAATAATCAAAGCTCTTGAGTCTTTTTATCTTTTTGTTCCCAATTTGCTGAACAAACTGATATTTTCCATCGCGCGTCCAGGCAAAAGCGGCGTCAAAGCACCTTTCGATAAAATTATCGTAGGTCAGACACAAAACTTTCTTTTGATCAACGCCTAAATTTTTCAATTGCTCCCTTACGTAAATAGCTAATGAATCGATGAAGGTGAGATAGAGAATGTTGTTTCCATATTCGGAAGAATCGCTTATCGCTTTATAAAGCTTTTCGCTCATCAGCGTCTTGCCGGTGCCAGCGGCGCCATAAATTATGACTGGCGGCTTTCCTAGACAATCATCGATCAACGTCTGCTGCCGCTCGGTAAGAACTGGCGATTTGACGAATCGTCTTTCGAATTCGTTATATCCATAGCTATTGTAACAAATTAGGCCGCTTTTGCCTTTCGCCACAAATCGGTTCCTAATCCTAATGGAGCCGAAATCCTGCTTATCGGCTATCGCTTCAGACAAAAACTGAGCGATTTCATCATATTTATCGTGTTCGTCCGGCTTCGATATATACAAAAGGATGATGTCCTTCGCTTCGAATCGTCGATCGTCTAATTGATCGCCGAAACAATAAAAAAGCCTTTCCTTATATTCGTGGCCACCACATACGCGGCATCTTCTGATCTCGATTTTTTTGCCATTCACGTTTTTCGTCAATCCGAAATCGTGTTTGCCGAAATAACGATCCCCCCACTTGCCGTTTGCGTATTGGCCCCGCATTGTAAAGAATTTATAAAGTTTGCTTCCAACTTTTTCTTCTAATTGTTTTTTGTTGAAGCTATTTTCGAATGGTTTGCCCCAATCATATATTTTCCTGACAGGCTTAAAATCATTGAAATCGACGGTTTCCTCAGGCTCATCTTCAGAATCATCGTTCTCGATAGTTGCATCAAGAATTTCATGGACCAAGGTTCCATCGCCGTTTCGTTTATCGGTGTTAGTGACATCGTTTGTCAGGGTATTCGAGGCGGAATCTGGACGGCTGTTATTGGCTTGCTTAGCTTCATTCATGTTCAATCTGCCGTTTGAAATTTTAGAATCTATAGCAACCTCGTGTTTGGGCACATTTCCCGAAAAATCAGCTATTTCTCTTTGCTTTCGTTCGTAAGACTCATTGATTTCGTCCAAATATTCTTCCGCCTCTTTTTCGTCGAGTTTAACGAAAACGATCTCTTGCTTGCTTGTAGAATTGTTTATCTCCATGCGATATCCGTTTATATCGAATGTCGCCGCCGGCATTGTGTTTCTAAGGTCAGCCACATCATAAATCAAATATCTGTTTTCCCCAGAAACTTTGAAAATTATGCTGTCTATCTTTTTCTTAATTAAATAAGCGACCGTCTTACCGTCTCTTTTTTGGATGATGCCTCCCGTTTTCTGTCGATTCCCGTATATCTTCGTCTTTCCCGACCTTCTTAACAGCGACGGCAGTTTTTTATTCGCTTTGTTTTCACAGGAAGAAGAACTGTGTCCAACGTTAAATCCTTTCGGAATGTCGACCTTTAAATTGCCGTTTTGTAATTGAACTAACCTTATGCTCATAACTCGTCTTTTCTCAAATTGTACAAAATGCGATGTGAAAAGCAATCCTTGAGCAGTCTTTAGTGCCAAGCGTGATGTCTATTCGGTTTTCAGGAAAGATTATTCTCAATTTAAGCGAAGCATAGAGCATAATCGATGTTCTATTTTTGCTCATTCTTTTGAGATTCATGGTTGACGAAAATGGCGGGTGTTTTGCCTCCGCCATAATTGAACATTATTTTAGAGAGCCCCTTTGCCTTATCCGGGTTCCTGTTCATATAATCGCGGGCAGATTTAACTATGCCCGCAACCAATTCAACAACACTTAAATACACATATTTGCGTGTTTTCTCGACTTTGCCGTTTGTCTGCGTTGAATGCAAATCTTGTTTAATTCCTGCAACATCTCCCCTAACAAAAGGTTCTTTGCCCATGACGAGAACGAATTCGGCTATGTCAGTTTTTTTGGCAATATCGTTGCTACCATCGTGAAAAAGCGAGCATCTTAGTTGATAACAGCACGCGCCATCGAAAATAACCGAGCCACCTTGTTTATAAAACTCATCCGAATAAAGTAAACCCACGCTGTTATGAACGTTTCCATCGAACCATTGCGCATAATTCCTCTTTCCGCCCCTTCCGTACATTAATTTGGCGAAAGAATCTGGAATGCTCAAAGCCAAAGCGAGAGCAGCGAAATATTCGCCATGCGCAAGGCAGGAGTAAATTTCTTTCTCAACAAAATCAAACGAATTCACTTCAATAAAATTTTCTGAAATGACCACATTCACTATCCAAAGATTTCAATCTGTCGTGCGACGTTCTAAAACAAAGCCTTATATTTTGAGCAACGCTTTTATTTGAGCCGCAATAGCTTTAATAACAGGAACAGTAACTGAATTTCCCAATTGTTTATACGCCGATGTGTCGGATTCATTGAACTTATATTCTGGTGGAAAACCTTGCAACCTAGCCCATTCTTTAGGAGTGAGCTTGCGAATACCTTTTTTATTGATTTGACCGCGAATACTGGTCACGGGTGTAAGATTGGTTTGCCTTTTATCAATAATAAGATTCCTTTCCCGTCCCATGCCGCCGCAAACAACCGTACCAGCCAAATCGTCAAGATCGCGAATTTTATAACCAAATCCTCGCCCTGCGTTGACCTGTTTTTGCTTGTGTCGTTCGAGACAAGATAGATACGTTTCCGAAAGATAATATTTAGCGCTGACAGGCTCTTCTTCGAGAATCGATCTAATAGTGTTGTTTTCTTTAGCAATTGGTTTGGGCCAAGGAAAATCATTTCCGTCAGAAAGGGGGTTAATATCTCGTCTAATGCACACCATATATGTCCTCTCACGGGTTTGCGGAACGCCAAAATCCTGACTCCTTAGAACCTTGAAATAGAAATCGTACCCAATCTGTCGAAACGCGCCTTCGATGATTTTAAAGGTATTACCTCCATTATGGGTAAGAAGACCTTTGACATTCTCGCAAAATATCACTTTCGGTTTATGATATTCGCATATTCTCACAACCTCATAAAACAGAGTTCCGCGAGACATTCCACGATAACTGTCATTTAATCCCATCTTTTTTCCAGCAATGCTGAATGCCTGACACGGAAACCCTGCCAAACAAATATCGAACGTCGGGATATCGTGTTCATCAATTTTCGTAATATCTCCCGATAATTCAAATGGGTCGTGGAAATTATCACTGTATACTTTCTGTGCTTTTTCGTCGAATTCGCTAACAAAAACCGTCGATAAACAAGGCCCAAATCCCTGTTCAAAACCAATCCTTATGCCTCCGATGCCAGCAAACAAATCTATTGAACGGATTTTATTTTCTTCAGACATAAAACTATATACCGGCCTTTCTTCTTCCTATAAAACGAATTTGCAAATTCAAACGAATAAATGGAATTCCATTCTCTCTCACCAAAACAGTGCCGTAATTGCTACGACTCTTACTACAATCAGGATGCTCAAGTTTAGTGTTTTGAAACAAATATTCCTTAAAATCATCCGTATCAGTGGAAAGGCATCCAGACACCTCGAATTGCGGATCGATAATCAAATAACCGCCATCGACATCGTTTTGTCCGCTCCACCTTTCGGTCGGAACCATGCCAGCGAAGCAAGCATACAAATAATCTTTGATTTTCTTTTTGTAAAAAGCTTTGTCATAAGCCTTGTCGTAAACGGGCCTATGGAGAATCAATGCTTTCGGCATTTCGGAAAGAAGGGTTGGATGATCGTCAGAAAAATAATGAAGTTGAACAACATCCGATAGTATTGTCGGCAATACCGAATCAACCATCCCGAGATTTAATTCAAACGTCGATGTCCCGTTCTTGTCCTTCGCGAGACCCATCGGAACAATATCGGCACCCAGTTCGATGATTTTCATACATCTCCCAAACAAATCCACGGCATGCTCACCACTCTTTCTTCGTCTAGATAGGCAAATAGAGTTGATTTTGCTGATATTTTGAAGACTTAATCCTAAAAGATCGTATTCAAAATTAGTTTGGAAAGAGCCGTTTTGCAAAGACGCGGGGCACGCAAAATCCGATTTAATAGAGAAGCCTGCTGAAACGCGATTCCCCGTTCTTGGATTAACATACCTTAAGAGGATATCACACTTCCCTCCTACCCTAACGCCGTTAACAATTGACGGAAGGCTTCTTGCCTTAGGTTGATCGATTCCACATCTCTTCATAAAATCGATGAGTTTGCTCGACAACTGAAAAGCACCTTTTCCAGTCAAAAGTTCGCCCTTCAGTTTTTCTGCGTTAATCATGAATTCGAATTGTTCTATATTCGCGAAAAAACCATCGGCGCTAATGCGAACAACCGAATCGTCAATAACGAATTCCAACAATCCTTTCGAACAACAACGAATTATCGATTCAATTACCATCGTCTTATCGGGCTTATTTTCAAGAGGATCGCGAATTATCAATTGACCGCTGCCCAATATTGAATAAAGCAAATACAATTCGGCCCATTCACCTTTGTTTTTATAGATTTCACCCATCGGTCGTTATTCCTCTTCGTCCTCTTCTTCTGAATCGTCGGAAGTGCTAGCTTTATTGTCGAAGTCACCATTTGCAATAGATTCAAATAACCCTTCTATGATAGCTAAACCATCATCGAAGGACATCGCATCCAATGAAGTCACCGCCAGAACGTTATTTATATTCTTAGCAAGGAGGCGTGATCTTCCGTGCCCAACGATATCGGCGCGGTCCCCCCATTCAAGAAAAGACGTGACACACATATCGAAAATAGCTGGATTCCTAGAATAATTATTCTCGAGCACACGATCCAAAACGACGCGATTTTCAAAGAAACAACGAAGTTTTTTCTCAAAAAGTTCTTCGTTTCCGAGTTCAGTTACTTGAGCGATAAGATACGCCGGCCAAAATAACATCAAAATCCCATTTCTAGCATAAGGAGCCCTTCGGAAAAAGTATCGATCAAGCACTCTTTTATCGCCATGTTTATCATCAATTGGCCATCTTTTTTTCATGTAATCCAAGTAAATAAAATGTGTGATGTACGCCATCAACCTTTCGTCATGCAAAAGCGTAAGAGGCACCTCGTTTTCAGCAAAAAAGCGATAGATTAACAAAGAGTTTCTAAAATCGTTTTCCCATAAAGAGATTGAATCGTCGGCATCATAAAGCGTTGGAAACGTATCGTTTTGCAAAAGGCACTGTGTGAATTCAAAAGTAGAAAACCTAGCCTTATCCAATGTCTCGTTTGCATATATGGCAAGATTTCCTTGCGCAAATTTTTTTAAGTCTTCTAGACCCTTATCAGTTAGTAATTTAATAAAATTCGCCATATTTTATTCCCCGTATTCAGACGCCTTCTCAAAGGCGGTCATCATCATTTGCCCTTGCGCGTCGGTGAGCAGTTCCCCGGTTAGTTCCCAGGCGTAATCGCTTATGGTGTTGTCTTTTGATGGTTCGAAAGATTCTGGCTCAAACGGAGATTCCTTGAGCCTTTCCCTGATTTCGTTGAGTTTGTTCTTTATCGCCGCATACCATTTATATGCTTCGTATTCTTGATGATTTGTTAGCATCGCTTCTATAGCCATGTGGACGGTCGGATAGCAAATAACTGCATTCACCATATGAGAAAGGCTAGGTTGCGTTTGTTGGATGGATTTAACATCGTTAGCGATCGTTTTGTTGGCGTAAACGTAAATAATGTCTTGCTCCAAATCCAAATAAAAAGGCTTGTGAAGGTCTTCGTGCTCTAACGACCTTATTTTGATTATCGATGAAAGACCCCTTAATTGATCTGTTTTGATTTCCAGCACCCTTCCATATCCAAGAATCTGGCCCTTTTCGATTTCAAACGAATCACGATCAAACATTCCGTATATCGGGTCCATATACGTTTTATCAAATAGAAGATTAGTTTTTTTGTTAGCAATAATTATTGGAGTCAATTCGATATTCTTTCCTAACCTCAACATGTATGGCTGAATGAGGATTTTGCATCCTTTAACGTAATCGATGGCCTGGCGAATGGTGTCTTGTTCCTCAATAATTACGATTTTAGCTTCTTCGTTTTCAATCAATTTTTCGAGAGGCGGACAAACGACATCCACACGAACCTCATATTCATAAGAGAGAGCGATTCCCTCTCCGCTCTTGTAAGGTTCTCCAACAATGGAAATATTGAATTCACATTTTTCGTTATAATCCCCGCCGTCGCGAAGCAAAACCGGCAACGGATGGTTACCCTTAATCGGCGCTTTCATCTTTCACCACCTCCATAGCAGATTCCTTTCCTTCAAAACTCTCTTTTTTGGAGTTCGGAATCTCAATTGTATATGTCTTAGTAACGGTCGCGTATTCCAAAAGCATCGCCCTAAATGGCGTTTTAAAAAACACTCTGATGTGCATGTATTTATCATCGTTTATAATGATGTTTTTTAGCACGTTTTCAGAAATGTCCGTTAAACACTCCCCTGTATTTAAATCTATGGCCCCCTCAATCGATGGGAGATTGTTGTTTTCCTTGCTCTGTTCATCAACCGCAGCGATATGGAGATCTATCTTCTTAAATGAAGCGCTGCCGATTCTCCCTATTATCTCCACTTCTTTAGCGTATGGAGCATGGATGTCGCGAAAAGTTGCTGAAACATTTAAAGTTTTGTCATAAGTTATGAGGCGTTTCCCGTCGCTACTAGAATTTTCTGCATCTTTCGCCGTCTCGCGTTCATGATCCCAGTTGTGTTCATGGTTAGGATCATGGTTCCATTCTTCTGCTTTCAAACCGCCACCTTCGAAACTATCGGGATCGTCCCTTTTTGAATCCCTTTTGCGGATGCCGCTTTTTTTCTTTTTGACGCTCTGAGCAGGTTCTTCAACGACTTTCATCAATGGTTCTGTTCCAGTTCCGTAATCACCGCTAATTTTTATGTCTTCCTCAAGAGATATGAAGTTTGTAAGTCCCGCAAGTTCAATATCGGTTTCTGAAGAATCAAATTGTCCAAATTGTTTGAGATGTCCGCTTACCCAATTTTCCAAATTTTCAATGGTCTTTTTAACGCTCAATCGGCTTTCTCCCAACGAAGAAAAATCATATTCCGTATGATTGCCCGCTTCGGCTCTAAGCAATAGTTCATTGCCAGGTTCTCCTTCAATTACAAGAACACCGGCTACAGGTCTTTGGGTTTTAACGTTTTTCGAAATGGTTCGCATTCCAAAAGAACGATAAATAGACCATTGTCGGACAGTAACATCTTTGCTTTTGTTTAAATAAAGCGTAACGGGGCCAACACCTTCCATGCCATCTTCGTGAATTTGACTAAAATCGTCGCCGCCTTTCGCTCCTTTATACGTCTCTAACAATGTTTTAGCCTCTTCAACAACGTTACTCAATTCAGCCGATCCGTCTCTAGACGCTAATTTGTCTATAATCTTAGGGGCGTTTTCGTCAATTCTTATTTCTCCGCAATTTTCGGCTTTAATGGTGAGAGCAATTTTCTTTTCCAAAAATGCGACAAAAAAGTTCTTAATGGCATAGGCGGCCATGAGAAAAGGCCATTCTTCGTTATCAAATTTAGCGTTCTCGTCTGTGCCAAGGATAATGACGTCCGTCCCCTTTTGATCTCTCTTAAACAAGCCTTTACCAGCTGACGCAACTTCGTCAAAACTAATTGGCATTAAAGAATCAAAATCGTTGCAATCCAGAATGTTGTCGAGCGATTCACCATAAGAAACAAGACGGCCGTTCATTCTTTCGATGTGCCCGTCAACTTTGCTGGAAGCCAATCTTGAGCTGCCCGCTAAACCATAGCCTTCATCGGTTCTAGTAACGTAGATAACAGAAGAAAGGCCACTAAAAGGGAACGTTGCGTTTTTGCCAACCCCAACCCCGCCGCCAGAGCTAGAATCAGGTTTATCAGACGTGCCCTCCTGAAACAATAATTTCCAAAATGCCTTTTCGCCGTCGTATTTTTCAATGCCAGGGATACCTTTCGTATTAAAATCGGAAAACTTAAAATATCGCAAATAATCTTTCTCCAATAATTTTAATTGGCTTTTTGATTTGCTGATAATTCGCTCGTTTTTGCTATTTTCACCTTGGGCGAAATCGATTGTTCCTTGGATGTGTTTGCGAAGATCGTCCAAACACAAAGCGTCATAAATGGAAGTGTTTGGAACTTTACCTTCTTCGGCGACCATTTCAACGGTAACATTCCCATCATGAGCGTCGCGTGAATTTTGAATAAGTTCACGGATTAGAATCTCAATTCCAAGGGCGCCACTAAGCATGGCTGGATTGGCCGTAAGAATTTTTTCGGGGGAATTTTCTTTCCAAAATAGCCATCCCTTCTTTTTTTCCGACATTTTCATTTCCTCCCGAATATTTTGTATAAAGGTGGTCTCAGGTCTTTTTTTGACGGACCGTCTGAATAGAATTTCTCTTCCACCGCATTGAAGGTATAGCCAAAAATACCAGCGGCATGGAGCCCTTTCATAGCGCAATCTTTTTTCGCCGATAATTCGATATCGCCGTATGCGTTTTCTGGTACCACCCCCACTAGAACGATATGAAATATATCTCTAAGCAAAAGCGGTCTACCATTCGCGGCGGCTACGTTATTTTTTATTCTCTCAATGGCCGTTTCAGTAATTCTTATATCGGCAATGGACCAAACTTGATACGAATCCCATAAAATCAAATCGCCAAATCTCCTCTTTTTCAGTCGATTCTTGACATCTTCGATAGACAACGCATATTTGCCAGCAATGATATTGATGTTAAAAGGTTTGTGCCCATTTTCATCAAGAAGAAGTTTGTTCATCGCCTCCATGCTAGGATCATATCCGTGAGCCGCAATATAGCCGTTTGCATATATCAGTTTGGAAGTTTCGAACGCCCTTAATAAATTAGATAAATTCGATATCGACGCCTCTTTCAATTCATTCTCCAGTTTATGCTTCAAAAAAGATTCAGGAAGAATTTTATGTACGTCCACCATTTCTAAAATCTTCTTTTTTATTTCTTCTAGTTTTTGCGTTCTCGACAACGGTTTCGGCATCGATAGCCTATCAGTATAATCATCGTTCTCTCCAACCGTTTCATCTTTACAAACGCCAAAAGCAGCCAACGAACTCAACAGAAAACTTTTTTTAACTAACGTAGTTTTTGGAGCGATGACATTCATCACGAGCATAATCTCTCCCATCGGAATCTTTAACTGCTTGACAATAATTCTGCTCAACGTAAGAGCGGCATATTCGTCAACCTCCAAATAATTCATTTGCTCAAGAGCGGCCTCAAGCACCACTTTGCAGAAACTGGGATTGGTTAAAATATGCTTGCCTTCTATTTCTGATGAAACGAACATTCCCATTTCAGTCGTCTCCTCCAAATTTAAATGGTTTGACGCGACTATCTTTTGGGGAAAAAGCCGTTTTTGTATCGCGGACAGCTTCATCAATGGCTCTAAGCATTTGCGCCGCCTCTTCTTGGGTATACGCATAATTATTTTTGTTTGCGCAGTTAGCCAATAAACGAAGATCTTTAATGATTCTATTTGTTCTTGCCGCCGCTATTTTATGAAACCTTGCGTGCTTATCTTTGTCCATGCTTTATCCACATTTTTCTATATTTGTAATTAATTTGCATGCTAAAGATATATATGTCAATAAAAATATTCTTAAATACTATATTTAACAAATGTAGTAATAAAACGCTGAATAATTATACAACCAAAAGTAAATGCTATTCGTGTTTCCCAGTAGAACCGCTGAGGAATTGGCGCATCGAAAAGAGCCAGCAATACCCTACCATCGTAGGCGACATGTGACCTTGGCATCGATAAGGTGGCTTTCTATCCTTGCGCTGCTAAAGAAAAAAGGAGGGAAGGCGCATGAATGAATCTAACAACGAAAACGGGGAACCGTACTTAGGCAGCGGAATTCCTGAGAAAATCGGCGAGAAACGCAGTCAATTCTGCCATGGAGGATCATTTCGTCTCTTTTTTAAGAATTATCCACTCGCCCTGCAAAGAATCTTTAATCGCTTGTTGTTGGGAAGGGGGATAGATTAGCCTGTTCATCATGGTATATTCCTGCAATGATAAAACATCATTCTTCTCAGTTAATGTTTTGTCGCAAGCGCAAATGAACTCATCCCAAGAAACGGAATCTTTGCCATTTAAAGCGGCCCTTATGCATCTAGATGAGATTATTCATACATGATTTCATACTCATCCGCGGAACGTCGTGTTTCCCACGATTATCTCGAGTGTGAGCGCATAAACGCTTCTACGGGCAGATTAGAACCTAATTAGGACCTTCTTAGAACCTCGTTTTATAAAAAACAACGCCCTTCCCCTTCCCGTTCACGTAATTTCTCAATTTATAAATGTCTTGCTTAATAATATCTTGATAAGTCATGTGTTTATTGTTGTATCGGATAGAGCTTTTGATCCTCTTATAGAACCCTTCAATAAGTTTCGTCCTCACCTCTTGGGAAAAGTCTTCACCACGCTTAAAATTCTCTGGCTTCAGAGTTCTATCGTGTATTAAATTCACCACCACTTTCTCTATGGTGATGGGCTTGTAAATGTCGGCCATATCGAGTTGCAAGGTATATTTCCTGTCGTTACTGGAATGATTATATCCAACGGAAGGGTTCAGCCCGCATTCCACGATGTAAGATAATATTTCGTTATAAAGCACGCCGTTTAGGAAGGTTATTATCTTATTTACGGGATCCGTTGGCCGATAAGCTCGTCTATATAAGAGACGAAAGCCGTATTGCGCCAATAGGCAATCGATATATTCGTAATATCTTTTGATGGCCAACGCCTCGTTAAGCATTATGAAATTGGCCGTCACGGCCGCTTGAACCTTTCTCCTTTTGTCTTTGAAGTATTTTAAATCGACCCCCAAAGAACGATAAGCGAGCAACGAATACGATAGATTGTTGATTTCGGCATCGACTATTTGTTTGGCAATGTATAGCCTAACGTCCTCATCCAAATAGCATCTAACCTGATTCACTAACGTATTTCCTCGATAATTATTATTGTTGAGCAATTCCATGTATTCTTTTGTTATGCGGTTATACAAAAACAAATTGATCCCACGTTTCTTCAATTCCTTTAGAACGTCGCAGGATACGCTGATATCAGAAAAGGCGTAGATATTGGATATCACTTCTATCGGATATGTTTTAAGCGGGCTGTCGATTTCTTGAAAAGACAAGGTTTCGTCTTTGATCCTGAGCGAGCCTTCCTTCATCAACATCAGATTCATAGCAGCATATTCTCTTCTAAATCGTTTCTTCCATACACCTCTCTAGAACCATACGGAAGCTTATCCAAAAAATAACAAATGATGGAATCTTCTTCCTTTATAGAGGATTCCAATTGAGCAATCATCTCACGATATTTAGATTCGCATATCTTGACTTCAAAAACCGATTCCTGAACCTGCACCATGTATTTCTTACATATCTTAAACACCTTCTTAACTCGACTTGAATCCACATCGTAAATCAACAAAACACGCATGAATCTAATCCTAATCTTCCTTAGCACATTTCGAAGGAAATTAACTGTTTTGCTGTTCAATTACCTCAAATGTGAACAATTCGTGTCTACATAGTAGGTCAAAACGCACTGGTCAACAACAATTTTCTTGGACAATTCTCGGAAATCAGGTTGAAAATTCGACTGTCTATCCTAAAATTATCCGTGATAAGTCGATTTCGAGCTTAAAAAACAGGGAATTGACTATCCTTAAGGTACCTAGAAGGAATTGAAACGACGGCGATGCCGTCGTCCTTCTCATTGAGCGTCTTCATCCTTAAGGTACCTAGAAGGAATTGAAACATGAGGGTTTCAACCGACGTTCCTCCATTGACTTATCCTTAAGGTACCTAGAAGGAATTGAAACCAATTTCGGAAGCGTCAAACTCAATAGTAATCACTTGATCCTTAAGGTACCTAGAAGGAATTGAAACAATGCCGCATTCAGCGGCTCTGTTTCGCGATATCCGGATCCTTAAGGTACCTAGAAGGAATTGAAACGAAGAGAAAGCTGACAATTAAGTCGGCTATTTCTTATCCTTAAGGTACCTAGAAGGAATTGAAACGAAGTACCGACGCGGGGACGCGCTGTGCGGGGACGTATCCTTAAGGTACCTAGAAGGAATTGAAACCGCTCGGTGCATTTGCAAACGGCGCCAGTTATAAATCCTTAAGGTACCTAGAAGGAATTGAAACCCCTCTTTGTCCGTCTTGAAAAGGTTGATGACACCATCCTTAAGGTACCTAGAAGGAATTGAAACCATTTCTAAGGGTCTCAATTTCGGAAGCGTCAAACTCATCCTTAAGGTACCTAGAAGGAATTGAAACTAGCCCCGCAGCTAAACATTCAGCTAAAATTTTGTATCCTTAAGGTACCTAGAAGGAATTGAAACAATACTGGCACCAGCAGCAGCGGCACAAGCGATTCCATCCTTAAGGTACCTAGAAGGAATTGAAACATCGTGCCTTGCCCTTTTTGGGTGGCTTGTGGAACGCATCCTTAAGGTACCTAGAAGGAATTGAAACAAAGCCAAGCAAACAAACTTTTCTTTTTCATCTTTATCCTTAAGGTACCTAGAAGGAATTGAAACCATTGACAATGCCGCAAAATTCGGCTAGGTGTATAACAAGAAGCGAGTGATGCGCCCCGGCGAAGCTCCGGGCCTCCGAGGAGGATACAACCTAAAAGTCGAGCGCCGAGTAGATTCGGCACCACGGGCCGTCTCCAGGCGAATTGCAGACCGCTACCGAATCAAAACGGAAAACTTTTGGTTTGGCCATCATCGGAGGGTAGAGTACCCATAACTTGAATGGGCAGCCACATAGGAACGCTGAAATCCGGGCCTCAATGACGGCATCACACGCTTGAGGACGCAGGGTAATTCGTCTCAGCGATGTCCATTGCGATATCGCTGAGACATAGAAAAGATATAATTCTAATAATCAACGAAAATCTTGATGTTTAGTTTAATACATGCTCATCTGGCGTTATGGAAAACACGCCCTTCGAATTATTTTAAACTGCCTAAAAGAAATCGAAGTCATCGGGCTGCGACGCATATAACGCGCTTTATCAGTGAAACCAAAAGCGGTTGTCGCAAGAGGACTACGGGCTTAACAGCCGTTAAACCGTCAAAACCGACGGAACGCTTTCTCTTTATCGCACGTCAATCAGTCTTCATCGAATCTAATATGCAAGCCGTTCCTTATGCGCTCATATTTGCCAAGGACGGCACGATATTCTTTTTTTATCGGCTCATCTAGCATTAATAATTTCTCAATGGCATCGACATCGATATCGACATCTTCTTTCCGCTCACCACATCTCAATGCGTTATGTTTTAATTCGCTGATTCGTTGCCAAAGTTCATCGTTACCCAAAATGGCGCGGTAATAATCGTTCTTTTCTTTATCTCCGACGTCTTTAAGCGACAAAACGTAATTCACCGAGCGCACAAAGCTGTATTTTCTGTTGTAATAATCGTGATAGCTCTGATTGTTGGCGGATTCCTTGAGGTTTTCTATCTCACCGATGTATTTGCCATATCTGCTTTTTATCGTATCTATCGAGCGTTCTTTTTGAAGTTTCTCCCATTCATTTTCATCGCCTATAACTTCAGACAATCTTTCCCCCAATATCGTTTCGAAGCAGACGTCCATCTCGCGCAGAGCGCTCTCGTATTCTTTATAACGTATTAGATAATAAGCTTTGATCAATTTCCTAACGACACTACCATCTTTATTGTTGCTCAGTTTATTTATGTTCTCTTTTATTTCTCCTTCTAGTTCAATTCCATTATGAACGAAATCGTCGTAAAAGGCGTTTTGGACCAAAAACAATCGCCCAATCGCCTTCTTGATATCGTCTTTTTCGATAAAGTCCAACAAAGTGTCCCCCGTCTGCGGCGCAGGAATGTGTCCATTTTCTTCATGCCCGCCACCACCATTGCCTTCCGTGTGCACAGAAGCTTTCGTATCTATGCCGGCCTTCCCGTCTCTAACGTTTATGACCTTTATTCTGTCGGGATAGCACAAAGACATGAATGTCATGGCCATTTTGCAATTGGGGATCCCCGATGATTCGATCAAATATATGACGTCGTACTTATCCAATAAGGCGTTGACGAGATTGGCGATGTATTTGGAACACGTTTTGTAATCGTAGGAACTCGATTCGCCTTTCAAAGAGGCCGCCGATACCAAATCTTCTTCGTTTAAAATCGTTTTTCCATCGATGATCTCCCTTGCTTTGGAAGCACCGTTTTCTTCCAGTTCTTCATTGAAAGGAAGGAAGTATATCTCTTCGGTTCCATAAATCCGTTTCATGGTATCGACGTCATAATGTAGGTCTTTGAATAAAACGGCGACGATTTCGTTCGACAAAATGCAATAAAAAGGGATTTTCTTCTTTGCGTTTTTCTTTTGCAAATTGACCAATTCTTTTTTCTCGGAAGGGATCTGCGTGTCTTTCCCGATCGCCATGAAGAACGATAACGTCGATCCTGGGATAAGGCTTTGGCTTTCCTTGCTAAAACGCGCCGGGTCGGTTGAGCCAAGCATTGACAAAAAGCAAATTTTATTCGTCTTCTCATTGAATTTTATGCTCGTCTTTAAATTCTTTTTGATATCGGAACCGCACATGTCGATAACTTTGTCGAAGCAAAGGTCAAATCCGCTAGTTTTGTATTCTGATGGAACGCAATCCATGAATTCCTTTTCGAATTTTCGCGTTAGCTGATCTAGGAGTTTTTTGAAATCGCCGTCCGTAAAGAGGTTACCTTTATGATGACCAGGGTGCCTGAGGTAATTGTATTTTTTGTTAAATCCATTTATTAGGCAATCGTCGATTCCCTCGATTGGATCGTATTTGTTATTTTTGGCTCCGCTTTCTAAGCCATAATTTTGCTCAAATTCAAGATATATATCCGCTTTGCTGGAATTTTTATAATTGCGGCCATCTATTTGTATGTGCTTATCATGTTCGAGATTGCGCAAGACAAACAGCAATTTGTCGCAAATGACATAAGCGATCTTCGTATCCAGATTGCCCGCTTCATCTTTGGCTTTGAGGTTAATAAGCCTGAACATGAAATATTCGGCGATCTCTTCTTTTGAAAGCCGTCCCAAGCCCTTCAACGACAGCGAATCCGTTTCGTTGGCAAACGCTTTACGCATTTTCGAAGCGGCGTTATTGGGCTCAAATATGTTTCGGTGATTAAGATAATGATAATATGCCGAAAAATAACGCTTTTCATCGAGCAAACAAGAAATGATTTTTTTATGGCAGTCCAAAACCATCGTATCCATATCGGATTTCACCGCCACCCTGCCAACGACCTCGTCCACGCTTTGCGCATCCCCGGCGAATTCCTGCCAGCTTTTGCATAATTCGGCAAATTCGGCGGCGTCCTTGTCTGTTTTGTGGCTAAAGCCGCTTTTATTCTCAATGGATTGACTGAAAAAGAGTTTTTCTTTGTTGCTCGTGCTATAAAGGATCATCAGGGCCTCCTTCGATTGGACGTTTCCACTTTGGAAATTGAAATAAAGGACATCGGCCTTCGATTTGCTAAGGAATTCGTCAAATTTATCATAATAATCGGAAACGCTTATCTGCCTATCTTTTGGCCAATCCAAGAATTCGATTCTTATCTTATTCTTAATGCCTTCTATCTCTTCTCCTCTCTTCTCGAATCTTAATTTCAGGAGATTTAAGACCTCATCGACTTTGGCCCAAAAAAATTCTTCTTTTTTCTCTTTTGTGACTTCGTTTTTTTCGCTCGCTCCATAAAGAAGAAAAATGCTGTTGATCCGATAGCAGTCGTTATCGATTATCGAGGCGATAAGCTTAAAGAAAACCGGTTCTTTGTTCTTTCCTTGCATCACGTCGGCGTTGGAAAACATTCCTAATAGATCCACGCTTTTAGACATTTGTTATTCCTTTTCTAACACTTCAAAAAATCCGAATCCTTGCGAATTTTTGTCGCCTAACCCGACATCCGACAAGAAAATAAGCTGGTCCTTTGAGCACATCAGCGAGAACTTGGACATATATCCGGTAATCGAAAAATCCTTATATAAGGTTCTAACTTCCCGAATTCTGCCTACCGAAGCGATGCGAATATCATCGGCGGCTATTTTTCCGCCATAAAGGCTAGCCTTATGCTTGAAATTGTTGTTGATTGCCTGAACGAATTCGTCAGTATCAGGCTTTAAATATATCGTTTTGTTCTTGCCATCGACGCTCTCGGTTTTATGGACGGTCACGGGGGATAGCATTTTTATGAGGTATCGCCGTTTTTCCTCTATAACGATTTCGCCTAGCTCAATGTCGTCTATGACGATCTTTTGCTTCATGAGAAAGAAATTGCTTTTGTTCTTGAGACAATTGGCCATGATATTCATCAGCAAACGGTTATTCGTAGAAGCCACCGAAAAAGAGACGCCCGACGAAAACGTGATGATCTTGTTCTTGTTGTCCAGAAGATATTCGCCGTTTAATTGCGAGAAAACAAACGATTTGATATCCGAACTGTTGTGTAGGTTTTTGGCCGCCTCCCCTATCATCTTATAAATTAACGCCTGTAAGCAGTGATGATATGATAACGGCAACACCAATATGTTCTGTTCGGCGTGAAAGGTTATCTTGATTCTCATAAAGTTACTTGTTTCTCTTGTTGACCTTCAGTTTCAATCTTTCTTTGACGTCTTCCGCTTTGCATTGCTTCGCTAGCAAAGGAAGTGATTGCCTTTTGTTTTGTTTATACATGTCGGAGGATAAATTGTTGGTGAACCATGCGTATCCATTATCGTCGTTTTCGGCGTATGGATAACATATTTTCTCCTTTTCGAAGGAGAGGTCGGACATGACGCTCAATTGTTTCTCTTGCGATGAAAGGGGATCGAAGGCCTTATTTGCCAACGTCTCGTCATTAACCTCCTCATAAAAGATTTTTCCGTCTTTCTTGGTTATTTCCCTACGCACGACCTTTTCGACTTTCATAAAAACGCTGCCGAAACCAACTGGTTTAGCGTATCCGATTTTATGACCGTATTTATCCTCGCCGTTTTTATTATATAGGTTGACGCACTTCAATAATTGTTCCAACTGCTCCTCTGTGATTTCGTCGAAATAGATTTTGAAACTGAACGTCAGGTCTTTCTTTATAGGGTGGATGGTAACATTCAAATTGGAAGGGATATCATTCTCTTTCAAATCGCTTTGAGAATGGAAATACATTTTGCGCCCTCGAATGCATATAGCGCCATCATATGACCAATTGTCTAATTCGTGATTGTCATTGTTCTTCGAACCATAAAACAGCGCATTGCTAGGATGCGGTGACAATAGTGGCTTCAGCGTATGCCATTCCAAATAACAATCGTCGGGACTAGTGTCGGTCATCGCGTCGGTGATCCTAATCCGACTCGAATGGGCGCTGTTGTTATCTTTATTGATAAACCCGAACAATTGGCATGTTGGACATGATTCGTGGATATCCGAGCAGGAAAAGTATCCGCGCTTTTTCAAAATGCTTTTAAGCGTGTTTGGCGACATATACTTTCCTATATAAGCGGGAGATATCATCTTGAACCCATTTTCTTTACAGATAAATGCGATGATCGGCTTATGGCCTAAGAACCTCTCTTTTAATTCTTTGTACCCAGAATGTCTTTTGTTTTTAAGATGATGGTTTATCCTTTCGTCGGAATATTCCTCAAGGACGTTTTTAAAACAGAGAACCTCCTCTTTCGTCAAAGGCTCGCCATCATCGGATCTATCTTCTAGTACATACAATTTCTTGGATATTTTATTATCAAACTTTACGCCGATTCGATAATATGCCAGATTCCTATTGCTAACATCATCGATTGTTAAATTCTCATCGTCTACTAACCCATAATTGGAGTCGTAAAAACAATTGCTTTCCATTCTCGAGGCATGGTCGCGATCGACTCTGTCGCCTTCGGCCTTGTAACATATGTATTCTTGTTTTTCGTCGTTCCAGAAAATGAAATGCGGCTCAAAGGACTTGCGGTCCGGATTGTTCTTCTTTGATGCAGGCAAATTCCTTTTGGCAAACGTCCTATCTAGATCAATCAGACCTCCGAAACAAGAATCGTTTTGAATCTCATGAATCGTCCGTAACAAACCTCTGATTTCGCTTCCAGGGATCACCGGAGAATAACACGTTCCGTCATCTGTTTTGCCGCTTAAATCGGCGTAAGAATAAAAATCGTATGTCTTATGCCCGGGCGTCGGATCGCTTAGATAATTCGTATTCGTTGTGTTGGGGATAAAGATGGGCGATCTCGTCTTCAAAGACACGGATAAATATCCGGTTAGGTTACCTTCTTTAAAATCGCTCCTTTCGAATTTGGAGGGAAAGGAAACAAAATTATAAGGATTTATGAATTCTTCGTTCGTTTGATCATGGCTATATGCCCGATTTCCATTATTTCTATTTTTGCCATGCATGCCCATATCACTAGCCCCTTTCCTTATAAGAATCGAAACCCATAAACCTTGCGTATCTAACAAACGGGAAATCGTTCTTGTCGTAATCGATATAATTGACGACTTTCAAGGTAATTCCCTTATTCACATCCCCTTGAGCGAATTTTTTAGGGATGACAACACTCTTTTTGCCTTGGGTCAATTTCGTATAAGATTCCGCGCATTCAGTTGTTTTGCCATCGGACAAAACGAACATATCTTCTTCGATTTTGTCTAGATGCAATTTGTCGATATCGTCTTGTTTTACAACATCGATGCCATCTTCTCGGTCTAAGTTTATTTGCACGTCCTCATTAAACGCATACCCTTCTAAGAACAAGGAGTCATCTTTAGGAAGTTCGCTTTCTTTATCCGTGTAAGCGAGGATTCCATCTTTGCTTATCTTCCCAGTGTAGACGTTAGTGACGTACATGAATATAAAATACACATCGTTCTTAAAATCGTAATTTATGGCATCTAACGCTTCTCTTATGCTCGCAACGACATTCATATCTGATTAACCTCCCCCGATAGCATATCCACATAATCATTGTTGTTGATGTCGATTGCCACGCCGTTCACCTTTATCGGATCCTCTCCAAGCATTATTCCATATCCTATGGCAGCGCTGCCGCCAAGAGGGCAATAGCCTTTTTGCAAATCTGTCAAGGCCAATAGCAATAGGCCGATGTGCGGATACAAATCGATGTCGTTGCCGATATCGGCGTTAATAGCGAAAGACAACGTGAATTCGCCGTCTTTATCGACGTATATCCTTTGAGTGAACAAATGGCCATCTAAACTAGAACCGGTGAATCTGTCGATCGAATTCCTGGTTGCGACGATGAAACGGCCGTTTTCTAGATATATTTCATCCGTTTTGATTTTGGATTGCGAAGCATTATTTCCGCTCACTTCCCCAAAAAGCGTATTCAAATCTAACGAGGATATCCCCAATTCCTTCTTGATTCTCTCCATTTGATGGCGAATGGCTCCGATAATCGAAGTTCCTGGAATCACGGCTTCTAGTTTTCCGTTATTATCGCAACTAAGCTGCGTGAAATCGAAATCGTCCTTCAGGTTATCGGAATAGCTCCTAATCGATAACGGGGTGACGAGTTTTATTTTGCATTCGATCAAAGCCTTCCTTTTATCTAGGAAGTCGACGTCCTTGTATTCTATTTGTCTTAGGCTCTCATCGCTAAGGCTTAACCAATCCTTTAGGCTATCGCCGAAAAAATATCCTCCGGTTAAATTATCGATTCCGACATTCCCAAAGCCCCTGCTTTTCTTAAATCCCAAAGACAGGAGATGCTTATCAAAGCCTTTGGCAATGATTTTGATTTGATGCTCAATTTCCTTTAGGTTCTCTTCCAAGGAATCCTCGGTCAGTTTTTCTCCTAAGTAATCATGGTATTTTTCCCTTATCGTGTATTCGACGACGAATCGGAAATTAGCGCCTTTTTGGATGATTTCGTAATCATATTTTGCGGTATTCTTAGGCGTTTTTTCGAAAATGCCGTTTTCGTCGTACCCTTTGATTGCAACGCCATCGCGCGACGATGTTTTGATTTTTGTTTTATCGCGAAAAACCCCATCGGAAACGCTAAACGGCGAAGAGAAAAAATCATTGCTCTCGACATCCAAGGAAAACAAAGAAACGTTCTTGCCGAAATATTCGTTGCAAAACGATCGGATAGGGCCGGCGATGGAAGTGCCGGGAATAAAAAGCTCGCCATCAACCGTCCTTAGCACATCATGGTCGGTGTATTCGCTTTCGGAACCGCCAATAGAAAGCGGGGATTCAAGCCGCATGTCGAAGATGTATTTCCCTTTGGCTATTATTCTTTCGTGATTCATAGTTCTTAGACCTCCTTCCGCTATTCCTTCGCGCTTCTTTTTTCATATTTCATCAACGTAAGCAATGTGAAGAAATAAGGCATGAACGCCCCTTCCCGATCAAAAGGGAATTTCTCTTCGTACCTCCTTACGATTTCTTTAGCGCCACTTCTTTTCTTATCGTCGGTTATCCCATCTATGTTTTTGACAAAATCGCCATAACTGTCCACTTGCCTTAGCATCAAGAGCATCCTAGAAAGCAAACCGGGATCAATCTTTATGGATTTAGGGAATTCCTCAATGGCTTCTTTTTTGGCTTTTAGACCAACATCGAAAGCCGATAGCGAAGGAGAGGTCGAACCGCTATCGAGGTTCCGTATCTCCAATTTGATAATGCCTTTCTTATCGATCGGCACGATTCTTAGCCGACCGAATCCTTCGGCGTTTCTCTTACCGACGTAAAGAACGCTTGGTATCCTTTTGCCATCGCTAGACTTCAATAGCACATACGATTCGGGGGCAATGGCATAGACCGTTGGCTTCCTTTTTTTCCAAACCATATTGAAGCCGGAGACGAGCTTTCGGGAAAGGCTATAGCAAGCGTCCGCGACCCCTAATCCGCCACATTCCTTATTCAATGCGCTCATGAATAGATCCAAGTCAAGATTATCAATCTCCCCATCGACGTTCTTATGATTTAAGATGATCGGCGTTTCGACGCACGCCAAATAATAATTCGCTTGTCGCGCTAATTCGGCTTCCCCATTTATTTCCGTGTACCTTGATTTTTTGTCCCCGCAAATTTCTAGCGTTCCATATTGGGCGGTTCGCGATTTCCCGATGTGCAGATAGGTAAGATTCTCCAATAACGTCTTTAGATAACGGCCGCTCCCTTCGAGCGAGAATTTGAAATATTGTCCGCTCGCTATGGCTTTGTATTGGAAGAAGTTGGCCTCCTTGACCAAGCCCTTACCCATTTCGCCTTTATCCCTTTGATGATGATAATTGATTCTGAAATCGACATCCTTTAACTCCAATTTTCCGCCGTCTAAATCAAAAGAGCCAAATTTGGATTTCAATGATTTGAATTTGACTATTTCCTCGCCGCCGTTTTGGATGGCCTCGTTCCTCGCTAAGGCCAACCTATACAAATCGGTGTTTTTTCCCCTTTGGATGCACGAGGGCAACGGATAATACAAACGCCCATCGGCATCGGAAATAAACCCAAAGGAAAAACGAACCCCATCATTATAGAAAATATCCATGAATACGGGGTCTTTTGTCGGATCGGCACAATTGGCGTTCTTAATGTATTGATAGGCGAAGAATCCATATAGCGACGAACCAGGGATGACGCTTCCCGATATCTCGCTATTGGCTTCTGGGAGCAAGATATCGTTTAAGGACTTACAAAGGATGTCGTATCGATATGTCTTAGAATCCGCCAATCGGCTTAAATCAAGACTTGTTTGGTTTCTCATCCCGTTTTTCAATTCCAGTTTGACTTCGCCAAATCCTCTATTCCTGTTTAATCCAATATGGGTTACCAAACTCAGAACTTTTTCTAAAACTTGCGTATCGATGCGATTCGCATTTATTTCCAATTCAAAGCTAAATTTCGTCCCTCTTTTAACGACCATCAGTGTTCTTAAGGAACCTCCGGAAGTCGTCCCAGTGTCATCGTCGATACGAATTTGGGTGCGATAATATGTGGGATCGGAAGCGCCTTCCTTCTCGATTTTAGCATCGCCCACATACATCGCTTCCCTCTCACCGTCTTCTTCGCCGAAAATCCCCTCCGATTCATCTTTTTGCCCGGTTATATCGACATAATCAAGGTAAGCTTGTAACAAAACCCCTTTTATCCTTTTGGCAGGTATATAAGGTAAACCGTCCCCATCTAAACAAACGTCGGTGTCGATCATCCTTCCCTTGGTGGAGCCATTAGAGGAACATAAATCAGATATCAAATTGATAGTAACCACATAATTCATAAATTATCTCCTCTCTTTTGAGATGGGCCCGATGAAATCGATTAACGTCGAAGCGTCGTAATACGAAGCCTTCTCGTCTATAAATGGATCGTCTAATGGTTTTTTAAGTCTCGATGATATCTTCTTAAACAACATTTTGACGGCGTCTTCGCCTTTTTCGTAGCCGTTCCTTATTTGTTTGGCTTTACCATAAGACATTTTATTCAATTCATCGTTAAGTTCTTCCAAGCGCGCGTATAACGTTTCGCAATCATCGCATGCACCGATGTTCCTGTTGACGATATATGGCTTGCAATAAAGCCGCTTAAAACGCCTTTCATCCTCATCGACCGTGGTCATGATTCCATTTTGGCAAATGTAATAATCAAAGGCACATCTAGACTGGCCTCCATTGTTGTTTTTGATCGCTTTGGATTTGGCCTTCTTTTTGGCCGATTCGCACAATTCCTCGGCGATTTCATATCCTCGGTCATATGGAAAATGGGCTTTCACGAAAGCGATGCCGACGCATGCCGATATCCTGATATCGTTATCAAAGAAACTGTCGTTATTTACCTTTTCTAAAAATCCTTTGACCAATTCTATGGCGTAATCCTTCGAAAAAATCAGCGTGATGTCGTCGCCTGAATTGACGATGATGCGATAACGAAGGCTGTTTTTCTCGTGGCCATTTACGAATTCCCTCAGATAATCCATGAACGAATCGTTGTATTTCGCTTTGATTTTGTTGGAAATTTCCCGTGATAAAGTGACTTTTTCCTCATAACTCGCATCGCTATTTTTGCTTTTGAAAAAATTGCTGATGGCAATTCCCAAATCATTGGCGTCAATATGAATGATGGCGATATAGCTATCCACGTTCTTTTCAACAAAATCGTCAATCATAATGGCGCCGAGCGCACCACCTGAATCCTCATCGTATTTATCCAATTTTAGCCTCGATTCCCTGGTGATTTTCCTTTTGCCATCGGTCCTTGACTTTTCCGACAAAGGCAAACTGGATTCGCTAGATGTCATGACGATAGGGAGCGCGCCTTGCAGATTACAGGTGGACGCCCTCATTTTCAGATTGCTCATCAAATTATCCAAATCGACCCTGTCCTTTGAAAAATCATCGGTAACCTTCACGTAGGCGTAAGAAACCCGTAAAGAATATGTCTCTTTTAAAAATAGCAAGCCGATCTTGCGATTGAATTTTTTGACTTTTTCCTCATCGCCCTTTAAAAAGCAGGACAGATTGCCACCGCCCTCATATCCAATTTGGAAATCCAAATTTTCATCGAACTTAAACGCATCACGACTGATGTTCTCAAATTCTTTTTCAATGTTCTGCCTTAGTTTTAATTCATCGTCGCAGCACGCCTCAATCAAAAACCTCTTCAAGCAATCCCTAACCAAATTCGATGCACCGACGATTTCTTTTATCTTCGAAGAACCATAGATGTATTTTTGAATTTGCCTTATCTCGTACTTTATTAAAAATCTTTGCATAACTTTTGCTCCTCAAGCGTCTATTGATGGAAAACCCATTTTTATTGTAAAGATACCCGCATTTTTTGACAATCAAAAACGTCCCGATAACGATTAAGCGATTGAACGGATTGAAAGCCATCCACATCGGTTATATTTCGCTAAGAAATGCTGGCAGAGGCCTTATTTTCGCCCCTCCTTACGACCTAACCTAATATGTGAGGATCGGTAACAGCGTCAAGTTAATTTGTTATGTCTATATCGTTTTATTCATTAGAAAGGTCGCCTTAGACGCTACCGCTTAAGAGATAGAACATTAATTAAAGGATAGACTAGACCGCTTAAATCCTCGTCGCAAAATTGGTCTGCTGCTAGAAAACCATTCATCGATGCCTTGCATAAAGGAAAGGACGATTCTTTATCTGCCTGCGAGTATCGCAGTCGCAAATAAGAGGGCGGCTTATCCGTCTTGTTAGTAAATTCCAAAACATCGACCAAACGCAAAACCTTCTCTAAAGTCTCGCTTCGAAAGCCGTTTTCCTTGGCTAAAGATGCTATTTCGCGCTTTCGGTAATTAAACATCCATCACTCTTTTTTGTATACTCCTCAATAACTTTATAGATGTAAATCTTCCGTTTGCGTCATATTTTAATCCATCGCTAGAAAACCAAGCCAAAATGAAACAATATGAGCAAACATACAGTAAAATGATGTTAAGAAGGCTTTTTACCAAAGCGGAAAGGATGTTTATGAAACCGATCGTTGCCGTCATAGGAGATGCGCTCATCGATAAGGACGATGAGGAATATGAATTAGGGATAGAGGTCGGTAAGGCCTTAGTCAATGCCGGATACCGCGTGCAAACGGGCGGATTGGGCGGGATCATGGAGGCTACGCTTAAAGGCGCTAAGGAATCCTTAAAATACGAATTCGGCGACACTATCGCCATCTTGCCTGGGAAAGATATCTCCGAAGCAAACGAATACGCCGATATTAAAGTGGCCACCGGCCTTGACCTTATGAGGGCAAAGCAAGTCGTCGACGCCTATGCCGTCATCGCCATTGGCGGCGGAGCTGGCACTTTGGCGGAAATCGCCACCGCTTGGTCAATGTATAAATTGATCGTCGCCTGGAATAAGAGAGGTTGGTCGAAGAAATTAGCCAACAGCAGAGTCGACGGAAGATGCCGCTATGAGGAATTAGTGGATGACAAAGTGTATTCCTTCGAAACCGCCGATGAAGCGATAAGGCTCATAGACGAAATGGGCGATAAATACCAAAAAGAATATCACGGGATAAAGCGAAGAAAATAAAGGGACTTCCTAAAAAACGAACCCTTTTCAATATTTAGGGTCCACTCGCGAGTCGGCCATAACACGATAAAAATCCATGACGTTTTAAGCCATGGATATAAAATCGAATGGAATAACGGATGTCAATCGCCCTTATGCAAGATAAGAGGGATATGCGAATGGATGAGGAGAAGGGTCAGCTCCTCTAAATCGAAGCTATTACCAGGCAATATATACCCTTCCTTCTCACCATCCTCTCGCTCCATGATGGCGATGCTTTTGTCGACGAAGGATAGATGGTACAAGAAGGGCGTGGCGTCGGAGGTATCCTCCGCCAAGAGAATGCCGTCGAAAGACAAATCGACGTAAATATCCTCCTTGACGCGATAGACCCTCGCTTTAAGGTGAGAGGATTTAACGCCATGTAAGGGATAGCTAAAAGGGTATCCTTCGAAGGTAAGGTCGGTATCATAACGAAGGGGGGCGCCGCTTTTGAGGGCGCTTTTGACGATCTTGATCATCCCCTTATCTCCGCTAGGAAGAGGGCCTTTAAAGCGTTCGTGACCTTCTCCATCACTTCGATGGCTTCCTTCTCTTCGAGGGTGCCTTCCTCCTTTCGGAGGGTCAAATGGAGGGCCATCGATTTCTTGTCGTTAGCGATCCTCTCCCCTTCGTATAAATCGAAGATGCTTACCTTCTCGATCCGCTTATCGAGGCGAAGAAGGGCGCTACGAATGCTTTCATAACTTTCCTTCTTGTCGCAAAGGAAGGCGATATCGCGATTTACGGCCGGATAACGCGGCGGCAAGATGGCTTTATCGGGCGAGCTCCTTAAGGAAAGAAGCGCTCCCAAATCGACCTCCATAATAAGCAACGGCGTTTTAAGGAAACCCATCTTCTCTTTATATGAAGGATGCAATTCCCCATAGATGGCCACGGGATTCTTGCCAAGCAAGAGACGTTCGGAGCGATAGGGATGATATTCCTCCCCCGTCGAGGTGTCATGCTTAAAACGGTTGGGCGATAATTTTAGGAGGGAGAGGATACCTTCGAGATAGCCTTTAAGATCATAGAAGGAAAACGGCCGCTTATATAATTCGCCTTGCTCGAGGCTATCGCCCGCCAAGAGGATGGCCAGGCGCTTGCCTTGATAGCTTATAGCATCCACATCGCTTATCTCAAAGAGTCCGAAATCCTTCGTTTGGCGCGAGAGGTTATAAGAGGCGACCTCTAGCAAAGACGGCAAAAGGGAGGTGCGAAGGTATTTATGCTCCTCAGTAAGGGGGTTCTTGATCGCATAATGCTCATATTTGCCGATTCCTTCGAAGGAAGCGATTTGCTTGGCATTTTGTAGGCTATAGGTCAAAGTCTCGTTCAAGGAGGAATCACGAAGGAAGTTACGGATGCTTCTAATGGCCTTTTGCTCATCGCTAAGGCCGCTAGAGGAACTTAATGAAAGGATGGGCAAACGGGCGATGACTTTCTCATAGCCAAGCAAGCGGATAACCTCTTCCGCTAGATCCTCCTTCCCTTTGATATCCATCCGACGTTTGGGAGGATAGGCGAGGAAGGCGTCCCCTTCTAGGGCTTTGATTTCGATATGGTCGCGGCGAAGGGTTTTGACGACCGTTTCCGTATCGAAGGAGGTTCCTAACCTCTTATTGATATAGGAAGAGCTAGCCTCGATGGCGATTTCCTGATGCGGATATTCGTCATAAGGGGCAACTACTTCAATAGATGAAGGTGAAGCCTCTTTCTCGATGAGATCGATGATGGCGGCTAGAGCCTCCTCTTGGATTTCTGGCGAGACGCCCTTAACGAAACGGGTGCTGCTATCGCTGCTTAGCCCCAAACGGTTGGAGGTTCTTCTGATGGCGGCGCCATCGAAGAGGGCGCATTCGATGAAGACGTCCTTTGTCTTATCGCTTACCGACGCCTCGTTGGAGGTCATAATGCCAGCTAGGCAAAGAGGAACGCCCTCGCTAGCGATTAGCACGTCGCCTTTTTTGATCTCGTAATGCTTCTCGTCGAGGGAGAGGAAATCCCCTTCGTAATCGTCGATGGCCGTTAATTCGTGGCCTTTGAGGGAGGAGAGATCATACATATTGACTGGCTCACCCGTTAAAAGCATCACGTAATTGCCGATGTCGACGATGTTATTGATCGAGCGGACGCCTAAGCTAAGCAAGGCCTCCTTAAGCCATTTGGGCGATTCTTTGATTTGCACGCCTTTGGCCACCGCCCCATGAAAAATCGGGCATTTGGCGGTTTTGCTATTGACTTTATAGGAACTAGAGGGCGAAGGAAGAGAGGCAAAAGCCTCCTTCTTGACGGGGATATCGAGGATGGCGCTAAGCTCATAAGCCAAGGAAAGGACGCTAAGCAAATCGCCGCGGTTAGCGAGAAGCTCGATTTCATAAACGGTGTCGTCAAGCCCGAGATACCTTAGGACATTCTCCTCGCCCACGGGGGCGTCGACGGGAAGTTCCTCGATCCCCGATATTTGCTTGTCGCTAAGGTATTTGCGCTCGACGCCAAGCTCCAACAAGGAACAACACATGCCATCGCTATCGACGCCGCGGATTTGGCTTTTGACGATAGTGACGTTAGGAAGAACGGCCCCTTCCCTAGCGACGATGACCCTTAGCCCCTCGCGGGCGTTAGGGGCGCCGCAGACGATCTGATGGACGCCATATTTCTCGCCTTCGTCGACTTCCAAGACGTGAAGGTGATCGCTATTAGGATGCTCCTTGCAAGACATTATCTTTCCGATGACGAGATTGCTCCCGCTTGCTAAGGGGGCGAAGGAATCGACTTCCAAACCCGCGAAGGTAAGTTTCGAGGCGATCTCCTCGGGGGTGAAGGCGGATAAATCTAGATATTGGCTAAGCCATTTCAAAGACGCTTTCATAATTGCTCCTCATTTCGTATGGAAGGACGATAAGAACCTGATGTCGTTGGCGTAGATCCTTCGAATGTCGTCGATGCCATATCGAAGTAAGGCGACGCGCTCGATTCCTACGCCAAAGGCGAAGCCGCTATAGGTCTCGGGGTCATAGCCACACATCCTTAAGACGTTAGGATGGACCTCCCCCGCTCCGAGGATCTCGATCCAGCCGGTGCCCTTACACATATCGCAGCCCTTCCCGCCGCATTTAGCGCAACTTACGTCGACTTCGACGCTCGGCTCGGTGAAGGGGAAATAAGAACTGCGGAGGCGGATTTCCCGCTTCTCGCCGAACATCTTCTTGACGAAGAGTTCCAAGGTGCCTTTCAAATCGGCCATCGAAATGCCCTTATCGACGAGAAGCCCTTCGATCTGACCGAACTGATGGCTATGGGTCATGTCGTCGTCATCGCGACGATAGCATTTGCCGGGCGAGATGATCCTCAGAGGCTCCTTTTCCTTGCTATCGAGCATGGCGTGAGCCTGGGCGGCCGAGGTTTGGGTTCTTAGTAACAGGCTGTCGTCGATATAGAAGGTATCTTGCATGTCGCGGGCGGGATGGTCCTTAGGGACGTTAAGGAGCTCGAAATTATAGTGATCGCTTTCGACGTCGCGCCCTTCGAGGACCTTAAAGCCCATCGAGACGAAGATGTCGGTCATCTCGTCGACGATGATCCAATAGGGATTAGTTGGGCCCGGCTTCCTTTGATAGCCAGGAAGCGAGAGGTCGATCCTTTCTTTCTCTAGCTTCTCTTTGAGGGCGGCTTCGGCCAATTCCTTCTTTTTGATTTCATAAGCCCTTTCGACCTCACCTTTGGAGTCGTTGATGAGCTTACCGAAGGAGGCCCTCTCCTCAGGGGCGATTTCCTTCATCTTCCCCATCAAGAGGCTGATCTCGCCCTTTTTGGCAAGATATTTGGCGTAGAAGGCGCTTAAATCCTTCTCTTCTTTGATAAGAGGGATTTCCATAAGGGCCCTCTTACTTACTTCCGTGACGATTTCCTTAGCATCCATAAGCACTCCTAATTAACAAAAAAGGGCATGGAGAGCGAATAACCGCGGTGCCATCCCCATTCGTGAACCTTTTTTTCTTCACGCGCTAAGAGCTATAACCCGCAACGGGGAAGGTCTCCCTTCCGTTCTCCGAGGTGAATTCGCCGATGTCCCTTTGGGGCGGTTGCTCTATTCGCCCTTCCCAGGTAAAGAGATGAATCGGTTACTCTTCTCTTCCACGAACGACATTATCTTACACTTGCCTTTCATAGAAAGGTAGGGCGAATAGAGATGATGGGATCCATTGCCGAACGCATTCATGCACACGCCCCACCGCTTAAACTGCAATCATTTTTTTGTAAGCGTCCTTTCAAACCGCTAAATTCCAAATCTAGTTTGAAGAACCTCGTTCTTCTTTGTGCCAACGATAAGAGATCTCCATGAAACATTCGATGATGACGCGCTAAACACATATATACTCGTGAGTATAATACTCGTGAGTATATGATATATTCACAAATTAAACCGTTCTTTCGCTCGCAATAGTAGGGATCGAAGAGCTTGTAATATAATATACTCGTGAGTATAATACTCGTGAGTATACGGGAGGTGACAAATGTTTTACGGTCGAACGAAAGAATTAGAAAAGCTGGAAAGAGAATATGCGAAAAAGAACTCCTTCTGCTCCATTTACGGAACGAGGAGGATTGGGAAGACGTCATTGATTAACGAATTCATAAAGAATAAGAAACACGTCATGTTCCAGGCCAAGGAAGTTTCCAATGACGACAATTTGAAGTCGTTCTCGCAGAAGATCTTAGAAAGCTTTAGCCAAGATTACGAATACGTCTATTCTTCGTGGGAAAAAGCCTTTGATTCAGCTATCTCATTCTTTGGAAACGAGAAAGGAATAATTGTCATCGATGAATATCCTTACCTAGTCAAATCGTATGGAGGCATTTCGTCGATAATCCAGGATATTTATGACAACAAGCTTAAGAATAGCAACGTCATGCTGATCTTATCGGGATCGAATGTCTCTTTCATGGAAAAGGAATTGAATGACAAGCAATCTCCCCTCTATAAAAGAATAACCCTGAAGATGAAAATCAATAAAATGCCCTTTGACGAGGCTGCCATGTTTTTAAGCGCTTATTCTAACGAGGACAAGATAAAATTCCTATGCATGTTCGGAGAATATCCGTTCTATTTATCAAAGATAGAGAGCCGCTTATCTTTCGAGGAAAACGTCAAGCAATTGCTTTTCGACGAGAACTCGATCCTGTTGGACGTCCCGAAATTGATATTGTCTAATTCAAGCAGGGAAGAAAGCTTCTACAATTCGATATTGTTATATATCTCGGGGAAGAAAAAAAGTTTGACCGAGATAAGCAGATTGATGAACGTGGAAGCCACAAAAATCAACAAATACATGAAGACGTTGCTAGATGCCGAAATCGTGATAAAGAAGGAGATGTTCGATTCCGCTAGACACGCCTATTATTACATTCAAGACCCCGTTTTAAGGTTCTATTACCAATATTTGCTTAGGAACAGCGAAAAAATCGAAGCGGGATACGGCGAACTTCTTTACGATAGGTTAAAAGATGAGATACATAGCTTTATTTCCTATTCGTTCGAAGACGTCGCCATATCCTATATGGAGTGCTTATCTAGCAAGGGCAAGCTGGGTGGGATATATTATCCCATCAAGAATCTGGTAATCGAAAAGTCAGAACTAAATAGATCGATCGAAATCGACGGCATCGCCAAGGATATGGATTCCCTTCTTGTCATCGAATGCAAATTCACCAATAAGAAGAGAGGCATCCGCGATTTTGAGAGGATGGTCGAGAACACGTCCATCAAGATGTTTTCGAACATAAGGAAAATCGAATATTACATCATCTCCAAAAGCGGGTTCGATGATAGCTTATTGCGTTATCAAAACGAGAATCTGCATCTTGTTTCGATCGACGACATGTTCGAAGGGAAAACGACGCATATAACCCCTACAAACATATGACCATATAAAATAACAAATACGTTATTCCGTCCTCCGCAAAAAGCTTGATCATTTCCCTGGCTTTACGCACTTTTACACCTCGTCGAATATAAAGACGGAATCTATTTCGTACAATTCGATCCCGGTTAATAACTGAAGCGATCGAAAGAATTCATCGTGGTTATCGGTGTTCTCGAAAATCCTTTTCAATCTAAACTTGACGCTTAGATAAATGAAAACCAATAAATTGTGCCGATTATCCTAAATTTCATTTGTGCAAAAAGCATAGGCTTCCCTAAATTTATTTTCGCAAATTGCGCATTTGCATTCTTGAGCAATTATGGTGTCGTCTGAGTCGGAAGAGAGAGGCGTCATTCGCATAACGGCACCGCTTTTCCTTCTTTGTAGCCATGCCAACGGTCTCTAAGGCTAAGTTTGCGCGACTTATCATGAATTCGCTTATGAGGGGAAGCGTTGCCGATTATGTTAACAAAACCCCGTAATTTCCTTTAAAATATACCCGTTTCCAATATCATATCGAAACGATGGCGCTAGACGCCATAATAAGATTTCCATCAAAAGCAAAGAATTTAACCCATCCATGGCCCATTCAAATAACGACATAAGCTCCTTAGAGGATTTTTCTCTCGTTAGCCCTAGCGTTGAGCGTTATCTTTTGGCCATGACGGAAGAAGAGCAAGTGCGCGCTTTACGCTTGG
Organism: Bacteroidaceae bacterium; assembly: GCA_963624045.1. Lineage (GTDB taxonomy): Bacteria > Bacillota_I > Bacilli_A > RFN20 > CAG-826 > UBA4951. The sequence continues at coordinate 34,156 of CAVFNI010000008.1, forward strand.
CCGTCGTTGAAGTTAACCAACCGCGAAAAAGGCTCGAATGGGATTGCTCTAGCGAGGAAAGATATTGCGTCGATCTTAGTAAGAAAAGGGATTTTTCCTCTTACAAGCGCTTCCTCGTCACGGGGACCGCTTTAATGTTGCCGGGGTTCCTTACCCCTGGCGTGACCTATTATTGGCGGGTCCTTAATGGCAAAGAAGAAGTCATTAGCGATACTTATTCCTTTCATACCTCCTCCCTTCTAAGCGTGCGGATGATGGCGATAGAGGGCCTATTCAACATGCGGGATTTAGGGGGATGGAAGGCAAGCGGAGGCAAACGGATACCTTATGGGTTAATCTATCGCGGAGGCAATTTCTCGATCCTTACGCCCCTAGGCAAAAAGATCTTAATCGAAGACCTTGCCATAAAGACCGAAATCGACCTGAGGGCGGATGGCAAGAACGAGCTTAACGATAGCCGGGTGGAATATTTTAAAGCGGGCATGGGGCAATATACCTACATTATTCCTGGCTACGTCATCCATGGGGCTAGCGACATGCCAAGCCTCATAAGGGAATATGATCCCCTCTTGACCCCATCGCTAAAGAGGATCTTCGAGAAATTGGCCGATCCCTCCTCCTACCCCATCTATTTCCATTGCAACGCCGGGGCCGATAGGACAGGCACCCTAGCCTTCCTCTTAGAAGGCCTTCTAGGCGTTTCTTACGCAGATATTACGAGAGATTTTGAACTCACCTCCTTCTCCACCCAAGGGGCGAGGTATCGTAGCGGGCTTAAAGACGATCTCTCCTTCGATGATTCGGGGATATACGAAAATAGCACCGACAATCTCATCGCCTTCGGCAAGATGCATGAGCTCATCATGAAGAACTATCCCACAAAAGATGGCACCCTTCTCTCCTCGATCGAACGCTACCTCAAAGAAGTCCCGGGCATAAGCGAAGAGACAATCAATATGGTAAGGAAGAACATCCTTGACGGAGGGGCTTTCTCTTAAGAGAACGCCGAAAGAGGTTCGCTAGCGACGAGAGATAGTTTTGCTTTTCTTTTATGAAGAGGCGAAAGAATCCTAGACGTTATCATGCTTTCGCTATGAATATAGATAAGCAGATTAACCTTCTTTTAGGCAGCTATTTAATAGGCCAAACTGAGCGGTCTCCTAGATTCTTAGGTAAATCAAAAGAGGCTTCTTCCTCGCTAAGGAAGCGGCCTTTGGTGGCCAAAGAAAGAGAGGAAATGCCGCTAGAAGCAGCTTCTTTCTTAAAGGAGATGTCCCCTGCTATCGTGACATAAAGAGGGTCGTCGAAGGTGAAAGCGTATTCGAATTCTAGCGACAACGATTCGATGCTATCGATGAAGGAAAGGGCCTTTTCTTTGATTTCCCGCTCCTCTTCCGCTAAAAGGAGATCGATAGCCGTCCGCGCCTCTTTTTTAAAGGAATCGACGTCGTCATAAGAGGCTTCTAGATAAGTCGTTTCCTCGTTTGGATAGGCATAGAAGGCGGCCTTATCCCCATCAAGACCTTCTTGCAGCTTCTTTCTTAATGACGGCACCAAAGAAGAGAAGCGGCCGTTAAGGGGGAAGAAGGGAGCGAGGGCTTTATAGGAAGAGGTGAGATCGATATACGAACGTTCCTTGAGGGATAAGTCGGGATAGACGGTCTCGAGGAAAGAACGGGTGAGGGCCGCTTTCGAGAGGTCGAGATAGAGGCCGCTAGAATCGTCGACGGAAGCGAAATAAGATAAGACGCCTTGCTTTAATGAAAGATCAAGGCTCCCCTCGATCTCCTTAATATCGATATAGATATCCGATGAGCCGACTTTGGCGCTAAAAGAGCCGCTATCATCGAGGGAAAGGAAGGAGAAACGGAAATCATCGCAGGAGAAATCGAGCCGATATGCATATAAGGAATCATCAGCCGTCACCGAAGAAGAAAGCGGTTCCTCGAAAGCGCGCTCGCTAGAAAAGGCGCCCGATATGGATGGCTTGCCTTCTTCTTTGTCGGCGAAGGAGATGCCTTGGCTAGGATGTTTGAAATAATTCGAAAGGGAATGCTCGAAGTCGCTAAGGGCCAAATTGACGTTGCTCACCCTTTCCTTTTGCCTCTCTTCGCTTGATGAAGAAGAAGAATTTTCCTCGGCTTTAGTCCCGCAGGCAATTAATAAGGGAAGGAGAGAAAAGAAGATGATTCGTTTCTTTTTATTCATGGCTAATCACCTTTCTGAGGTTATACATGAGGATGCCACCCGCCACCCCGACGTTAAGGGAATCGATCCCTTCCATCTCGATGCGGACGCATTGATCGGAGAATTGGCTGATACGCGGGTCAACCCCCTGCCCTTCGTTGCCTAAGATCAAGGCAAAGGAAGGAGGCAGCGTCTTGATATCGCTTAAAGGAAGGGCGTTCCTTAAGTCGGTGCTAAGAAGGAAATAGCCGTCTTCACGAAACTTTTGGGCGTCAAGCAGAGGATCGTCTTCCTTAGAGATGTGGACGTTTAACCCAAAGATGGCCCCTTGGGAAGCCATGAGGGCCTTATGGGAATAGGGATCGGCCGTCTTCTTGGAAAGAAAGACGTTATGATAGCCAAACGAGAGGGCGCTTCTTAATAACGTCCCGACGTTTCCGGGGTCTTGGACGTCGTCGAGGTAAAGGAGAGGGCTATTTTCGAGGAACGGCCCCTTCTCCTTCTTCTCACAGAAAGCGACGACCCCTTCTGGTGTTTTTGATTTAGTCAATTTATCCAATACAGGTTCGGTGATGATGAATTGGGGGATATCGGCATTAGGATATTCTTTCTCAAGGGAATATATCTCCTTGGCGTAGCCATAGGAAATGGCCATCTCAACGAGATGATATCCTTCGACTAAGAAAAAGGAATCGTCCTTCTTGCTTAGCGATAAAACGCGTTGAATCCTAGCGTTATTCCTTGATGATATCCTTTCCTTCATATTCCTGGTTGATAAGTTCTTTCCGACATTCCCAATAAGCGGGGAAGGCCTTTAAAAGTCTAGCATAAAACGCGGGGCCGTGGCTGATGACGAAATCATGAGTCAGTTCATGGGCGATGACCGAATCGATGGCGCGCGGCGAATAGAAGGCCAAAACGGTAGAGAAAGAGATGGCCCTTTTCTTCTTATGGAAGATCCCGTAAGCGCTCCTAAGGGGTTTGATGAGGAAGGTTACCCCTTCTTTATTGCCCACCGCCTCCATGATGATCGGTAGGCGGGAGGCGATATAGGGAGCGAGGGCTTCCTTAAGGTACTCATCTTGTTCCTTCTTAGGGAGGAAGTAAAAGGTATCATTAATGGTCTTTTGACCGAATAGGTAAAGATATCCTTCGCCATAAGGCGCTTTCCGTTCTTTCCTTTTATCGGCGCGATGTAAGAGATGAGGGATGGCCTTGGAAACGAAATCATCTAAGCTTTCCTGGCTATATCCAAAGGGCGCCCGCAGATAAAAGGAACCGTCCTTACGAAGGGAGAGGGAAGCGCCCCGCTTCCTCTTCGAAGAATAAACGAGAAGATAACGATAATCCTTCTCGCCAACATGGACGAGCCGCATTTCCCTTTTTTCCATGAGGTGATTTTATAGCATCGGGCCGCTTACGCCTATAGAAGGCTTCTTTTTCTTCCAAAAGTCCCTTGATATGCGTATAATCGGGCGGATGGACAAGATTTTAATCTCCGCCTGCTTATTAGGCGACAAAACGAAATACGACGGCGGGGACAATTATTTCCCCTTCGTCGAAAAGCTTAAGAAGAAATACGTTCTAATCCCCTTTTGCCCCGAATTGGAAGGCGGCTTAAGCGTGCCCCGCTCCCCCAGCGAAATCCAAAAGGACGGCTCCGTCCTCAACAAAGAAGGCAAAGATGTCAGTTCCTTCTTTATCGCCGGCGCCGAGAAGGCCTATCAAGCCTGCCGCCTCTTTGGCATCAGCATCGCCATCCTCAAAGACGGCTCGCCTAGCTGCGGCTCCCGCCACGTTTATGACGGATCCTTCAAAGGGAATAAGATCGACGGATTGGGCTTAACCGCCCGTCGCCTCATCGCCGCCGGGATCAAGGTGTATTCAAGCGAGGACAAACTCGATTTCTTATTAGGAGAAGACGAGGAAAGCTACGAGAAAAGGAAACGAGAGAACATCAAAAAGGCCGCCCTTAGGAAGGAAAAGGGAAATTCTTACGAAAAGAAGCCTTCCTCTTTCCATAAGAAGGGAGGCGATGAAGGGAAAGCCTCCTTCGATAAAAAGAGGGTTTTTAATAAAGGAAAAGGCTTCTCCTACAAGAAAAAGGGCGCCTTTCATGACTCCTCCTACAAAAATGATGGCGAGAAGGCCTATAAGAAAGACGGCTACCATGGCCAAAAGAAATCCTCTTGGAAGCAAAAGAGCAAACCGGGAAGAAATTATGAGAACAGCAAAAGCGGATATCGCAATAACTTCTCTAAAAGAAAGCCTTACGGCAATAAGAAGGGTTAACTTCGTCTCGTCAATCATCGAATAAACGGCCGGCTGGCCGTTTTTTGATGTCGCTAAAGGAGGTCGAAAGAAGGAAAGTCGAAAGCGAAGGGAACGCCGATATATTTATAAATAAAGCATAAATAAATTTTCGGTTGGAATCGCCTAGAAGTCGCGAAACTTATATAACCCCGCCCACCACCACTAAAATAAATGGTTCCATCAAAAAAAGACCGCCATGGACGTCGCCGCTGACGGTCTTTTCTTTTTGAAACGCGATTAATAAATTCTCTTTTCGGTCTCGGGATCGAAGATATGGGCCTTCGGGAAATCGAAGAGGACTTTCATCTTATCGCCGCTCTTGATGGGGTGGGTAAGAGGGATCTTGGCGATGACGTCGGTACCGCATAGATCGGTATGGACGTAATATTCGTGGCCGAGAAGCTCGGCGACGGAGACGGTGATCTCAAAGGGATCGCTCTTGTATTTGGCGGCATGGGCCTCATCGCCTTCGTGGATGTCCTCAGGACGGATGCCATAGATGACGGGATGCACACCGCTTTCGATGGCGGAATTGATCTTAGCGAGGGAATCGCTAAGGAGGGCGATCTTCTTAGCGAGCTGCTCATCGGGCTCCTTGAGGGCGGCGATGCGGGCGGACATATCGGCGATGCGGTTGGCATGGGCTTCTTCCTTGCCGGCCTCTGGCGTGCTCGCCTTAAGGCTTTCGAGGCTCTCTTCAAGGGAAGCGATCTTGGCGGCGCGCTTCGGATCGGCGTCGCATTCGACCTTCTTCTTCTCCCATTCGGCTTTGGCTTTCGTAAGTTCTTCTTTGATTTCCGTCGCCCGTTTGGCATAGAAATCCTCATGGGCTTTCTTGGCTTCGGCGCTTAATTTTATCTCATAGCCGCTTGAGAATTTAAGGACGCCCTTCTCGTAATTGGCTTTGAGCAAATTCATCGCGGGACTGCCGATGAAGGAAGCGACGAAGAGATTGGCTGGATGGTTATAAATCTCAATCGGGGTGCCGATTTGTTGGATATATCCAAGCTTCATGACGACGATGCGGGAGGCCATGGTCATGGCTTCCGTCTGGTCGTGGGTGACGTAGATCGTCGTGGCGCCTAGGGATTCGTGGAGTTTGATGATCTCGCTACGCATCTGGACGCGGAGTTTGGCATCGAGGTTAGAGAGAGGTTCGTCCATCAAGAAGACCTTGGCGTTACGGACGATGGCGCGGCCTAAGGCGACACGCTGACGCTGGCCGCCGGAGAGGGCTTTGGGCTTACGATCGAGGAATTGCTCGATTTGGAGGATCTTGGCGGCGGAATGGACCCGTTCATCGATCTCTTGCTTAGGAAGATGGCGGATCTTAAGGCCGAAGGCCATGTTGTTATAGACGGTCATGTGGGGATAGAGGGCGTAGCTTTGGAAGACCATGGCGATGTCGCGGTCTTTCGGCGATTTGTCGTTGGCGTATTCCCCATCGATATATAGCGAACCGTTGGTGATGTCTTCAAGCCCGGCAATCATACGGAGGGTGGTCGATTTACCACATCCCGAAGGGCCGACGAAGACGATGAATTCCTGCTTTTGGATGTCTAAGGTGAAATCGAAGACGGCTTGGACGCCGTTATCGTAGACCTTATCGACATGGCGAAGGGAGACATAAGCTAGATCCTTGGGCTCGCCTTCTCCTTCGAGGGCGGCGATCTCCTCTTGTCTGGCTTTGATCTCATCGCGGGTGACGACGTGAAGACCGAGCTTGTTTTCCTCGTTCTTCTTCTTTTTGAATAGAGGCATGTTGTTCTCCTTTGTGCGTTACGAGTAGTTTAATCATATCCAAATCATTTGTCTTGTGCAAAGTGCACAAATCGAATAATAAAGATCAATCGGAGGGTAGGGACGGGGATTTTAGGACGATAAGCAAGGGGCATGGGCGCCATAAAATATCACTTCGCTTGCAATTTTAAGGCCATATCCGACAATTGTTATCGTTTAGGAGAAAGATTATGCACAAAGACGAAGCCGCCGCCGGATTCCTGATCCTTAGCGACCCATCACGGGTTAAGATCACTAAATTCCTTTATTTAAGAGGGGAATTGTCCTTCGATGACTTGTTAGCCATCACAGGGGATGAGGAAAAGACCTTGATCGATTCGCTAAGGATGATGGAAGAAGGTTCCTTAATAGGAAAAGACGGGGACATGTATCAAATCAATCGCGAATACGTCGACGAACTTTTGGATTTCATCCGCACCCCTTGCGGATGTTGCCATCATTAAGCGGCACATTGTAACGTCTGCCTATTTGTTGTTTTCGTCGTATTTGCTCCGCTAAGTGTAGTTATAGGCAAGTTGCTGGAGCAAAACAAACAAGAATTCTAACTAATCGCAAAACGATCTTCCGCGATTAAGGCGCATGCTTATACCCCTTAGAGAAACTAACGCGCGAGAAAGTGGCGAAAAAGAATCCTAATTGCGATTCTGCCTAAAAGCCAAAAACCATTCGGAAGGTTTAAATCAGCGTCATATACATTCTTTATGACACCGCATTGAGGCATTGACCCCTTTCGCTCTTTCGTTAAGAATTTTATCCACGATCCTTTTTCTGTATTCGCCCATAATCTTCGCTCCAATCCAAACTTATTTGCATTTTATCCAAAATGATTACAAGTTAAATCGAGAATTTCATCGGAGTGTTTCGTGGTAAAAATAGCGAAAATAAATCCACGTCTTCCCACACCATTTCGGCCCCTCTACGCATATGGCACCGTAATTGCTTAAATATTCGTCGATGGTTTTGTCGATGATTCTAGGCTTGTATTTTTTTGTCGTCCTGCAATGTGCTCATAATTTCCTCATTGCCTACATTTCAAAATCATAGCGATGCTTAATCAAATATTTTGCGGAACTTTTATAACAACGAATGCGTCAAAAAGACGCAATAATCGCTCAATTAACAGGGGTTTTGCTTGGAAAATAGGAAATTTCTATTTTTAAAAAATCTCAGAAACGAAGCTTTTTAATAACGAAAAAATCAAGAGCAGAATTGGAAATAAAATTCAAGGAGCAAAGCATTATGGTATTCGCGGATATCTAGACCCGTCTGCTCAATGAAAGCGGACAATCTATAATTGAAGGTGTTCCGATGGATATAAAGGATCTCGGCGGTCAAGGAGGCGTTGAGGTTGGAGCGGAGATACGCCCCCGCCGTCAGCATCAATTCATGGGGAACGTCCTTGAATTCGTTCTTTAGCAAGGGGATCGAAGAGAAATTGCCAAAACTAAATTCCTTCATGAGTAAATCGGTGAGGCAAACGACTTGATTGGGGAAATAAGAAAGGGCCTCATTCAGTAATTTATCCGATAAGGGCGAGGCTTTAGGAGCCTCTAAGAAAGTGATCGTCACCCCCAGATCGTCATGGATCATATATAAGGAAGGGGCCAAAAGCACCCCCAAGCGGGATGGGGCTTCCAGATAGCCATGGGTCTCGTTTTGATAGACGAGATGGAAGGGAAGGCCATAGGAGGAGAGAGATTCGGAAAAGCCCTTCTTGGAGAAAGGGGCGTTGGCGATGAATAAATACAAAGTCTTCTTCATTCTTCTTAGTGTAACTACTCGCTATACGAAACGCTAAACGTTCTTTTTGGCGAATAACCCCCTCCTTTCTTCCTTCTTTTCCTTGATAAAGTTGGAAACGTCCGTAAACCCCTGCCCTAATAACGCGGAGAAAGGAAGGAAAAGAGGAAGGGCATAACGGGCGTTCATCGTGCAGCCAACTTGGTATTTATAGCAAAAATAAGCGTAGGCGAGCATTTGCGATAAAGCGATGATAAGCAAGAAGATGGCGGCAAAGGAAGGAAGGGCGTCCCCTTCTTTATGAATGAGGCTGTAAATGTATTTAAGAAGATAATAGATGGCGAAAAGGAAGACGAGGAAGGAGAGGATGACGGCGAAGATATAAGCCGCATAGATGAAGAAAACGTCAAAAGAGGATGTTCCGAAGATGCCAAAGGGGTTATGCTCCTCCCAAAGGGCCGTCTTGATGAAGGCCGTCCAGATGTTATAGTCGATCGTCCCCCAAACATATTGGTCGCTAGAGCCGCCCGAAACAGGGAAATAGGCCCTGATGTTATAGCAAGAGGAGAAAAGATCGGGGGAAGGAAAGGCTAGGAAGCGGAAGAAGAAACCGTAATATTCGTTATCGACATGCATGTAATTGGGGCCGTTGCGCTCCAAATCGAGGACGTAGCCGAAGGGCTCATCGTATTTTAAAGACTGGTAAACATGCCCGCCGAGGGCTAAGGGGATACAGATGAGAGCGAAGAGGGATATTTGCGCCCAGAAGCGTAATCTTTCCTTCTTCTCCCCTTCTTTCTTGAAGTAAAGGCGATATAGCTCAAGAAGGAAGATATAGGCGATAGGAAGGGCGAGGAGGCCGCTATTGAGTTTGCTTTCCATCCCCATGGCGATGGCTAAGGCCAAGAAAATGATATTAAGGAAGCTCCTTTTCTCCTTCCAAAGCAAAGCGATAACCAAAGAAAGAAGCGAGAAAAAGAGAGCGAAAAGATCGTTATTGCCCGAATAGATGACGAAATAAAAGGCGGGAACCATGAGGGCGAAGCCTGTCATATAGGCGGCCTTTCTCTCATGCCTCTTAAACAAAGACAAGAAAATCTTGGCCAGCAAATAAAAATTCAAAGAACCCAAATAAGCATCGATGATGCGGATGCATTCAAGGCTCTGGGCGTCATGAAGGGAAAGGAAGGAGGAACCATTCAAAATGGAAATTTGGATGCCATCGCTAGAAGGCAATAGCAACGAGAAGAACCTGGCAAACATAGCGACGACATAATGGTAGAACTTCACTTGGTAATACTGATTATCGAAGCTTACCCCCGGGATCTTGCCCGTTTGGTAGATGTCATAAATAATCGACCAATGGCCGCCATATTGATAAACGGAGAAATCGTGGGTGAAGCGATTGTTGTTAAAATTCAAGAAGCCGCCCAATAGCAAAGTGATAGCACTCGCCACCGCCACAAACAAATAAATAAGCCGCTTGGCGGAAAGCTTCTTTTTTAAAAGCAGCGCGACGAAAATGGCGATAAGGCCAAAAAGAAAAACGATAAATAAAGCGATCGCCATCCACATGGCTAAGCGGCTACGAAAGCCATATTCCTTAACCCCCGTCGCGTCATAAAAACCATCGCCCTTATAACAAAAGAGAAAATGGAGGGCGATGATAAGAACGAAAAATAGTCCGAAAGCGAGGGCCTTATAGCCCTTCTTATGAAGCGCCTTCTCACCCTTTTCGATGGTAACGACTATCTTATCGAGGAAAGCCATCCTTAATATTTTTGCTCCTGACGAAGGAAATTGACGGCCAATTTGGCTTTATAGGCTTTCTCCATATCGAGGAAATCATAGCCCATGATGGGGAGAAGATCCAAGAAGGAGGCGAAGGCTTCCTCGTAATTGTCTTTGGTGCGGTTCTCATCGAAGGAAAGGACCTTCTCATAGACCGTGAGGATGGCTTTGCTGAGGTTCAGGTCGCTTTTTCGGAAATGATGATGGTAATCGCTGACGCCGATCGCTAACCCTAACGACAAGAGGAAATGGAGGGCGTCGGCGTATTCGTCGAGGATCCTCTCCTTCCCCGAAGGGCCCTTAAGCGACCAAAATTTGAAGCATCTGGTTTCGTTGGCGAATTCTCCAAGTTCGACGAAAAGAGCCAATAGGCGTCTCTCGAAGGTGCTTTCGTAAGTGACGTCATGGCGCTTGGCGATATCCTCGTCAAGCCCTTTTTGAAGGGCGTAAAGTTCCTCGAAAGAGAATTCGTCAATCATCGTCTTCCACCTCGTAAGGAATTAACTTCCAGATGTCTTCGTTATAATCGGCGATGGTGCGGTCGCTAGAGAAATAGCCGCTGCCGGCGATGTTATCGATCATGGCTTTAGCGAAGCGCGGCCTATCGAGGTAGAACCTCTCGGCTTCTTCGCAAGCTTCTTTATAGGAACGATAATCCTTAAGGACGAAATATTGGTCGCCATGGTTCATAATTTCGTCGAAGATGAGGCGGAAGCGGTCTTTATGCTCCTCCGCCCAAGGGCCAAAGAAGAGGGAATCGATGATCTCCTTAATCTCTGGGTCGTTATTGTAAATATCCCAAGGATTATAGGTGCCAGAGGCATATTCCTTCTCCACTTCCTCTTTATTCATCCCGAAGATGACGGCATTTTCCTTGCCCGCCAAATCGACAATCTCAATATTGGCACCATCCATCGTCCCAAGCGTCAAGGCACCGTTCATCATGAATTTCATGTTGCTAGTGCCGCTAGCTTCCTTACCTGCGGTGCTTATTTGCTCGCTGATATCGGTGGCGGGAACGATTAATTCGCTAAGGGAGACCGAATAATTCTCCACAAAGACGATTTTCATATATGGGGCAGCCGCTGGATCATCGTTAACGACCTTGGCGACGGCTAAGATGAGTTCGATGATGCGCTTGGCGTATTCATAGCTTGGGGCCGCTTTAGCGCCGAAGATATAGACGTGCTTAGCCATCTTGAAATTAGCGGGATCCTTCTTTAATTGCAGATAAAGGGACATGATGTGGAAGATATTAAGGAGCTGTCTCTTATAGGCATGGAGGCGTTTGATCTGCGAATCATAAATGGCGTCGGGATCGATCTCAATGCCGTAATTATCTTTCACGAAGGCGGCGAATTTTACTTTGTTCTCGCGCTTGATGGAAAGGAGCCTCTCTTGGACGGCCTTATCTTCATCGTAAGCGCAGAAGGCGGATATCTTCGCCATGTCGCTCACCCATCCATCACCGATTTTCTTAGTGATTAGCTCGGCTAATTTGGGATTGCTATACATGAGCCAGCGGCGTGGGGTGACGCCATTGGTCTTGTTGTTGAATTTGGCGGGATAAAGCTCATAAAAATGCTTGAAGGTGTTGGTTTTGAGGATCTCAGTATGGATCTTGGCGACGCCATTGACGCTAAAAGAGGCGTAGATGGCCATGTTGGTCATATGGATTTGACCGTCTTTGATGATCTGCATGGCGTAGCGCTTATCGTCGCTTACCCCTTTCTCTGCCAAAAAGGCGTTAAAGCGGCGATTGATTTCCTCGATGATCATATAGACGCGCGGAAGGTTCCTTTGAACGTAATTGACGGGCCAGCGCTCGAGAGCCTCGGGCATGACGGTGTGGTTGGTGTAGGCAAAAAGCTTCTCCACCATCGCCCAGGATTCATCCCAACCATAGCCATATTCGTCCATAAGGAGCCTCATCATCTCGGGGATAGCCAAAATCGGATGGGTGTCATTTAACTGGAAAACGTAATGCTCGGGAAGGGAACGCAAATCCTTATAGCGGCGCATCTCGCCGCGGAGGACGCTTTGAAGGCCGGCGCTCACGAGGAAATATTGTTGCCGTAAGCGCAAAATGCGGCCGTGCTCGGTGCTATCATCGGGATATAAGCCGAAAGAAAGTTCCTTGAGGGTCGATAGATAATCGGCGAAGGAGACGTTCTTCGGGAGGTTGTTTTCGCTTGGCTCGGCACTCCATAGACGCAAGGTGTTGGCGACGCCATTGCGGTAACCAGGGACGCTCACGTCATAAGGGACGGCGCGGACGCAAGTGGCGTTGACCGTCCGCAAGGCGTATTCGCCATTGGGCTTGATATAGGTCTCGGCGTTGCCTCCGAATTGCACTTCCACGGCGTGCTTGGGCTTACGGACTTCGAAGACGAAGCCATTGGATAGCCATTGATCGGGGAGCTCGGTTTGCCTCCCCCGCACGAATTTCTGGCGGAAGAAGCCATATTCGTAGCGGATGGTATTGCCATGCATCGGTAGCCCCAAGGAGGCGGCGCTATCTAAGAAACAGGCGGCGAGCCTTCCTAGGCCCCCGTTGCCGAGCCCCGCATCGGGCTCTTGTTTTTCGATTTCCTCGATGTCGATGCCAAAATCAGCCAAACCGTCTTTGGCGATCTTATAGATGCCAAGATTTTGCATATTGCTCTTCAAAAGACGTCCGATTAGGAATTCCATCGAGAAATAAAGGCATTGTTTCTTGCCTGTCTTATAGATATCTTCACGACATCCCCGCCAATAATAGCCAGCATAGTCGCGGACCATCTCGCCGAGGATGTCGTATTTCTCGGTGATGTGGCTATCTTCGACGCTGCGGCCGTATTTTTCGCTGAGGCGACATTCGAATTCTTGTTTGAAGTCCATTTTATTGGCAAACATATTTATCTCCCTAAGGGTGTTGCGCTAAACGCAAGTAATATCTTATCGCTTAAAGAGGATATTTTTAACCCCCTCTTGCATAGCAAGGGAGGGAAGAGAAGGCAAAGACATAAACTTGTTCGCATAAATTGAACGAATAAGTTTAGGGCGTATGATGAAAAAACGGAGAGGAAGACGATGAAATTAAAATGCGAATATCGTTTTAAGAAGATATTTCCTTCATCTTGGAAGTAATGAACATCAACGTTTTGGAACTTTCGTAAGGAACCGCAATATCTCGAATAACCCTTGAAAAAGGGCTTCGCGAAAAAGGAAGGATCCGCGATGACATGTATGAAAAATTCTATTCCTACATCCATCAAAAGGGTTTTCGTCTTAGCGAAAGCAAAGAAGAGCTTTTAAAAGAAGGGAGGAAATCATCCTTTTATGCGTCTCTAAGCGCGGTCTTTCCTTTGTAACGGCCAATGGCTCACGGAATAACCGCAACTTTGGGCGAGGGTTTTATTTGGGCGAAAGCTTCGCACAGGCCGCCTCTTTCATCTATGAGAAAGACGGTTCGTCCATCTATTCGTTTTCCCTAGACGTACGCAAATTGAAAATCAAGAATCTCGACGAGAGCGTTTTCGACAATAACGCGCGTCTTAAGAGGATAATCCGCATGCATAAGTTACGCAAAAATTAGTTTTCGACGAGACGCGAAAATGCCGTTTAAAGCAATCTGGCAAGGAATGAAAACATAGCCTTCGCAATATAAGCGCAATAGAGCGCAATATAAGCGCAATATAAAAAGATTCGATGATAGGCTTGTTTTGATTTTTTGAATGCGCTTATTTGCAAAGGCGCGCAATTACGCCCAGTAAGGCAAATATGCCGTGTCTTTCTTATCGGACAAAGCCGCTTTCTTGATTTTTCCGCTATCCAAAGCAAGCGCCAACAAACGGCTGACGCGAAATTTGGCTTCCTCACCCAACCCAAAGCGGTCACGCAAGCTTTTGTTGGTAGCCCTTTTCGAAGACAAATAGGAAATAACGACGTGATCATAGGTAGCCGCGAGTTTTTCTTCTTGCGAATATTCCTCGAACGGTTTCTCTTTAAATAGCATCAAACGGACGCCGCTTGGCGCCTCTTCCATCTTGAAAGGTGGCAATTTCTCCTTTTCTAAAGACGCCACGATCTTGTCGAAGCCGCTTCCGGCCGTATCGCCGATATCGATTCGTCTAAGGAAGGAGGCTAGGCGCTCATTAACCGACTTAGGAGGCGAATCAATCAATCGATCGATGGGCACGCTTAGAAATCCTGGATTAGAAAACTCGACGCGATCGACGAATATTTCTACCAAAGGCCCGCCATTAGAAAGAAGGTCCTGATGAATGAGAAGGTTGCCTAAAGCCTCTCTTACGGCAATCGGAGGAACGATATAATGGTCCTTCCGCACGCCATTTACATAAATATCGGAAGTCTGCGTCAGGGCGGTTATCGCTTTGAAGCATTCTTCGAAGGAAATGGCATATCCTGACAAAAAGGTCTGCTTCCCTTTCGTCTCCAAACGGCTTTCGCCGGCGTAATTGACGATGCGGAGCGCTTTGCCTTCTAGTTTCGGGAAGGAAGATAAATCCGAAGCAAATAGCAATGCCCCCAGAACGGTTATCGAATAATGCCCGCCTTTCTCGTCGAGCAAAAAGCCCTCGCGGCAAAAACGCGTTATCGTCTCATCTTCGTTCAGGGGATTCGAGACGCCAACGGCTTTCCAATAAGACGGGAAGGAAAGGAACGAAGGGATCTCCTCCTTCTTGACTCCGCTTAAGGCAATACGGCTTTCGGGCGAGGAGAGATCAAGACGTTGCCACAATTCCTTTTCAAGCGACGGGTAATCTTTGATGTTTTTAGTGTAGCTGCCAATACGGCAATAGATTTGTTTCTTATAAGCGCTCGCAAAATGAGCGGCAGCCGGGATCTCCAATACCAAGACGCGTTTATCGTCCAACGTCACTTCATAGGCTTCTAGATCTAAGGAAGGCGAAAGAAGGTTCCGCCAATAAGCCACAATGTCTTCCTCGCCTTTCTTCCAAGAAAAGAAAGAAAGCTTTGTCCCGACGATCGAATGGGTTTCGTCTTCGATTCCCCAAACGATATATCCATAAGGTTCGTCAGATAAAAGAGCCATATTCGAGATGGCGGATATCCTCTCCCCTATCATATCTGGGTCGGCGTTATTGACCTTGAATTCCACATACGGGGTTTCCTTTTTTAATGCACATAGCCCCCGCACGATCAAGGCGATTGTCTGAATGTCCTTCATGAGCTTCCTCCATGGATATTTTATAGCATCCGCAATATAAGCGCAATAGAGCGCAATATAAGCGCAATATAAAAAGATTCGATGATAGGCTTGTTTTGATTTTTTGAATGCGCTTATTTGCAAAGGCGCGCAATTAAAAGAAACTAATGATATTTCCGTTTGTGGCTAGAAAATCGCTTATCTTCTTGATTTCCCTTCACCCGTTTCATAATGAAGGCGCTATAGCTGGAAACCTTCAAGGAAAGGTGGTACGGACGCCCTTCGGGGGCGCCTTTTTTCGTGAAGCGGTCGCCGCCGCAATACTGATTCTTGCCGCCATAAACGTCTTTATCGCTATTAAAGAGTTCTCGCCAGAGGCCCTCATGATAGACGCCGATATCATATGATTCGTAATAATTAGGGGTCATATTGAAGACGAAGAGGAGATCGCTATCGCCATAAACCCTCTCGAAAGCGAAGACGCTTTGAAGGTTATTGTCGACCATCGTCCATTGGAAGCAATCGCCCTTATAATCGCCCTTATACATGGCTTCCTCGGAACGATAGATGAGATTGAGGTCACGCAATAAACGTTTAATCGAATCATGCTTAGGGAAGGCCAATAAGTTCCAAGGCAAAGAGACGTTCTCGTTCCATTCATCGAAGGAAGCGAATTCGTTGCCCATGAAATTAAGCTTCTTTCCAGGGTGGCCGAATTGATAGAGGAAGAGGTTTCTTAATAACGCAAAACGCGTCTCGTAATCGCCATACATCTTATTGATAAGCGATCCTTTGCCGTGCACCACTTCATCGTGGGAGAGGGGTAACAAGAAACGCTCGCTATAGAAATATGCCATCGAGAAGGTGAGCTTGTTATGCTCCCACTTCTTATAGATAGGATCTTTGGAATAGTAGGACAAGGTGTCGTTCATCCATCCGAGGTCCCACTTGTAATCGAAGCCAAGGCCTCCTTCCGAGGTCATTTTGGTAACGCCCGAATAATCGGAGCTATCCTCGGCGATCATCATGACGCCGGGATGGGCGGAATGGATTTTGCCATTAAGGCGTTTGGCGAATTCGGTAGCGCCGAGGTTCTCCCCATCGTTTTTGTTGCCATTCCAATAAATGAGGTTAGAAACGGCGTCGAGGCGGATGCCGTCGAAATGGTAATATTCGATGAAATAATTGATGGCGCCCATCAAAAAGCTGCGAACGGGGTCCTTGCCCAAATCGAAGAGGCAAGATCCCCATGGGGAAATGGCTTTTTTCGGATCGGCGTATTCATACAAAGGAGAGCCGTCAAAGAGTCGGAGAGCGAACTTGTCATTGGCGAAATGCAAAGGCGCGAAATCCAATATCGTCCCGATCCCCGCTTGATGGAGGCGATCAATGAGGCTCATTAGCTGATAGGGATTGCCATAACGGGAATCGACGCTATAGAAGCCCGTCGCCTGATACCCCCACGAACCATCGAAAGGATGTTGGGTAAGCGGAAGGAATTCGACATGGGTGAAACCCATCGATAGCAAATATGGAATAAGGCGGTCGGCTATCTCCTCATAGGAGAGGAAACGCCCATCGCGTTTCCCTAACCACGATCCCAAATGCATCTCATAAATGGAGATGGGCTTATCGAAGGAAGGGCTTCTGCTTTTAACGAAGCCCTCATCGTGCCAAGAGAAATTCTCAATATCGAAAAGGCGGGAGCACGTGGCAGGACGAAGCTCGCTATAGAAGGCATATGGGTCGGCTTTGTCGACATATTCCCCTAGAGCGTTACGGAAATGGAATTTATAGGCCATATAATTCCTTAGTCCCGGGATGAACAATTCATAAACGCCGGCGTCATCGACCTTCTTCATCTTATCGGCTCGCACGTCCCAGCCATTCCATTCGCCGATGACGGAGACGTCCGCAGCTAGCGGAGCATAGAGCCTAAACATCACGCCGTGGACTTGCTTATCCTTGTCGGCAGGATGAGGAAGGGAAAGGAAATGGGCGCCGAAATAGCGGAATGCATCGATGGATTGCCCCATCAAGAAGTCATAGAGAACACCATAGGCCATATCATAATCCCCTTCGTGTTGCTTCAATTATAAAGCAAAGGCGAGGATGTTTAACCCATAAAAAGCGAGAGCAGAGAGGCATTAAAGGGAAGCTTTCGCAAAAGAAGATAGGCTTGGCGGCTATGAAAAGATGATCCGATGCATTGCGCGAAAAAGCGCCGTGTCTCTCGGCGAGAAACGATAATGGCTCTTTGATAAAAGAGGCATAAGCGCTAAAATCTTGGCGACTGAAAGAGGTAAAGATATGTTTAAAGTCATGGCCGTCAACGCTGGCAGCAGTTCAATCAAATACAAATTGTTTGAGATGCCTGAGGAGAAAGTTATTTGCTCAGGTTTAGTCGAAAGAATCGGGCACGATGACGCTCACTTCCGCATCAAGTTCGGTAGCGATAAGCACGATGATTATTTGCCGATCAAGGATCATTCCTTCGGCGTCGAGCTCATCCTTAACGCCCTCACCAAATACGGCATCGTGAAGGATTGGAACGAGATCAAAGCCGTCGGCCACCGGGTCGTCCAAGGTGGCAAATATTTCAATAAGAGCACCGTTTTCGATAAGGACACCGAGGAGAAAGTGGCTAAGCTAATCCCCCTCGACCCCCTCCATGCGCCCGCCCATTTGATGGGATATCATGCCTTCAAGAAGGCTTTGCCTAACGCTTTAGCCCTCGCCGTCTTCGATACCGCCTATTTCTGCGATATGGATGAGGAGGACAAACTCTTCCCGATTCCTTATGAATATACCGAGGAATACGATATCCGCCGCTACGGAGCCCATGGCACTTCCCATAATTATTTGGCCCTTAAGGCCCATGAGGATTTCCTTAAAGACAAGATAGATAGGAAGGTTATCACCTGCCATTTAGGCAGCGGCGCCTCCCTTAGCGCCATCCATAACGAAAAAGCCATCGCGACCTCGATGGGCCTCACTCCTCTAGGTGGGGTGATGATGGGGACCCGCTCGGGTGACATCGACCCTTCCGTCTTCAATTATTTATGCACCTCTTTGAAGCTCGATGCCGAAAGCGTTTATGACATCCTCAACAAAAAGAGCGGCTTCTTAGGCGTAAGCGGCGTCTCTAATGACACCCGCGATGTCCTAGAAGCGGCCCAAAATGGCCATAAGCGTTCGCAAATCGCCATCAAATTATGGGCAAGGCGCGTCGCCGATTATATCGGCAGCTATTATATTAGGTTAGGCGGTTGCGATTTGATCGTCTTCTCGGGAGGCATTGGCGAGAACGCCGCCGATTACCGCGAAGCCGTCTATAACGACATCAAAGACGCCTTGCATCTAAACCTCGACAAAGAAAAGAACGCCGTTTTATATGGCGGGGCCGAAGGGCTTATTAGCACCCCTGATAGCCAAATCCCCATGGCTGTAATCCCCACCGACGAGGAATTGATGATTGCCAAGGATTGCCTTAAGGCTTTAGAAGGGACCCTTTGATATGTCGTTGCCCATAGCGATTAAGCAATACGCAAAAGACAAGAAGAAGGAATACCTATCTTTTTATCGCGCCGTCAAAAAATACGACCGCATCTGCATCTTCCGTCACATCAAACCCGATTATGACGCGATGGGGAGCCAAATGGGGCTATATACCTTCTTAAAGGAAAATTTCCCCTCAAAGGAGATCCATTACGTCGGCGATAACCACGTCACCTTCACCCCTCGTCTCTTCCCAGAGACCGAAAGATTGCCGGATAGTTGGTTCGATACGCCGTTTTTAGCCATCGTCGTCGATGTCGGAGATGACGAAAGAATCGCCGATCCGCGTTACAAAAAGGCTTCTTATATCGTCAAAATCGACCATCACCCATCCAAAAATGAAATCGCCGATTGCTCAATCGTCGACTTGCATAGCGCCAGCGCGGCGGAACTTGTCACCTCCGTTTTGCTAAATTGGAAAGGCAAGAAAATCAGCCAAGAGGCGGCTCGTTATTTCTATATCGGAATCGTCGGAGACAGCGGCCGCTTCCTTTATAGCAGCGTCTCCCCCCACACCTTCGCCATCGCGGAAAGCCTAATCGAAACCGGCATTTCCATCAACGCCATTTATTTGGCGATGTACGAAAAGAAATTGGACGATTTGAAAGTGACCGCATATGTTCTAAATCACTTCGAGGTTTCGCCGCATGGCGTCGCTTATTATTGCCTGGACGAGAAAACGCAAAAAGAGCTCAATATCACCTCCGAACGCGGCAAGGAAAATGTCAATTTATTCTCTAATATCGAAGGCATAAACGCCTGGTGCTCAATCACCGAAGATCCTAATCCCAAAGATTGGTGCTGGCGGATCAGCATCCGTTCCAAGAAAGCCGATATCAGCGGTGTCGCCGCCAAGTGGGAAGGCGGCGGCCATGCGCAGGCTTCCGGAGCGAAAATCAAAGACCTAAGCAAACTCCCCTCCTTCATTCAAGACCTTGATGATCTCTTCGCTAAATAGGGGATTTTGAAATCCTCACGAAAAAGGGCTTGCCAAAGCCCTTTTTTCTTTCTGTGCATGTTTAGTAATTATGATTTTTTAAATTAAGAAAAATAAATTATCATTTCTTCTTACATTTTTAGAATAATAAAGTAAACAAGTGATATATTTATTAAAATTGGCATTTTTAACATTGATATTTTTAAGTAGATTAAAGCATTTAAATTAATATTTTTTTGTATTATTTAACTTAAAATTATTGAAATATTTACTATAATAATTACAATAAGGATATGAAAAATATCATTTTAAAAAGGCGGCTGGATAAGGAGATAACATCCAGCGTCCTAACCTTGGAAACGGGCAACTTCATTCTCGTTGAAGGACTTCCAAATGTCGGAAAAACCTCGTTAATAAGGCGGGTTTGCGACAATCTTAATCTCCCATATCGCTACATTGATTTGCAAAAGGCGGGCCAAGAGGAACTTCTTCTTGCCAATAAGAAAAACGAGGATAAAATCGTTAATTTGCTACCAAACAGAAAAAAGTCCGATAAAATCGTTATTTTTGACCATGTAAGCAAGGGAGATGAAGCAATTAAACGCCTAAAAGAAGAAAACGATAAGCGTTTCGCTTATATCCTCATTTCCGATCATGAATCCGCCCTACAGGACGATATTAAGGATATTAAAACCTTCCAAATCAAACCCTTGGATTTCCATGAATTTCTCTTGAATCTAGGCATCGATACCGACGATTTGCCTTCCTTTTATCGCAAAAAGGGCGAAAAGCAAGCTCTGAAGGAACTAAACGGCTATCTATTCGATTATTTCGTTACCGGCGGTTTTCCCGCCGCTATCTCACTCTATTTAAATGGCGTCAATAGAAAACAGATTCGCAAGCGGCTTTCGTCCATCGAATCCTCCCTTCGTTCCTCGCTTATTCGAGCCTTTCTTGATAGTGGCAATTTCATCTTTAAAAGCGGCTTAGAAATCTATTCTTGCCTTGGATCCTATTACCAAGAAGGATTCCCCCAATTTAAATATTCCCTCCTTCATAAAAACGCCCGTGCTTCCTCATATTTGCCTGCCATCAACCTTCTTGGTCGTTATGGCTATTTTCGTCTGTCCTCTCGCTATGAACGTTCCTTTAGCCCATCAAAAGAGGATTTTAAGCTTTTCCCACCCGATATAGGCCTCTTCTCGATGCATATAGAAGAAAAGGAAATCGCTAGGCTTAAGGAAAAGGGGTTTACCAACGCCCCTGGCGCATATCTAGAAGCCCTTTTAGGCGACGCCTTATCGAAAAACGGCTTCCCCTTCGGTTACATATGGGATTTTCGTAGTCACGAAAAAATCGATCTGTTGGCCTTCCTAAACAATCAAATAAACCTATATAAGACCAGCAACGACCGTAAGAATATATCCGTTTATTCGAAAATGGCGGATAATCGTAACATTTCCTCCGTCTATAGCCTTGCTAGCAAAAACTTCCCGCACCCGTTTCAAAAAACCACCATTTTGGAAGCGCTTTTGGGCATCAAAGGAAATAACGAGGAGGAAGAGACAATCAGTTTGGATATCGATCCCGACGAATTGTTTTAACGCTTTAGGCGTCGTTATCGTGGATATCGCTAGGCGCTTGCTCTTTCATCCACCCGAAGCGGTATAAATAAGCGACGACGACCGTGCCCCAGCCATGGCAAAGGCTGCCCGCGCCCTCGAAAGCCGCATATCCTTCTTCCGTCTCATAGAAGGTGGAGCCGTTGCTTTGAAGGATGTTTTTAACGATATCCTCGATATCTTGAAGGATGAAATCGGGATAATGGAAATCGTCGACGGATAATAATGCATCGTATAGGAAACGCCTCATGCTAAGGGAAATGGGAGCCAAATTGTTTTGAAAAGGTTTGATGAGCTTCCGCGTTATCTTAAAACGGAGGGCGGAAGGAGCGATGCCACTAAGGATAGCCAAGGAATTGCCGAGAACGCTATAAGAGATGCTGCGAACATCGGTGAGATAGAGATTGTTGTTCTCGTCATAAAAGAATTCATGGGCCTTGAGCCTTATTTGCTTAACGAGCTCGCGGTATTTGACCGATATCCCCAAATATTTTCCCAAATCGGCGTAATCTTCGAGGGCCATGATGAAAAGGGAATTGAGGATGATGTCATAAGTTTGCGGCTCATCTTCGCCTAATCGCCCATCCAAACCATCCTCCCATTCATAAAAATTCCAATAATCCTTGCCTTCGAAAGTAGGTAACAAATAATCTGTCAAACGCTTCTTAAAAGCGGTTATGATCCCCGTAAGAACCGGGAAGGTTTTCCGCAAAAAAGATAGATCGTTCGTCGCTAAAAAATAGCTTTTGACGGCAAAGATGTAATACAAAGAGAAACTAGGGATCGTCAATTTGAGGTTCGTCGGAGCGCAGATCGGAAGCAAGCCGTCCTCCCTTTGGCACAAAGCGAAAAGGCGCAAAGACGAACGGATCTGCTCCTTGTTTTCGAAAAAGAGAAGACCCGCGTCGATTTGATTGAGGCTATCAAGGGTATAAAGGCATTGCTCCCGCATCGGACAATCCTCGTAATGCTCATGATAGCAACATTCGAGCGTTCTTTCCGCTAAGCCATGGGCATTAAGACTATAGGCGTCCTTGAAAACGTATTTCTTCTTTTTGAAAGGATAAAGGAAAGGGATGATGCTTAGAACCGGGGGCTCTAAGAAATCCTCCTCGGCAATGATCTCGACATAGCGTCCAGCCACTCGCAAAAAGCCTTCGAAGAAATCGTTACGGCCCGCTTTAAGGAGGATTTCCAACGAAAAATCGCGGCCCCCGACTTGATAGACGAGTCGCTCATCGACTAAGTGCTCAGCATAAGCGATACGAATTTTCTGAGGATGGGCCGATAAAAGGGAAAAACGCAGATATCCAGCTTGTTCTTGCATGAAATCGAATCGATAATGACCCTTTCCTAGTTTTAGCGGCGCGGGATATCGGGCGTTCTTCTCGTCCAAGAAGCATTTTTCGTTATAACGTAATTCAGGAATCGCCTCCTGGCGGTTAATGAGCTTGGCTTTTTGATATTCAATAGGCGCGTCCTCTTGATTCAAATCGATGAAAGGGCGGTATCCTAGTTGCGGCGACACTTTCTTTTTTTGACCCGATATATAGCGTTTAGAAAGAGCGACCTCGCTTTCCTCTCCCGAGGCGTAAAGGGTCTTCCTCGGGCTTGAGATGGCAAAGATTATCGAAGCTATCGTCGGATAGAAGCTGCTGAAGCCTTCGCTTCCTGGGTGATAGGCGATGATATGGAATTCGTTATGGCCTTCTTTAACCTCCATAACGAGAGAATCAACGATCGGATGAAGGGGGTGCGAAGGGCTTTGGGAGAAGGAAATGAGGGTGCCATTAAGATAAAATTCATAATTGCCATCGCACGAAAGATCAAGGATAGCTTTCGAGCTAGGAGCGAAAAACTCCCCTTTGATTTCGATATATTGATCTTCCTCTTCCTTAGCTAACCAAATCCACTTAGCCGCCGATAGCCGTTTAAGCATCGCGGCGTTTTTCTTGCTGTAATTATCCATATCTTCGTTATCCCTTCGACGAGCCTAATTAGGCTCGCTAAATAAAGTATAAGAATTTTCCCTTGATGCACCTATCAAAAATTTGTTCCTTTTATGGAAGGGACGCTTTTTAGCTAAGAAAAAGCATTATCGCTTTAAAGCTTCTTAAAGGCTATGCTCATCGACCGCAATTTCTTTTTCGGGATGATGCAAAAGCGAGGAATCGAGGAAAAAAGACAGAATTAGGCCGCTAGCGGCCAAGAAAGCCAAGACAAAGAAAGAGAGATACCTAACGTTAGTAAGATAAGGATAGACGAGTTGCAAAATGGCGTTCATCGCCTGAAAGATAAAGAAGGAAAGGAAAACGGCTTTCCGACGACGTTTAGGACCAAGGATATGATGGAGCATCGAAAGATTGCTGGTGACGAATAAGCCGTTAGCCACCCCTTTAAGGGCATGAAGCAAAATGACGGGTATGGCCAAGAAAAGGCCGTTTTCTAGTGGCGAGTCATAGAAATAGGAAATAATCCCAAAGGAGAGGCTCATAAGGATCAAAGCGATGAAAGCCAAGGAAGAAGAGAAACGGATATGACGGCCGAAGCCCACTTTGGTATTAAAGAAGATCACGAAGAATTCGACGAAGGAGGATATCGCCAAATAAAAGCCATAGCTTAAAGGATTGAAGGCGTTTATCCTCTCCACCCCCTCCAAAGCGGTCCATAAATTGCTGACCAGGGAATCCCCTGCCCATATCAAAGGGATCCATAAAATAGAAACTAATAGATATAATCTGTATTTTTTGTTACCTAATAATTCCTTCCATTCGACTTTTTCATGAGCATCCTGATGAAAGGTCATAGGATCAAAGGGTTTAAAGAAATAAGTGAAGACGAAAAGAAGGAGCAAAAAGGGGAGGGAAAGAAGAAACAACAAAGAATAGCCGCGGTAGCCTAAGAAATTCTCAAGGAAAAGGCCCGCCAAAGGAGAAAAGATCAAAGGCGCCAACGCGCCATAGATGCAAACGTGGCCATATTTACTCCCTTCAGCAAAATTGATGTCGGCGGAAAGGGAGATGCCAAAACAAGAAAAAGCGGCGTAAAAAGCCATCGTAAGCGAAGAGAAGGAAACAAGCAAAACGTAATAAAGATAATAGGCGGAAGAGGAAAGGTTCCTCTCCTCTTCGCTAACGCCGCTAGGCAAAAGATAGCCGAATAGAGAAAGGGAAAGCAAAAAGAAGGCTAACCCGATAAGCAAATAACGCATCAAAGAGAGGTTCTTCTTCTCCGTGGAGACGAAATGGGAGGATATGAAAATCCCTATCATAGCGCCAAAGGGCAAAAGGAAGAGGCTTAGTGACGTCAGTAGAGGGCTCCACGAAAGAGCTTTGCTCGCTTCGTTAAGAAAAAGGGTTAAAAAGGAAATCGAAAAGGATTCAAAGGAGACGAGCAAAAAATGAAAAAGCTGCGCCTTGGCGGTCTCCGGTTTCTTTTGGCGGTCTAAATAAAAGGAAAGCGACATGAAAAAAAGGCCGTCAAAGGCCTATTTATTTGATTTTGCAACCTCGTTCGATATCGAGCAATTTCTGCTCATCGATGGCAGGAGCTTTCTCGCTATGGCGGAAGGCGGAGCGGAAATCCGCTTTCATTTCCTCGATTTTAAGCATCGCGTCGCGATAACGATTATATTTCCCCGAATTGATCGTGCGGCGCAAACCGCCGAAGAAAAGAAGGAAGAACAATCCGAGAACGGTTCCAGCCAAACCGAACCAATATAGCATGCCATAGACACCCGAGGAAAGAACATCACCAAGGGTCACTTCGCTACCGCCTTTCCAAACGCCAACGCCAAAGCACGCGGCGCCGCCGATAAGGAGAAGCAAAAACAAAATCAAGAAGATAACCGGCAAACGGCGCTTCTTTTTGGCCTTGACAGCCTTGTTATAAATAAGGTAATTATCGTATGTCATCCGATTATAGATGTGCTCGGCCTTTCTTTGCTCAGGGAAATCATTGGCGAAGCGGTTACGGCCATAGGTCATGCGGACGTAATTGTCGACGGGTTCGTCGTTATGATGGAGGGCCAAACCCATCAAAGCCTCATCGGCTTCCGACGGATAATAATAATGGGCCATGTCCGTAGAGCCTTGGATATTGCCGTTCATCGTCCGAACGAAATTGATTTCCTGTGAGGTGATGGGGCGGTAACCAAAGGTTTGAAAAATCCGATGAAAACTGTTGTCGGAGCCTTTGGGGATATTAATCGTCTTATAATCGTATTGATCCATGGATGCTTTCCTCTTTCACCAATTAGGATAACATAAATGAAAGGTGTTGCCATAAAGTTAATTAAAAAAGACGGCAAGCGATAATAAAAAACATTGTAAAGGGGCTCACAAACCAATTATCGCAATCTGCGGGTAACCGATAAAAAGACCGGAATCCAAGACGCCGACGATGTTCTTGATTCGTTTTTCCAAATCGTCCTCGATGAAGGGGAAACGGGCATCTAAGATGAGGTTAGCATGTTCAGTAAGAACGGGGCCGTCTTTGGAAGAACCGGCCTTGCGCAGAAGGACTTCCGTGGCACCTAATTCCTTTAGCGCTCGCTTAACGGGATAAGCGGCTTCAGGCAAAACTTCGACGGGGATAGGGAAACGCTCGCCTAAACGCGTCACTTTCTTAGAAGGATCGACTAGAATGTAGGCTTTTTTGGCGTTAGAGAGGACGATTTTCTCGCGGAGCATCGCCCCGCCGCGACCTTTGATCAGACGATGGCGGTCATCGACCTCATCGGCCCCATCGAAGCACCAATCGAGCTTGCCTTCGCCTAGTTCGGAGATAGGAAGGCCCAAAGAAGCGGCGAGATGGGCGATTTCAAGACTAGTGGCGACCACTTCTACCTTAAGGCTAAGCACGGAAACGCGATGGGCCAAAGCGACGGTCGCGAGAAAAGATGTGCTGCCGCTTCCTAAACCAATTCGGTCGCCATTTTTGGCAAAGGAGGCCAGTTCGACGGCGATTTTTTTCTTTTCTTCTTCGTGGCTAATCGCCTGAAAACCAAGTTCTTCTTTCAAAGAACGGATCAGATCGTCATAGGAGCCTTTGGGGCTAAAATTAAGTGGTGTTTGATTTTCCATGCCCATATTATCGTCAACTATGCATCGATAAGCAACGTCACTATTGCCTTCATTTTTACTTTGATGTCAAACTTGTCACTCCAATTTTGGAGAAGTAAGTTTAAGAGCAATGCTCTTTCTAAAAGATGGGCGATTTGCATGGGATATTGCAAAATCGCCGACAAAAGAAAGGGGTTTTGAGCCCCTTTTGCTTTATTATTAGCGACTACCCATCAGTTTGGATGGTAATCATAGGAAGGATGCCGGCAGAAGAATCGCTTAATAAAGAGGAATCTGGCACAGATAGGCTAGAATAATCTTCGTGATTATGCCCCCTGCCACAAAAAGCTAGGTTCAATAAAAAAAGAAGGCGAAAAGAATGGCCATCGGTTTCTTTTGCATATGTCACTCCTTTCAAGGGCTTGGATAAATCAAGCGATTCATCTACGTAATTCAGGTATAACAAAGCGGCGTCCATAATCCTATGGCCCATATTGGCGATTAAGACCGGCATGCCGTTCTTAAGACCCTCCCGCTTGCTTTTTCATCGCCAATTAACCAAGTCACCCCAAAATACAAAAAGATGACGTTTATCTCCTGTCAAAAACAGCCATTTCTAGATATTTCTAGATAATCGTTTCGATAAAAGGCGATTTTTTAAAACTTCATATTTACAAATTTCTAGGTGTTTCTAGATAATTTCCAGATGTTCTAGAAAAAATATAAGGTTTGACTTCTCTCCTTAAAAACCTATGAAAAAGTCTTTAAGTTTGATCCTTCGCCTTACTTTAAAATGAGAGAACATCAAAAATCAAAAACGAAAAAGATCGTCTAATGTAATAACGGAGGTGAAAACGCCCCAATAATCACTTTTCTCCAAGCCGTATGAGGCAATAATGGTATTTCTGACTGCGGTTTTCTTGCTTACCACCGCCCTAACCGCTTCATTTCGACGATTGACGGTGAAGAAGCATTCTTTATCGACATGAAAAGGAATTGAATAGAATTTCATCTCGCAAAGATCAATGACATTGTCTTTCCTAGAAAGCACCATATCAATTTGCATGCCGTTTTCTTTCGAATGGAAGGCGCTGTAGGAAGTGTTGACGCCGGAAATGCCGAGTGCGAATTTAATTTGAGGCACGTGGTTAAAACAAAGGTTTTCGAAGGCGCGCCCGAGCCAGGAATTTATCTTGTATCCTCCATAATTTTGGCTGAAATAATCTTCGTTCTCCCCCTGGTGCAACGGAAAATTAAGATAAAAGAGGCAAAACGGATCAGCAAACTTGTAATAAGATTCTTTTTTCCCGTATCCGAAGGGGACATATTTCAAAACGAAATCACTGGCAATGAGGCCGTTTAGATAATTCGTAAGCGTCCCGCCTCCATCGATTCCCATCTTCGCAGCAATTTCCTTTCGTGTGAAACCCCCGCTGTTGGTATAGAGGATATTGACAATTTCCTTAGCTTTTTCGCCATAAGAAAAGACCGAATTAAAAAGCCGATCAAATTCGAAACATAGCTTACCATCTTTCTTAAAGAGAATGTTGTCGATGTTCTAGGCGAGCGAATATTCTTTGCTTATGCAATTAAGGTAATATGGGATTCCGCCCAAAGCCATATAGGCGCAAGCAATGTCATATCTCGTAAAATCAACGCCTTTTTCTTTGAGGAATTCTTCACATTCACTAAGAGTGAACTGGGATAATTTGATCTCATATGTCACTCGGCCATAAAGGCCGCCATGACTATTGATAAAATTGCGTTCCATCCATGATGTGGCGCTGCCGCAGACGATCATCATCAAATTGTTTTGAGCACATCCAAAAGAATTCCAAAACCCCTCGAAGGCTTCAACGGAAAAGGATCCCTTGCTATCAAGCCATGGTAATTCATCGATAAAAACGGCCAAACGCGAGCCATCGTCTTTTTGCTTAATGAGCCTTTCAAGCAAATAGAAAGCCTCAAACCAATCCTTCGGACGCTTAGGGCTTTCGAAGCCATAGGAAAGAAGGCTCATGTAAAAATGGTTGAGTTGCCTTTGCAGTTGGCCTATGTCGCCACCGCCATCTTCGTGTGGCGCTAAACCAGCGTGTTTAAAAGCAATTTATCGGCAAAGCACTGATTTACAAGAAACGTCTTGCCAACACGTCTTCTGCCATACGCCGCCATCAATTCCGACTGCGCAGATTCATAAAGATTCTAAAGTTCTTTTATTTCTTTTTTCTGCCAATCATATTGTCACCTTTTTTATAGGAATTATGTTTCACAACATTTTAGCCGTTAGCGATATTTTTTATCTTTCACGGCCGATTCGTCCTCAATCATTTTTAGGCAAAACAAGTCAAAAATCCGATATTAACTCATATTTATCGTCTTTTGTTCAAAAAAGAACTTTTTAGCCGCATAAAGGGTTTTCCATAAGTCACGGCTAAAAAGTCCAATAGCAAAAACGCCCGTTTATCATTTTTTAGTCGAGTTTGGCTACGCCTCCATCAAGGGTGATGACGTGAGCCGCCATCAAAAACTTATTCGTTCACGCTGAAATAAAGGCCGCCCTTAAGGATCTTGGCAAGGCGCACCTTGATTTTGCCAAGGTTATATTCCTCGGCCCCTGGCAAAGACGGTGTTATGGCTAATTCAAAGCCCTTCGCCAATAAAGCGGACCTATATGCCTCATAGAAAGCGGCATCGACTTCCTTCGTCACGTCATTAGATAGCTGCACTTGCCCCGTGATGTAACTGCTCGACCATTTCTTATAGGTCGATGAAAGATATACGTAAGGAATATTATTCGCTTCCTCGCCGTATATTTTCTTTAAGTCGGCAAGAATAGAAGGATTTTCCTCTTCCCAGGAAGTCGGCTCTTTAAATTCCGCCAAAGTGAGTAAGGCGGACTTCATTTCGTCGGAAATGGAAATATCCTCATACAAGAAAGTCGCTTCTTCCTTCCGATTATTCAAGATATCCCATTCATAGGTGTAGCTTATCGTCGATATCTTGCCATCTTTGAGGGTGAGCTTAGCCGTGTCGACGAGCATCGCCGAGGCGTTTTGGCTTAATGGCAAGCCGCGCGAGGCGTAAGGAAGGACGTGATCGCGGAAGGAATAGCTCCCATCTACGTTCTTGATAAAGAGAGCGCTTGAAAGGGAATGGGGAAGATTCTCCTCGATATGAGACTCGCTATCGGGGGCTTGGCTATAAAAAGAGCCGTCATCGGTCTTGATAAAATAACGAAGCTTCTCACCCGCTTGGAAATATCCTTCGGCGGTGATCTTATAATCGCCGCTAAAGAGAAGGGAAACTCTTTCGTCATAATAGATGTCATCGGCGTAAGTGATGATCTCGCTATCATAATCGGAAAGACTATCGCGCGTGGATACACGATAAGCGGAAGAGCCGTTAAAATACGCGAAAGCGGCGTCAAGTTCGCTGATTTTAGAGGAAGCTGGAAGGTCTTCTAAGACCGTGAAAGAGAGAAGGTCACTAACGATCTTCGATTCTAAAACGAAGCGGTAAATAAAACTTTCCCCATCGTTTTGATAGGTGGCAAGAGGGAATTCGAAACGAGCGCCGTTGACCTTATCATCATCGCCAACCGTCAAACAAAAACGTTCGGGGGCGGCGTTAAGGTCATCCATCTGCCCGAAGAAATCCTTCATGCGGTTGGCGAGGCGGCCATAATAGTTATAGACGCCATCCTCAAGGCGGTAGCAAGATTGCTCGCTAAGGATTTTGGCCACCAAATCCGGGACGATATCGTCCCAAGAAAGGTATTTCTCATAAAGTTTCTCGGCGACCTTCCCCTCTTCGTCATAGCCGATTTCATAGGCGTAATCGCCTTTCTTCGTGAGCAAATCGCTCGTTTTGCTTTCGTCGACGGGATTAATGCTAATCCGCTCCGCCCGATTGGTAGTAAGCAATAATTCCGAAGCCATATT
The DNA here is from genome assembly GCA_963624045.1 of Bacteroidaceae bacterium. Taxonomy (GTDB): domain Bacteria; phylum Bacillota_I; class Bacilli_A; order RFN20; family CAG-826; genus UBA4951. Next base: position 64,281 of record CAVFNI010000008.1, read on the forward strand.
GACGCCTTGATCGAGGTTATCGATATAGACATGAAGTTCGTTATGGAGCTTAATGGGGGTCTTATCGCCAAGCTCAAAAAGGGAAAGGTCCCCTCTTTCTACCATTTTCTTCCCCAAATAATAATGTTTAAGCAAATAATCGTCGATCGTCGGGTAATAGACGTCGTCGATATCCTCGAATAGCGACCATGTCTGGGGATAATCGATGAAGCTATTGCCACTACTTCCTTGCAAGACGAAGCCTAGATTATTGCCTAATTTATAGAAACGGACGCGGGTTATTAGCTTTAGCGATTCCTCGTCGGCATAGCCAATCGAAGCGCTAAAAAGCTTAATCACGTAGCGGTTTTCGCTATAGACGATGCCAAAAGACGAAGATGAAAAACTATCGAGATCTATTTTGTCTTTAAATTCGCCATAGGAGGAAAAAGCGTAGAGGCTCGATAGGTCGTTGACGTATTGAAGGGCGCCGCCCGCATAGGAATATTTGGGGGAGCCAAGCTTAATTTCCTCGTCTTCGATCTTAAAGGAATAGACGATGCTATCGCCATAGCTTTTGTCATAGCTTTCCTTAAGGAGGTAGCCTGAGCCTAGACCGGTACTGTAATAATAACTAGGCGTAAGCCAATCGCTATAGGCGTTATCGGTATATAGGCAGGAGGAGACTTTATAGCTTTCCGCGATGGCGAGTTTCTTAAGGAGGGAATAAGCCTCTTCCACGGTGGTATCCTCGATAACCGGGTCATCGTCGATCGAAGAACTAGCGGAATCGGAGGAATCTTGTTCGCTATCGTTAGAAGGGATGGAGCAAGAGAGGAGAAGAGGCAAGCAAAGAAGCCAGGATAATTTCGTTTTGTTCATCGTTTACCCCTACTTGGCCTCCACAAGGAAATAGAAGGCGTAGCCGCCGAAATAATCGTCGGCATAGGCTACTTCCAAATAAAATTGCTCATTGATATGGAAAGCGAAATCATTTTCGCTACCATAACCGCCGCCCGACGGATAGGGGGCGTAATCGCCCCAATCATCCTCGCTAAATTCGTTAAAGGAAGGAATGGAGCGCAAATTTTTAACGTATTCCTTTAAGGTCGCTAACCCTTCGTTTTCCTCGTCAAAAGAATCGGAGGAGAGGCTAAGCATCTTAACTTCGGCGGTGTTCTGGAAATTGTCGATGTTCCACGTTCCGCCGATATCGAAATAAGGAATCTGCATATCCTCGCCTAGCAAAGCCAATAAATCGCTATAGATCGTCGGCTCCTTTATGGCCCATCCATCCTCGATGTAATTCTCCAAATCGGGCGTGATGGCGGTTTGGCCGACGTCCTCGATATGGATTTCGTATTCTTTCTTGCCATCGGAGATATCGATTTCCAAATAACCATCATCATTCAAAGCTATTTTGCTTAAGATGGCCTCCGAGGAGAAGGAAAGGCCATTGATCGCTAACGACTCGATTATTTGCGCGTTTAATGGGTTTGCGATGTTGGCGAGGGCCCCGCCTTCGATTAATTCGGTAGCGAAGGAGAAGCTTGGCAATAACGAAGAAAAAGTAGATGATTTGCTCTCTTTTAGATAGGCTTTGCCGTCGCTTCTAACCTCAAGGATCTTATAACCCGAATCGCTTTTTAGATAGCCGGTTTCCTTGTCGGTCTTATTGACATATAGGAATTTGTTCTTGTCGACCTTGTAGGTCCCATAAACATCCTCGTTGCAATAAACGCGGTAGGTATAATTGCCTTCCTTGATCTTATTGAGGGCTTCCGCGAGCTTTTGCGATTCCTCGCTTTCGGGGAGAGGGGCGATACGCTTTTCGGTATATTTAGAAGGGTTAAGGAACGAGAAGGAGAAAGAGCAAGCGACATCCAAGAAAGAGCAAGTCATCTCCAAAGCGGCCCCTCCTTCGAAAGTGAGGTTAGCTGTGATATCGGACGGCTCGCCAGATAAGGGAAGCCAATTGCCAAGCAACGCCGAATAAAAGGATTCCCCTAGTTCGTTAAACGCGCCATCGATGGATAATTCGACGGTCTTGCTTTCCTCCTCGATATTGGCAAAGGGATTGGCGAACCGCTCATCGAAAAGAACGCCCGTCAAGGTCTTAGTCACGATTTCATTGTCGATATTAAGGCTCTTTTGCTTCACTCCGCCATTGGAGGCCTTTTCAAAATAGAATTCCTGATAACCCTCGGAAACATACGTGACGTGGTCGGCGGCGAAATCGATCGAAGCGAGGATATTTTGGCTATCTGCCGCCCCCACTCCTATTTGCCCTTCCATCGAAGCGTTAAAGCTTTCCTTAAAAGAGGATGGCGTCAAATCCTCTTCCGCCTTAGACCCTCCGTTATCACCTGCACCGCAACCCGTTAACATGAATAATGTTCCAAGTGTCAATGCGCCAATTCTCTTTTTCATGATGCTCTCCTAAAAATGCCATCAATCTTTATATACGAAGCGCCCATTTATTCAATACTTTTTTGTGTGTATCGCGCATAATGTCATCGGTTAACATAATCCTTTCCCGCTAAATTCATCATCCTTTGGCATGAGCCCCATAAAGCGCGGAACCAAAAACCATTTTTCCTTAGCTATGATGTTTTTGCCATCCGCAACAATATTTCAAGGGGCTCAAAAAGATTCAGCAATCACAAAAAATTCTCTAGCAGCACACCAAATTGGTGATGACCCTTGGCGGCCTTCAAATGGCATATAATTGACATCGCGAACAAGACCTTCGTCACGTCCTGCTGGCGGACGTCACGTTGAGGAGGGTCGACGTGAAGGCCAAAAGGGCGGAATCGAGGCGCAGGATAAGCCGGAAAAACGCCAAGAAAGGCGACCGAAATTCGACGTTTTGCTATAAATAATCGTTACAATCTATGATTATTCGCGACAAGCGCGCATTTCCCTATCACCAATTTGGTGTGCTGCTAGATAATTTTTTATGTTTCGCGTTTCTCATTCCAAAAAGTGCTTTGTTATCTTTTGGGTTCTGCATAAATATCTCTCCTTCATAAACCGAATATCTGACGCCTCTCCAATGCCGTTTGTCCTTCGACCAAACTTGGCATGGTC
>CAVFNI010000009.1:0-54835 GCA_963624045.1 Bacteroidaceae bacterium
GATTAAGCGCCCCAAGAAGTGGAGCTTAATTGGTCCAAATTCGGATAGACCTTCTCGACTTTGTTCCAATCATAGGTATATTTCATAACCATGCTTGAACCAGTGGAGGCGGTTATTTCCGTTTCGGCTAAAACGGGAAGATAGTTAGCAAAAACCATCGTCGCTTTGGTTTGCAAGCTAACAGACTCCAAAGAAATAGTCTGAGTAGACGTCGATTCGATGGTCACTTTGAGATCGCCATCACCTTTGCCAAAGAACTTGATGTTCAAATTTCCAACACCGCTCATGCTGAGGGCAGCGGCGCCTTCGCTCATGGTGATATACGTGCTTATCTGCGTTAACGTGGTCTTGACGTTTTCCTTAATCGAATCGGCCGAGGCGTCATAATTCGACAAGGAACTTTCGATCATTTTCTTCACCTCTTCGCCTTTTTCGGAATCGACGTCCGCAGTGGCATAAATCTTCGTTTCGTCGTTTTCCGTCGCCATCACGTATTGGTTGTCCTTCTTATAAAGCCACCCTTTCATGCTATTGGTATCAGAATCGCCGCCCTCATTCGTTTCGGTCTCGGACATGCCGAAATAGAAATACGGACCGTCATCGCTTAAATCGTAAGCGACTTTCGCATTCACCTCATCGCTTGTCTTATCTTCCACCGTTTTCACATAAGTAGAGATGGTGGCTTTCGTTGGGACGGCAAAATCTGCTTTGTCAATATTTTCCTGGATGGTGGCTATTTGTTTTTTCGCGGCTGTCGCGTCGATTTCCTTATAGTCGCTTCCCGGTTCGCTATCGCCGCAACCCGCCAACAAAAGGGCGGCTGGAGCAATGAGCATCAGCATTTTTGTTTTGTTCATTATTTTCTCCTTTTCAAAACATCAATATCTTACCACCAGCGATAATCGTGTCTACCCAAAATTTACAATTCAAGATTCCTTCAATAAAAACGTAATGAAATAGCGTCTTTTAATACGGTGTTTGCATTTAGGATTCTTTATATCGCTTGACCGCCAAAATGTTGATGGCGCGAATGAAATCGAGTTCTTTTTCCGCGAAAGCGGTCTCCTCCGCTTGGAAATCTAGTTGCGATTCCAATTCTTTCATTTCCTTCTTTTTAAGAGAAGAGACATCGATTTGTTGTTCCCTCCATTTGGCGATGGCCCCCTCTAAAAGCGAGCCAAATTCCGTAGGCAAAAGACGTTTGACGTTCGAGAGAATCTCATCGAGCCGCTTCTTTTTCTCAGCCTTAAGCAAGAAGGAGGCAAAGCCATTTTCCCCCACTTCCGAAAAATAGAAACACACGTCGTTTATGGGCGTTTCTAGTCCGCCCATTTCATAGGCTTCCCATAGCGTTTCGTACGGCGTTTCGTCTAAAAACATCTTTTCCTCTTCTTCCATTGTTTTGATACCTTTCTCGCTCATTCCGACTTTTGCGCGTACCACATTATACGCCGCAATCGAACGAAGTTATTCGTAGATCATCGGCGTTAGTCGACATCGGCAAATTTATATGGAATTGTTGCGATTGAAGTATTTTTATTCTCGCAATATATAATCCACGCTTTCCCCCTTATAAGTAGATTGTGGCTTAACTGACTCAAAGCGATTTATAATGTCAACCGACGATATGTGCTTAAGATTGATTGATTTGTCAGCCTCCTACCGAAACAAAAGAAAAGAAACTCTTTTCTCTTTAAAGCCAGTGACTTTTAGCGTTCCTAAAGGCCATTGTTTAGCTTTAAGCGGCCCTTCAGGAGCCGGCAAAAGCACCTTGCTAAAAGCGATGGCGGGACTACTAGAATCAAACGGAGATTTATTGTACGACGATCATCCCTTATCAATCGATGAAACTGCCTATATGGGCGAAATAGAAACCCTTTATAGAGGGAAAAGTATTTTCGAAAGCCTAGCCTTCCCGATGAAGATGGCTAAATTGGACGAGGTCGAAATAAAAGAGAGAATCTATCACATCGCCAATGATTTGGGATTCATTAATCTTTTGACTCGGAACCCGAAGGAGCTGTCGCTGGGTCAAAAGAAGATAATTGAATTCTCTAAATGCGTACTAAAATCGCCTGATGTCATTTTACTAGACGAACCCTTCGCATCGGTCGATCCAAAGACGAGGAAGATTTTATGGTTATATGTGAATCAAATGAAGCGCGATCTAGAAACCACTTTCGTCATCGCGAGTCATGATGAAGAGGAAACAATCTCGCTATCAGACGACATTTTCGATTTCGAAACGTACATAATTCGCTCATTTAATAAGGACAAACATGAAACCGCTAATTGAATTTGAGCATCCCATTACCGAACAAGAAATTGCAAGAAGCCTGCCTTTGACCCGCAAAGCGGCCTTCAAAGACATATTGAGACACCATTATCAAACGTTTTTATGGATAGGGGGCACGCTCTTAGTTTTCCTTGTACCCTTTCTCGCCAACCTTTCGATCGCCAACATGCGTTTCGATAATATCTATACGCAGTTTATTAATGAGGAAATAACAAAAGTAGCATATTTGGAAAGCGCGTTATCCATCTATTTGGTTGAACTGCTTGGATCGGGGGCATCCCTTTTGCTTCTTTCCTTACCCTTAGCTCTTTTCAGCAAAACATACCGCTCGATTTGCTTTTATGATGTCTTTTTCCCTCAAGAGGAAATCAAGAAAGGATTCAAACAAAATTTCCTTCATTGCTTTTTAGGGGTGCTTATCCTCGTTATTTGCGCGCTTGGCTCGTCGATTTTGGTTTTATTTGTCGATTTTGGCGGGTTCAATAATAACTGGGTTGTTTCTATTTTGTCTTTTTTGCCGCTTACTGTGACGCTAGTGTTCTTATTGCCAACCGTTTTGACGTTCTTCGTCTTAACGACCATATATAACACGTCTTTGGGTAAGGGCTTGGTTAGCGCTTTTAAAATCTATTTGAATTCTTTCTTCCCGCTTTTAGGGCTATCGTTAACCACATTGTTGCCTTTGTTAGCCGTTTTCATTCCAAATTCTTTGATTGCGAACATCGTCATCGTGATATCGATCATCGCCTATTATCCGGTCATTTTCCTCGCCATTTGGCTATATTTGTTATCAAGATTCGACAAATTCATCAATCATGAAAGCTACCCTTCGCTGTACCAAAAAGGGTTGTTTATTTAAATTTCATAACAATGGCTTGCTCATAATCGCCAAAGCCACGTCCAAAGATGTTGATCCCGCCTTTATGCTTGGCGTCTTCCTTAAAACCTATCGTCAGCTCGATATACGGATCCTTTCCTATATTCAAATCGGCTAATGTCGTGCGGTTACGGACGCTATCGTTGCAATAAGATCCGTCGTTATTGATTTTAATTTCGGTTAAGAGACCGAATTGGGTGCTGTTAATAAACCAATATTCTGGGGTGAATCTGCCTCTTCTTCCCCCAAAATCGCCAGGCGAAGTGAAAGTGAGGATCTCCACGCCGTTAATCCAAAAAGTAATATCGCTTGGCCAATCGTTACGCGAATACACAGTCTCCGAGCATAGCTCCAACGAAACGGAAAGTTCCTTTAAATCAACATGCTTGTTTTTCTGAAACGGGAAGCGATAAGAAATTTTGCCACGTTGAAACCAAAGGATCTCCGCTTCGACGCGATTAGGCGAATAAAAAGCGGTCAGGTTGTCCACTGGTTCAATTATGCCCTCTTTCCCCGCCAAACCGCAGGGAGGGGTGATATTAATGTCATAAAAACAGCCAACGGGCATCTCAACCACTTCCTCATTCTCTTCCTCTTTGTTTACATTCCCAAACGAAAAAGAAACGTTGTTCACATTCCGTGAGCACAACTTGATCTGCCCTTTGGGAGAGGGACGATAATCGATAAAGATTAATTCGGAGTCCCTAAGAATGTCCGTATGGAAGGCACAAGTAGACAAAGGAAGGGAAAGTTTTTTAGATATTTCCGGAATCGTCATCGGCTTCTCTTCCAAAGCCGAAAGGATTTTCATTCTTTCCACCGAATCCAAGGCGTGTGCTATTTTTAAGGCTTGTGTTAAAGACGATTCATCTCCAACGTGGTAACCAAAGTTCTTGTTTGCATTTATCTCGTCGCTCATAAAATAAATAAAATCCTTTCAAAAATGCCCGATAAATATGTTTTTTCTAGCTTACAGATTATTTGCAAGAACGAGCGTTTCAATTCTAATAAACCTATAAGAACGATTCAAGCCGCCATATGTTAATCTTTAATAAAGAAAGCGCTTACACAACATGAACAGACCCACCAGAAAGCTTCCAAGTTACCCCCTTTTTACAAAAGATCCGTTTTTCTCGATTTGGTCCAATGATGAACTGCTTTCGACTTCCGTAACCGATTGGCGAAACGTCCAGCGCGATCTACGCGGATACTTAGTCGTCGACGGAATTACATATCGCTTTTTAGGGGTCGATCCTCGCTATAAGGCGTTGAATGAAATCGACATATCCGTTGAATTAATGGCTACCGATTACGTTTTCGAGCAAGACGATTTCTCTTTCCGCCTTTCCTTCGTCTCCCCTCTTCCCTTAGATGATGTGATGGTCTTAGGAACGCCTATTTGTTATTTGACATATTCCTTTAAATCGCAGGCCAAACACGACATCCGCGTGCTCCTATACATAGGCGAGAACTTGACTTACGAAAAGAAAAACGTCGTCCGTGCCGACACCGTTCTAAGCGAGGATTGCTCTATTTCTTATATCGGTCGCGATTCTTATAATGTCTTGTCCCAAAGCGTAGATTTGGATGGCCCGGATGGCGGCTTTTATTATCTTGCCGGACCTGCTTCCGCACATTTGCCAGCGGATTCGTTGCTTCCGGAAGGAAATATTAAAAATTGCTATGATGCCAATAAGGAGATGGGGACAGTCACCTATGCCGACCATACCGACATAAACGATGCGCATGGACATTTTGCGATAGGCCGAGATGGAATCGTCGACATCCTTTATTATGGCGAACCCCTTAGAAGCGTTTGCTTTAAGAAACACCGATCGTTTATTTCGGCGATGGATTCGGCTTACAAAAACATCGCCAAGATTTTAAACAAAGTCGAAACCTTCGAAAAGAAAGTCAAAGAAGACGCCAAAGAATATCCCGTAGATTATTGGCATATCCTCCTTGCAAGCTACCGCCAATCGGTTTCTGGTCACAAATTGGTTATGGACGAGAAAGGAAGAACGCTTTTCCTAAGCAAAGAAAACGGATCGGATGGCTGTATAGCGACGGTCGACGTCACCTTCCCCTCCTCCCCTCTGTATGCGCTATACAATCCAAAACTTCTTGAAGGAATGCTCATTCCCGTGATGGATTTGGTACAATTCCCATCGTGGGACCTCCCATACGCCCCGCACGACTGCGGAGTCTATCCATTTTGCTTAGGCCAATTCTATGGCGTCAAAACGAATCCGGAATTGGGATATTTGAATAGCGTCTCTTCCGTATTGCCACCTTTCTACGCCTATCCATCGATGAAAGCCATCATCGACGACAAACGCCAAATGCCAGTGGAAGAATGTGGCAATTTGCTTATTCTCTCGCTGCTTTTAGCCTTGACGGAAGACGATGACTCATTTATTAGGCGTTATGAAGCGACGTTAGCGGAATGGTGCGATTACCTGTTGAAGCGGCCGACATTGCCATCCAATCAGCTTTGCACCGACGATTTCGCCGGATTAAGCGACAAAAACGTCAATTTAGCCATCAAAATGGCAATTGGAATCGCTAGCTTTGGCAAAATCGAGGAGCTTTTAGGGAAAGATGGTAGCGACTATATCAATAACGCCAAGGCGAGAGCTAAGGAAATCGAAAGCCTAAGCCTTGATGGCTATATCCCAATGAGTGGCGAAAACGGAGACAAACGCTATTCGGTCAAATACAACCTCTATATGGATAAGCTCGTCGGAACCAACCTATTCAAAGAAAAGACATACGTCAATGAGCTCGCCAAATACGAAACCAAGTTCCTTGAATTCGGTTTGCCGCTCGATGATCGTTCCTCTTGGGCTAAATCCGATTGGCAGATTTGGATCAGTTCTTTGGCCAAAAAAGAAAACAAAGGCCACTATTATTCGACAATCGTCAAATACCTCAAAGAAAGCACCATGCGCGTTCCTTTCGGCGATTGGCTCGACGCCAAAGAAGGTAATCCGGCCCGATATGGCGAGCATAAAGAGCTTTATTTCGTAAACCGCACAGTCGTCGGCGGCGTTTTCGCCCCGATTTTGTTAGACAAAATGAATAAGGGAAAAGGAGAATGAAAATGAAGAAAAACCTTAGAAACGCACTGCCGTTAGTGGCCATTTTGGCGCTTCCTTTGCTAAATGCCTGCGGGCGACGAGGAGACGACGTGGAGATCAAAGCCGACATGACGCAGCTTTACGTCACCAATTTCGATGGCGGGGTCGGGAGCGATTGGCTCACTCCCCTCATTAAAGCGTTCGAAGAAAGCGAAAAAGAGAATTCTTACGAAGAAGGCAAAAAAGGCGTTCAAGTCCTCCTTTCGAAAACCAAGGATAACGGACGGACAATGTCCACCACCTTCAAAGGCAGCACAATAGACGTCATCTTCAATGAATATATTCCTTATAACAGTTATGTGTCGAAAGGTAATTTCTTAGCCATCGACGACGTGGTTAACGATGTGAACCCCAACGATAATAAAAAGATCGCCGATAAAATGAGCGGCGAGCAAAAGACGGCGCTCACCGCTTACGACGGGCACTATTATGGCATCCCACATTACGAGGTCTTTTGCGGCGTCGTCTATGACAAAGACTTATTCGCCGAAGAAAAGCTTTATTTCTCCGATGACGAAGATAATGGCAATAACGGCTTTATCATCACCTCCACCGAGAAGCGTTCCACCGGCCCCGATGGCGTTTACGGCACGGAAGACGATGGACTTCCATCTTCATACGAGGAATTCTACGCCCTATGCGACTTTATGACCTCCAAGGGTATTACCCCTTTCATCTGGACGGGGCAATATGCCGCCGACTACACCTTCTATCTCTTGGAATCCTTGGCTCAGACTTACGCCGGGAAAGAAGAATATTCCTATAACTATACCTATGATTCCGGGGATAAGACGGCTAATATCATCACCTCTTTTGAAGAGGATGGCACCCCCGTCATCGAAAAGAGGGCCATCAAAGCCAATAATGGATACCTCCTTCGTCAACAAGAAGGCAAATACCGCGGCCTTCAATTCCTGCAAAAGATCATAAGCGACGAGAATTATTCCTATTCCCTTTCCCATACTGGTTCGAGCACCCATTCGCACACCGACGCCCAAGAGGATTTCATCTGCTCAAAACTCGAAAATAAGCCAATTGCGATGCTTTTAGAAGGCACGTGGTGGGAAAACGAGGCCAAAAATAGCGGCGCCATCGACCGAATGGAAAAAACGTATTTGGTAAAGGAGAATAACCGCAATTTCGGTTTCATGGCCCTTCCTAGCAAACTAACCGGCCGCGTGAAAGAGGGAGAGGGCAGCAAGTCGGTTTTCTCCGATTACATCTCCTCCTATGGCGCGATCAATGCCAATATCGATAGCAATAAAATCGCTTTGGCTAAGAACTTCCTACGCTTCGCTTATAGCGACAGCTGGTTAGAAAGCTTCACCGAGATCACCGGCATCGCCCGCGGTCTTTCTTATTCGGTAAGCGAAGAGGCCCTCTCTAACATGACCCCATTTGCCCGTTCGGCTTGGAATATGCATTTGGAGAGCGATTCCGTCTATCCCCATAGCTCAGCGAAAATTTTCATTAACAACGAATCCACTCTGACCAACGAATTCTGGGTCTCGAAAATCGGCGCCGAATCGCACGAAAGGCCCTTCACGCCGTTTAAAAACGGAAAAACGGCTCAAGAATATTTCGCCGGCATGGCCTATACCGAGGCGACGTGGAAAGAAAAATACGGAAAAGATTTTTAACGACGGAAGGGAATAGATGAAGACAGCGCGACCGATACAACGCAAGCAAGGTCTCTCTGACGCTAAGAGGAGACGAACGACAAACCTTCTCTTTTATGTCGCTCTCATCATTCTTCCCATGGCCCAGTTCTGCATCTTTTATATTGGCGTGAACGTCAATTCATTGCTATTGGCTTTCCAAAGCTATTCGCTTAAAGATGGTTTTTATTTCGTCGGATTTGACAATATCTCCAAGGTCTTTAAGGACCTTTTCACCGATCCGTTCTTCTTAAAAATGATCGGCAATTCGTTTATTGGATATCTCTCAACCATTTTGACGACCGTCTTTGCCCTCCTCTTCTCCTTCTATATCTATAAAAGAAGGATGTTCAGCAAATTCTATAAAGTTATCCTCTTCCTTCCGAACATTATCTCCGGATTGATCTTAGCCATCATGTACAAATATTTCGTCGATCGAGCCATGCCTGAGATCATCTTGAATCTGTTCGGAGCGGAGATAGATGGGTTACTAAGTAACGAATCCACGGCTTTTGGAACCGTCATCTTCTTCAATGTCTTCATCGGATTCGGCGTTCAAACGTTGCTTTTCTCTGGGGCGATGGATGCCGTTTCTCCTTCTTTGATCGATGCTGCGGAAGTTGACGGATCCGAAGGCTTTTCGCAACTCATCCACATCGTTTTGCCTTCGATTTGGCCAAACGTCGTAACTTTCTTAGTGGTCGGCGTGGCTAGTATTTTCACCAACCAACTTTGTTTGTATTCCTTCTTTGGAACAGGTGCTTCCTCTAGTGTCTACACCTTAGGATATTATCTTTATAAAAACACGATTCTATCCTTGGAGGATGGTTATCCATATTTGGCGGCTTTCGGCATCGTTTTGACCTTATTCGCCGTGCCTTTGACCTATCTAGTCAAATTCGTTTTGGAAAGGTTTGGTCCCCGTTATGAATAAAAAAGAACGGATATATCGTCAAAATCCATTCAAGGCTTGGAAAAAAGACATCTCTTCCACTTTGCCTTTATTCGTCGTGATGTTCATTATCCTGGCCGTTTATACCTTCCTTATTTTGTTCTTGCTCTTGTGGGGAGTCACCACCAGCCTGAAAGACGTCGGCGATTTCCGCACCAACATCATGGGCCTCCCAAAAGAATGGAAATGGGATAATTTCGCCAACGTTTTTCAAAATTTCTATGTCTCAGTCAATCGAAACGGCGTCCCAGGCAAAGTCTATTTCGAAGAACTTCTTCTTTATACCGTGACATATGCCGTGGGCGGTGCCTTCGTGCAAACAATCGTTCCTTGCTTTGTCGCCTACGCATGCTCGCGTTTCCATTACAAATTTAACGGCATCATCAAAGGGATCGTCATCGTAACGATGATTCTCCCCATCATCGGCAGCGCCCCTGCGGAAATCAGTTTACTAAGGACGCTTGGGCTATATGACACCATTTGGGGCAACTGGATCCAGAAATTCAATTTCATCGGCATGTATTTCTTGGTTTTCTACGCTTCTTTCCAAACCGTCAGCAAAGACTTCTCGGAAGCCGCTTATATCGACGGGGCTGGCGAATTCACCATCATGTTCCGTGTCATAATGCCAATCGTTAGAAACACCTTCTTCACGATCTTGTTAATCAGATTCATCGAATTTTGGAACGATTATCAAACGCCAATTCTCTATTTGCCTACGCACCCGACGTTAGCATACGGAGTCTATATCCTTTCCACGACCAATATCAATTCCATGAACACCGTTCCGATGAGAATGGCCGGCTGCGTGATATTGCTTATTCCGATTCTAATCATCTTCCTCATATTCCGCGAAAGGATTATGGGAAACATAACTTTGGGAGGTGTCAAAGAATGAACAAAGTTGTTTTCTTGCTTTCGACATTTGCGCTATTAGGCGCCATTGGGGCGCCAATAAAAGGCGAAAACCGCGCAAATCCCCATCCGATTGCCCAAAAAATCGATAACGATGTTACTGTCGACGAGCTCTCTTTCGAGGACAGTTATCCCTTCGATTCCGAAATTGAAGTTCCTTCGGCAAGTTTTCTTGTTGACGACAAAAACGTCAAAGCCAGCCATTATTTGCTTTTCCCTAGCGGTCGTAGCGTTTCGAGTTCTTCCGTGTCGTTATCGGAAGTTGGCCAATACCGTTTGTATTACCGAGCCTATGCCGATGGAAAATCGCTAGAGAAATCTTTCTCTTTCGTGGTGCATAGGAAGCTTTATTCCACAAACGGCGATAACAGCAAACTCTATTTCGGCAACGCCCCTTATATGGAAAAAGAAGAGGAAAAAGGGATTGTCGCTTCCATCTCCCCCTATGAGGAATTCATCTGGAATGAACCAATCGATCTGACTTCCTTTAATGTTTCGAAAACCTTGCTTTCCTTGAATGTGACCCCTGCATCCATCGGCATCGCCGACGCTTCGAAGATAATCATCAAATTGACGGATCGTTATGACGCAACGAACGTCGTAACGATCGAACTCAAAAAATGCGATGACAACAGGGCCGAATGGTGTGAAAACAACACCTATGTCATGGCTTATGCGACCGGACAACTCCCCACGGGACTAGAAGATGGGCAGAAAACCGGACCTTTTGTCACCTATAAAGGCACAACCTATAAATACCACAAGAACAACTTTTACGGCGCCCGCATCCCTTATTCCTTGCCCGGCGCCCCGCATTTCATCTCGACGGCTAACCCCAATTACAAGGAGGAATACGTCCGCGACCAAATCATGTCAATCTATTTCGACTACAAAACTGGCGTCGTCTATGCGGGATCCGTCGCCAAACTCGTTACCGACTTAAAAGACGCAACAATCCAGGAAGGATCACCTGTGTGGGGCGGGTTCACCACCGGCGAGGCCTATCTTTCGATATCAGCTGAAGGCTATAACGCTGAAAGGTGCACAATGCTTATCAGCAAAGTCGCCGATCAAGGCGTATCCAGTTACGCGGATAACGAATTCATTGATAACAAGGGTCCCTCAATCGATATCGATTTTGCCGGATTCGATAAAGACAGCCTGCCTTTTGGTATCGTCAATAAATCCTATCCGATTTTCGCTGCAACGGCTTCAGATTACCTCGATGGCGAATGTGAAGTCAAAACTGATGTCTACATGAATTACGGACTGTCTAACCAAGTCAGCCTCCATGTCGACGACTCCGCGTTCATCCCTAAAATTCCTGGTCTTTATACATTGGCTTATCGAGCGAAGGACAAAAGTGGCAACGAAACCCTTTTGACCTATTCAATCGACGTGAAGCTAAAAGGCGAGACTATCGAAGTAGACAAAGTCGAGAAAGATTCGGCCGTTCGTTATAGCGGTTACGAGGTCAAAGTGCCGACTTTGACTTATAAAAACAATCAAGGAACGATTCATGAAAAGATCACGGCTAAACTCATAGATAGAGGCATTAGCTACGAGGTGCAAGATGACAAATTCATTCCTCTATACGCTGGCGATTACGAAATCACCTACATCTATTCCGATTATTTATATTCGGGCACGCACAAAGAAATAATCAACGTCCAAGCAGGCACTAAACCCGTGCTAAACGGAACTTCGTCGTTGCCTTCATACCTAATCGCCGGTTGCGAATATAAGCTCGATCAATTGAAAGGCACCGACTATTCATCGGGAGAACCTAAGGAAATCGGCGCGAGTATCTTCGTCAAAGAAGGAAGCGCGGAGAAAAAGAAGGTCGAAGGCGCTAACTACACTCCAAGTAGCGCTGGCGAATTGGTATTGAGCTATGAAATCGTAGGTGCCAAAGAAACCACAATCGTCGAATATACTTCCAAAATCATCAATTGCGGTTATGGCAAACCCGGAGAATTAGATATCGGAGCCTATTTCCAGGGCGATTATTCCAAATACGAACGCCATAATTCAGACATCGAATATTTCTCCGATGGCACCAAGGACATCAACCTAGAATTCATAAATTCTTTGCAAGCCTTCGATTTATCCTTACGTTTCCGCGGCGGATCCCTTCCTAACTTCCGCACCATCTCCTTAACTTTAACAGATTCCTTAGATTCTTCGATTGCCGTGGATTTCGTCTATCGAAAAGGAAATGACGGGACGTTGTCCTTCCAAATCAACGATGGCTCGCCAACAGCGATTTCCGGTTCCTTCGAAGATAGCAAAACGGCTTTGTCGTTTGGCTATAAAAACGGAACACATCTCGCTAGTGGCGCCAGCGGGATGAGCAAAGCCGTGACAAAAAATAAAGCAGGAAAAGCATTCAATGGCTTCCCATCTGGTAACGTCTATCTTTCTATCAATGTCTCCTCGATGACTTCCGCTTCCTCGTTTTGCTTGCTTAATTTGTCGGGGCAGCCTCTTACCGCCGTCAAAGCCGATTTAATCAAACCAATGATCAGTGCCTCAGCCGAACGCGGTGAGCGCCGCTTCGGCGACATTCTCGTTTTGACTCCCGTTCTCTTTGGCGACGTCCTCGATCCGAATATCATAACCACCATGAAAGTCACCGATCCCGAGGGCAATATCGTTATCGATGATGATGGCGTAAGCCTAGATGATGCCGATCCCGGGGTTACCCATAAAATCACCTTGAATAAATACGGATCGTATCTTGTGACTTATAGCGCTTCCGACAATAACGGCAACAAAATCACCTACAGCTATGCCGTGACCGTCGCCGATAACATCGCCCCCGAAGTCAAATTGCTAGGGCACACAAGCACTGGCAAAGTCGGCGAAAAAATCAAAATAGCAGGGTTAAGAATCAGTGACAACGATTCTAGCGAATTCACTATCTTTGTGAGTGTGAAAACCCCCGATGGTCGACTTATCACGTTAGGAAACGTCAATAACGACGGAACATTCACCCCCTCTTCCTCTTTCGTCGCTAACAAAAAAGGAACGTATGAAGTTTGCTACATGGTTTACGACGATTCCGGCAATAGCGTCTTCATTTCCTATCAAGTGGAGGTCACAGAATAATGAAAAAGATTTGGAAAGGTCTAATTATGTCCACCTTAATGCTACTATCCTCATGCGGCGGCCAAGATGGTTCCTCATCCGCCATTTCCTCCAATAATGGCGGCGGCGAATATAACTTCGATGGCGGAAACACCAATGTCCCAGGCTCCCATGACGTCAAGGGACAGATTCACCAAAACAAATCAACAGAGCGCGATGACTATTTCTTCAAAAACGGCGCAAGCGATTATGCGATGTACCTCGATGCCGACGCCTCTTTGAATTTGCGTAGCGCCGTAAGCGACTTCGTCTCTTTAGTGTATGAGGCCACCGGCTACTATCTCCCTATCAAAGATTCTAGCGATGCAGACATTGGAAAGAAT
This sequence comes from Bacteroidaceae bacterium, assembly GCA_963624045.1. GTDB lineage: Bacteria > Bacillota_I > Bacilli_A > RFN20 > CAG-826 > UBA4951. The sequence goes on from CAVFNI010000009.1 coordinate 13,312, forward strand.
GCTAAATTAATTTGCGTTGGCACCAACAGACTTTCCGAGGAAGTTGGTGTCTCTGTTGACTATTCTTTGCTTCGTTCCCAAGGGTATATCATCAAAACGATCGGCGATGCGATTTACGTCAATGGTTTCACTCATCAAGCCGTCGCCAATGGCCTTTATGAGATATTACGCGTTATGTTCGGCTATGACTTTTATGGTCCCGAAACATATGCGCTTAACAAAAAAGTTACCGATGTGAAAATGCGCGATTTCGATACGCTCGATGCTCCTGATATCGAACATCGCATGGGTTGCTATTCCTTTTCGACCGGCAGCGCCGCGACGACTAGAAGGTATCGCATCTCCCCTTCCTCGATGATGCCGGTAAACGGCGCCACTTGGCATAACACTTTTAATTATCTGCCCAAGGAGACGTATCAAGATGAACACCCTCTTTGGTATAGCGACGACGGCACCCAACTTTGCTATTTGGCCCACGGCAACGCGGCGGAATTGGCGGCTATGAGAAACCAAGTTGTCGAAGTGATGAAAACCACCATCAAGGAAAACCCCGACAAAACCCTTATCACCTTTACCATTCAAGACAGCAATACCTTCTGCGAATGCGAACATTGCTTAGCGAGCAAGGAAAAATATGGTGGCGCCAATAGCGCGACCGTCGTGCAGTTCCTAAACCCTGTTAGCGATGCCATCAACGAATGGTTCGAAGGCGATGGCGCCGAATACAAACGCGACTTGAAAATTCTTTTCTTCGCCTACTTATCAACCAACCAGGCTCCGGCAACTTACGATGCGTCCACCGACACCTATAAAGCCATCGATAACAGCGTCATCTGCCGCGACAACGTGAACGTCTTCTTCGCCGATATCCGCGGCGACTATACCTCCTCCTATTACGATACGGAAGGAGCGAACGCCCCTTATATCAAAGCCATGAAAGCGTGGACCGCTTTAAGCAAAAACTTCTTCTTTTGGACCTATCAAACGAATTTCGCTTATTACTTGGTGCCATATAACTGCTTCAACGCGATGCAAGAAAGCTATCGTTTCGCAGTCAGCTGCAACGCCCTTTATATCTTCGATGAGGGGCAATGGAACCAAGGCAACGCCTGCACCGGCTGGAGTTTCTTGAAACAATACCTCACCGACAAGGAAACCTGGGACGTCAGCGTTAATCAAAGCGACCTCATTGCCAAATTCTTTTCTGGATTCTATGACGATGCAGGAGGCATCATGAAGCAAATCTTCGATGAATGGCTAGTCCTAGCGACTTATCAAAACGAACTCGGCTATAAGGGGGCGAATTCCATTTACTATAACGCCCTCCAAGAGCAAATGTGGCCGAAGGGCACCTTGTCACGCTGGCTCGACCTCTTCGATGACGCATTAGAGAAAATCTCTTATTTGGAGGAGAGTAGCCCAACCACCTACAAACGGATTAAAAACCACATCACGGCCGAAAGGGTGGCCTACGAATACATCATGCTTTCGCTATACAACTCCTCGATGAGCGAAGGCGATTATAAGGCGCTTGCCAACCAATTCCACCAAGATGCCAAAGACAACGGCATGAATTACACCAAAGAGACGGGCACGCTCATTAGCGACGTCTTCGTGGTATAAGGAGGAAAAAAGATGAAGAAAAACATCAGATTATTATTCGTTCCATTCCTATTTTCCACCTTTCTTTTCTCTTGTGGCGGAGAAGACACCTCTAACGACAGCGCTTCCTCCTCAACAAGTCAACAAAGCGGCAATTCCCTGACGCTTAACGTCTTCGAAGCGATCAGCTTGCCTAACAAATTCGCCTCGCTAAAAGGCAGCGTAAATGACGAAAATATCGCCAAGCTAAGCGATGGCAAGATCATCGGATTATCTGCCGGGGAGACCACCATAAGCTTTGAAGGAATAGCCGAGACGATCACCGTGAAAGTAAGCGACAGCGGAGACGTGCCATTTCTTTCCGTTGGAATAGAATCGCTGTCCTTATTTTTAAATGAATCGTATAGACTTACCCCAACATTGACATATAAAGGAAAAAGCGTCGAGACTTCCTTCGCTTATTCGGTAAATGACCCAAGCGTTGCTTCCGTCGATGCCGCGGGATTACTGTCGTCACTTAAAGAAGGGGAGAGCGAAATCACCGTGTCAGCCTCCTATTATGGCTTAGAAGCGGATGATTATCCTTTCTTAGCCACTTCCTTCTTTTTAAATGTTCTTTCGGCCAATAGTTCCCTCATCTCCACCAATACCACCTCTCTATCCACTTTCGACTGCACAATCGATGGGCGGCAATTCGTCTCCGAAGCATCGATATCGGGCATCTATAGCGATTCAACGGGAACTTCCGATTTATTGAAGAAAGATCTGACATGGGTCGTTTCCGACCCTTCGGTCATCTCTATCTCTAATGGCAATGTGAAGGCCTTAAAAAAAGGAACCTCTGAGATTTATGCCACTTATCAAGGCGGTGAGAGCAACCACTTAACCTTCACCGTCGATAAACCGTATTACGAACTCGAAACCGAAGGGTTCTACGATTCTTATAATAAAACGCTCTCCTTAGACTATTCCTCGGTTTGGCAAGGCGGCGATTCCAGAGCCATCGCCATTTATGACGATGAGGAACCGTCTAGAAACATCCTCAAAGACGACGGATCGCTCGATTTTGACAAATTAGGAAAACGCCGTTGGACGATCGAAGGCGATACCTACGGCTATAAAGTCTCCACCACCTCAGTCTCCAAAATCATTACAAGCAACAGTGAATTGACCTCCATGCTTCTTTACGGTTCCAACAAGAAGATGAGCGCTTACGGATATATGTCGATGGAAGGCTATTTCGTCTTGGGCGCCGATATTGACATGAACGGCGGCTCCCTTCGTTCAATCCTTGGCCCCAATAATGGCGCCAATATGCTCGATAGCTCCGGATTCATCGGAACCTTTGATGGACAAGGCCATGTCATCAAGAACGCAAAGGTGACCGCCGATAACGGCGGCTTATTCGGCACTCTCGCTTATGATAGCGTCATCAAAAACGTCGCTTTCGAGAACATCGAAATAAAAGGCGCCTCGGGAGCGCTCACCTCATATTTGGGGGGAAGCATCGAGAATGTTTATATTTCGGGCAACATCACCTGTTCCCGTGGCAATTCCTCTTCGCGGTCGTCCTTGCTCGCCAACAAAATCGACGAAGGATCTTCCGTCAAAAACGTCATCATCGAATATAAGAACGCTTCCGCCAAGACCCCTTACGCTTCCGCGATTGGCTATTATGACGGCGAGGCCAGCGAAAGCAATTTCGCCAATACATATGTGATTGGCACCGAAAGCCGCGTCTTCTCGACCGCCAAGAGCGACAGCTATGTGAATTTCGTGAATTCGAAAAACGGGCAATACGAAACTTACGCCGCTTTCAAAGAGAACGCCAATCTCTCTTCTTTTGGCGAGAATTGGTCTTTCTCTGACGATGGAATCAACTTCCATCAATAAAAAAGAAATGTTGTTACAACAAATAAAAGAAAGGAGTAAACAACATGAAGAAAAGAACATCTCTCCTCATCTTCACCGCCGCTGCTTTAGCCGGCGGTTTGGTTGGATGCTCTGAGGAGGGCGCAAAGAATAGCTCTTCCTCAAGCGATTCAGCCTCTTCGAGCGCCAGCTCATCGAGCTCTGTTTCTTCGAGCTCCGCATCATCGTCTTCGGATTCTAGTTCCTCATCCGAAGCGCCTAAGCACACGCATAGTTACAACGAGGACCACATCTGCCCAACCGATGGTTATTCGGAGCCAGGCGCCTTAAGCGTCGATCTCGATGGCAGTCTTGACGACGCCAAATGGACGGCTTTGGATAAAACCAACTCTTTGTTCGATCTAGGGGAAGACGGAAGAGGGCTAAAAATCAAAGGATTTACCGATGACACCCTAGCGTATTTTGCCTTTGAGATCATCTCCAACACCGACTCTTTCGCTAACGTTGAAATAATCTTTAATGGCGATATTGACTCCCAAACAACCGTAACCATCAATGATGAAGGCTACACTAATTGGGGCGACAACTTCATCGGAGCCGTCGCCAAAACGAATTTGCTAGACGATGGACATTACCAAACCATCGTCGAAATCGCCGCCAAGTTAAGCGTCCTTGCTCCTAGCGGCAATCTCAGCGCCGCTTTCGGAGCGGTCATGAATGGCGAAAAAAGCAGCTCCAGCTATAGCGATACACAAATTGAGTATTGGGTGCTCAAAGGCATCAATCCTTGGGGTGGCTCGTCCTTTTCAGTGACCAAGGACGGGATCGAACACATCCATTCATACCAAGATGGAAAATGCGTTTGGTGCGATGCCGCCATACCTGATGAACAAATGATCATCAACCCCGATGGCGATCCTAGCGATTGGAACGCCGATATCGCGAAAAAATACATTGGCACTGACGATGGCGAAGGACGTCATTTCGGTTGGAACGCCTTTACCGACGATACATACCTATACGTCACTTCAACTCTTATTCATCAAAGTCAAAACGTCACTAAGTTAAACATGCTCCGTTTGCCCGCTGGCGCAACCGATGCCGTCGAAGAGACCGTCGCCTCGTATTCCGGATCAGGATATTCGTTTGGCGGCTCGGGATTTGTCGCAGGTGACTACAAAGAAGTTTTAGATGAAGCAAGCGGAATGACGAAGACCGTCTTCGAAATCGTGTTTTTGAAAGACAGCTGGCTAGTGAACGATAAAATCAACATCGGCCTCTTAGCTTGGGTTCCATCCTCTTCTGACGAATCTCTCCATTTTGACATCAATCATAGCGGCCTTCCTGGCTATTGGGGCATTACCAGCGCCCATAACGCTTGGGGCGCGGGCGGGCGTTTCGATGTCACTAACGAAGGCGTGATCCATGAGCATTCATATGTCGACGGCAAATGCCTTCTTTGCGGCGAAGACGACCCTAATGCCGGCTCCACATATGACATCACAGTCGATGGTGATTTCTCCGATTGGGACGCTGGCGTTTTAGCCACCAAGGTAAGCGATAGCGACCCGGCCGGACCCGCCATTTCGATAGTTGGATTCGCCAAAAACAACAACATATACCTTGCTTTAGAAGCGACGCATAAGGAAAGCGTTTACTTTACCTTAGTCACCAAAGACGCTAAAGAGATCTACTTCGCCGAAAGTGATGGTACGATGTCTACTCCGTCAGGCGGCAGTTACATCAAATCGTACGCCTTCGCTAACGTCACCGACGAAGAAACGGGATACGTCACCACCAAAGTCGAAGCGGTTTTAGACCTCGAGAAAATAGAAAACGGCGAGCTTGGCTATGCCGTACAGGCGATGGGCGACGAAACCAGCTCCGTTTTGCATTTGGCAAGCAACGGCTGGACTGGACATATGTGGGTCATTAAGCAACTAAACCCCTGGGGATATCGTTTTGGCTTCGACGAAAACGGCCTCACCCATAGCCACGCCTATTCCGACGGCAAATGCAAAATCTGTGGAGCCGATGAACCGGAACCTGAGCATACCCCAACCATCACCGCCGATGGCTCTCTCGATGATTTCTCCGATGCCGCCAAAAACACCAAAATCGCCAATTCCGCCTCTAACGGCGAAGGGATCTCGCTTATCGGTTTTGCTGATGACCATTATGCCTATATCGGGGTAGTCGTCAAAACGACATCCGCAAGCGTTGCCGTCGTCGATTTGTGTGGCGTGGACAATAGCAAATATATTCCTTGCCATGTAACTGATGGGGTTATATCAACGGACAGCGCCGATGCCACCTGCGGATCGACCCGCAGCTATGACGAAGCGACTGAAATCTACACCTACACGTTTGAGATCGCTGTTCTCAAATCCGCCTTTGGCGCCGCAACTGATGGCTCGGTTCAAATCGGCATCTCCGTCAATGGTTGCTCATCTAATGCTGAGTTGACTTGCAATTCTGACGATCCAACCTATTGGGGCATCAACCACCTCAATGCCTGGTGGGGCGCTGAACATTGCTTCATCTTCAGTGCGACGGGTGTGGCTGCGCCAGCCAAAGCCTAATCGCTAAATTTATCCATGCGATGCCTCGTGATTTTCTCGCGGGGCATTGCTATAATTTCGCCGTCTTATTTCTATGGTTTAGGAGCAGCGTATGGAAAACTATGAGATGTTTGCTTTGATGGTTGATTGTTCACGCGATGCGGTGATGAATGTCGAAAACGTCCATTCGCTCATTTTATTATTGGAGAAAATGGGCTATGACTCCCTCATGCTTTATACGGAAGACACTTATGAGGTGACTGGCGAACCGTATTTCGGATACCTTCGCGGTCGTTATTCGATCGAAGAATTACGGGAGATTTCCATTTTCGGGCAGAAACATCATGTTGAAGTGATTCCCTGCATCCAAGCCCTCGCCCATCTCAACTGCATCTTCAAACACGAGGAATATAAGCCCATCAATGACATCGACGATATTTTGATGGTCGGGGAAGAGCGGACTTATGAATTGATCGAGAACATATTCGTTTCCTTAGAAAAAGCTTTTTTATCACGCAAAGTCCATATCGGCATGGACGAAGCCCATATGCTTGGTCTAGGAAGATATAAAGACAAGTATGGTTTCAAGAACCGGGCTGACATCTTCATCGAACATTTAAAGAAGGTTTATAAGATAGCCATCAAATACGGTTTTGAACCAATGATGTGGTCTGATATGTTCTTTCGTTTAGGAAGTGGCGGCGAATATTACGATCTAAACGCTACATTGGACAAGAAGAAACTCGAAGGGCTTCCGCCGGTTAAGCAGGTTTATTGGGACTATTACCACAAAGACGTCGCCTTATACGAGAAGATGATCGACTTGCACCGCAAAATCAATGACGATGTCATTTTCGCTGGCGGAGCTTGGACATGGGTTGGCTATGCGCCTTTGCTTACTTACGCCGAGGAAGTTGCTAGGCCCGCTTTCGAGGCGTGCCGAAAGAAGGGCGTTAAGAAAATCATCATGACTGCATGGGGTGATGATGGAGCAGAGTGCTCCATCTTCTCCTCATTAAGCGCCATATTCTTTGCCCGTGAGCAAGCGCTTGGCATCACCGATATGACTGTGATTGAAAGAGATTTTAAGGAGACGTTCGGCTATGCCTATAGCGATTTTAAATTGCTAGAGACACCAAACATCTTGACGCATTCAAGCTCGAAAGAGGCTTTAGTCGTCAATCCTTGCAAATATTTCCTTTTCAACGATCCCCTTTTAGGTTTCTTCGATAATCGAGTGGAATTAAAAGACGAGGAGCTATATGATGCGCACGCCAAAGCACTTTATGAAGCCTCCAAACGCGTTGGGGAATGGGGTTATCTCTTCGCTTATCTTGGTTCATTGTGTGCCTTGTTATCAAAAAAACTTGGTCTAGGCGCCAAATTACGCGCCACCTATCAAAACGGCGATAAGAAAGCCTTTGCCGCCCTTTTGCCGTTAGTCGACGAATGTTTGTCTTCTTTAGACACGTTTGCCGCCGAATTCCGCGCTCGCTGGCGAAAGGAAAACAAACCACAGGGTTTGGAAATAGGGCAAATCCGTTTGGCGGGGTTAAAAGAGAGGCTCCTAGAAACAAAGCGAGTCATTAATGGATATTTGGATAACAATCAGCCAATTGCCGAATTAGAAGAGACCATACTACCGACTTACAAAGGCGACCAAAACGAAAAAAAGCCGATTTGGTACAACTCCTACATAGGAAACGCCACCAACGGGCGTTTCTAATCCGTTTTGTATTCCCCTATAAATCAAATTTAAAGCGATAAAAATGATCAATAAAACGATTGATTTAAAAGATGAATTCCCGATGCTTGAGAAATCGGTAAAACTCATTTCTTATTGTCCAGATAATTTCACCGAATTCTCTCAAGATAGGCGAAGAAAAACATTATTGCTTCTACCTGGTGGCGCCTATCGCTATAACTGCCCTCGCGAAGGCGAGAGCGTCGCCCTTCGTTTCCTCGCTTACGACATCAACGTCTTTTTGCTCGATTATAATCACGGCCCATACTTCCCCCCCTATCCCTTTGTAGAGGGTTATGCCGCCATAGCTTATCTAAGGCGTCATGCGGAGGAATACCATGTTGACGTTAATGGCGTCGGCGTCATTGGTTTCTCGGCCGGCGGCCATTTCGCCGCCTCCTTAGGGGCCTTTTATGACAAAACCAAATATGCCGCGTTCCTATCGTCAACGGCCGCTGAAATTAAGCCTAACGCCCTTTTGCTTGGCTATCCGGTCATCGATATGGACGCCCATCAAGAGACTGCCGATAATTTGCTCCTTAACGCCCCGGACAAAAAGGACGAATACTGTATCGAAAAACAAGTGAGCCCTTCTTTCCCGCCTTCTTTCATCTGGGCCAATAACGATGATTCCGATGTTAGTTCATTGAATTCCCTATTGCTGGCGATCGCCCTGAAGAAAAATGGCGTCCGTTTTGAGTTACACCATTACGCCTATGGCATCCACGGCGGATCCATCGCCGAACCTTACATCTATCCAGATAGCGTCGATCCTCTAAGGCTTAAAGAAGCTGATTATTGTCACAATTGGGTCGAGCTCGCTTTGCGCTTCATCGAAGAAATCCTATAAGCAAACATAGCTAAATTCCTTCCCATCGACTGGGAAAAGAAAAGCGAAGCGCCTATCATATAGGGCATGAACATCACTAAGCAAAACCTTGATTCAAGAAAAACAAAGGGGTTTTGCGCGGTATTTTTCGATTTTGATGGCGTCATCGCCGATAGCGAGCGCCTCTATCAACGTTTTTGGAGCGAGGCGATAAGTGAATTCGGCTTTGCTCCTAAAAAAGAAGAAATCCTTAAATTAAGAAGTTGCGACGCTATGCTAGGTAAGAGAATCATGGAAGGCGTTTATGGTTTTCCTTTTCCCTATTCCGCTATCCGACAAAGACGCGTCGAATTAATGAACGACTACCTTAAGAGCCATCCTCTTAGGTTAAAATCCGGAGCCCTTAACTGCCTCCGCTTTCTTAAGGAAAGAGGCATCGAAGCTTATATCGTCTCCAGCACGCCGCTAGACAAATTAGAAGAAGAGATAACAGAGCTTGGCATTTCTCAATACATCATTAAGGCATTAAGCGCCAAGGACGCTAGACGCGGCAAGCCCTATCCCGATGTTTATCTAAACGCCTTAAAAGCCACGAAATTATCCAAGGAAGACGTTTTGGTCATCGAGGATTCCCCCAATGGTATCGCAAGCGCCTTCGCAGCCGGGCTATCCGTCGCTATGGTCGATGACCTCGATAATGCCGATTCTACAAGAAAAAACCAAATCATCTTCGAAATGAATAGCCTTGACGAACTGATAAACAAGGACATTTTCGAAAACCGTTGCCGCTAAGATAGCGGTTTCATCTTTGCTCATTTTCTCCTTGCCTTATAATACCTAAGTGAGGTAAAAATCCATGGATTTAGAGCAATATATCGGCGTCATCCCCGATTTCCCGAAAAAAGGGATTTCCTTTAAGGACATTTCTCCTTTGTTAAGGGATCCTGAAGCGTTCCGTTATTGCGTAGGCGAATTAAAGAAATTAGCCAAGGAATTCCAACCGACCGTCATCGTCGGTGCCGAATCGCGCGGTTTCCTTTTCGGGGCCGCCTTGGCATACGAAATGGGCATCGGCTTCGTCATGGCCAGAAAAGCGGGCAAACTCCCTGGCATTACCATCAAAGTGAGTTATCAATTAGAATACGGCACAGCGACAATGGAAGTCCCCGCTGCTTCCTTCAAAAACGGCGACCGCGTCTTATTGATCGATGATCTGTTAGCGACGGGCGGAACCTTCGCCGCTTTAGCGAAACTCGTCCGCTCGGGTGGCGGCACCCCGGTTGGCGCCATCACCGTCATTCGTTTAGAAGAACTTCGTGGCGAAGATAACGCCACCGTCCCCTGCCGTTATCTCCTTAACCTAAGCGACAGCCATTAGCAAGATAACGAGGGAATCTCCAATTTAACAATCTGCGGTTTTTCGCTTCGCTTTTTCTCAATAAAAGACACCATATAAATCGGCAAATAGATCGTTTTATCTTTCAAAGAAACGTTGCCGTTATAGAAAACGATCCCTCTTTCCATTTCGAAGGCGGGATTAGAAAGAAGCTTCGTCAAAGCGGAATGCCTTTTGTAATCTTTTCCGCTTTTTACTTCTATCGGGATTATTTTTCCTTCGACATCGATCAAAAAATCAATTTCCCCTCTTTTTTTGTCGGAATTGTAATATAAATCAAATCCATGAGACGATAGCTCTTCTGCCACCACCGCTTCATAAACCGCGCCATAATTAAGGGATGCGGAATCATTTAATATGACAAGTTGATTGCCTTCGTAAAGTTTGTACGTCAATAATCCCACATCACATAAGAACAGTTTGAATAACGTCCTCTCTTTGCTGGCTAACAATGGGTAAACGGGGTTGTTGACGTTATAAACGAATAAACCGATGCCGCTATCCTTTATCCACGCAAAAGAGTTCTCACATTTATAAAAACGCGATTTTTCATTCAAATTTTTTAAGATAAAACGTTTGTTCTGATGATTCAGTTCGCCTGGTATTAAATTATAAAAAAGTCTTGGATAAGCAATTTATTCTCCTTTTGGTATTTGGAGACATCTTTGCGATAGCCATAATCTATTTCGTTAAGCGTGCGATTGACGTAATTAATATCGTTCGTCCGCGCAAATTCGAAAACGGCCTTCGGCATTCCGCCGACCACCGAATACGTTCGAAAAAGAGAAAGCATCTGTTTATGAATCGTCTCATCGACCATTTCGTTCTTCGAAAAACGCTCACGTAGATATGAAAAACATCGGAAGAAACACCCAATGCCTCAGCGAATTCTTCGAAATCCATCGGGAACATTTGCAAGACCCCCAAAAACCCAATAGGCAAGAAGGCAACGTCTTGCAATTTGATTCCCAGCAAAGACCCTGAGAATATAAAGCGGCACTTCCGCGATGAAACCAAAAATTTAATTGGGGTTATCGCATCTTTCGCCTCTTGGATTTCGTCAACAAAAAGAATCGCCTTCGATTTAATCGGCTTCTTCGCCAAAGACGATAGCTTAAATAACAACTCCGAGGTATCCGTTGAATTATTGAAAGATTCTAGCGCCAATGAATTCTCCAATAAGTTTATTTCCATGTAATCATCTTTGGATGCTTTTAGAAATTCTCTAATTATCGTGGTTTTTCAACTTGGCGGGCGCCATCTATCAAGAGAGCGGAATCGCTATTTTTATACCAATCTTGAATTTTTCGATAAATCTTTCGGCTTAACATATGATGCTCCTTAAGTATATTTTGCAATTTTCCAACCTGCTCATTCCTGAGTGTCGGGAACGAAACTCCTCCTATTTCATTGGCTTTCTAAGATAAGATAGCTATGATGTTCATGGCCATCATTTTCGGACACATTCAACACAGATCGCCAAATATCGCCCCTTGGAAAAAATGAACGAACCGATATTAGTCGTCGATTCCCTTTCTAAAAGCTACAAAAGCTTTTCTTTGAAAAACGTTTCTTTTTCTTTGAAGCCAGGGACGATAACCGGATTTATCGGACGTAACGGAGCCGGGAAAACCACCACCATCAAAGCCATCCTAGGCCTCGTGCCATCCAATGGCGGCCACGTCTATTTTAACGGCGTGAATAGCGAAGACAGCGAAATGGCATTAAAAAACGAAGTTGGGCTAATTTTCGGCGGCGCCGATTTCTATCCCGCCAAGCGGCTATATAGTATTACCAACGTAAGTAAACGCTTCTATAAGAATTGGGATGAGGAATTGTATCGAAAATGGCTCCGTTTCTTCTCTCTCGATGATCGCAAAAGAATCAAGGAACTATCTAGCGGAATGAAGGTGAAATACGCGTTAGCCTTAGCTTTAAGCCACGGCGCCAAAATCCTTTTGCTCGACGAGCCGACCAGCGGCCTCGATCCCGTCAGCCGCGACGAATTGCTCGACGTCCTTAAAGAGATCGCCAAGAAAAAGAAAGTAGCCATCCTTTTCTCCACGCACGTCATCTCCGATTTGGAAGCGTGCGCCGATGACATCGTCTATATTCGAGACGGAGCAATCGTCGCTTTTAGCGTTTTATCTTCTTTTAAGGATAATTATCGTCATGTGTGGGGAACGCTCGCTTCTTTAACAGACGATAAGAAGGAAGCGATACTTCATTTCCGCGAAAACCTAAACCATTACGATGGCGTTATCGCGAAAAATAGCGAAGGACTTTTCTTGTCGGAAGAAATAACCGCCGCGTCCTTAGAAGAGATCATGCTCGCCATTGAAAGGGGAAGAAACGATGAAGAATCTCCTTTATAAGGAAATAGTCTTATGCGTACCCGTCCAAACCTGGATTTTGTGCGCTCTTTCCATCACCATCATAATCCCCAGTTACCCAAGTCTTGTCGCTTTTTTATATCCGCTCGCCGCTTTCATATCGATCTTCACTATCTCAAGCGGCAATCGCGACCTTTTATATAGCGCTTCCTTGCCCATCAGAAAAAGCGACATCGTCAAAGGAAGAGTCCTTTTGCTCATCTTCTTGGAGGTTTGTTCAATCGTCATATCCATACCTTTCGGTATCATCAAAAAGGTATTGCTAGAGGGAATGAGCATCGATTATACCGATTTGGGAGTCAATCTAGTCACTTATTCCATCATCCTTTTCATTTATGGGCTCTTCAACCTTATCGCCATTCCTTGGTGGTATAAGAAACCGACAGTTAAAAATGTTTGGCCTTTCATTGTTGCCGATATAGCGGCTTTCCCCATCATTTCTTGCTCCATTGCCCTCTTTGCCATCTACCCTGAGGCGGCCACGTTGGTCAATTCTTTCGAAGGAAAAGGGCTATTAGTACAATTGCTTTCATTAAGCGGCGGGCTTGTCGCTTTCTTTATGATGAGCGCCTTATCTTATCTTCTAGGTGCCAAAACGTTTAAAAAAGTTGATATGTAATTCGCCTCTTAAAAGTGTTTGCTCCTCTCATCACATTCAGTTTTTCGCACAATCGATCCAAAACCAAATAAGTTCGATAAAATCTAATGATATAAAAATTAATGGAGTAAAACTGCAATGCCTTTTCTCTTGTTTTGGGGTAAAACTGCAATGATATTTTCGCTATTTCGGGGTAAAACTGCAAAAAAACGCTGTTTTCCACTTAACAAAGCACTTTAGCAAGCCCGCCTAATCCCGTTTCTTTCAATTCATTAGGCAAGCCCTTCCCCGTCTCTTTCATCGCTTCAATGACTTTGTCGAAAGAAACTTTGTTCTGACGATATGGGGCTATATCTTTGGCATATACGTAACTTGAATAGGCATGAATGGCGGCCATGCCATTTCGTTCAATGCAAGGAATTTGGACGTATCCGTCAACGGGGTCGCACGTTAAGCCGAGGAAATGTTCCATCGCCACTTCGCTAGCGTATTCAATCTGATGAATCGATAAATCATGAAGATAAGAAAGAGAAGCCGCGGCGAAGGAAGCGGCTGAACCGATTTCCGATTGGCAGCCAAGCAACGCTCCCGACGCTCCGGCGTTTTCTTTGATAAATGAACACATAAGCGCTCCGACCAAATAGCTTTTAGCTAACACCTCATCGCTATAAGAGCCACGTTTCTTTTCGTAATATAAGCAAGCTGGCACTACGCCAGCGGCGCCACATGTCGGCGCCGTCACAATCATTTCCCCGGCGGCATTAGCCTCAGCAGTCGCGTAAGCGTAAGCGCTCAATAGCAACAATCGTCTCTCTCCTTCTTCCTTAGCCATATCGGCATGGGCGTAAATATCTTTGGCTACCCGTTTTAATTGCAATTTCCCTGGCAAAACCCCGTTCTTTTGTAGCGATTGCTCGATCGTAGCAAAAGAATGACCAAGCATATCCTCGGCATATTCCAAAATATCTGGATCGTCGTATTTTTCAATTATCCCATACAAATCGCCAATATTTTTCTTAGCGGCCAACATTTTCAATTCGTCGAAAGAAGAAAAAGGATAGATTTCTTTCCCTTCCACTTTTTCCCCTTCTAAAGCAAACGCCCCACCGCCTAAGGATTGATATCGCTTGCGTAAAACCTCTTTCTTTTTGGAATAGGCGACGCATTCCATCGTGTTAGGATGCGTTAAGCCGTCGAAAGTCATCTTGAAATAGATTTCTGTCGGCAATGGAGCAAAAGCCTCCTTAATGATTTTGGGCGTATCGTGCCCTTTGCCGGTGAGCGCTAAAGATCCATAAAGATAAACATCGATATGGGTGACTCCTAATCTATCGATCTTTAAAAGAAAATCGTTGGCAATGCGAAAGGGGCCGATAGTGTGGCTCGATGAAGGACCCGGTCCTAGTATCAAAAGGGTTTTCAAAGATTTCATCGGCTCATTTTACCACATTCGTTCCTCTATAAATTCAAATAATCGGCCAAAACAAAACTATGTAAGTTGACAAAGTAATTTCCGTTTATGCCTGCCGAACTGCATTTTTATTTGGCGATACCTCAACACGTTCTCAATTTAGACAAACGAAAATTATTTTGTGAATCTACGGTTTTTCTTTTGTTGATATGTTGTTTTTAATTTGCTGTTGCGCGTTTTTGGCCATTGGCGTGATTTGTGCAATGAATTTAAAGGCCATAAACATTCTTTACTTATAAATTGGTTCTCCAATTTTCTTAAAGCATAAACAAAAAAACGAACCCATATTGCGTTTGTGCAATAGGAGTTCGAATTATAGTCGAATGGTGACCTGTACGGGATTCGAACCCATGAATGTATCCTTGAAAGGGATATGAGTTAAGCCTCTTCTCCAACAGGCCAGTGGCGCTCACTATAGGGCTCGAACCTACAACCGATCGGTTAACAGCCGATTGCTCTGCCATTGAGCTAAGTGAGCGTCTGCGCAAAAGCGCATTGACAATGATAGATACGCGCCGACCTTTTTGCAAGAATTTTTCGAATGAAGCGAAAATGTATGTGACCAAAGGCGGCGAAAAAGAGCCTTTTTACGAAAAATGACCCGTCAGAAACGGGCCATCAAAGCAGATGAACACTGATTATTTGGAGAGTTTCTCTTCGATGGACTTCAATAAGTCGCCCGCCGTTTTGAATTCCCCAAGTTCTTCCGCCGAGAATTGAATGCCATATTTGTCTTCCAAACTTAAGCACATTTCCACCACATCCAAACTGTCGAGGCCAAAATCCTTTAACGGCTTGCTTTCGTCAATCTGGGTCATGTGGACTTTCTCGGCAAATAATTTGCGGATTTCATCCATTTTGTTTTCGCTCATACTAGCACCTCGCTATCGTACGGGCAAAATTATAAGATTTTGTCCAAACGCTAGCAAGTGAAGCATTAGATAGCGACCGTCGATTTCTTGGCGGCATAGGTGACAGTGCCGCTATTATCGACACCGATGTCCTTGTTCACGTTGTTGGCAGCCGTTTTGAAACCTGGAATCAAGATAGCCAAGATCGTTCCAAAGGCAGCAAGGACCAAAACCATGCCCAAAAGTTGACCTTTTATTTCCGACATCCCCTTCACCTCCTTTCTAAATGTATCCTACGATGATGCTTCTCTTCACCGTAAGCTTCATGCTTTCCTTCGAGATATAGAGCGGCTGGTATTCTCGCCAAACCTCGAATGTCATCGTTTCGCCAACGCCATATGTCTCATCCGGAACCACCAGATAAGCTTGCGCTTGCGTATAGACTAGATCTTTAATCGTTTCATCGGCATAACCTTTGACCGATAGATAGTGGGAAGCGGTCGTGGCGATGCTATTAAGGCCGCTATAGACCATTTGCAAGGAGCAAAGATCACCGGCAAACGCCATCGCCTGAATCAAGAAGAACAAAGATAAAAGAAACCCGACGCTAGAACCCATAATTAGAACTCCCCATCAAAATAACCACCGCAATGGTGACTAGACCCATCGAGAAAACCGAGCCAATGAGCGGCAAAAAATTAAGATTAGCCAACCTATTCTTAAGCCGTTCATAGGCTTCGTTCCTTTTTTCCTCGGCTATCCTCTCGAAAATCGAATCGAAATGCAAGAAACGTTCCTTCCCGCCATCCAAAGATAGTTCGTATATAGATATCATCGTCTGTTTTATTTCCATCGAATCAAAATGATTAGAAAAGGCCAAATAAGGCTCGATGGTTTTATCCCCATCAATGCCAGAAAGCAATTGATCGAAATAATGGACCATTTCTCCTCGCGCATATGTTCTTGTCTCTTCCAAAGCAACATAAACGGATTTCCCATTGTTGATGAATAGCCGAAAGAAAGAAAGCAAATGAACGAACTCTTCTTGTTTCTCTTGCACTTTCTTTCGAAGGATGCTCTTGGGCCTATTCAAAAGCATGAAAACATACGCGGAAGCGAATAATGCGGCCGGAGCCATAAGCAAAGGCTGTTTCCAATAAAAAGTTCCAAGCAATCCCATCGTTATAACGACCACGCTAACGACGGCGGCGCCAATCGCTTCTCTCTTTATATCCAAATTAGCTTCTTTGGCGTCCTTCTGATATCGTTCAAAGAAATTTGGCTTACGGGCATCAAAGCTCTTCGGTTTTGCTCTATCCGCAGGTTTGTTTTCTTTTTTTAAAACTTGTTTTTTAGACTTTTTATTTGGCTTTTGCGGTGTTTTTTGCGATTTTTTCATTTTTATCCCCCTTCTTTTGCTCGATTAATCTGATGCCTGAGGAAACCCGTGAGAAAGCGATGATCGACGCCGCAATGAAAAAGAAATAAAGCATGGCGCACCCCACGAAAACGCTGTTTTTAGACAAAGTCTCGTAGAAACCCGAAAGGCCATATCGAAGAAAGGCCATGATCAGAGCGCTCAAGAAAATCAGGATAGAGAATTCCCCCACCGCCTTGCGCTCAGCGGCGTTTCTTCTGATGATGTCCTTCTCCTTTTCGGTGATCTCCAACAAAAACGGTTCGGATAAAATGACGATCTCGCCGCCTTCCGATTCGTAAATATCGATGATCGACAAAAACAATCGGTAATATTCGTTAGCAAAATACGCCGCGAACGACCTTAAGCGATCGGTGATCGCCTTTTCTTCGTTAGCCGAAGCGAAGGCCATAAATTCCTTGCTGGCTTCTAATGTCGCCGCCTTATAAGCTTCCTCATAAGATCCTGAAGCGATGGTCGAAAGAAGGAAGGAACGGCAAAAAGAAAAACATTCGCGTTCGATTTTTTCTTTCCTTCTTTTTTTAGCGAAGAAAAAATATTCGGAGCCTAACAAAGCAAGCAAGAAAAGAAGCAAAGTGGCGAGTGACAACAGCAAATTGCCGACCAATAGATAGCAAACGCCGGCGAAGAAAATTGCTAACGCCGACAAAATTAGATAACGATTCATCACTATCTCCTTTCATATAGCAGTTCCATCTGCCCGTTTTTTTCGTTTAGACGACCGATCGAATGCACAAACCTCTTGATCGATCCATCGGGATTGCTTCCCTTCCCCAAATAAACGAAATAAGGGATGGAAGCCATCACTTCTTTATATAATTCCTCGTAACCCACTTCCGCATCCGACATTAACGCCAGCCGAACCAAACGCGAAGGCATCATCTCCAATTTATCGGCGTGGATGGTCGTAATAAGCGGATGTCCGCTGCCGGCGGACGCTAAAGCTTCGAACATCTCCTCCCCTCTAGCTTCGGCGATGATCAAATAATCAGGGTTATGCCGCAAAGCGTTCTTGATCAAAAACCGCAATGACGTCTTCTCGCTTTTTGAATCGGCGATCCAAGTCGTCATGTCGATTGAATCGGATTCCACCATATCAAGTTCTTCAACGTTGTCCAAAACCAATACGCGCGTATTGATTGGCAAATTAAGCAGAAACCATTTTTGAAGTTCCGTTTTCCCCACTCCCGTTTGCCCTCCGATGACGATCGAGCGTCTCTTTTGAATCATCGAAAGAAGAATTTTTCGAACCGATTCATCCATGAATTGCATATCTTTTTCGATTTTGCAGTTTTTAGAAGCGATTCGAAGGGAAAAGCTCGGAGCCTTTTTTTCACGAAACCTGCCCACCGAAAGATTGACGCCATTGAGTCGATAACGACCAAAGCTCACATCCAGAATCGGTTCGGCCGTATTGATAGATTTTTCCGTTAGATTGGCCAATTGTCGCAAGAAGGATGTTACTTGCTCTGTCGTAGGCACAATGTCATTAGAACGAGCCCTTCCAGTTTGGTTGCTCACATAAAAGAGCGAACCGCCATTGAAAGAAATATCCGTCACGTCCTCACGGCTTAATAACGGCGAGAGAAAGGATCTCTCCAAAAACTGAACCGCCGCTTCAGTCATGGGTGGCTCCCTCGATTATTTTGAAAGTCTTCTGATTGCAAAAAGTGTAAACCCCTCCAAACGAGGCTTCTAATTGGAAGCTAAATACCTGAGGGAAGGCTTCCACTTTGCCGGATGAGGGATAATATGTCGAATAGCCGTCGAAATAATATTTGACGCGGTAACCGCCATTAGGACCCTTTAAATAAGGCGATAAGTTGTCTTCGAAATACTTCTCAAGCGTCCTAACAGTCAACGTCTCATTAAAATACGGTTGCACCGTTTCACCGAGTTCCGAAAGATTCTTGTTGCTGTTTCTGATGCTGACCGCACCTTTAAGAGAGATCGCATCGAAGGAAAGAAAAACCTCGCGAATCCCTCCGCCGCAATAGGAAAACTGAAAAAGATTCATCGAAAAAACGGTGAGGATAGTCAATAAAATCATGTTGCCCATCAAAGTTCCTCCACAATCGCGTAATCGCTCCAATTGATCGGACCATAATAATCGTGTGTTTTGACAACAGTAAATTCGTGCTCGAAACTATCCGACTCATTTTCACCAAAATCATCAAGTTTAAGCACGCAATCGTAAACGCGTGCCGACGAGGAGGAAAGGGGTGGCAAAAAGAGGCTGTTCGTCTTGTAATAACGAGTGCCTAAGGCATGCGATTTATCGGTGCATTCCCGTCCGTCATAAGAAACGACGAATGTGCTCTTAAACTTCACTCTGGTATTGATGCCATCGAATTCCGGAACCACCGGCACGCTTCGATAATATTTCTTAAGATCATTGTCATAACGGACCATCCCCACATCGAAGTCGCTAGTATGGGAATAAATCCTGATTTCCCCACTTTTCCAAGTAACAGCCGTCGGATTTTTGAAATAATCGAGACCCTGAAAAGAGAAATGCATCGGGAAAATGCCATATTCGGGATCATAATATTCGCTTTCGAATCCAGAACCGTCGATTTTAAATTCCGTCTTGTAAATATGATTGTCAGGACCCCCAAGTAGCCAACCACGATAATAGCCGACTTGATTGGCCACCACTTCCCGGTCATATTGTCGCGCCCAAGGAAAACTAGAAGCGGTAATTTCGTTTTTCTTCGTCTTGGAATAATGGATGTATTCATTATGCAGGTTGTATGGCGACTTCACTCCATCGGCCTTGCAAATGATCCTAGAGCGAACGTAATGATATTGCTCCCAATCGTATTTAAGTTTCCAAGTGCCGGCTATCGTAAGCGTATCGCCCGCTTTAGTCGGGGCCCAAACCTGATTTGGATAGACATATTCATCGCGATAATAGCCCTCCGCTCGTTTATTGGAGGCGTGATTCTCGTAGTCGTAATCGAATTTAACGGATACTTGAATACTTCCTGCCCTAAGGGCCACCAAAGTGTAAGAATACGAAACATCATTTTTCCCGTGTGGCGGCACCGCCATTTCTTTGAAATAAAATCCGATGGTATCCGACCAACCGGTATTGCCAACGCGGATGATGTCGCTTTCATCCACCGTCGCACCGCCTAAAAGAAACGGCAAAGAAAGCGCTAAAAATAAGCGCTTAGTTCCTTTCTTCATGCCGTGCACCTCATCGCGCGAATGGCTTTGCCGAGAAGCTCATCGACAAGCTCTTCCCTCTCCTTCTCTTCAATCGTCCCGTAATACCAGAAGGGATAATGCCTTTCTCTTTCCAAAATATCGTTAACGAAAACGTTTTTCTCCGTTTCGCTTAGCCCCTCCAAGAACAAACGTATCTTGATAAGCCTTCTGACCGATTCGTTCTTGACACGGGTAAAAAGATATACGGGCGTCAATTGCGATAAATGGGCATCGGGGCTATAACCAGCTTCCAATAAGGTTTGGCGAAACCATTTTGTGAAATCGGCAATTTCATTTTTATCGTTTTTCTTCTCCATCGAAGTTCACCTCGCACCATTCGTATAGACAAGGTGAATACCTTTTGTTTCAATGAAATCATGGGCGAGAAATGCTAAATAGAAAAAATACGGCTATTCCACTTATATAAATCTTAATTGTAAAAATTACGAAAGTATTTTGTCTGCATCTTTAACGAATTCAAAAATCGATAAAGAGAGAATGCCATCATCATCGTATGAGACGTCTTTGACCTCGTTATAAACAACGATTTTCTTAAAGCTGTTGGGGATTTTACGTAAGATACGTCTTTTTTCTTCTTCCTCTTTGTCATCGAAGCGCGAAAAACGGCATTGGAGATAAAAAGAGACGCCTTTTTTCGTTGCAACAAAATCAACATATTGAGGAAGGCGAGAACGTTTGCCGTGTTCATTAGTGTAAAACGAATAATAATAACCAACCTTCAAAGCGTACCCCTTGCCTTTCAACAGATTATAAAGGAGGCATTCGAAGGCCGCGGCATCGAAACAATAATGAAATCCATTGGCGGCATTTCTAATGCCAGCATCGAGAAAATAAAATTTGTAATGCCCTCCGACTTCTTTCCTTTCCTTGACGCTATATTTGGAAATTCGTTCAACGATGAAGGCGTTTTCCAAATATCCCAAATAGGTTTCGACCGTTTTTGGATCAATGCTCCTTTGATATACATCCTCATAGAGGGAGGCAAGGGTATTGGCGTTAAGAAATTCTCCTGCGTTTAAGGCGAGTAGCCCCATAATTCTCGTCAAGAATCTTTTAGAATAATCGCCAAGATGCTCCCGTGCGATGATATCCGGAAGATAAGCGACATTGATCATTTTTTCGAGATAGGAACGTTTTTCGGCGACGCTTTTCTTTTCGAGGTTTCCTGGCAAGGATCCATATTCGCAAAAATCGTTCTCTTCTTTAGCACCAAATTGTTTAAATGCCTCAAGTGGCCACAAAGGCGGAATATAAACCCTTTGCAAGCGAGCAAAAACGCGTTTTTCCCGAACCGTGAGTTTTTTTGACGTCGTGAAACTAGATGATAAATAAACGTCAAAACGCGTTTCTCGCAAAAGCGCTTCAATCAATAGGAAAGGTTCATCGACTAAAAAGACCTCATCTAAGAGCAAAGTAATTTGCGAATGACGGGAAAAATTATCTCCCAAATAGGACAAAAAAGAGGAGACGCTACGCAGATCGGCGTTCTTATAATCTTCGAAAGAGCAGAAAAAAATCACATTTTTTTCTCCGTCAATCTTTTTGATGGCATCAGGCAATAATCTTTCCAACAAAAAAGTCTTTCCAACGCGTCTAGGACCATATAAAAACTTAATTTTTCCATTATGACGAAGGCTGAGTATGTCTTTGACTAATTCTTCCCTATTTATCGACATTTAATAATATTTTTCCTTTTTATTGTTCAATACACATAATAATACAATTTTAAAAAAATGAAAGGGCATTTTCAAAAAAATTTGCAGAATTGGAAAAATTAATTGCACATTTTAACGGAAAACTAAATCTAATGCAAATAGTTAGATAACAACTTAATATTATTAGTATGAAATATTTGAAAATTAAAAATTATTGATGAATGCACGCACGCGGTATTAAAAACAGTTTAAAACTCTATTTTCACATTTTTTTCATAATGGTCGCGTTATTGTGCCTTTATCGGTTTGACGTTTTCAATCGAAAAACAATTGGACGACTAGAATAAGAACAACGAAAAAATCGTCAATGAAAGTGACATCGCTCTTTGTCGTGCCTTCTTTTCCTTTATTATCCACCATCAAGAGTTTTAAAATAACCGCATGATTGTTTTACTTGGCGCATCGGCAAGCGGCAAAACGGAATTATGCAAATACATGATGAAGGAATACGGCCTTCGCAAAGCCGTCACTTACACCACCAGGGCGCCAAGAGCCAAAGAAAAAGACGGGGTTGACTACCACTTCGTTACCGAAGAAGAATTTCTCGCCATCGAAAAACGAGGCGATTTTGTGGAAACCACCTATTACATCGGCCACCATTATGGGAGTTCGAAAAGAGAGATCGATGACGATAAGGTCATCATCGTTGATCCGACCGGCATGAAAGCGTACCTTTCTCTAAACGATCCAAGCGTTGTTATTTTTGCTTTGACGGCCAGTAAAAAGACCAGAAAAGAAAGAATGCTTGCCCGCGGCGACGATGAAGAATCAATTAATAACCGTCTCCTTTCCGACGGAACGACATTTGCTAAGAAGGAACTAAGCGGCTCTGATTACATCATTAAAACGGATGGCCGCAAGTTATCTTCCATTGGTAACGATATTTATGAGAAATATCTTAGCAAGCTCAAAGAGCGGGGCATAAAGCCTAACGTTCTAATTCAGTAACCCCATCTAAACTACAAAAAAAGGAGCCAATCAAGGCTCCTTTATTTCATTCGTGAAGACGTTTATTCTTCTTCGTCGTCTTTGCTTTCGTGATAATCGCGAAGTTGCGCAACGTAATCATAAGGAGTGGCTTCGCCTTTTTCCAAATGATCCTTAGCAGCAGCATCAGCAATGAGTTGCTTAGCCCTCTTTAAGGAGAGAGCGCTCTTCACTTTGAAGCAAAGAGGAATGTCTTTGTAGATGTTTTTAGCGCCGACATCCTTAACGGGAATCGGAGTGTCACGATAATCTTTCGGATCGAGGGCAAAATATAATTTTAATCCTTTGCCAGCGACCGTAAGTTTCAAATAGGTCTTCGTATGGAGGCGGAAGGTGTCGCCGCTATTAGAAATGCGGCTCTTCAAGCCATAAGCGAGGGCCTCGGCCTTTAATTCGTTATAGCTATCTTTGGTATCTTCGTCCATATTGAGGACTCTTTCGGCGAATGGGACGCGAACGACGGCTGCTTTAGCGGGTGTAGCGTCTTCGTCATCATCAGAAGAAGTCTCTTCGGAGACGGGTTCGGTCACTACTGGCTCGGGTTCGGGCTCCGGTTCAGGAACTGGTTCGGGCTCAACCGGCTTTTCTTCTTTTGGCTCTTCGGGAGCGGGTTCGGGTTGCACAAACACTTTGTTTTGTTCGAAATATTTGGCGAGTTCCTCGGCAATTAAGGTGCGAACCTCGTCACCAGTAAGTTGCTTTTCGGCCGCTTCTTTGATTTGGGCGTTATTTTCCGCGACCATATCCTTAGTGGCAATAACGGTTTCCGAATCAGTCGGTTCGACTTTCGAAGCTTCAAGTTCTTCTCTGACGATAGAACGAACATCATCGGCTTTGATGCCTTCTTCGGGCTTCGGTTGCTTTTCGAGTTCTTCAGAAACGACTTGGCGGATTTCGTCGGCTTTGATGCCTTCTTCGGGCTTCGGTTGCTTTTCGAGCTCTTGAGCTACGACTTGGCGGATTTCGTCAGCGCTGAGAGTCTCCACAGGAGCGGGTTTCTCCTCTTCCTTCGGTTCTTGCTCGGCTAAGACATTCTGGACGGTTTCCTTAATCAAATCGCGAAGATCGTCGCTCGTCATGAGTTCTTCATCTTCTTCGATAGGCTCTTCGGCGACCGGTTTTTCTTCTTCAGCCGGCTCTTCGGCTGGTGTGCCAGCGTAATATTTTTGCAATTCTTCCTTGATTAATGTGCGAGCTTGCTCATCAGTTAAAGGATCGAGCTCTTCTGGGTGATCATGATCGTTAAGCTCTTCTTGCACGATTGCACGAAGTTCCTTGGCGGTCAATGGACGTTCGGCAGCAGCCGGATTTGGAGTGGCTTCAGGAGCTTTAGGCTCTTCTTTCTTTGGCTCCTCTTTCTTGGCTGGTTCGGCACCAAACGGAGGGAATGGGTAATAAGGATAAGGCGCGTATGGGTAAGGCGCGTATGGGTATGGAGGATATGGCGGATAAGGAGGTTGATGCGGAGGTTCCGCTTTGGCGCCATCTTTTTGCGGCGCAGCATAGGAGATGTTTTGAACGATGAGAGGGGTCTTTCCTTCTTTTTCGCTGCCTTTGGCTTTCTTTTGATCGCCTAATTCGGCATATTGATAAGAACGGAAATCATCACCGATGGCGTCATCATTGACTTCGCCTTCGCCAGCAGCAAAATCCTGCTCATTCTCGAGATAAGTGTTTTCATTATCTTTGGCGATGGCGGATTCTTTGACTTTCTTAACACCAGGATGACGGACGACGTCTTTAATGGATTTGGTCGCAGTCAATAAGGAGAACAAATAAGTTAAAACGGTTGTTGCCACCGCGGCGATGGCGAGAATAGCGAGAACGATCTCGTTGTTATCGAATTTGAGTTTTATGAAGGAGAAGCAATCGACGACGCCATAACTGCCTCCGCTCCAGCCGAACAAAAAGCCATCGAAATCGCTGCCATTTGGTTTCATGGCAACCAAAGAGAAGGCTAAGACGATCGAGGCGGCGCCAAGCAATAACCAAACGATGTTGGGGAAAAGGGCGCTGGGACGACGCTTGGCAATAAGGAGGATCAAATGGACGATCCAGATGACGACCCAAGCGAGTGCAGCGAGGGCAATAACGCAATAGAAGACGAGCAAATATGGGAAGAACCCAAATTTGACATTAGCGATGGACTTGAAATCGATCACCGCTTTGAAATAGTCGCCTATTCCCTTGAATCGATCCAAGATTTCGCTAAAACCGATGTTGAAGCCCTGTTTCAAAGTGAAATAGAGCGTAACCCCGGCGGCAGCGGCAAAAACGATCGATAGGATCGCTAGCACAATGGAGGAACGTTTTTCTTTGTTCATAATTCTTTACCTCTTCGCGCATAATTCTAGCAAAGAAGAAACAGAATAAAAGAGAAAAATGGGGTTTTTACGTAGATTTTGAGAAATTTCGGTTTTTTAAGCCTTAAAATCGGCGAAAATCGTTACTAATTGAGGCAATTATCACTCGTTTTCTAGCCTTTATCCTTAATATATAAGAGGATAGCTTTTAGAAAATCATCGTAAATGCCGCGTGGATATTTTCGACTAATCAATGCGAATGTTTAATCGCGTGAGCGATGAATTCGCGGAACAAAGGATTGGGATTTGACGGACGAGAAGTAAATTCTGGATGGAATTGGCAAGCCACGAAGAAATCGTTTTGTGGCAATTCGATGATTTCGCAGAGGTTTTGATCGGGATTAATGCCGCTAAAAACCATTCCAGCCTCCTCGAAAGCGGCCTTATAAGCGTTATTGAATTCGTATCTATGGCGATGTCTTTCTTTGATTAACGGGGATTTGTACGCTTCAAAAGCCATCGTTTTCTTTTGCACGGCGCACGGATATAGGCCTAGGCGAAGCGTGCCACCCATCTTGATGCCGCTATATTGATCGCGCAAAAGGTCAATGACCGGATTCTTCGTTGAAGGATCGAATTCGCTGGTATTGGCATCGGGAATATTAAGCACATCGCGGGCGAATTCTATGGCGGCCAGTTGCAACCCTAAGCAAATGCCAAGGAACGGCACGTTATTTTCCCTAGCATAACGGATGGCTTCCATTTTGCCAGCCGATCCGCGTTCGCCAAAGCCTCCAGGGACGAGGATGCCATCGTATCCATTAAGCATTTCAGCAACGTTTTCGCGCGTGATGTCCATGCTTTTAAACCAGCCGATCTCCACATTGCTCCCCAAATAATAGCCAGCATGCTTTAGAGCGTTGGCCACACTCAAATAAGCGTCGTGAAGCTCGACGTATTTACCAACCAAGGCGATTTTCACTTTTCCCTTGGCGTTATTGATCGAATCGACCCATTTCTGCCAAGCCTTCAAATCGGCGGCTGGAGCTTTGAGGCCGAAATGTTGCAAAACATAATCAGAAAGGCCTTGTTTCTCTAATTGGAAAGGCAAGTCATAAACCACATCTAAATCATCGGCTTCGAAGACGCCTTCGGGCGGAACGTTGCAAAAGAGGGATATTTTAGCTTTTTGACCATCGCTTACTGGGACTTCCGAACGTAAAACGACGCCATCCGGTTGGATTCCTAAGCCCAAAAGCTCTTTGACGCTATGTTGGGTCGGTTTCGTCTTCGTCTCATCGGCACAACGGAGATAAGGCACTAGAGTGTTATGGAAAAACATCGTGTTGGTGTAACCGAGTTCCAAACGGGCTTGACGCATCGCCTCTAAGAAAGGCAGCGATTCGATATCGCCAACCGTTCCGCCGATTTCGGCGATGACGATGTCGGCATTGGAGGTTCTGGCTGCTTCTAAGAGACGATTTCTTATCTCATTGGTGACATGGGGAATGACTTGAATACAAGCTCCCAAATAATCGCCGCGTCTCTCCTTTTCGATGACGGTGCTATATATTTTTCCAGAGGTGACGGAGCTTTCTTTGGTTAAATGTAATCCCGTCCAGCGTTCATAGTGGCCCAAATCCAAATCGGTTTCGGCACCGTCATCGGTAACATAAACTTCACCATGTTGATAAGGGCTCATAGTGCCGGGGTCAACATTAAGATATGGATCGAATTTCATCATGAAAACGTTCAACCCGCGGCTCTTTAATAACAAGCCCAACGATGAGGCAAAAATGCCCTTTCCTAAACTCGAAACGACGCCGCCCGTGACAAATATGAATTTCGAAGCCATAAGACCCTCCAAGAGAATAACAATACGCCCTTTAGAATAACTCCATAGACCCCCTTTCCTCAATAAGGAAAAAACGAAATCGACCATTCATCGAGCAATAATTTTCTTGTAATCAGAGCAGCTGATCAAAGAGACGAAAAATTATTTTGATAATCTCTAATGCCGCGTTCTAATCTTTCTAAAGCATCCCGCACATTCTTCTCGGAAGTGGCCAAATTCATTCGTAAAAACCCTGCCGTTGGACTGGGAGAGAAAGGCGAAAAAGAAGCCCCATCGCTAAGGTATAGACCCGTCGAAAAACGCAAAAACTCCGCAAAAGCGGCTCCTTTTCCTTTTAATTTTGTCGCATCGATCCATAGCAAATACGTGCTATGAGAAGGGAAAGGGCATAGCAAAGGAATCCTCGTTTCAAGATATGAAAGAACAATTTGACGATTCAAAGCGATCCGCTCGTTGACTTGCGCTAGCCAATCGCGCGAATCACGATATGCGGCGATGGCGGCGCCATAGCTAAAGAAATTCCCTTCCATAACCTCGTCATTATTTAGCGCTTCCATCATCCGTTTGTTGATGGCTTTGTCACACGCCAAAACGGCGCTCGTTTGCAAACCAGCGATGTTCCAGGCTTTAGTTGGCGATAAGCAGGTCAAAGAATTGGTTTTGTTCTCGGAGGCGGCGGCAAAATACGGCACATAAGCGTAACCAGGTTCAGTTATCTCCCCATGGATCTCATCGCTTAGCACACAAACGCCATTCTTTCTAGCGAGCTCGCCAAGGCGAATGAGCTCTTCTTTGCTAAAGATTTTGCCACTGGGATTATGGGGATTGCTCATTAAGAAAAGAGTGACTGCCGGTTCGGCAAAAGTCTTCTCAACCCCATCCCATGGGATTTCATATCGATTGCCTTTTTGCTCCAAGATAATCGGAGCAATCACGCGTCCGTTATTTTCTATGGAATGATAGAAAATGTGGTAATTCGGAGTAAAAACCGCTACTTTCTCCCCTCTTTTTGTCAAAGCGCGCACCGCTGAGGAGACGCTAGGGATGACGCCTAAGCTAAAAAGCAAGTCATCTTGAGAAAAAGATAGACCGTATTTGCCCGTGTAATAATCTATATAAGCCTTAAACCATTCCTCTGGCATCTCGCTATATCCATAAACGCCTTCGGCGACCTTCTTATTCAAATAGGAGCGAATCGCTGGAGCCACGGCGAAATCCATATCGGCCACCCACATCGGCAGTTCTTTCCCTCCCCCTTGCCACTTCAAAGAATCGGTGCCAAGGCGATTAGGAAGATTGGTAAAATCATATCGATCCATCCGTTTCCCCTTTCTTTGTTATTTTGACTAGGCTTTTATCGATACGCTCATCGGAAAATTCAACGTTCCTATAAGAAGGCGAAACGAAAACGCCAGAAAACGGATTCTTCAAATCTAATTCCCCTTTGCTTATTGTCACGTCAGCGTTAGAAACGTATTCAAAGGTTAAATCGCTATTCTCCATCTCGCAATCTTCCAAAATGACGTTATCCATATAGCAAAATCCTTGATGCGAGATGATTTTGCACCGTCTTAGCGTTACCCTCTTGGAATTCCAGCCAAAATATTCTCCTTCGATCGTCGAATCCTCGATCAGGATGTCCTCGGCGTTCCAAAAGGCGTCTTTCGACTGCAAATATGAATTTTTGATATGGACGCGCTTGGCGCCATCGAAGGGGTAATTGCCGATGATTTTGATATCAAGGAAAGAAAGATCGCTTGAACCCATGCCGACATAATCGCCATGAAACGATAGCCCCTCTCCTTCTACTTTTTGGCACCACCATAAGGTTT
Source organism: Bacteroidaceae bacterium (assembly GCA_963624045.1). Lineage (GTDB taxonomy): Bacteria > Bacillota_I > Bacilli_A > RFN20 > CAG-826 > UBA4951. Next base: position 41,993 of record CAVFNI010000009.1, read on the forward strand.
CCCTAGCGTCAAGAAAATCGCAACGTTTAAGCGTTAATTCAGAAGAATGCCGGAAATTCTTCCTCTCTTCAAATAGACAATCGCTAAAAGAGGCTTCCTTCGTATACCAAATCCCCGCATGGGCTTCATTGGTAAATGAGGTGTTCTCCACTTTTATTTTCTTCGAATACCATAAAGGATATTTCCAAGTAAAAGTAACATGGTTAATCTCAATATTCTCACTTTCCTTTAATGGCGATTCGCCTTCAAGGAATAACGCATCGATCAGACGGATGTTCGAAGCGCGAAAAAGCGACCGCTCGCCAGAGAATTTTTTTCCTTTGATTGTTTGCATGCCAAGATTATAGACAAAGATCGTAACATTCAAAAGGAAGCTAATTAAGTAAGGGATGGCCTTTCGAAGGACATGGTCATGTAAAACACGTTATCCCTTGCAAATCAGCCCTATTTTTATTTCTTTAGCGCAAGACCTGCTTTGAAGGCATCGGCGACTTTATCACCGAGTTCGAGGTATGTGTGGTTAAAGCCATCAAAAGAAATCGGCTGCAATTTGCTAGGATCAACCTTACCTCCCGTCAAGATTTCTTCTTTGGCGGACACGTTGACGATCTTTGCTAAAAGAAGTTCCTTTTCCTCATCGTAAGAAGAAAGCTCGCATTCGTAAGTCAAGGGCAATTCTTCGATTATGGGAGCATCGACGAAAGACGATTTGCTGGCATGGAAACCGCTTTGAGCAAATTTATCGGGGCAATCGTTGCCGCTTACGATGCCAACATAATCGCAGGGAACAACCGTCGCTTTAGTGCCAATGGAAATGGTTAAAGCCTTGCGGGCGAGGATATTCTTCGTTGTTTTATGCTCCTTGCTTAAGATGACGCCGATTTTATCATAATCGGCCACAAACCCCCATGCGGCATTCATGGCGTTAGGCGAATCATCCTCGTTATAGGTGGCGATAATCAATACCGGCTCGGGATAGAGGGCTCCTTTAATTCCTAGATTCTTACGCATATTTTCTCTCCTTTATTTCAAGCGCCTTTCTTCAAGGTCTTAGCGCTGCATTTAATGACGAATTTTCGCGAGAAGAAACGCGGGGCAAAGCAAGTGATTCTATTCTTGAATCCGACGATAGCAAGGCTCTTGCCCTTTTTGGACATCTTATAGCCATAAGAGGCCACTTTAAAAGCGCTATCGGGCTTGATTTTAGAAAAGGTGTAATCGTTATGGGCTTTCGAAACGAATTTGGATGCGAAGGGTCCAGGCACCAAGGTAAGAAGCTTGACCTTCGTTTTCCTCAATTCATAGGAAATCGATTCCCCTAAGAGCAAGACAAATCCCTTGCAAGCGTGGTATGTGCACATATATGGACCTGGCACGAAGCCGGCGATGGAAGAAACGTTAATAATATGTCCTTCGTTATTTGCAAGCATATCATCCATATAAACGCGCGTGAAATATAGAAGGGCGTTGCAATCGACGTCGGTCATCTTAAGTTGCTTCTCGATTTCCATGTCCTTAAAATCGGCGCAATCGCCAAAACCGGCAGCGTTTACTAGATTGTTAACGAAATAGCCTTTCTCTTTGGTATAGGTGAAAACGGCCCTGAGTTCATCTTTATTTGATAGATCGGCTTTGTATACGTCTATTATCGCCGTCGGGACGCTCTTCTTGACGGCCTCGTCGGTTTCGATAAGACCTTGTTCATCGATATCGATTAATAATAAATGGGCGCCTTCTTGGGCGAAAAGTTTGGCGAATTCCTTGCCAAGCCCTCCTCCCGCACCGGTAATAAGAGTTATCTTTTCCATATCCTTCCTCGCTTACCCCACCATTATGACACATAAACGAAAGTCGGAACCATCTTTTGCCTTACGAAAATAAAAAGATACACGCCTATCGCTTTTTGCTACAATATTGCCTCGTTAGCGAGGTTTAGACATGAAGAAGAAAGAATTGCGCCTTATATTGGCGGCCGCTCCGCTTATTTCCCTAACGGCATGCAACTCATTATCCGAAGAATCCAATTCATCGATCGATAGAGAAAAAAGCGAAATGAGCCAGACGATGCTCGCCGCCCTCAAAAGCGGTTCGATCGTTTTCGAAGGGGAACGGAAGACGACCTATATGGCCACTAGCGGCGTCGTGGAGGAAGGAAACGAGAAGATTTTCATCGGCCAATCCACTTTTTCTTTCTATGAATATTCTTTGACAAGCGAAGAGACCATCACCGATGTCACTTATTTCAAAAATGACGAAGGGAAGGCCACTTCCAAGGAAATTGAATTCAATAACACCGTCACCACCATCCCCCTCGATGGCGGGAAAATCGTTTTCGACGAAAATTTCTATAATCCCTTCTCGATATTGGAATTAGAAGATTTCGTGAAGGGCGAACAAGGGATTTACAGCCTTAATGAAGAAAAAGAAGACGCCTTTTGGAAACCATTAGCCTTCTATTCGGAGACGTTACTGACGATTAATCTTCAACCTTATAGCAATGGCACAATCGATTTGTCCGTCACTTCCCGAAGCGACGATGGCACCTATCGCCTTAGCATCGACGGCACCATCTCCTTATCCAAGCAAACCGATTTGGATGATGTGACGCCATATAAGGCGGAAAGCTATCACGCTAACCTCCAAAGCGCCTATGACGCGATGTGTGCGGCCAAGAATTTCACCTATCACCGCACCAGAACGCCTGTAAGCGAGGATGTTAGTATCGATAGCGAAAGCTATGATGTCAAAATCAGCTCTAGCAATCCAAAGGCGGTTCTTTTCGTCTATAACGGGGTCGATACGAAAGGGATCGCTAGGTTTGGCGACGATAGCGATTACACCTTCACGGTCACCGATGGCAAGGTCGTTCGTGGCGATTCTAGCGCCCTCCATCTTCCTTTTGCAATCAGCACCGTTAAGGCAGAGGTCTTCGAAAAAGTCGATGATACCCACTTTAAGGCAAGAAGCGCTTCGTTAGCTAAGCAAGTGGCCGGTTTCTTGATGGAAAAAACCGAAGAGGCCCTTTTGGTGGATGGCTCCTTATTCGGCGATGCCGGCTGCGATAGCCTCATTCTCGAAACCGATGGTGAGAAAACGCTTACGGGCTTTTCTTACGTCGTCACTAGAAGCGATGAGAGCGGCCACTCATATCGCGAGAAGAACGAAGTGAAGATATCCAATATCAATGGCACAAGCATCGCCTATGATTTCTCAGAAGGAAAGAAAGTGGAGCCAACCTTCGACATCACCCCATTCATTGGCGAATTCGAAGGCTATAACACCGGTAGCGCCGATAACGATCTTCATTCGCTTAAGATCAATGGCATTGAAGAGATGACTTTAGATGGAACCGCCTTAACTTTCCATTCGCGCGTTCACGACGAATCCTTCAATGCCATTTGGGGCACGAACCGTTATGTCCAAATTTCCTATAGTTCCTGGTTTGGCTATACCGTCAAAGAGGCAAAAGACAGCAATTTTTCATCGTTTAATGTGAGCGTTTTCTTCTTAAATCTAGCCAAAAAAGAAGAAGCGACGGTAACTTGGGAAGACATCGTTCTCTCTAATGGCTGGCGCTTTGAAGATGAAGACGAATGCGAATACACGATTAAGCCATCTTCTAGCGAAGGCATCATAACCTTTTACAAAGAAGAAAGGGTTGATGACTCTTTGGTCGATGTCGAAAAGGATGTCAGCAACATCTCTTTCGCCGATGGCGAGCTTAAATTTACCGCCGTCGATAAGAATTTCGTCGCCAAATTCTATTCCAAAACGCAAGGCATCATCAAAACCGACGACAATTCCATCAAAGGGTTCATCTCACCGAAAGCGGATTATTAATATTTGCTTTCTTTATAACGTCTCTCCTTCAAATAGGCGTCCAGACGCCTCGGCTGGGAGGGACGTTTTTAAAATGCCATCTTCGAAGGTATGCGGGGTTTTAAGGGAAGAAGGATAAGAAAGACGTAAATCTTTAACGTGATATGGCGTCAAATCGACGGATATTTCCTTGGGAGAACCACTTAAATTGGTGACGGTCAAAAGAATCTTCCCTTTGCCGATTAGGCCGTTGATAACAACCTCGTCGCCCCAATGCGAAATGCCGTTTGGGTAGATTGGAAGAGCCGTTTTCTTCCATTCGTTATGGCTCTTAATGATTTTGACGCCCTCTTTGACGAGTTCCATCTCTTCCTTATTTAGAAGTGAAAGATCGCTAGCAAGGTGGATACGACCGAGCATGGCATTGACCATATTGAGGGCCACGCTTTCGGGGGAACGAACGATATCTTTATGCAAGACGTCATTGGGATAGGACCAAACCGCTGCTTGCTCAGGAGTGGCGGCCGTTAAGACGTTACCCGCCAAATAAGGGTAAAGGCGGTAATCGGTCTGATCGCTCGTCGATTGGATGGGGCAAAGAGATAATAATTTATAATCCATGCGGCTACCACCGCTGGCGCAATTCTCCAAAGTAAGATTGGGATGTTTGTCGAGAAGCTCCTCGATCCATCTGACAAAGGCCATATAATGCCTTGCTAACCCCTCGCCAAAAGACGACGAATAGCGGTCATTGCCAACCCCAGCGTCGGTATTATAGTCGTTTTTGATGTAATCAAGGCCGTATGATTCGATCAAGCGATCCATCGTCTCCATGGCGTAGCGATAGACTTCGGGATTGGAAAAATCTAACATCGCCCGATGGTGTTCGACCACCACTTCATCGTCGATTTGGAAGAACCAATCCTTGGGCAATTCCTTATAGAGGGGGCAATCGACGCCCATGGCTTCTATTTCAATCCATAAGCCCACTTTCATGCCGGCTTCATGGATTTTGTCACACACGTAGCGAAGACCATGCGGCCAATTGCCGTTCTCTTCCTCCCAAACGCCTAGGATATCCCACCACGTGCTTCCTAAAGCGAACCATCCGGCATCCATGACGAAAAGATCGGCGCCCGCTTCTTTAGCGCTTTTGACTAATGGCAAAACGAGCTCCTCCGTCTGTTTGTCCCAAAGGCAATGCATATAATCGTTATAGATGACGGGCATCTCCTTATGATCTAAAGAAGGGCGAACGATCAAACGGCGGTATTTGGTTATTTCTTGAACGACTTCTTCGAAGGAATGGCCAAAGGAAACGCTGGCTTTGCTGCCGATATAACTTTCGCCTGGCTTTAAAGGGAAAGTCCAATCGTTATCGAAATGGGTCGGCCCCGAAGCGGCTAGATAAATCGTATCGACCGCATCGGCGACTTCTAAATGCCAAGAACCCGTTTCTTCAATCTGAATCAATTCAAAATCGTTGGTTTCCGCGTCTTCGATTACGCACATCGGCAAATATTCCTTCGTCGACCAAGAACCGGTGTTATTGAGCACAATACGTTTGAAATTGGTATTGTGGTTGCCGTTATATAAGCCAAGGTGGCGGAAGGAATCCCTTTCCCATTGCGCTTCCACATGCCAACTGTTATGAGGGGTATGGAAATAAAATTTCTTATATGGATCCTCGTTTCCTCTCTTTCCTAAGCCATATTCCAAAAAGGAGGATACGTATTCTAAGCGAAGGGTCTTTTCGCTTATGTTCTTCACTTCATTCCATTCAACTAGGGTATAAGAAGCGGAGCATAAGAGATAATGAGTTTTCACTTCTAATGACGAGGAGCGGGTCGTAAGGAGCAATTCCTTTCCTAGTGGATGGTCCTTTATTTCGTGAGCGACGTACTTAGAGGATATCCCGAAAGAGGTTTCGCAATTCTTTAAACCATGGTGGCCGTTTTGATCCTCGCCAAGGACTTGGATTTCCACGGGCCGATAAAGGCCTTTTTCTCCTTCCGTCAGTGAGTTTTTATGACTTAACCCCAAACTAAGCAAGCGAACGGAATTGTCTTTAAGCACCTCAAAATAGACGTGCATATCATTAAACGAAAGATCAAAATGCGTGGGTTTCATAATGGTTATTGCGATTTTTCTTCGTAATGAAGTCCTTTCTTTTTCTAAACGACGATATATGGGCGGACGTTAGAAACATTTCCATCCCTAACCGACCTACATTCTACCAACCTTCGGTGCAAAACTAAAAAACTTTCGAGAAATACCAATAAAATTTATCTTTTAGATGAAGCGCCAAGAATGGCATTGCATTAATAATCTCCCAGGTTTAAGGATTCTCTCTTTGGTCACTTCTTTTTTTTCGGCATATCCCCTTCGATTATATCTAGCAAAGACTTAGATAAATCATATAGAAAACTTTTCGTAGAATGGCTCGCGCCAGACAAAATGGCACCCTGCACGAAAGGCATCATGTAAAGGCGTCTAAGTTGGGTTATAAAAACGCTTTATATTGAAGATCGGTAACGCATAACAAAAAGGATTGACGTTTTCGCATCAATCCGATTGTCCAAAGTGGTGACCCAGCCGGGAATCGAACCCGGGATTCAACCTTGAGAGGGTTGCGTCTTAGCCGCTTGACCACAGGGCCGCTCACGTATTTAAGCACCAATCGAAAGCCATTTCAACGAATTATCGCAAAAGGTGATGGCGCACTCAAATTAGGCGGCGCTTTTAATCCTAGCGATAACGCGTTCTTTGCCCAATATCTCGATGACTTCATGAAGATTGGGCGATTGCTTAGAACCAGTGAGAGCGATACGCAAGATCTCGGCGGCATCCGAAACATTGCCTTTATAAGCCGTTGGGTTGGCTTTGTATTCTTTATTGACGATGGCAAAGCCATTCTTGGAAGCCACTTCCTTGACGCTATTCCACCACGTCGCTTCATCAACGTCGAAGAGCATGCCTTCGGCTAAAGAAGTTAAGAAGGAATGCAAGAACGCTTGATCGTATTTTTCGTTGAAAGGAAGGGGGTTTGCTGTGATTTTCGCAAAATCCTCATCGAAGAAGAAAGCGCTTAATGGTGATATGTCGCTATATTTGCAATAATCTTTGCGGGGGTTGGGCCGATCCTTTTCGATATTGAGAATCTTCTTAAAATAAACGGGATCCCTTTCTATCTTAGTTAAAAGCTCTTGATCATATTCCTTAGACCAGGCGATGACCTTAGGCAAAAGGACTTCCGCTTTCATGGCTGCAATAACTTCTTTAGAGAAATAATTGAGTTTGCTTTCGTCGAATAAAGCGCCGTCAAGCGACATCTTAGCAAAGGTGAACGTGAAATCCTTAACGTCAAGCGACTTATGCTCAATCGTCCATTCCTCGAAGTTGCTATTGGCGATGGACATAAGATAGACAAGCACCCCCTCGGGCGGATAGCCGGCCTTTAAGAAATAAGAGACGGCCGCTTCAGGGTCTTTCCGCTTGGAAAGCTTTCGCTTATTGCCATGGTCGAGTTTCATGATGACGGGCAAATGGGCGTAGGTCGGATGTTCCCAACCCAAGGCTTTGAAGAGTTCAAGATGAACGGGGGTCGAAGGAATCCATTCCTCGCCCCTAGTAACCGTTGTCGTGCGCATAAAATGGTCGTCGACCACGTGAGCGAAATGATAAGTAGGCAAGCCATCGGATTTATATATGACGATGTCGACATCGTTATCCTGCAATTCGATTTTGCCGCGTATGGCGTCGACGAAAGACGTCTTTTTATCGTGATCGCCCGTCGATTTGAAACGAATGACCCATGGCGTCCCCTCGTCTAAGCGGGCCATTTGCTCATCCACGGACAAATTCCTGTCACGGGCATATTTGCCATAATAGCCAGGAAGGATCTTGTTGGCCTCTTGAAAAGCGCGAATCTTAGCTAGATCCTCCGCCGAACAGAAATCGGGATAGGCCTTACCTTCAGCGATCAATTTCTTGATGACGACTTTATAAATATCCGCCCTTTTGCTTTGCTGATAGGGGCCATAGGCTCCCTTATCGCCGTCAGGAAAATACCCCTCATCGGCCACAATGCCAAATTTGGCTAATTCTTTGATAAGGTCATCGGCGGCTCCAGCGATCGTTCTTTTGGTGTCGGTGTCTTCCAAACGAAACATGTATACGCCGCCAGATTGCTTAGCCAAACGATAAGCCAAATAAGCGGTAAACAAAGAACCGGTATGCAAAAAGCCCGTCGGCGAAGGGGCGAAGCGCGTCACTTCGGCGCCCTCAGGAAGTGTCCGCAAAGGGAATTCCTTTTCCAAATCGTCGACCGTCTTGCTCACTTCAGGGAAAAGGCGGTTTGCTAAATCAATCGTGCTTGCCATAAAAGCCTCCTAATGGACCTCTAGAATTATAATACGCGAAAAGGTTTTTTCCATCGTAAGCGCGGGGGCGTTCGCTAAGATGCCGCCCTAACAGCACCAAACTAGGAAAGGTTTCTCCTCCCCGCCTTCAAAATACGATTTTGGCCCTTGCAAGACGTCCCGTAACTTTTTATAATGGGCAACGCGTCAAGCGACGCAGGTGTAGTTCAATGGTAGAACGTAACCTTGCCAAGGTTAACACGCGGGTTCGATTCCCGTCACTTGCTCCATTCTCCATCTAACCGCGATTCGTCGCGGTTTTTTCTTTGTAAATACATCGGCTTTGGCGACCTTATGTCTTCATATCGATATTGATGGCAAAAATCGAATTATTCATGCAAATCGCCATCGTTTTCTTTGTTTTCAATCTCGTTTTCCTTTTCCTTTTTGGCTAATTTATCAAGTTCTTTTTTAGCCAATTCGCTTTGCCGTTCCGCTTCAAGCTTCATCAAAGTCAATTGCTCGATGGCGTTCTTGTTGATGGCGATCATCGCCTCCTTAAAAAGCGGAGCGTACGATTCCGTCAATAGGCGAAGAGCCGCGGCATAATAAGGCAAAAGAAGCAATAAACCAAATAAAGAACCGCACAAACCGACAAGGATAAGCAAAAACGGCGAAGAGAGGGAATCGGAAAAAACTAGTCCGAAAACGCTTAAGGCGATAGCGAAGCATGCGATGGCGAACAAATACACCGGCCAAAAAACCGCGAAATAGGAAGCGTTATAGCCCGATCCACGTTGTTTCAAGGCGTATGAATAAATGACAATCTTGGCTTTGGCGTCATAACGTCCCACCCCGCCAAGAACGAAAGGAATGACTTCTCGGCGCAAAAAGCAATGCAAAAAGAAAAGAAGAAAAACAGCATAGAAGATGCCGTTGGCGTACGAAAACATCATCGACATGGAGCCATTGGAATCAATGAATTCGTTTAAGGAAGAATAATTGCCATTGGCAAGATATTCGATGGCCGTGGCGTACGATTCTAAGAAAGCTGCATCGTAAGCCGGAGCAATCTGCGAATAAATTACGACGGAAACAAGCGAAAGGGAAAGGGCCAATAATAACGAGAACGCGTAAATCCCTAAGAAACGGAATGACCCGAAGACGCCACGCGAAAAGAAGGATGTGAAATAAAGAAAGAAATGCGAGGGAGCGAAGGAATGAGTCTTAGAAATCTCCTTGGTCGAAAGCAAGAACGCATAGCAAGACGGCGCGAAAAGGAAAGGCAAAGACAAAAGAAGGGAAATGGGATAAACAAAGGCGATGGCTATGAATATCACCCAAACGGAGAAGGTGAAGAAAAGTGGCGATAAAACCGAGGGAAACAGGGATATGGCTGCCTTCCAGGCGTCCTTCATAGAAAATTTAAAAGAAGGCTTCGATTTATTCATTTTTATTTCCTATCTCATATAGATCGTGGATAACCTGCCGTAATTCTTTCGGCACGAAAGGCGCTAAAGAATGCGCCTCGTAAGAATCGATAACCTTCTGCAATTTGCTTAAAGGAATGAGTTGAACGTCATCCTCGCTATTATGGAACGCGTTCACGAAGCAATCGTCATTAATCAAGACGATCCCGACTAAGAAAGAACTACTGATCCCCGTTTGCATGGCTAATCTCACCAAAACATTGCGCACGGCGATAAGAGGGTTGGCGATCTCTGTTTTCATGCCGTTTTTACGGTAGGAAACCCATTTGGAGTCGAAAGGCATGGCGCTTAAGGCCCCCTCGCAATAAAAATCCATCAAGACATATATGTATTTATCCCCGCCGATCAGATGGTCGATGATGACATATTGACCGCTTCCAAGGGATAACCGCAAACCATTTAATAGATAATAGTCGCCGTTACGAACGACCTTCATGACCTTGCGATAAAAGAATTCCTTTTGAGCGTGGCGGTAATAAAGCTTCCTTAATGGCTTATAGAAGAATAACAAGAAGAAAAGAACCGCAAGCAATAAGCAAACGATGATAAAAATGACCACCTTCACTTCGAATGGCATTCGTTATAATTCTCCGCGACCAATAAAGCCAATTCGACCATCGAAACAAGCCCCTCTTGCCTTTCTTGACTTGAAAGGACCTTCGAAGAATCGATGAAGGAATCGCTAATCGTGCAAATGGTAAGCGCCTTCTTCTTAAGAAGGGCCGCTTCGGTGTAAAGGGCATAGCTTTCCATCTCCACTCCTAGTACCCCCAAAGAAGCCCATTTCTCCCATGCATCGGGGGAATAATCGTAAAAAACATCAGAGCTTACGATATTGCCGACATGGTAAGGCAAGCCGGCCTTTTTGGCGATATAGGCGGCGCTAGAAAGCAAAGAAAAATCGGCGATGGCGCTAAAGGTGCCGCCATTAAGGGCGTATTGCCCCGTCCAATTGCTATCCGTGGAGGCCCCTTCGGCCAAAACGATGTCCTTGAGCTTAACGTTAGCTTGATAAGAACCCATCGTCCCGATACGAATAATCGCTTCCACGCCATAGGAGGTGAATAATTCATGGGAATAAATGCCGATGGAGGGCATCCCCATACCGCTTGCCATAACGGAAACCATCGTTCCGTTAGGCGCCTTGCCAGTATAAGCCAAAATGCCACGCACTCCGGAAACGAGTTTGGCGTCCTTTAAAAAATTAGTGGCTACCCATTCGGCCCGCTTAGGGTCGCCTGGCATCAATACGACTTTGGCGAAATCGCCTTCTTTAGCTTCGATGTGCGGTGTTGGCATAATTAATCTCCTTTTCGTCCAAAGGCTATTGTATAGCCTCCTTCCCTCGCACGCACGCAAAAACGATCACGGCTAGAAGAAAGAAGGCACAAAGCCTATCATATAGGTGCATGGATTCGATATCGCTATTGTTCCATAACCTAACTTTGCTCTTCGTCTTGCTCATAATCCTTTTTCTTTCGACTGGCATAGTCCATGTCAACCACGGATATATCGTCTACATATCCAAACGGGGGAAGCTGGTGGCAATTTGGGAGGAAGGTTACCATTTCTCTTTTCCTTGGCGTTATGAGATCTCCAAGGAATATCCCGATAAGGAATTCGTAGTGGAGCTCAAAGACGATAGCGGCAATAACCTCTATAGCGTCCTCACGCTCAAAATCGAAGATCACGAAAAATTTTTCTACCGTCAAATCGAAGTGCCGACCGTGCTGGAAAATTATTACAAACAATATCCCGATAGTAGCGAATTTCGCTCAGCCGTCGAAAAGGAACTATCCGCAAGCGGCGTCGAATTACTCGAAGTAGAAATCAAGAGGAAAGAGGAAAACGACTAATCGTCTTCTTTAGAAGATTCTTCATCCTCGCCTTCAGGTTCATAAGCCATATCGTCTTCGAAGATGCGGAGGAAATTATCGGGTGTCACAGGGGTAAGCTCGCCTTGGAAGGCGATGGCGATACGCCCTGTCTCTTCGCTTACGACGATGGTAACGGAATCGCTGTTTTCGCTGATGCCGATGGCGGCTTGGTGACGCGAACCGTATTTGCCCGTCAACGGCCTTGCCGTGGATTGGAAGAAAACGGCGGCTCTAGCGATTTTATCGTCTTTGATGATGACGGCGCCGTCATGGAGCCTCGTGCCGACATAGAAAATCGTTTCCAATAATTCCGGAGTCACGGGGGCGTCGACATCCACACCACGCTGTTTGATGACGGTGCCGATTTTCGAATCGTCAAGCAGATTGTCTTTCTTCATGAAGGTGATGAGAGCCCCTCTTTTTAGACGCGACATCTCTAAACAAGCGTCATAGACTTTTTGATAGAGGGCGCTGCGGTCAAATAGCTTTTCGGGCACGACCGCTTTCTTTTGGTGGAGGCCGTTGAAAATGCCGGATTTCCCTTTATAGGCGTTGCTAAGAAGGAAACGGTATTCCGACACATTGGAGAATAGCGCAGCCACCGCGCCGATTATCAAAAGGACAGCCGAGGTTATAACGAGCAATTCCAGCCCGGCGAAGCACGATGAAACAAGGAAAACGATCTCCAAGAAACCGGCATAGAAATACATAGCGCTACGCTTGACGATCTTAAATAGCGCCGCGTCAAAAGCCACAAAGAAAAGAGCGCTTAAAACGATGCTCAAAATCCATTCGGGCGAATCATACCCCGCTCCGCCAAACGCCGCATTGAAGATTGTCACTGCCATACCACTCTAGCCTCGGAAATCGCTTCTCACCAAGAAGATGATTGGTCAAAAACGGACAAATCCTCTTCTTTTCGGTGAAAATATTATCAAAGATAATCGACAAGAAAAAGGGCAATAAATCATAAAAGAGGCGTTTTATACAATGGTTTTTGCGTTTTTTCGATAAAAATCCCTGCAAATCGCCATTGTTTTTGCTTGAAATCGCTTTCTGATATTTTCTTTATTTTTTCTTTGCCAACATGAATTATGCCCCCTGCCCTAGGCCAAACTGCGAAAATGGCAACTAGACAAATCCCAGCCCTCTTTTTATAATCCTTTTTGCGCATCTGTAGTTCAATGGTAGAACACCAGCTTCCCAAGCTGGTTACACGGGTTCGATTCCCGCCAGGTGCTCCATATTTCTTAAATTGGATTGATACGATAACTGTCAGTCCTTTTTTATTCGATT
>CAVFNI010000010.1:0-52510 GCA_963624045.1 Bacteroidaceae bacterium
TGGGTAGTTAGCTCAGCTGGGAGAGCATCTGTTTGACGTACAGAAGGTCAGGAGTTCGAGCCTCTTACTACCCACCAAACCTATCTATAGCGAATCATTCGATTCCCCTATAACCTAACGGCCACCACGGGCCGTTTTGTTATATATAAGGAATAATTTGTGCATTTAAAAGAGGGAAAACCCCTACCGATCCCTCGCTTAATTGCCTACTCATTGGGGATTCTATGATATTTCTTGTTATATTCGCCTATGAGAGCCAAACGGCTTTCTATCGTCTCTAAGGAAGCTAGCCTCCATGTCCAATTGATGTCATTGATGGTTCCTGGCCTATTAAGCCTCGCTTCGTTATCTAAACCGAGGACATCTTGCAAGGGGAAGATGACAAAAGAGGCGGGAAGCGATAGTGAAAATTCCAAAACGCTGTCGATTAAATCGTCACGAAGGAAACCTTTCTCCTTTAAGGCAAGACGCCACTTCTTGCATGTATCAGGGCCAAGTTCATTAAGATAAGCCCGTAAAGTGTCGTTATCGTGGGTTCCCGTATAAATAAGGGAATTTTTCCTATCAAAACCCTTACGGATCCCTTTGATTACGACATCGTCGAAATCAAATTCAATGACCTCCATGCCTGGGAAGGAGAAATAATCGCGAAGCTTAAGTACTTCCGGGCGAAGGTCTCCCAAATCCTCGGCGATGATATTAAAGGAAGTCCTTTCCTTTTTAAGGGCTTCAAAGAATTTATAGCCGGGCGCTTCAATCCATTTCCCTTCCTTGGCGGTAAGGGAAGAGGCGGGGATCCGCCAATAGGTATCGAAGGCGCGGAAATGGTCAATGCGGATGATGTCATATAATTCCGCGCTTCCCTTAAAGCGATCGATTAGAAAGGAAAAACCGTTTTTCTCTAACAAATCCCATCTATATATAGGATTGCCCCATCGTTGGCCGTCCTCGCTAAAATAGTCGGGCGGCACCCCCGCCACCCACACCGGTTCCTTGCTAATAGGATCGATTTCAAACATCTCTAGGTGAGCATAAACATCCGCCGAGTCGTAGCCGATATAAAAAGGCAAATCGCCAATTATCCTAATCCCCTTCCGATTGGCGTGGGCTTTTAGGGCCTTCCATTCCCTGAAGAGATTCATCTGCACCCAGATTTCATAATAATATTCGTCTAAGTCATCGCGATCGAATTCCTCAAAATCCTTGGCGTTTTCCCATTCGTTCCACGCCTTAAGGCCATTCCTTTTCTTATTATAAGAATAGATGGCCCATTCCTTGACCCAAGGATGGGTGGTCGTGAAAGCGTGTATATTCTCCTTCTCCTTGTCCTTGGCATTCCGATAAGCCTCCTTCAAGAAGGGGGCGATTGTTTCGCGCGCCTTTTCATAATCGATATGATCGCTTAAAGGAAGGGAAGGCACCTTCGTTAGGAAGCCCCTCCTTTTAAGGTCATCAAGATCGGTATAGATCTCATCGATCGCATAGCTAGAGAGCGGTTGATATGGCGAATGGCCATATCCTAAAGGATTAAGAGGCAGGATCTGCCACAATGAGAAGCCGTTAGAAGCCAGCATATCGATATAACGGTAGCTTTCCTTGCCAAAATTACCAACGCCAAAGGGCGAGGGAAGGGAGGCGATGGGAAGAAGGATGCCGCTATAGCGGGAGGAGGTGTCGTTAAGAGATAACATTTTCTTGCCCACATTATAGAGCAAACGAAACGCCTATCGGTAATCCAAATTAGAGATTTCGTTCGCGAATTTGAGTGCTAGGCCAAGGATGGTTTAGGAACAAGCCCCCGTCGGTTTCCTCAGGAATTCCGTGCCAAAGTGGCCTATGCATAATTCATGAGCGGCTCCAATCCAACTTAGGAATCTATCTTTGTCCAATGATCTTCGACGATTATTTTTTCTAGGCTCAATTGGTTTTTCTTGTGAGCGTGCCCGTGCTTTTTAGCATAAAGTTTAATAAGAGAGACGATATCTTCATTACACATACCATCAAAATATTCTGTGACGAACGAAGACTGCTTTTTGTATTTTTTGTTGTGCTCTTTGTAGAACACATTGGGTTTCTTGGTGGTTTTTGTCTTTAGATATTCATCGTATAAGCCTTCGTTTAATATGAAAAGAATTTCGAATTCCGGTGTCGTGGAAATATCAAACTTACCAGATATTTTTGTTTTGATGATGCTTTTGGGGATAGATAATTCATCGGTCAGCTTATCGCCTATCCTGTAAATACTGACCGTATCCTCGCTCGGCAGCAATTGGATGTAACCAACGAGTTCGCCGGTAATCTGTCTCGCGTGATAGACGGCTTCCATCAACAATTCTTCTCTTTTGAATTTCAATATTCCTTTGCTTAAAAGAACATTTACGAACGCCAGTTCATCTGAGCCTTCAGTCATTATTAATATGTAGTTCACTTAACAAATTTCTCCTGACTTCTAGAACTTGCTTATAATTTAATGATGTATTGAAGACATTGTTATCAAATTGTTTGCTCTTTAATAATTCCGTCCTGACTTTGTAGTCGGCATAAAGATTATCGGCTAAAATCTTACCGTTGATTTTATGCGTAATGAAGATGTTATCGCGCCTGCTCAAATAATCTAATATTTCTACATAGTGGGTGCTAAAGATCAATTGGGCGCCTTTGGAATTTATTTTGCCGTCGTTGAACAAGAACAAAAGATTGAACACCAAATTCTTTTGGAAGCAGTTTTCTATTTCATCGACGATAAAAGTCTTCCCGTGTTTTAAAGCGTTGATGCATCTAATGAATAGTTCGACGCCCCTAAATGTGCCGGCAGACAAAATCGATAACAATTCTATAGATGACAACGTCTCTTCCTTTTCGTTTACCCGCTTAAAGCATACATAGTCGTTGTTGTAATATGTGATGTATTCCACACTTTCGTCAAAAAGCTTTATGATGGACGAAACGAGGTTTTTGTCGCAGCTATTTAAGCTTGTAAAAAAAGTGCTTCTGACGATCGTTTCATTGAAGTTCGTTACATTGTTGTTGTTAAAATCATCGACGACCACGTTATTCTTAGTAATTTTCGTTATTGCCGAGGTGTCATTCAAAGACGCACTAAACAGATCGCTTACGTCTTCTCCTTGGAATTCTATCAGCTCAACATTCTTAATCCCTCTGATTTTATCGTATTTCAGCCTAATAAGC
This sequence comes from Bacteroidaceae bacterium, assembly GCA_963624045.1. Lineage (GTDB taxonomy): Bacteria > Bacillota_I > Bacilli_A > RFN20 > CAG-826 > UBA4951. The sequence goes on from CAVFNI010000010.1 coordinate 3,190, forward strand.
CTTTCTTTTGAAATGGGAGAATATTTATTCATGGAAGATAAATTAATATCATCTATCCTGTCTACGCCAAAAACATAACGATATAAATACCCATCTAAATAAAACAATATTTTTATCGTTATCTCATCTTTGTTGAATTCCCTATCAATGTATTCCCATCTACCTGTTTGCAAGAACATTAATATCTTTAGCATCAAAGACAAAACGGTAGATTTTCCGGAAGAATTGCTTCCGACAAACGCTAGGCTTCTAAAAATATATAGGCCTTTGTCTAATTCGATTAATTCTTTTTCTTTGTCTTCTTGATACACTCTCGCCTTGGCCATAAAATCAAGTACGAAATTGTCATCAAGCATTTTAAATCCGTTGGCTTCAATCTTAAGTAAACGCAACATGAATCTATTCCTCCTTAGGCAAACCAATTATGAAGGAAGCCGAAACAAAAATCAACGCTTAAACAATTTTTTTGTTTTATTAATATATTTTGGGCTTTCCCTTTTTCCTGCTAAGCGCCCTAATAACCGTTGTCCGATGTTTTTGGATCGCTCTTACAAGCTCATCGACGGTGACGCTTGGGTTGCTAGCGATCAAGTCAATATCGCCCTCTCGCTTCCGATCAATTTTAAAGTAGCGTTTACAGTAGCGTTTACAGTAGCGTTTTGCTTATCGAAGCCACTCTTTCCAAAAAGAATGGTCGCCGAAATTAAATTCATCCCGCCTCAAAAAATCATGCAGCTTGAGAACCATTTAAGGCAAGAGCCATCAAATATGCGAGTGATTTCTGCAACAAACCACAAATCACCAATAAAGACGCCATAATATCATTTCAACAAGTCAAACAACGAATATTCGCCTTTTTTATTTTAGATACTCGCTGATACATCCTAATCGATTTCAAAATAATATCTGCATTCGAGAAATATCCCCTGACGAAGTCATAATGCTTTACTTTCGGCATTTTCAGATTTTCTTTGCAAAACACGCTTGGTTTTTTACCTGACTTCTTATATTCCTTATATTTGCCCTCGTTGAAAATGATGAGCATCTCGATCTCCGGCGCCGTGATTACGTTAATTACTTCCACCTTGTCGGCATAGGCTTTGCTGATCTTAAAATTTTCGTTCCTCGAATCAAGTATTCTTAAGATGGTAATCTTCCCATCGAATCCTTTTCTTAAGTAACGCTCTTCGAATTTTTTCCCATCGCGGGAACGGATGACCTCCTCTTCAATCAAGTCATTTCTCTTAAAAACCAGCATTTCGTTGTCCAAAAGAATATCCATGACGGCATTTTCGGAAGCTCCTTCACAAATGAGCGCGATGTATTTAGTCAATTTCATGTCATTGATCAATCGAGGAGGCAAAGTATTTCTTTAGTCTCATATAAGCCTCATAAGAAGGAGCTGTCCCACCTAGCATTCCGCTTTCATAGGCGTCGCTTTTCTTAATGTCGTTGCGCGATAACAAATTCGACAAATTATTAACAACGATGCCATCTTGGTTCGTGGTAACGAAGAGGCTGTCGTTCCTCTCATATTCATCAAGGATCTCCGGATAATGAGTGGAATAGATCAGCATCCCACCGCTTTTATTCAATTTTCTATCCGTGAAAAGCCTAAGCAATGTAACCACAATTTCTTTATTAAAGTGATTCTCTATTTCATCGATGATGAAGCACCCCCCATTCTTCAAGACTTCGGCGGCTAACGAAAAGGACAGCATTCCTTTAATCGTGCCCGATGAGAGATAGGCCCCCAATTCATTCGCATTGTTCAAAACAATCTCTTCCTTGCCTTTAAATTTTAAATGTATCGATGTATTGCCGTTTATGTTTTCGACATGGAGTTTCTCGATTGTCGGATCCAAAAATGATATCACCTCCAAAGGAACCTCCTTTGCTGTAACCAAGACGTTTTCGTTGGTGAATTTAAGCATATCGACGACATAGATGTTCTCCTTCGTCTTTTTATTTCTTGAAATGATTATGCTTACATCGCCAGGCAGGAATTCCTCTTGCTGGCTTCTCGTTAAATATGGGCGTCGCCCATCGAAATCGAATAACGATTTTTTGGTTTTTGCTTCATTTGAGCTTTTTGAATATAAGCTCTCCTCGAGAATGTCATAACGATTTTCTCCAGAAGCATTTCGATTCGACGTCAAAAGCGTCTTCAAAAGACATATTTCTTTTGTCGTTTCAGAATAAAAATAGATATCGAACGACACCCTCTTGGCGTCGCCTAATATATCCTTGTTATCGATATGATTGATCGGTTCGTTATTGAGAATGCCAAAGCAAAGAAGCAAAGTCTTCAATATAGACGTCTTGCCCGAGGCATTGATCCCTATAAAGCCATTGGTCGGATTAAGATACACATTCGAAAATAATGGATAGAGCGCTTTGCTTTGCTCGTCATCCACCCTTTGAGACGCATAAAAAGACAAATCGACTTTCCCCTTGAATAAGGGTAATCCGTCAGTCACGACCCTAAGCAATTTCATATCGGCACCTCAATAATTTATAAACAAATTTAGCGTTTTTATTTTCGTTTCTTTGACATAATATCATTAATTTCATAAATTAAAAACTGATTTAGCGTTTTTATCATATCATTAAACGTTATTGATGATAAATTATATATGCCGAACGTTCGTCATCTAGAGGACGCTACGTTCTCCTCTTAGTCACCCGCACCACAAGGTCCACGGCCTGGTCATATTATAAAAAATTAACTATGTTATTTCGGCGCCCATAAATAAGGAAAACGCCGTTTTTATCGGAACCGACTCTTTCGACAATCCCTTTTTCCTTTAACCTGCTAAGCGCCCTAATAACCGTTGTCCGATGTTTTTTGATCGCTCTTACAAGCTCATCGACAAAGGCCTCATCATCTCGAGCACGCGGGGCGAAATCGAGTTCGCCTTGCCACGCTTCAAGGAATTCGTGCAATTCGAGAACCTCTTAAGGGAAGAATAGCTTTTGCCACGAAACGAATAAAAGCATCATCGTTAGAGATTCTCTGAAGCCTTAAGGGCTTGTTGATGGACGCATAATTTTCGAAAACGTAACACGATTCTCATCACCGTTATAAAGATTGCAACCATAGAATCGCGACGACGAAAAACACACTAAATCTTCGTCTCTCCAATATACTGATATAGGGCAATATCCCTTTACTTCCTTTTGCTTGGCGAATGACGGAAAACGTCAACGATCGTCCCGAAGATATAGCCGCCCTGAGCAAGGAAGGTAAGAATCGAGGGGGCGGTAAAACGCCAGCTCTCGTAAACGACGGAAACCGCGATGTAAATCAATAGCTGAAGGAAAATAAGCACCATGAAAGGAATCGTGAAAGCGTGTTTCCCACCTTTATCGGCATATCGCAATATCCCCGCAATCCCCGCCCCTAAATCGGTTAAGAAGAAGAGAGCGACCACAATCAAGGTGCTGGCGATTTCATATGGTGTCAAGGGAACGCTACTAACCGACGAGATGGCGATGAACATCGTCGCGATGCCAATGGCGATGAACGCAGATGACGACAACAATAAGGAGGTCTTGCCGATTTTTGCCACCCGCCCTTCATCCTCCCACTTGGCGACGATGCCTTTGGCGTCTTCGCTAGCCAAGGGTTCTTCATCGTCCTTATTGAAGAAAGATATCGCATTCGTTCTAGAGAAGATCCTTATGCCCATCAAATGCAATTTGTCGGGCTCTAGGAACAAAACGGTGACGGCTTCCCAAATAAAGACCCAGCCGACGATGTCAAGAACTTCCACCCAAAGGGAAGAGGTTTCGCTCCCCGTTTCGCCAAACCAGCGATTGACGGTGCCAAAGCCCATGAAGGCCAAAACGGCGAGCCCCGACACAAGAAGCAAAGCGGCTTGCACCCATCTCTTCCGCTTCTCTTTTTGGCTGAGGTAATTGTTCAATTCTAACGCCTCGTTAAAACGATTCAGCAAATCGCTTGGCTCATAGCCCTCGTAATCGTCGATATGGAATTCGATGTTCGTCTTGTAATCGAAGGGGATCTTCGGATAGACGTCGGCGATCTTCTCAATCACCTCCGTCTTGAACATCGGAGAATCGAGGCGGCCAAAATTGCTCTCGAGCATTTCGCTAGCCGTTTCGAAATGGATATCGACGTAAACTAGCCTTTTCTCATAGTCGATGCGGTAATAATGGGAAAGGACCTCGATCCGGCGCGAAGATAGTGGCGAGGCTATGTTCGATTTTTCTTTCTTCATTGCCGTTAATGGTAACTTTTTATGGCCAAATTGCAATGCGCAAAGAGCGGGCCTTGTCGTTTCTAAGTGGGGCGGCAAGAAGACGATAGACTATAAAAACGAATAAAAAACCAAAAATCCACTTGCCAAATGCACCTTAATCGCTAAATCCTCAAGGGAAGTGGTGATTCACGTGCTATTTACTTTGTTTGCGGATGAAAATAAAAAACGCGAAACAACTATTTTTTTCTCTCGTCGGCGTTCAAATTCACAAAATCGCATATGTTTTTAGTGCCGAAAATCACAAAATCGCAAATTCTAACCCAATAAAACATAGAATACCTCAGCAATCTTAACGATGATTTAGGAAGGCCCTCCCCTAATTGGCAAAGTTCAATTTGCATCCTAGGATCGAGAGACCAACCAGTTGGATGAAAACGACATGAAACCCCACTCACACCCCACGCAAAGTTGGAGAATCACAACAAAAAAAGATCGACGCTTTCGCACCGATCCAATTATTGCAATATGGTGCCGACTAGAGGAATCGAACCTCCAACCTACGGTTTACGATACCGTTGCTCTGCCAATTGAGCTAAGTCGGCGCGAAAAGAAATATACACCAGAAGGAAGGAATCAACAAGACGGCAAAAATGGCCAGCAACTAATTCGTCGAATGACAAAGTTATCGCAGAGAACCGAATAATTGCAGGCCTTGGTCACGAAATTGCTTATTCGACTTGGTATCCCCCTATTCTTCTTACAACCGCTCAAAAAACTCGTTCTCTAAAACATATTGATCGAATAGCGGCAAGGCGAACTCAAGATTGCCGCGTCCATTGCTTCGCAAGACCCCTTTTGACAACAATCTTTTTCGATATGGATTGAAATGATTGGCATCCACTCCTAAGGCTTTTAGGATATCAGCCACGCTATTGCTATTAACGCGAGCCATTGCTTTAAGAATTTTCTTATCGCCGTTTGATAATTCGGACCATATTTTGTTATAGGAATATTCTTCTAAATAAAGTTTATAATCATCCATCGCTTCTTGGTATTTGCCATTATGCCGATAAGTCAAAAACCCAAGGCTTGAAACGCGAAAGCGTACCCTTTCGTGAGAACAGCCATATGCGTCGCCCTTTCGTCATCCAAGTTAAAAACATTCTTATATTCTTTTTGGATCAATCTTAGATTAAGAGGTCCTAAAACAATTTGGGGGGCGCGGTAAAGGAATGTAAGGCTCTTTTCATTTTGAAGGTCTCTTATATTTTCGTATAAACCACTCATCAACAAGAAAACAGGAAGATCCTCTCTTACCAATATTTGAAACATGCTGGCGAATACCCTCATGTTTGGATTGTTGGTGGCCTCATCGATCGTAATCAAAATTCTTTTTTTAGTCTCTTTAAATGCTCGAGAATTTTGATGATGGCCGTTTCGACGTCTGTTATCTTGTTTTCAAGATTCGCCCCGATTGTAATGATATTGAATACACTTAGGTTCGCATTCAATGATTTCAGCGAATTCCCTGCCTGGCTATTCAATTTAGCCAACAAGCCATCCTACATGTTCGTTTCGGGATTAAGCGCAACAACAACCCATTCATCCTTTTGTTTGAAATATTTGGATATCTCCGTCATTAATACAGTCTTTCCACTCCCTCTGACGGAAGTGATGATATAAATTTGCTGATTTATGACTTCGCTAGAAAACGCGTCGATGATTTCGCTTTTTTCCGTCGGTCTTTCAATGTTCAAAGAAGGGTCTTTGCCAAAAATTATGGAGAATGGATTATCTTTCATTGTTTTAACCTCCAACCAATTTCTATCTCAAAAACATTTTTCTGTCTTTTACTATTCTTTACTATCCTTTACTAATTTGCTTATCGTCGCCATAGAACTTATTGGCAAAAGACCAAATCCCCTAATGGTGTAATAAATAACAAAAAAGACGCTTGCCAATAATGACAAAACGTCTCTTATATCGGCTTAAGTAGCCTATTTATCCGAATTCTTGTTCGCTTTCTTAGTAACCCAAAGAATAAAGGCGACGATTTCATGAACAAACAAAAGCGACATGCTCAAGATAAAGACCCATAGATAATCAATGGGGTTATCGTGAAGAGGATAGGTTTTGAAGAAACCCTCTACTCCATTAGAAAAACTCAATCCCGGGCACTCGATGACGAGGAATTGTAATCCCATCCCCAAAAAGAAAGCGATCCATAGCAATGGGTTTTTGTCTTTGAAAACCCGTACAAAGGAATGTTTGACATCGACCATGCCAAGCATATGGAAGAGCTCGCTAAAGGAAAGGACGGTGAAGGCCATCGATTGCGATTCGGCCAAATTGGTGCCTTCGTTAAGCCAAATTTGGATGCTATTCAAATCGAAATAACCATGGCTCCAAGCTGGAATGAAGAAGGCGATGAGCGTCACAATGCCAATTAGGGCGCCATAACCAAAGGTGATGCCATATCCGCCATGGGCGAAAATCGATTCGTTAGCTTTCCGAGGTTTTTCATCCATGATGCCCTGAGGCTTCTTATCGGCCCCTAAAGCGATGGCGGGCAAAGAATCGGTAATGAGGTTCACCCAAAGCAAATGGGCGGCGATCAAAGGTGCTGGCAAACCGATGGTGATGGCCACGAACATGCAGACGACCTCACCAATATTGCTAGAAAGCAAGAAAAGGATCGTCTTTTTGATATTGGCGTACATCCCTCGGCCTTCAGCGACAGCTTTCTCGATGGAAGCGAAATTGTCGTCGGTTAAGACCATATCGGCCGCCCCTTTGGCGACGTCCGTCCCCGTAATGCCCATGGCGATGCCGATATCGGCCGCTTTAAGGGAGGGGGCGTCATTGACGCCATCGCCCGTCATGGCGGCGATTTGGCCATTGGCTTTGATGGCTTTGACGATGGAGACTTTATTTTCCGGCGAGACGCGAGCGAAGACGCGGACCGTCTTCACTTTTTCACGCAGTTCCTCGAATGTGCAAGCGTCGATTTGATCGCCAGACATCACCTCATCTAGCGAAGAGGCGATGCCAAGTTCGGAAGCGATCGCAAAGGCCGTGTCCTTATGGTCGCCCGTGATCATGATAGTCACGATGCCAGCGCCTTTAAGGGTCTTGACGGCCGGCGCGGCGGCGGGACGAGGGGGATCGACCATCCCCACTAGACCGACGAAAATGAGATTCTCTTCTTCGAGTTCCTCGCCTTCGTGATAAGCCAAGGCCAGAACGCGGAGCGCCTTGACGGCCATCTTTTCGCTAGCGGCATACACCTTATCGATATCGGATTGCTCGATCTTTTTAATTACGCCATTAAGCAAGATGCCCGTGCAATGCTTAAGGATCTGATCCATCGCCCCTTTGGTGAAGAGGATTTTCTTGTTACCCATATCATGATGGGTGCTCATCATCTTGCGGACGGAATCGAAGGGAAGCTCGTTTAGACGCGGCGTTTCCTTCTCTAAATCGCTCTTCTTATAGCCTAGGCGATGGGCCATGTCGACTAAAGCGACTTCCGTCGGATCGCCATAAACGCCATTTTCGACGGAAGCGTTGCTATCAAGGGCCATTCCTTTAGCCAAAAAGCCGACGTTATCGACGGAAAATTCCTTTTGTTCGTACATCTTCTCGTCTTGATAAGCCATCACAACCGTCATCTTGTTTTGCGTTAAGGTACCGGTTTTGTCGCTACAAATGACCGAAACGGCGCCTAAGGTTTCCACCGAAGCGAGGCGGCGGACGATGGTATTGACCTTGATCATCTTTTGCATGCCAAGCGCCAAGACGATCGTCACCACCGCCGTTAAGCCTTCGGGGATGGCGGCCACCGCCAGACCGACGGCATCGAGGATATTTTGCGACCACGCCTCGGCGAGATTACCTTTCACGGCGTCCCAAACCATCGAAACCGCTAGCATGAGCACCACGATTCCGACAGTTAGATAGCCGAGGAATTTGGAGATCTTGGCCAGATTCTTTTGTAAAGGCGTCGATTCATCTTCACCGCTAGCAAGCATTGAGGCGATTTTGCCGATTTCCGTCTTCATCCCGGTAGCGATGACCACCCCTTCGCCACGGCCATACACAATCGGGGTACTCATATAGACTTCGTTCAAACGGTCCCCGACCCCCACTTCCTCGCTTAAAAGGAGATTGGCATCCTTTTCAATTGGCAAAGACTCGCCCGTCAAAGAGGATTCGTCGCTCTTGAGGGCATGGGATTCAATTAAGCGAAGATCGGCGGGGACGCTACGCCCCTCTTCCAAGATGACGATATCGCCCGGAACGAGTTCCGTCGCCTTGACTTCGAGGAGTTTCCCTGCGCGACGAACAGTCGCCGTGGGCGAGGAGAGTTTCTTTAAGGCCTCAAGGGCTTTCTCAGCTTTGCATTCTTGCACGGTGCCGATGATGGCGTTAAGAAAAACGACGGCGAAGATGATGATGACCTCAGCCGCGTCGCTAAAAGAATAATTGCGGCCGTCCTTAACGACTTCAAAAATCCCCATCGCTAGGCTCACTAAAGCCGCCACGGCCAAAATGATGACCATCGGGTCCTTGAACTGACCCAAGAATATCTTTAATGGACTATCTTTATCCTTCTCTTCTAATTTGTTAGGTCCGTAATTTTCTTGACGGACTTTGACCTCTTCTTGATTTAAGCCCTCTTTCCCCGTTTTAAGCTCTTCTAAAACGGCTGAAATGCTTTTGTTTTCGAACATGGTAGTAGCCTCCTTTGCTCCGCGAAAGCGCTTTGACAAAGGTCTTGCGAGGCAATTGCCCATCCGTTCCGGTCAAATGCTTGACGGGATGTCGGAAGCCGGATTAGCGCTACTCCCCTTTGGCCTCGATAGTTTAACACAAACAAGAAAACGATAAAGGATTTCCTTTTACTATAAATTGTTGGTTGAAAGGCGAACACTCTAAACTAGCAAAAGAAGACGTCTATTTTCGTTCTTTACGCAAAAAGGCATTCGATTATTTCTGCTATTGCCTCAATTGTTTCTTCATACTGAATATTGCGCGCGAAGGCGTTCTTTTTTTGGTAAGCGCGCCATCTAGACTTCATTGTTTCAGCGTTTGCCAAATCGAAGAGTATCAATTTGACTTCCTCTTTAGTAAAGACGCTTTGGCGATGTTGGCACGTGTTCTTGAACGCATCTTTAAAGTTTGCAACATCGATGACGTCCCATTTTGATTTGTAGATCATGTAAAGATCATAAAAATCTTTACACCGGCTGTTACTGAGGCCCCTTTTAAAAACGGTTTCGAGCTTTTCGGATAAAATCGTCTCGAAATTATATGCCAAAAATTCCAATCGCTCTCCCGTAAAAATGCAATTATAGCCATGGATGGTGGGATTAGGCGTTATCGGATCTCCGGTAGCGACGTCAATATTCACGGGAGCCTTGATGTTGTCTAAATGCCCAATAAGCGTCACGCCATATCCTCCATATTCATCTTCTTGTCTTATCTCTTTCATGTCCCCGAATTCAAAAATAACGTAATCGTCCGCTTCGATTGCGATAACTTCTTGGAGTATCCTTTTTATATTGTCGGCAGATAAACGCTGATTTCTTAAAAGAAAATCGATGTCCATGGTCGATCTGGATTCAACCCCCAAAACTGATGACAGCAAAAATCCCCCTTTGAAAACAAATTCGTTTGCGAATCGGCTTTTTGCCAATCTCTTTAAAAAGGCATCGAAGAAATAATTCAGAAGAATAACGTTCGCAGTAACGCCTTTCTCTTTGGAAAGGTTTTTCACCCTGCTAGCAAGGATTGCTTGTTAATCTTCATTCAAGATAACCTCCATTAGGTTCGTTACTTTGTTTTGAATTTTCATGATTTTGGCATATTTCATTAGTTGATTGATTTTCTTTTCTTTCTTTCTTTTGTAGTAATGGATGCATTTAATGAACGATTCGGAATCAAGCTCATCCCTGCGCCTAATAAAGTCACAAACAGTTTTTTCCATGTCATAAACAAACACTTCATTTCCAAACATCGTCTTTGTTTTTGTAATTCCCAAGGAATAAATTGCGTCTCTTGTATCTGTATGAAGGATGATTCCGGTTTTAGGAAGAAGGAACGGCCTATAATTTCGCGGAGCGGTAACTTCCAAAAAGGGTGGCACATAATCGCCAAGGCCATGAAGATAGGCCGCACAATAGAAAGAAAAAATAAGCTTTGGATATCGATACTGCAAAAGAAAATAATCGTCTATCGTCCATTCCTTGGTTGCATACAAGCCGGTGCAAAGTTTAACCAAATCATGCCTTTCTGCATAACGATAAAACATCGCTGATGGTATATCAGCGGCCTTTACGTCCTTTGCGGTGACGTAGCCACCATTAATACGCATGATTTTTGATATTTTTTCAAAATTTGTCATGTTGCGTTTACAACCATATTTTATGATAATGTGGTTGTATTTGCAACATATTCGCGCAAACAATTAGTTTGGCGGAATGGTTTCAACTGCACCAAAAAAGCGAAAAACCCTGCAAAACCCTAATAATTGCTCTTCAAACGCAAGACCGTGAAGAAACAAACAACCGACATAATCATGATTGATATCGGTTCTAACAAATAAAAGAAGAAATATAACGGGGCAACGCCTAAATAAACGAAGCTCGCATAATAGGCCACCATGAGACCATCACCTAGCAAGACAAAAATCATAAAGAGAAGGGCCCATAAACGAACCATCTCGTATTTTGCGTAAGTTGAAGTTAGATATTGCCTAGTGCGGACATAGCAAAGGATGCCGCTTACTAAAGCAAGAATCGTTCCAATGAAAAGGGCGACGGAGATCGTGATATAAAGAGGGTCTTGAGTGCTGGCGATATTTATAAGGTTCAATAACATCGAAAAGGAAGCGTAACCGAAATCCCAAAGAACATAAAAAACAAAAAGCAGCATTCCGCGATAGGCGATGGATGTGCCGTTTAGATTGCCATAAAAAAGATAGCCATACGCCAAAGCCAACAATAAGAAATTGATGATGCCATTCAACGAAGAAAAACCAAAGGAAGACGAGGAACCCGCCAAGCCTATCGCTGTGACGATGAAGGAAGCGAGCAAAAAAGCGACGCCTAAAGTTGATAGGGAGATGGCGACATATTTTTTGTAATTGTTTAGGAAGCGGCGTTTCCAAATGGAGAAAGACATGCGTCGATTATATTACACTAAGACGAAAAGGATGAGAAAAGCTTTTTCCTTCGTTTCTACCTTGCCCATAACGCACGGCAAAAGGCGACAGCCAGCGATGCGTTATTACTATTGTCGATTAAAATCCTTATTTATAAAGCGCTCATGAAATCGGCGCCATCCACGCTTTAATTCGATAGCCATTTTAGACATCTCAAATTTCTTTGAGAGGAAAGTCCTTGAGAAATGTGCCTACGGGAAGATGATGTCGAAGCTTAGAAGGACAAAAAAGATAGCGCTGAACAAGATTGACTGGAGCTGATCCGAATCAACCCATCAGAAAAGGATATGCTTACTGACTTGGGCCTGCTTCGAAAGAGGAAACGGCGAAAAGAAAGCGCGGAAGGCCCAAGAAAAGCTCTATATAGCTCTATGAGTTAGGAAAGCATTGTTTAATTGCACAATCTTGTCTCTTTCAACCGATATTCTGTGGACTGTCATTATAAGGTTATTTGTTTCCGATTAATCCGTTTCGGCGCATCATCGTCGCGTCGGAGGACGAAATATGAAGAAACTAACCGACTCGTACGTGGAGGCCGTGCTGAAAAAGGCGTTTTCGCCAAAAAGCCCTTCGCTCTCGGGTGACTACAAAAGATTGTAGAGCGCCCGCTTTTCTTATGCCATCTAAACCGCGCGCCCCCATGGGGCCAAGGCCAATGAGCCAGCGGCTCATTAACGGCACGAAACGGGGTTTTCATAACATTTCAGTTCATTATCGAAACTCTTAAACGGAATTCCAAAAAGTAACCCTTAATATATAATCCGGCATCAGACATGATGAGTAACAGAAAAGCGATAGAGGGCGACGTCTTCCTTTTCGGGGATCCGCGCCTTATACATAGCCGTAAGCACTTGCTCTTCCGGCGTATCGATGCCAGGGATGTTAGGCAATAAAGCACCGCGCTTCTCGCCATATTCGACCACCACTCCATAGATCTTCGGATCGAGGTCGGTGATCGAAAGAATCGGAATCGGCGAAGAAAGAACGTCAACGGAGATGCTTAAGAAAGGCAATTCGTCTTTGCGGATCTTCGGAAAACGGTCGTCTAAGGAAGCGGCGGCGATCGCGGAAGCAATGATCTCGTTACCCAAATTGGCCGTCATAGGCCGAATCGACCCCATGCATCCGCGGATATCGCCATCTTTGCTGATGGTCACGAAAACACCGCTTTTTTTGGCGGAGAAAACCTTTGGCCAATCGTTTCCTAACGTCAATTTCGTCCCAGAAGTCACATAACGCTCAATCGCCATCCGAGCGAGTTTTGCATAGATATCGGAATTTTCGATTTCCCTTTTGACCATGAAAGATTGCTTGGAACGATATAATTCCAAAAAGGCGCGAGAGGGGTTATCGCCGAGAACGCTATAAGAAAGGGCGCCATAACCAATGCCCGTGCTATCTTCGTAACTTAAGCGTAATGGACGGACGGACAAACGATCTAAAATACCCGCCATCAAGCAAAAAGCGCGGTGACCGCACTCTTCCGCCTCTGATAAGGTCGCCCGGTTAAAGCTAAGCAATTCACCGAAATTGGCTTCGGAAAGGATCTTCATAACCTGCTTATCATAAGAAGGGCCCGAAGGATGATATCCATAAGGCCCTTCCTTTTTGATGACGTGAGAAAGATCGCCACTGGCCACCACCACGACCCTTTCATTGAGTTTATTCACCGCTTCTTGGATAATTTGGCCGAAGCGATAGTGCTCGCTTAAAGATAGACCGCTTAAGCCGAGGCGGACGGCTTTGAAATCGCGGTAATGCTTGTTGATGAAATATAAAGGGACCATCGTGCCATGGTCGAGATAAAGCTCCTCCCCGCCTTCCGTTCCCGCCGGAAAGGAGGCAATCTTCGATAAAGCGGCGATCGCTTCGATGAGGGAACGGTCATAAAAAAGGCGGAAATTGACGTTGGGAGCCTTATATTCGACGAAAGATCCCATCACCACTTCGCCATCGCCGATTTGAAAATAATCGCTATAGCTTTCGGCGTGAGGAGAAATGAAAATGATCGTCTCGGGCTTTATAGCGGCGATTCTCTTGCCCGCCTCCTCTAAAGAAGCGACGGTTTTGGCGATGAGGCTTTCTTTGCCCTTCCCGATTTCGGGAATGGCTAATGGCGGATGGGGCAATACGAAGCTCGCTAAAATTGGCATGGTCTTCTTATAGCACAAATCCCGCTAGAAAGTGAGGGGCGAATCGATGAGATTTATCACGCAAAGCTTGCTTCCGTGCCCTTTAAATAACGATATAACATGAAAAATACTCGGGTTTTGCGCGGGATAATGCGAAAATTGGCGCATATTAGAAAGAAAACTATGATTAGACCATCTTAATTTCTTCGAGATGATGAATCTTGTCTTCCTTTTCTCTCTTCAAAATCCAATAAGCGCATATTACGGTTAAAAGCTCGCTTAAAGGGAAGGAAATCCAAAAGAGCGTTACCTCATCGCCGACATTCAAGAAAAGAAATTCCAAAGGGATTAAGAGGATGGCAAGGCGCAAGAGGGAAATCACTAACGGAGAAAGTCGCGCCCCTAACCCTTGTAGCAACCCTTGGATAGCGATAGACGGCGCCATGAAGATAAAACCCCATGAGGCCAATCTAATCGCCACTACGCATAATGAAGCCACTTGCTCGTTAGAACCGCCAGCCAAATTAAAAAGAGAGGCAATGGGAGAGGCAAGCGATTCAAACAAAATAACCAAAACGGCACTCACGATAAGACTATCTGTGAGTCCGTATTTAAACACTTCTTCGCTTCTTTTCTTATCGCCTTTGCCGTAATTGTAGGACATCAAAGTTATAAGGGCGTTGCTTAAGCCAAAGCAGGCAAACAGAGCCATTTGCTGGATCTTATAATAAATGGCGAAAGTGGCTTGGAGAAGCTCAGCGCTCTTAGAGGTGGCGAGCACCAAATTGCTAGTAAACATCATCGACGATAGAAGCGCTTGCATAATCATAGCCGGCACTCCAATCGAAAAAATTTCCTTAAGGACGTCTTTGGAAAGGAGGAAGTTATGTATGTGATTATCGATCTCCTTGTCGCAAAGGAAATGGAAAAACGCGTCCAAAATAAGGGAGACCATTTGGCCGATTATCGTCGCGTAGGCGGCTCCCGCCACACCCATATTAAGCGGATATATGAAGACATAATCGAGAACGATGTTCGTTAAGGCGCCGGCAACCTGCCCAACCATCGAAAGGAAGTTCCGCCCCGTGGCTTGGAGGAAACGTTCAAAAATGGTAAAGAGCATTTGCCCGAATGAATAAACGGTGCAGATTCTCAAATATTTGCTTCCCATCGAAACGACGAGTTCCCTCTTCGCTTCATCCTCGATCGCCATCGAAGCCTGCATCCTAATAAATGGCTCAGCGAAAAAGAGACCGAACAATAAGAAAAGCAAATAGAATATGAAGGCCAAAGTTAAGCCGTTATAGGCCGCTTTTGCGGCCTTTTCCTTGTTTCTTTCGCCTAGGCTTTTGGAAATCGATGCGTTCACACCTATTCCTAACCCCACCCCAACGGCAATCATAAGGATTTGGATCGGGAAACTATATCCTAAAGCGATATTCGCTTCATATCCCCCTTCGGCCATGTTGATCGTAAAGGCGGTGTCGACGATGTTATAGATGGCTTGCAAAACCATCGACACGATCATCGGAAGCCCCATTACCCAAACGAGTTTCCGGACGCTTTCCGTCCCCATTTTGTTTTCTTTCATAAAAAACCTCTTGGCGTTATCCGCTCAATAAACCGGACTTACGCCTAAGAGGCCACTCGTTTATCGTCAAGATGATAGGCTTTTCGAAAAATTTTTTCAAAGCGGTTTTTTAGATTTTTTATTATCCAAATGTGCTTGTCCAAAAAAGCAAATATAGAATAATTGATTGATTTTCCTTCGATAAAAAGCCAACTTCTAGTTAACTTCTAGATTTACTTCTAGTTAACTTCTAGATTTACTTCTAAAACTTCTAGGAATCAACGCGTGATCCTTCAATAGCGCTATCTTTCTCTCGAATGATGTTATCAATGTGGCAACGTATAGCGCTAACCCAGGAACGTTTTTTATGGTCCTCGCCTTTCTTTTTAAGATGATCAAAAGAGACACCTTTTGCAAGGCATTTTCGAAATTTAACTGCCAAAAAGGCACCTTTTATAGTGCCTTTCCTATGAAACAAAATATATTTTATTACCGTAATTCAATATGGACAATTTGCCCATCTGAGAAGGAAACGTCCAATTTGCTATGCCCTTCGCCAAAGGCCACGGCGGAAATCTTAACATCGTCTCCGTTAGCATCACTGATCGTAAATGCGCCAGCAGAATACGTTAAATCAGCCGTCAAGGTTACAGTTTGATAATCATCATATTCATCCGTATATTCGTAACTAAGCGATAATCCAAAGGTTCCTTCGCTCTTTTTGCTAAGGACGATGTTCCGAACCTTCGTGCTGCCATAATATGGCGTAACATTCTCTAAGAAACTCAAGATGCCATCGTCATCATTTTCATAAACGACGATGTCTTTAGTTAAATCTAGGCCCGATTTGTTATCATGAGCCAGGATGGAATAAGTACCTGCTTCCGAGGCGGTGAAAGCAAACGTCTCATATCCTAAAGAGATAAAGGGCTCCTTTTTAACTATCGCTGCCTTATCGGCGTTGGAAGTAGTCACGCTATAAAGGATATCGACGGAAGCGCTCTTATCGAAAACCGCTTTGGCGGTAATCGTATCCCCTGCCACCATATGCGTCGAGCCGCTATAAGTTAATTTCGTCGTCAGTTTGTCGACGAATTTCAAATAGAAGGTTTTGCTCACGTTGGCCGCATGAATCGTCACTTCCAAGGATTCGATGGGCTCTTTGGCCATCAGGGTCTTGCCATTAGAGATAACGACCTTGTCCTTATCTTCGTCTTTAACGCTTAAATAGGTGGTATCGACCTTTTCTTGGTAAGAGGATGGTGCGGCATTAACGATGCTATAGGAGACGCTTTCGCCGGTATAGAATTCCGTGCCCGTCTTCTCGCTCGAACCGTATCCAGTGCTAAAAGTCGCATCAAAATCCGTCAAATAGAAGCTTTCGGGATCATATAAATCGGAGGAGGCCTTCCTTTCGTCGGCGACTAATGAACCATCGATTTTGGTATAGCCTACAAGCGTTTCCTTGTCGCTATCGTAATCAACGCTATATTTGGTGATTTTGCCTTTCAAAGAAACCAAAAGGTCGTCTTGGAAGGAAAGGGTGATTTCCAGGCTGTTTTTGTTATCGTAGCCAATCGAATCGATTTTAAGCGTATAAACACCTTCAACGGTCGATGCATAACTGAATGTTTTTTGGTTTTCTTCCTTGCCCGTGCCAAAGTAGGAGCTACCGAAATAATTATAAAGAACGTATTTAGCGAAGCCGCACTGCCCTTCGGCGGCGCTCACGTTGAACATCCCTAAATACGGGTAAGAAACGGCGTTCTCGGCTATCGCTTTATTGACTTCGTTATAACCATCGCCAGCTTCTTCGACGACGTCTTTTTTAAAGATGGTGGTGTCGGTGACTTTGCCCGCGCTATTGTAGGTCTCCGTATATTCAATCAAATCGTCGTTGTAATAAGTAAAGGACACCCTCTCGTTTTTATTGGAAGAGGAATAAGTCCCTTTCTTTTGATGATTGGTGGCGCTTCGGCTATCGCTATAGACCTCGAAATCGTATTTATCGTAGGTCGTATCTTCTTCCTTGGCATTTTGATCAACGAGATATAAGTGACCGCTTTGAGCGGAAATGGCTTCCTTCAAATGGGCTTTCTCTAATTTTTCTTTGACTTGGGGCAAATGGACATCGAACGCGGCTTTGACGTTAACTAACACTTCGCAAGAATTCGCCCCAGCGGTGATGGTGACTTTCACTGGCGAAGAGGTGACCTCCCGCCCCGTGATCGTGTCGCCGTCGACTAAAACCAAAGAGGGGTTGCTGGACTTCAAGGAAAAGCGATAATCGGCCGTCTCGGGCAAAATCGTCACCTCTTCGAAGGTAAACGGCTCGCCTTTGACGATGTCAATGGTTTCAGTCGGATAGGAAACGGATTCCGCGGGCGCATATTCATTTATGACGGCAAAGGAAAGGGGATTGGAGGTGACATCATGCACTTTGAGGGTTATAAAAGCGCTCCCTTCCTTTAAAGCGGTCACCTTCCCTTCCTCATTAACCGAAAGAATAGAGGGGTCGCTCGAGATATATTCCAAAGGGTAATTATTGCGGTTGCCACTTACTTGGCTAACGAGTTGATGAGAATCGCCAGGGATTAACGATTTCCTCTTCGTTTCTTTCAAAGAGACGGCCAATTCCTTGCTTTCGGGCAATATCGTCAAAGTGATTTCATTCGACACAATGTCCCCTATTTGAGCGTGAATGTAGCTAATTCCGGCCATCAATCCTTTGACTAAACCAGAAGAGGAGATAGAAACGTTCTCATTGTCGGAAACGAAGTTGATCCCTTCCTCATCAAGGCCATTGACGCTATAAATGAGTTGCAATTCCTCATTAACTTCGATTTTCTCTTTGCTAGGGGCGGCGATTGTTATCGAAGGACCCGCTTTTGAGATGACGGTGATAAGCAATGGCGAGGAAGTTAATCCCTCGGCTTTGCAAGTGATTTCCGAAGTTCCTTCCTTCAAAGCGATGATCTTCCCTTTCTGGGAGACGCTCAGAACGCTTGGGTCGCTCGAATACCAATTGACGCTTTTTCCTTCTAACGAAGCGGCTAATTTGACTTCCAAAAGCTCGCTTTCGCCAACTTCCAAAGTCGTTTTCTCGGGCGTCAGAATTAAGATCAACGAACTTATGGAATCGCTATCGCGACCATTATTCGTTCCACAAGCACTTAGTGTAAGCGGCGCTAAAAGCAAGGAAGCCAATAAACAAACCAGCATGATTTTCTTTTTCATCGCCTATTCCTCCACGAAAGACGGTATTTTCGTCGTCCCAACATCCAAAAACGTCATCGTATAGGAACGCGATACGTCATAGCCATCGCTATCGACTTCGTTATATCCGACGACGACTTTAGCGACTTGCGTCTTATCCTTGTTCAGGTATATTTCCGCCTGATCGCCCATGCCGAGGGTAAAATAACTGGCTTTATATCCGCCACCTAAGAAGGCATTACCTAGATACGGAAGGGCGTTAGCGTTCTTGCAAACGTATTTATCGCCTTCCGCGTCGTAAGTGAATAATTCAGGTGCCACTTCCAAGAATTTCGGCAAGAAATACGAATAATCCTGCGGATCGACGTTATAACTAGCGGCAGCGAATGGCGCATAATACACCCATTCCCCCGCCGTTTCGTCATAATCGTATAAATAGAGCAAATCAGGGTTTTTGGATATATCCTTCTTGTAATAAAGGTCAAATTTCTTGCTGGTATCGTCTATATGTTGCTGATGATAGACGGCATCCGATCCATTGAAATACCAGTATGTGTCATAATCTACGTTAGGCTCCTCGTCTTTATAATGGGTATTAACGACCATCGTGTAATTAGTCCCCATTTTCTTAAGGGCGTTGCCTAGGATTTCTTCCTTTTCCTTGTCTTTGCTCTTTTCCGACTCGATATGGGGATAGACGGCGCTACCGAGCTCGCTTAAATGGCAATCGACGCTATATTGCAAGAAGCTAGGCACATAATTCCCCGTGTAAGCGTCTTGATAGGTAATTTCGAAAGAGGGCGATTCCAAATGCACTTTTTCGAGCTTTTCGCCTATAAAAAGCAATTCGGCCGTGTCGATTTGATAACCAGGGACGAATAAATAGCGAGCGAATAGCTGTTTTTTATCATCGCTAATGCGGTAACGGCCTTCTCCCCCTTCAACGGCGAGTAAATCGCCTTTCGTTAAGAAAGAAAAGGGGTTGGCGAATTCATGGTCGTAGATGACTTTGTTGCCGTCTTCGTCAAGCGCTTCCATCTCCACGACCTCGTTTTTATAATCGAGAGTTTCCTCGGCGATATACCCCCTTTCTCCTTTTATATAAGAGAAGGACGAGGAGGAAAAACCCGAAGAAGTCGTTTGGGAAATCGTCTTTTGGATGGCCGGCTTATCGCCGCGCACGTTAGTGACATCGTATTGAAAAACGTTTTCGACCATCGTTTCGCCGTTAATTTTGCTGATTTTCTCGTTTTCTTGCGCCCGCATCTTGTACGAGGAGGAGGCCAAAGCGATCTCTTGATAGACGAAATCAGGGACGTTAGATCCGTCATTAGAACTACCGCACGCCGCCAAGGACAATAGCCCTAAGCAAGAAAATATCATCAAAACGTCTTTTTTCATCATTCTTCCCTCCTATAGATCCACCTCGGGAATCGTCGTGCTCCCGATATTGGAATAAACGGCCTTATAACGGACGCTTAAGACGGTTGAAGAATCATAAGGATAAAGGAAATCGACCAAAGCGACGATGCTCTCCCCTTCCTTTTTGATTTTAGCCGTATAGCCATAACCCAAAGTGAAATATGGCAACGTCTCCGCCTCGGAGAAGAAACCCATGCCCGCGAAAGGGACGGCATCGGCGTTGTTAACGAAATAATAGCCATCATCATCGGTCGTGTCCGCGAAGATGTCTTTGCTCATCTTCGATATATTTGGCACGAACATTTCCTTACCTTGCGGGGAGATGTTATAACTGCTACTCGAAGACGAATCAGATTTATGCCATAGCTTGCTCGTTTCATCATAACGATATTCGTAAAGCGATTCGTCATCGTCGTTAAAGGGGTCTTTGTGATAAAGATAATCATTGGCCATCGACGTATCGCTACTATCCGCCTGAATGTAATACGATTCCCCATCGAAATAGCTGATTTTCTTGGTGCCGACTTCTTCGCCCGTGGTAGGGCTAAGAATGCTACAAGTCAAAGTGAAATTGTCACTGACGGCAGATAGCAAGGAAGCCAATTCGGCGTTCTCTTTATTCTCGCTAGACGTCGCTCCGTCAATATGCGCCGTCCCAAGATCATCTATCTCAAAACTTGAATGGTAATCCCAAGTGCAACGGATGTAATTATTATCGCTATCAAGAGTGCGACCCGAAAAGCCGACCGAATGGCTTTCGATAATGGCCGAACCATCGTCTTTGATTGTCAAGGAGAGGCTTAAGAGGGACTCGCTATTGCCAGTTAAGAAATAATCAAAGGAATCAAGTTTCTCCTTCGATAACGAATAAGAGAAGCCATCGTCTCCGGAAAGAAAGGAGAAATCATCAGAAGAGACGATGTTAAACGGATTGGAAAAATATTCGTCGTAAAAACTGTAATACCCATCATCATCAGGAACTTTGTAATAGGATAATTCGTTGCGATAATCGATATATTCCTGAGCGACATAGCCATCGGGGCTTCTGACGACATCGATCGAACTTGTTTGCGTCTCTCCTTTGTATTTGTAACTAAAAACCTGCGAAGTCCTCGTGCCATGCTCGTCGTTTTCGAACGTGAAATCATAGGAATAAAGATTGGTGAACAAATCGTTTCCCGATAAGTCCTTGCATTGCTGTTTCTTATTTCCGATCAATTCGAAACCTTTTTTGGCCTCATTGATGAAATGACTTAGCCTCTCATTGGCATCCGACGAAATCCCCTGTGAAGAGGAAGCGTCGTTCTCTCCGCAACTAGAAAGAGTCATCATAACGGCGATGGCGATTATCATACGGCTTTTGCTTTTTGGCATGTAAACGATTCTCCTTATTTATGGCTCATAACAAGATAAAATCGTTAAGAAAAAAGTCAATTTATATTTGCCTTTTTGCTCGGTCTTTTTTCATCGTCCCACACTAGGGATGAGCCTAAATTACATAGGGTAGAGAAGGTAAAATAAAATATCTCCTAAAATTGCACCGTGTCCAAGCGTATAAGGTTTTATAGCGAAAGCAGATAAACAGGTCCATTCCAAACAAGATGCCACTTTATAAGGGTCTTTTTTGTTCTAAATGCTTTTGCCTAGTTTCTTCGCCCACGATCTCGCCTTCTGGACCCAAGTCCATGTCGCTAAGCCTCCTGAACCTCTCGAAATCCTCCTCGCCTATCTCCTCCCTGTATTCGGGGAAAATCTCGTCCCAGCTATGCGTTATCTCTTTCTTATGCGCCTTGCTGGCCGAGAGGCGGTGCCATTCGGCGTCCATCAGGTCGCTTGCCTTCCGCCACCAGCGGTATTGGTCGTCCGGATCGAGGTATTCGTAGCCGCTGTTGTAGCGGCACATGAAATAGGCGACGTATTCCTCGTAGGTTATCGTCGGGTCGTCTTGGCCAAGGCGGATCGTGAGGTCGCCGCGGGGGTCGCGGATGGCCGCCTCTTGCATGTCCAACGTCTTTATGATCATTCCCCCATCCTCCTATCGGTTATCAAAATGTGCATCCTGTAGTCGTAGGTCCCATCGCCGTTGGGCATCTTCTTCATGTCTATGATGTAGTATTCCGTGCCGGAGGGCAAGAGGACTTCCTTGTCTATGCCGTTGGCCACTTTCTGTTAAACAGTTCTGTTGTTAATTTACTTCATAAATAGCAACATTTAGTAATTTTACATCCTAACAAGAAACATGATGGAAAATATTCGTGGAATAAGATATTATTATTGTGTGAATTATAATAATACTTCACATACAAAATATCATAAGGCAGAGATAACTATGACCATTGCGGAATGCATCGATGAATTTATTAGGAAGGCCAAATTGCGGACGCCTTTATACACGAATGACATTTATGAATACGTGAAATCGGCTTTGCCCGATACGGATAAAGCGACGTTTAATATGACTTTACAACGCTATGAAGGCCGCGCTCCCGATTTCGTGCGCTATCAAAAGGGCATTTATTACAAAACAGCGCGCACGCCCTTTGGCATTATGGGGATCGATACGATCGAACTTATTAAAAGAAAATATCTCGTAGACGGCGATGACATAATTGGCTATGAATCTGGACCATCTTATATGAACAAGATAGGCCTTACCACGCAAATGCCGAATATGACTTACATTGTAACTATGCGAACACGCTACATGATGGAAGACAAAAAGAATCATGTGTGTCTTATCAAGCCAACCATTCAAATTACCTGGGGCAATTATAGGTATCTGCAATTGTTAGATATGCTAAATAACAAAATGAAAGTAAGCATTGAAGCGGACAATTGCTGGGAAATTTTAAGAAAGCAAATCGACATGTTCGACTTGAGCTTTGAACGGCTTATTGGATATGCAAAATACTATAATGACAATAAGGTGTACGCAGGCCTTTCGGCGCTAGCGAAAGGGGTTAATTGATATGAATTTGCATTTGGATAAAGCGGCATTTCAATTAGTGATTGACGATATATCAAAAAAACATTCTATTCGACTGGATGTTTTAGAAAAGGATTATTACGTTACCCTTTTGCTAGAAGAATTATCGGAAAAGAATCATCAGTCGTACGCATATTTCAAAGGGGGCACAGCTCTTTACAAGGCGTTGAAATCTATTCGTAGGTTTTCGGAAGATATAGATCTTACGGTGTATGTTGAAGATTGCCTTACGGCTAATCAGGCGAAAAAGCGCCTTGAAAACGCCACGCTGAAATTTAGTTGCTTAAGAAAAGGTGGCACACTAGAAAACCATCGTGGAAGCATCACTTGTGAATATCTTTATGAGTCGATGTACGTGCTCGATAAAGAGGACGCGTTGCAACGTTTTGGAAGAGTGAAAATAGAGGCCACGAATTTTACTGTAAGCGAGCCAACTGGCAGAATAACGATCGCACCGCATCTTTACGAACTCGCTAACACAGAGCAGCAAAAGATACTGCGCGAAGTCTATGACGTAGAGCCGTTTGAAATCGAAACGATTTCGCTGGAACGTATCTTCATCGACAAAGTTTTTGCGGCACAATTCTATTATGAACGCAAGAATTATGGTGACGTCGCAAAGCACGTTTATGATTTGGCTGTCCTCCTAGACAACGAAAAGATTAAAAGGTTTTTGCAAGACAAAGAGCAAGTTCTTAGGATAATAGGATATAAGCGCAAAGAAGAATTGAATCGCAAGGGCGGTATCGCGGCGGATATGCCAATATCTGCTTTCGTTTATTTTAGAGAGCTTTGGGGAAACGAAGAATTTGCGGCCGCATTCAATCGAATGCAGCGAATTTATGTATTCAATGAACAAGATAAAATAGACAAAGAAAACGTTCTTACCACAATCTCTATATTGAGAGAGGCTTTGGATGTAGAGAGGTAATTGCAAGAATCGCTTCACGGAGCCGTCTTTTCGTTAATTTTATCGAACACCTCTGGCTTTGGGTCGTTTATAAGTTCATCGATAGCGATGTTGGAATATCGGACACGACGGGAACACTATCTCGTTATATGGATTTGTTCATTTGACCCGCTTGAATGAATACTCTTCATGGCGGCTGCGATCATTTCGCTTCTTCGCCCACAATCTCGCCTTCTGGACCCAAGTCCATGTCGCTAATCTTCCTGAACCTTTCGAAATCCTCCTCGCCGATCTCCTCCCCGTATTTGGGGAAGACCTGACCTCGTCCCAGCTATGCGTTATCTCCTTCTTATGCGCCTTGCTGGCCGCCGTATGGGTCCGCCCCCTGCATCTTCATCACGTCTATTATCATTGCTCTGTCCTTAATAAACCAAGCCCTTTATAGCGTCCCCCTTAACTTAAGGTCCTTCTTGCAGAGCTTCCTGAACCTTTCGAAATTCTCCTCGCCTATCTTCTCTCTGTATTTGGGGAAGATCTCGTCCCAGCTATGCGTTATCTCTTTCTTATGCGCCTTGCTGGCCGAGAGGCGGTGCCATTCGGCGTCCATCAGGTCGCTTGCCTTCCGCCACCAGCGGTATTGGTCGTCCGGATCGAGGTATTCGTAGCCGCTGTTGTAGCGGCACATGAAATAGGCGACGTATTCCTCGTAGGTTATCGTCGGGTCGTCTTGGCCAAGGCGGATCGTGAGGTCGCCGCGGGGGTCGCGGATGGCCGCCTCTTGCATGTCCAACGTCTTTATGATCATTCCCCCATCCTCCTATCGGTTATCAAAATGTGCATCCTGTAGTCGTAGGTCCCATCGCCGTTGGGCATCTTCTTCATGTCTATGATGTGGTATTCCGTGCCGGAGGGCAAGAGGACTTCCTTGTCTATGCCGTTGGCGGCCGTGCCCATCGCCTCGGACAAGGGCGTCGCGCATGTCCCCTTGTCTAGCGTGGCGGCGATGTAGACATGGTGCTTCCCGCCATTTCCGCCGTCGGCGTATTTATGCATCGTCTCGGCGCTGCGGGTGAGGCTCAGAAACCCTTTTTCGACCATCTTGACGGGCTTCCCCGTCTTCCTCCACGCTTCGTAGGCGCCATCGAGGGCGGCGAGATATGGATCGCCGGACTCGAAGGACATGCCGCGATACAGGGTTATCGTTTTGGCGACCTCGAATCGGCATATGCATAACTCCATTTTGATTATCGCGGCGCAGATCTCCTTTTCGCTGTACCCCGGCGTGACGATTCCGTATCGGAGGTACCTTTGGATGACGGCGCAGCTGATGCCGCTTTTCTTGTTCTTGCTGTATTCAAGGATGGCCGCGAAGTCGTTTTTGTCGTAATTCGGTTCGGAATATGGGTTGTCCTTTATGAATTCCTCGGCGAACTCGACGGCCGATATCCTCTCCAGATGCCAATCCATGTCAAGCCATTTCGGATCGAGGATCTCGCTGGCCGGGAGCATCACGGGCCTCGCCTGGTGCCGGTCGTAGGGATTGACGAACCAGCCGCAGCGGTCGCAATGCTTGTCTTTGTTCTCGTCGATGCCGGTTTCGTAAGTCACGACTTTATTCTCTTTATTTTTCATAATGCGGCTTACCTCCTTGCCTACAACATACCCCGCCAGAAAAAGAAATGCAATCTATAATCGACAAAAAAATTAAGTGTAAACCTTTTGTTTTATAATTTTATATTATTAAATGATATACACTAATAAATAATATAATTGTTAAATATTTTTAAATAAAAAATATCTCCTTATATTGACTATAAATAAATATATATGAAAAGGTATGTTAAAGCATCATCTTAGCAGACATCAATTAGCCTGCTTGGAAAAGTTTTTTAAATGAATTGAGATTAAAATAAATCTCTCTTCAGGAAAACGCTGTCTTCAGCCGTCAATGGCCTTATCGCTTTGCAAGGAACGCCATAGCAAAGGTAGCCGTCTGGCAAATCGTGAGTAACCACGCTGCCAGCGCCGATGACGCAGTTATTTCCGATTTTAACGCCACCAATGACGATGACGTTGCCAGCGAACCAACATCCATTACCGATTTCGATCGGTTTGCCATATTCGCGGTCAGTGTAACCGTGCTCACCTAAGTAAATAGCTCTCTCCTTAGCCAACAAGGGATGCATTGGCGTATAAAGAGAACAGTTAGGCCCAAAAAAGACGTCGTCGCCAATTTTGACCGGGCAAACGTCGAGGACGGTGAAATTAAAATTGGCATAGCAACGATCGCCGAAGCTAGTATTGAAACCATAATCGAACTGAATCGGCCCTTGGAGATAGAAATTACTGCCATGATTGGGAATCAATTCGTCAAGAATCTCGTTTCTTCTTTGTCCATCCGTTTCCGAAAGAGCGTTATATTCTTGCGACAATGAATGCGCTTTTTGTCTTAGCGCGATTAATTCTTCGTCGTTAGGGTCATAAATCTTCCCAACGACCATTTTTTCTAATTCGCTCATAATTTTCCCCTGCAAATCGCGCATATTTTGGAATGATTACATCTTAATATCAATATAATAAACGTGCGCGCATTGACGCATTGAGGCATATTATGCACCAAACGGAAGGGAATTCATGATAAACTTTTCCCATTCAAAAAGAGCAAAGCACGGAGGGCGAAATATGAGCATCGCAACGGAAGAAGAAAAGAAAGCCATTCGGAAGAGCCAATCCGCCGTCCCTGGCGTCAAAAAGAAAAAGCGCCGCCACTTCGGCTGGATTATCGCCCTCGTCGTTATCTTATTGGTCCTCTCCTCCCCTTTCATCTTCCTTTATGGCTTCGTTTACGATAATAGCGAGCCCCCTGCCCCTGTGACTTATGACATGGAAACATCCATCCGTCAAAAATCCGTTTTGGCGCTTGACGAGCATCGAAGCGAACCAAAAAAGATCAACATCGCTTTCGAGGAAGGCGATTTCCAAGGCCTTATCTCTTCTGCCTTAGAGGGTGCAACTTCAAACGTCGAATACCTCAAAGGCATGGGCGTCAAAGTCGAAGGCGACAAATTCATCTTCGAATTATATGTCGGCGGTTTGCCGCTCGACTTCAAGAGCAAAGCGACCATTACGGCCACTTTTGGCGTCGAAAACGAGGATATCGTCTTCAAGATAACCGATATCAAAGTCGGCAAAATCGGCCTAGGAACTTCCTTGCTCGGACAAGCTTCCTCCCTCATTAACGAAAACGACATCAATAGCGCCTTCTCTAATAGCGGCCTCAATATGAAGTGCAACCTCAAAGAAGGCAAAATAACCTATGCCAAAGAAGACGCTAAGAACGACGTTACGAAGCTCTTGCGGCAAAACCTCGCTTCCGATTCGCTTTATAGCGCCATCCTCGATGAATTATTAGAAATGGATCTTTTCTATTTCAATACTGGAAATAACGCGCTGAATGCCGGTTTCAATGTGGAGACGGTGATGGATAACGACGCCTATCTAACGCCAGATAAAAATCTAACTTTATCCGATATGTTAGCGGGCGTCCGCGATGATGTAAATAACCTTATCAACGCCGATAATTCTCCCTTCTACCCCGTCACCGATTCCCACGATTCCTTTTTGATGGAATATCTAATCCAAGGATACGAAAGAGCCAAAGACGACGTGAAAGAATACGTTAAAGACAAGGATTTTTCTTCCCTTGGCATCAGTGATCCTAAAACCTATCCAGGCAAGAATTATGTCGGCACCGCCTCGCAAGTCCAAGATATTCTCGACGCCAAAAAAACCGACTTAATAACCGGTGGCATCAAAGTAGACGAAACGGATTTGGACCTTATCTTCCAAAACACATCCCTTTTAGGCACTAGCGTCCTCGTCAGCGCCCCCTTCGATGAGGGGTATCGCAGTTCTTATATCGTCATCGATAATTTCTACACCAACATCACCGACGGAAAAATTTCTTTCGTGATGACCGCCAATTTGGGCGGTACCGAAGTGCCTCTCATCTTGAATTTCAAAGAAACAACAGGCTCTTCCGATGTTTTATTGACCCTAGTCAAAGATGAATTCTATATCGGTCCCCATCAAGCTTCCTCAGCCTTAAGCGAAAGCCTTTTCGAACTCCTTTCCGCCTCCCTTGAAGAAGAATCTTGGATTGGCACCGACGCCAAAAACGAAATGATAACCATCAAAGGCCTCACTAGCCCCCTTCCCGAGGTGGCTAGCCTTAAGCTTACTTTGGAAGGCGAAAACATCGAAAGCAACGGCTATATGAAATTCGTCCCCGCCGTGACTATCCCCAGTGTATGAAGTGGCAATTAAAAGAGGTCGTCCAAGAAACCTCCCATCCTTTTCTCAATTATTTTTCGTTGATCTATTCAGTCGATGAAAAAGACACATATACCTATTATTTGGCTAGCCGTCACCCAAAAGAGGAACTTTTGCCAGAAACCCACGACCTCACTCGTCCCGATGGCGTTCTAATCCCCTTATACCAGCTTGACGACGAAGGCGATATTCACATCCTTTTAACCAAACAATATCGACCCGCCATAGGCTCTTACGTTTATAGCGTTCCCGCTGGCCTCATGGACAAAGATGATAAGGATATCCTCGAAGTGGCCAAAAGAGAGGCCCTCGAAGAGGCGGGGGCCGTAATCGACGATTTGGAAATAATCTCCTATGCCGGCACAACTAGCAGCGGTCTAACCGACGAAACCAATGCCATCGTCATGGGACGCATCTTATCATTCGAAAAGCAACGCCTGGAAAAATTCGAGGATATCGAAATAGCCCTCTATTCGAAAGAAGAGGTTCAAAAGGTTCTAAACGACAAAACGTTGCTTCTTTCCAATGACGCCAGGATGGCGGTTATGTACATGCTCCTTCGTTTCGGAAATTCTTAGCCGACGATCTTATCAAACGGCCGATCTTCTTCGTCAATCACGCTGACGCTCGTAATGACAATCGGGGTGAGGGGACGGTCGCTACGGGTTTTAGGTTGCTTAGCGATCTTATCAACCACTTCCATCCCCATGGTAACCTTTCCGAAGGCGGCGTATTGCCCATCAAGGAAGGTATCATCGGCGTCGCAAATAAAGAATTGGGAGCCTGCGCTGTCAAAAGAAGCGCTTCGTGCCATCGAAATGACTCCCCTTTTGTGGGATAAATGGTTTTTCACGCCGTTGACAGAGAATTCGCCTTTAATCGAATAACCCGGCCCGCCAGTGCCATTGCCTACGGGGTCACCGCCTTGGATCATAAAGCCCTTGATGATGCGATGGAAGGTCAACCCATCATAGAAGCCTTTTCTTGCTAAACTAACGAAATTCGCGGCAGATATCGGCGCGTTTTGATAATCCATCTCCAAAACGATGTCGCCGTATTCTTCGATATGCAATGTAACCATGTTTCTCTCCTTTTTTTAGCCTTAGCATTATATGCGATGCCCTAATGTTTTTCCACGCGCAATGCGTTTGCTTTTCTAGGAAAAGAAAAGTATAGTGTAAAGGCTTTTAAGGACCGCAATGCCATATAGCCAACGCAAAAGAAACAAGAAAACGAAACCGAATGACGAATATATCCTGGAAGTGGATAACCTCGTCAAGAAATATGGAAATTTCACCGCTGTTGATGGCATTTCCTTTCGGGTCAAGAAAGGATCTCTTTTCGCCTTCCTAGGCTTAAACGGCGCCGGCAAAAGCACCACCATCAACATCATCACCTCGATTCTTAGCAAAACTAGCGGCCTCGTCAAAGTGGGCGGCTACGATTTAGACAGCAAACCCGAGGACATCAAATATCTAATCGGCATCGTCTTCCAAAATAGCGTTCTCGACCCCCTCTTGACTCCGAGGGAAAACCTTAAAATCCGCGCTGGATTTTATGGCATAAAGGGCGAGGGATGGGCCCAAAGAGAGGCTTACCTCATTCAGATGCTCAATTTAAGCGCCTTCTATAACCGCCCCTTAGGCAAATTGTCAGGCGGACAAAAAAGAAGGGTGGATATCGCTAGAGCCATGATTCATGATCCTAAGCTTTTAATCCTCGACGAACCGACGACGGGCTTAGATCCGCAGACGCGTCTCTCCGTTTGGAATCTCGTCAATTCCTTGCGCGAAAAGACCGGCATGACCGTCTTTTTAACCACCCATTACATGCAAGAGGCGGAAAAGGCCACCGACGTCGTCATCATGGACAAAGGCAAAATCATCGCCACCGGCACTCCGACTGAATTAAAGAACAAATATTCCAGCGATTATATATTGCTTTACGTCGAACAAAACGAAAAAATCGAAAAATCCCTGCAAAACGAAGGCATAGCGTACACATACAATCATGATGGGCGTTATTATAGGGTCAGCGTCAAGGATTCTACAGACGCCATCGCCTTCCTTAATTCCCATCAAGAGGTCGCAGGCGATTTCGAAGTGGAAAAAGGTTCGATGGATGACGTTTTCCTCAACGTCACCGGCATCCGTAGCGTTCTTGAAGGCGGTAAGCAAAAATGAATACCACAATCAATAAACACCGCAACCAGTTATCCGCCTTCCTTTCTTTGACCAGGCGCCATCTTAAGGTTTTCTTCAAGAACATCCCAACCGTCATCTTCACGATGATGGTGCCTTTGACGATCTTCGCCGTCTATTTGATTTTCCTTAGACAAGTTCAATTGGAACAAATCGGCAATTTCTACGACGGCTTTGCCGATTTATCCACGGAAATGAAACATAAGGTGTCCGCTTTAGCGGATAGCTGGATGATTTCTGGCGTCTTGGGCGTAAGCTGCGTCACCGTTTCGATGAATTGCCAATACATCATGGTCAAAGATAAGGAAAACATGCTTAACCGCGACATGATTAGCTCCCCCATCAACCCCAACGTCATGATGTTTAGCTATTTCGCCTTCAATATCATCGTCACTTTCTTGATCAACCTCGCCGTCTTCTTCATCTCTCTCATCGTTCTCGTTTGCTATAACGCCTATTTGATCTCCATCATCGATTTCTTCGCCTTAATCGGCGTCTTGCTTTATAGCACCGTGGCCGCCGCCCTCTTTTCTTTCTTAATAGCAAGCTTCGTCAATACCGAAGCCGTCATGTCCCCTATCATCGCCATCTGCTGCGCCGCCATCGGATTTTTGATCGGCGCTTATTTGCCCAATAACATGATGCCGCCCTATATCAATAACATCACCGGCTTTTTCCCTGGCACTTATAGCGTCGGCCTCTTCCGCAATTTCTTGATGCATGGCCAAGTCGAGCAAATCCTCCAAAGTGGAGAAATCGTTAATCCTGAAGGCCTTATAACCGCCCTAGAACAGCAATTCAACATCTATCGGAATGCCGATGGCAGCGTTTATGTAACCGTCTATTTCTTCGGCATCAACATCAATTCCGGCTATATGGTCTTTGCCATGTTCGTCTTCATTATCGCCTTCCTTATCGCCGACCTTATCGTTCTCCACTTCAAACGTTTCTTCGTCATGAACAAGAAATTCTTCAAGAAGGTCAAAAAAGACATCGAAGAAAAAGAAGAAGAATTGCACTCCCATCACGCCGAAGAAGATAATTAAAGTTTTTCTTCGCCTTCTAACAAGGCAACATAATAAGGTAGAGCGCTTTCGAAATCGGGTCCCTGCGTCAAGCCGTCGATGCCATTTTCGTTAGATATCCTAATGGCTTCGTGAACGAAATCGTGAGCGATGGCAATGGCGCGAGGAAAAGAGGCGTTGCTAGCTAACGCTCCCACGAAAGCGCTCGCGAATAAGTCGCCTGTGCCATGGAATAATCCTGCATATTTTTCCGTCTCATAAAAAGAGATCGATTTCCCTTCATCCATATAAGCATCTCTGATATGGCCGTCTTTTGTCTCAAGTCCGCTGATGATGACCTTCTTGGCACCTGTTTTTGTTAGTTTCGTGACGATATGTAAGCATTCATGATCGGTAAGATCGCTCTCGTCTTCCAAATAAGGCGTATCGGTCAAAAGACACGCTTCGGTTAAATTGGGGATGATGATATCGGCCTTGGCGATCAATTTACGCATCTCCATGATGTGCTCGGATGGAAAGCCGGGATAAAGCTTGCCATGATCGGCCATGGCAGGATCAACGACGACCATCGTCCTATCCGTCTTAAAACGTTTGATGATATCAAGCACCAAAGGTATTTGCTTGGTGGTTAGATAGCCCGTATAAATATAATCGAACCTTTGATCATATTCCTCCCACTTCTTGGTGATGGGGAGTATCTCATCGGTCAAATCGTGGAAGGTCCAAGATGGGAAGGCCGTATGATTAGAAAGAACGGCCGTCGGCAAAGCAACACATTCCACCTTGGCGACGCTTAAGGTGGGAAGAGCAACCGTCAAAGAACAACGTCCCAAACAACTGAAATCTTGAATTGTCAAAACGCGTTTTTCCATGCAAAACCCCTTTCGATTAATAGCAAAGCAATATAGGCGACGATTTAATTGATTAAGAAGCGGGCCTATCCAAGTCCCACCCGCCATCGCCGTAATAATAATAGTCCATCGTGACGGCAGATTCACGGAAGATAGTTATTCCTAAAGATAGACAATCATCCCGAAGAGAGGTTCGGAAGGCCTTGAGATTCTTTTTCTTAGTCGAGGAAAGCAAGCCATCCCATTTCGTATAATCATACAAAACGGCGGTTGCAAAACGCGGGAAGATCGATTCGATAAGAATATGTTTCTTGGCTATTTCGTTAGTGGCTGACGCATAAGCCGAATCACAAATTTCTCGCCACTTCTTAAGTTGGTCCCAACTCCAGAATTTAGCGTTTTGAATATCTTGATAGATGCTAGCCTGCCCTCGCGGATAAAGGGAGGATTGATAATCGGAAGTACTTTCGATCACCTCTAATTGAGCAACCATCTCATCGAAGAAAGCCTCCATCTCTTCGCCCGCTTCGCCATAATAGCTAGCGAAGAATTCTTGCTTTAAAGCAGCGTAATTTTCGCTTACGTCCATCATCGATTTGCCAGCCAAGAATTTCTTGAAGGCGTTGAAACCTGTCCGCGGTTGTGTGGCATTATGCTGCCCTTGCAAATAGACCATCCCCACCCCTTTCTCATGGAGGTAGGCTAAATTGTCATAATTGGCCTTAAAGGAATTAAAGGGGAAAAGATAATACATGAAGTTGGTATCATATAGCCAAGCAGAGACCTCCCCTATCTTCGACCAGTCTTCGAACATCTGTTGCGACGAGGCATTTCTAAGATCATTTAAGGCATAGGTGTAATTGGCTTTGATCGGGGCTACGAGGACATATGTCCCATCGCTTAACGAAATCGACGGGACGCCATCCCTTATCGGGGCTTCCTCATAACCGCCATAAGCGAACATGCCAATGCTTAAATCGGGGGCCGAAAAAGCCAATTTCCCCTTCAAATCGTCGATGAATTTAACGACCGTCCCAGCAATAGAACCATAATCGGAAATGGCTTTTTCACACGAAGAGCAATGGCAGACGTTCTCATTATCGGCAATGCCAAATAGGAATGAAGTCTGGTTTTTGCTAGTCCGCTTATTGTCATAAATCCATTGGACATAAGTGGCCGCTTGAGCAAGCATGCTTTGGTATTCTTCGTTATCGCCTTGGGCCGTATAGCAAAGCTGCCAGGCCGCATAATCGTCGCCATAATTATTCCCGGAAGCATTAAGCGCAAACCATTTAGGATGCGAAGAATAAAATTCCACCGGCCCTAAAACGCGAAGGGAGGTGTGATATGTCTCGCCGCTAGAAAAGGTGCTGTTGCCCATTGCCGACATATAATGCATATAATCGCCATACCCCTGATTATAGCCAAAGGAATACATATCCCCATCATTGCCATCACTCCAATCGCACTTGCGGTAACCAAAAGACGGAGAGAAGGATAGCGATAAGGAAGGCAAGGGAATGTCGCTGCCCTTTTGATAAATAAAAGTTTCGATGCCATCGGCGATATAACGATATCCGAAAATTTTATCAAGAAGCCCTAACGCGGCAGCTTGATGGCCCATCGCGTCGTTAGCGAAGGATAAAATAGCCTTCCCCGCCGATAAAATGGCATATGATCCGCGCGTTGAAGGAAGTTTGACGCCAAAGGAAGAGGATAAGGCGGAGGAAAGGAAACAAATCTTTGGCTCCGAATGAAGGGAAACGCTTTCGTTGGATATGGAGGTTAAAGGAAGGACGACACCACTAGCTTTATATGCAATATCTTTGAAGAAGGTGGCCGCCATTTTGGCCTCTTCGCTATCAGATAGATACGCTACCGCATAAGATGAAGAGGAATTTTCTAGCAAAGACAAAGTGCTTTCATAAGCTATCTCACCAGGTCGCAATAATCTATTTTGAGCATCTACGGCATACATCGAAATCGAATTCAAACCGCGGAAGCTGACGTCAGAATATACGACCGGATTAGAGAGGGAAGAAAGGTTTTCCCTGGCTAAGGCGCTTCCCGTCAGGTTATCGACAGACGAATGCGCGGAAAGAGCGCCGA
Organism: Bacteroidaceae bacterium; assembly: GCA_963624045.1. Classification (GTDB taxonomy): domain Bacteria; phylum Bacillota_I; class Bacilli_A; order RFN20; family CAG-826; genus UBA4951. The sequence goes on from CAVFNI010000010.1 coordinate 37,395, forward strand.
AATCCAATTTAACGTTATCTAATTTCACGTTATCGAGAAAACTATCAGCCAAAAATCCTGCGCCGCATGGCGCCGTTATAGACGCGGAAAGAGAGAAATCGCAATCGGAGATAAGACTATTCTCAATCGTTTCGGCCAAAACGCCGAAAGCAAGAACGTTTTGAAAGGAGAGATTCTTAATCGTGGCGCCGTTCAAATAGCCAAAAAGATGCTTATTGGGCGATGAAAGGCTATCGATAATATGTCCTCTGCCATCAAAAACCCCTGCAAAAGCCCTATCTTTATTTGCGGTGCCAGTAGAGGCGATGACGGATGAGAGGTTTTTCGTCAAGACGTAATAGCCATTAGAAAAAGAGCCATCAATCGAAGCACAAAAATTCGTCAAGTCGACAGCGCTATCTATTATTTGACTGACGGGCATCGCGGGCACGGAATAAGAAGACGAGCCATCCTTATTAAAGACGGCCCTTCCTGACTGCCCTAACGCTAAAGAAGCGATATCCTCGGAAATATAGCCCTCGCTTAATTCGGGAATCTCCGAAAAATCGTAAGCGCGCGAGGAAACATCATAAAAAGCGAGGCCATCGCTTTCGATCCATTTGATCCAGCGAGGATCATCGGTAAGGAATTCGCTAGTGTCATATCCTTGTGCTTCATTGATTATCTTGGCCAATGGCTTGGTGAATTGGTAATGGTTTCGGCCGCAGGCGACCCAATATTCACGAATTCCAGGTTCCATAGAAGTCGCTTCGCGCTTCGGGTAATGGACCCACACGAAGGATGATTCATCAGCCCACACGGCGTTGCCTCTAGCTCCATAAGCGAAAAAAGGCAACAAAAGAAGCAAAGACGAAGAAATAGCCGCCAACACAAAAGGCTTTCTCATATGGGCATTATAAAATAAGACGGATTTTAGATAATGCTATTTATTTAGGAAAATGTTCGCTTAAGCCGACAATTATCTTTCGACGCGTCCCGAGGCTCCGCCTAGCATCAACGTCTCGACTTCTTTGGCATTCACTTGGTTAAAATCGCCAGGGATCGTGTGTTTTAAGGCGGACGCAGCCACGGCGAATTCCAAGGCCTTATTCATATCTTTATATTCCAATAAACCATGGATGATACCGGCGGCAAAGGAATCCCCCGCCCCGACGCGGTCAACGATATGGATGTCATAATGTTTGGAATGATAGAATTCCTTGCCGTCATAAATAAGCCCACTCCAGCCGTTATCGCTAGCAGAGAATGATTCCCGCAAGGAAGTGGCGATATAACGGAAGCCGAATTTTTCTTTCATTTGGCGGAAGATGCTTTCGTATCCGCCTAAATTGAGTTCGCCTTTATTGACGTCGGTATCCTGAGGCTTAAAACCGAGGCACTTCTCGGCATCTTCCTCGTTTCCGATGCAAACATCGACGTATTTCATCAATTTGCTCATCGTCTTAATGGCTTCTTCGCTACTCCAGAGTTTCTTACGGAAATTGAGGTCGCAAGAAACGGTGCAGCCTTTTTTCTTAGCCGCTATGCAAGCGCTCTCCACTATCGCCGCCACGCGGGGATTCAAAGCCGGCGTGATACCCGTGAAATGGAACCAGTCCTTGCCATCGAAGATCTTTTCGAAATCGAAATCGCCTTCCGTGGCCTCATAAATGGCGGAATATTTGCGGTCATAAATGACATTCGATGGCCGCATCGAAGCGCCCGTCTCCAAATAATAGATGCCAATCCTCTCTCCGCCACGAGCGATATATGAAGTGTCCACACCGTATTTCCTTAAGGAATTAATCGCGCTTTGGCCCAAAGGGTTAAGGGGCAATTTGCTAATGAAATAAGCCTCTTGACCATAATTAGCCAAACTCACGGCGACATTGGCTTCCCCGCCGCCATAATGGACGTCGAGGCTAGAGGACTGAACGATGCGGGAATTAGCGGGCGAGCTAAGTCTAAGCATTATCTCCCCGAAAGTAACGATTTTAGCCATTTTATGCATTCTCCTTCACAATATGTCTCGCTTTAAGGCAATTAGCCGTTATCTCTTTATAAGTACCTTTGGTAAGGAAAGATCCGCCAACGGCGAAGATTCGCTTATTGGTGACGAATTCAACCAAATTATCTAAGCTCACCCCTCCCGTCGGCATGAAAGAAACGGAAGGGAAGGCGCTGCCTAAAGCGTTTATCGCCTTAAGCCCGCCGTAAACGCCGGCCGGGAAGAATTTTAGATCAGTTAATCCCAAAGCCAAAGCCCTCATGATTTCCGTTGGAGTAACAACGCCAGGCAAATATGGCACGTCGTTTTCTTTGGCCACTTCATAAACCTCTTCGGATAATCCAGGCGACACTAGGAATTTAGCGCCAGATGCGATGGCTTCTTTCGCTTGCTTCCCCGTAATAACAGTGCCAGCGCCAATGATGGCTTCAGGATATTTTTTGACTGCCATAGCGATGGCTTCGGCAGCGCATGAAGTGCGGAAGGTGATCTCCGCCACGGGCACATCGCCCTTGATCAAAGCCTCCATTAAAGGAAGTGTCTCTTCGATATGGTTGATCACCACCACCGGAACCACTTTCACGCGTTTTATTTCATCAAGAACGTTCATCGTTTTCCCTCCATAAAGAGATTTGCCTAAAGTGTATCACCATTATTAGCAAACAAAGCCAAGGTCACGCAAATAATCCTCTTTTGATATAAGGATGCGATGTTTTGATATACGCCTATTGCAAAAGCGGCATTTCATCACATTGCAAATCAGGCAGTTTTGTATCCTCATTTCCGTCTCCTAAAAACATGGAACAAAACAATGGAAGGTATATGATCCTATCTTTGCGGACTATATCCGTATTCGCGAAAACGTACGCTTCTTTGATTGAGGGTTCTGAATCAAAAAGATTCAGCAAAGCTTGATGTTTAAAACGGTTCCCTCCCGACTTGATTTCAAGTGGAACCGGGCGTCCATCCCTAACGATCAAAAAATCTATCTCCCCTATTTTCTTATTGCTGTAATAATAAAGGGGGAAGCCTTTGCTATATAGTTCCATGGCGAAGTAATTTTCCATGACCGCTCCAACATTCATGTCCTGAAATTCCCTAGCAAGTATTTTCTTTTGAAATTCGCGACCATAAGAGGAAGAGAGCATTCCCACATCTGCTTCAAACAATTTGAATAGCGATCTCTCGTGATTGATATAAAAGGGGATTTTAGGCTCTCTAAGATTGTATGTTGGCAAAGCAACGTCAGCCTCGGCCAACCATAAGAATTCGTCTTCATAACGCAAATACGGCGCGCCTTTGCCAATATCCTTAAAATAAAAACGGCGGTTTTTCTTTCCTAATTCGGCCGGAATCAAGTCGTATATCTTGCGCAAAATAAACGTGTCGACATTGAGCAATGAACGGTCGGCGCTATACATCACAAGATATTTAGTAAAATCCAAACGATAGTTAGCGATAATTGACTGATGGATAACGCTTATTTTATTAAGGCTTTTCTCCTTGACATAAGAATCGACCGCCTCGGGCATCCCGCCAATAATCAGGTACAAATAAAGCCTGTACATATAAAAATCAACGACGTTTTGCCCATAAGGAACCTTCTTTTCATAGTGTTCTCTTAATTTGGCTATTCCCTCTTCCTGCACACCAAGGGCCCATAAAAATTCCTCGAAATTGAGAGGGTGCATTTTAAGAAAATGGAGATAGCCCATCGGAGCCGAGCTAAGACCATATAAAGAAACGCCAAGCAACGATCCTGACAGAATAAAACGATACGGCGTTTCATCGACTAAAAACTTTAAATAGGTTATGAAATTTTTACATTCTTGAACCTCATCTACGAAAACAATGGTTCGGCCTGCCGTAAAAGGCTTTGTGGCATATAAGGTCAATATATCCATAAAATCTTGAGGCGACGCACACGCTTCAAGGGATTTTCTTAATCGTTCGTCCTTAAGCAAATTAAATTCTAGATATTCGCAGCCCTTTTTGTTCAATGTTGCTCGGATAAGAAAGGTCTTTCCTATTTGTCTAGCGCCCGACACAAGCAAGGCTTCTTTGCTTTGGTTATCAATCCAATTAATTATGTCCTGTTCCGCTTTCCGTTTTAACATATTCACATCTAAATTATAACTTTTTCCAAGTTTACAATTTATACAATGAATCATTGTATATCGAATAAAATATTCAATTTATGCTAAATTTAGGTCTAAAAATCGTACAAATTCGATGAACTGTAGGCTATGCAGAAAATAAATGAAAAAGAAATTAGGACGATGTTGATCAAGAAAAGAACTCGATTCGTTATTCTAATTGCCCTAGAAGTTGGCATGAAAATGGAAAGGAGAGAAAACACCACGTTAGCGAGCGCCATAACCAGCGCGATGATCACGATTGGGTTGGAATTAGAAAGAGTTAGATGATACCCATTATCAAAGGTGGTCACGATTTTAGGCGGGGTTCCCTCCGAATAATCGTGACGGTTAATAGCGAAGATCGGACAGACCATCAATATGAAAGGGATCGCGCAAGCCAAAATCATGATGATAGAAGTAATTAGATTAGCCCTTTTCACTAATTTGTTTCGCTTCTCTAAAATCGCGGAAGCTTCCTTCTCTTCCAATAAGACGGACATTGGTACGCCAAAATAAAGCGCCAGTTTTTCTAAGTTTTCCTCGGTTGGATAAACAGCGCCGCTTTCGTATTTGGTAATGAGGGTGCGTGAGACGAATATTTTCTCAGCCAATTCCTCTTGGGTGATTCCCTTATTATGCCGAAGTTCTTTAAGTTTTTGTGGGAAGCTCATGCTAATAGGATAATCATAATGTCCGCAAAAATGTATGTGAAAAGAAGGTGAATGTTGTCTCTTGTCTTTTTGCCATTGTGAAAGAATCTTGGTTTTGATCTCTCTTTCAATAAATATATCCGCAATTTGCAGGGAAATTTAAATATTTATGTTTAAATATCAATCTATTTGACTCGAATGCGACTTTTTAGATATTCCCTTAAAGCGGGATCTTCGCAATAAACATAACAACCCTTTTGCCCGCGCGTCAGCAAGACTTTGTATGTATTCTTGATGAGCCTGGTAGCCAATTCCTTATCTTTGCAACCTCTGATCCCCGATGACTTGTCGTCTTTGGAAATCTGGCTTGGATCAGCGATTATTTGACCATTCTCATAACGGAGATCCTTTCCGATGATCACTCCAACATAATCGAATTCGAGCCCTTGGACGGTATGAATGCAACCGACTCTGTCTTTTTGCTTTGGATCAATGGCGAATAACGGCGTTTTATTGCTCGCCGGATCATTCCATAACGCCTTAAAACGCCCTTCATCCAAAACGATATCGACATCCCCTCTATTGTTTTTGACGTTCCAATCGTAGCAATACCCCGCCACTAAACGTGAATGGCCGTTTATTTCATTCTTTTTTGAAATGGCTTCTTTTAACGAGGTGGCATCGTCATAAATACGCAAATCAAAATCGTCGGCGTCTAAGCTTCGGTTAGCCGTTAAAGCAATTCCAAGTACGTCGTCCAAAAAGGCCAGATACCCTTCGCTGCCATTGCAACGGAACTCGCTATGAAGAAGATACGATTCCCCTTCAAAGATATTCTCTTCTTTGACTCCTTCTTTTTTGGCCCAGAAGCGAATTTCTTCTGCGCTACCGATATCCTTTACCGATATCCTTTGGCTCTCGTCAATGAAGAAGACCGTCACCAAACTAGCGTCGATACATTCTTTTATTTGGTTTTCCCCGTCAAAATCACCATACATCTGCTTCATTAAACGATGAGCTTCGTCCACCAACAAGCAATCGTAGATGTTCTTAGGTAAATTGTGTAACCCGAAGGGCGAGCGAAAAAGCTCATTGATAGCCACTTCTTTCTTGATGTTGCCACGCGATAGCATGTTTAGGTAAACCTTCCTAGGAGCCACATTTTTCGTAAGGTAAGCACAATGGAAGCCACGTCTCTTTTTGTCGTTTATAAGATCGCAAAGGACGTTCACCGCCAAGACCGACTTGCCGGTTCCTGGGCCGCCTTTGACGATCAAGACCCGCTTTTCGTGATCTTGATTAGACAAATAGAAAGCGCGCATTATCTTGTCGTAGACGACGCTTTGCTCATCGAGGAGCTGGAATTCCTTGTTGCCCTTCACCATCGAGGTCAAACAATCTTGTAATGCCTTAGCGGGGCGGATTTTGCCATGATCGATCTTATAAAGGATTTCGCCATCTTGGCTCCTTTTAGAAATCCTTGCGGCAATAAAATCAGATAATTTGCGATTATCGTTAGCGGCAAATAGCGGAGCTTCCGATAGCCACAAATCATATGTCTTATCAAAAAGCCCTTCCCCAGCTTGCTTATGATAGTTATGGCAATAAGCCACCGGTGAAAGACCGATTTTCTTCTCCTCAACGAAAGAAGAATAATTCTGGATGTGCATCTTATAGGAATAAGCTTGATAGGAAGGATGGGCCACTTCTCGTTCCCCGCCACCCGTATACGTCCTTACCGTATGACGTTCGATATCGTTTACCTTCTCCGCTTTATCCCATTGTTTCAATTCGATTATCACAACGTTATCGCATCCCATCTTATCTTCGCCGGCAATCATGAAATCGACCCGTTTCGAGGTTAGAGGTATTTGATATTCGATGGCGACTTCGGCATCACTAGGGATATTAGGATCCTCCAAGGCCATCCGCATGAAGACCACAGAATTCTGCCAGGAACGGAATTCCGCTTCGTTTTGATCGTTTATTCCCTTTTCTAGAAGCTTAGCCTTCACAATGTCTGCAATGCGGCCATTTAAAACGTCGTTGCCGAATTCTTCTTTGTTTGAATGATAAACAAGCATACACAATCTCCTGATTTCGTATAACAAGTTTATAACATTATTTCCAAAAAGTGCCGTTAATTAGTCAAATAATAAAATGGTCGGCGCTTTACGCCATCCAAGCGACATCCAACATGTGCCATTAATAAAAAACGATCGACATGCCAATCATTTAGAAGTGAATAGAAGCGTTACTTCTATCAACTTCAATTGCTACTTCTATCGTTTAGAAGTTGCATCCCAACATAAATAAAAAGACGTGAATATGATGATTTAACAGCATAGGCAGCCCCTTCTCTTTATTCATCGCCGTCTCCCCAATCATGACTTCTTCGATTGGCGGAGAGGAAAACGCCTTTAATTCGTGAATAACGCCTTAGAGAAGTCTATAATCTTGGCATGGACGAAATAACGAACCAACAAGAACCCCGTCAGCCTCTTCTTTCCTACCAGGTTCTTAAATACATCGGCATGGTTTTGCTGACGGTGTCGCAATTAGTCACGCTCAATCACATTTATTCGCTTTATTTTGGCACTGCCAGCATCCTTGACGAAAACGGGGAGAGCCTCTTAAGGACCATCGGGCAAATCGGTTTGCCTTTGGTCCTTATCGCCACTTTGGCGGGCATCGTCTACAACCGAAAACGCATTTTTTTGTATCTCGGCTTTTATGCCGCTGGAGCCATATCCTTCGTCTTCCTAGAACAATTAGCCATCCATCTATATGTCATCATGCTTCTACACCAAGGTGGCGTGAGCGTCAGCGCGGAAACCCTTCAAGCGGTCGAGCAATTAATCATCACCCTGCTAAACGAATTCATCAGCCTCAACGTCTTCGTCGATCTTTTTCTTTGCGCTTGCTTTTTCTTCTTTATGTTTTATAGACCGAAGAAAAACGTTTTTCTTTTTCGTATCTGCATTGCTCTCCCCATCCTTTATCTAATCACCGGATATGTCCTCACGGTCTTACGAAAATATGGAATACTTTCTTTGAATTTCTATGCCGTTTCCTTCTTGCCTAGCAAAAAGCCGATCGCCTATGCCATCGTCTTCGCCATTCTCATATACTTAAAGGTTTTTAATGGTGGCGGCGACGAATTTATCATCGATAGCCGTTCTTTTGCTTTGTACCTATCCCTCGCGGTTGTCTTCTTTTGTATCATTGACGCCCTCTTCTCTTTTATGCCCGGGGCCAAGAATTTCCAAGTCGGGGATAGCTACATGCTTTTCATCTCGGTGCCCTTTTTGCTTTGTTTCGATTATAAGAAACCGATCAGGCATCGTTGGATCAGCTACACCGTTCCCGCCTATTATGCGGTGAGCTATGGCGTTTTGCTTTTCTTCTATTCTTCTATCGTCATCGATATCCTATCGATATTCGCTTAACGTTAGATAGCGTCAAAAACACGTTATACGTTAAAAATTAATCCTGAAGGATTGTTTTATATTCTCTTTATTCCCGCCGGAAGTTCTATTTCCGTCTCGATACGCCCATCCTTCTCATTATGTTTGACATGGATGTCGCCATATTTGGTGGGGATAATGCCACTAACCATATGGAGCCCGCATAGATGCGGCTCCACTTTAATGACCCGATAGCCGGGTTCGATGGGCACAACGCCTAAGATGTGACGAGAAAAGAAATCTAACATCCCACACGACCAGCCATGGCATAAGCTATGGCGTAGGCCCGTGTAACAAAAACGTCCGTAATCTGCATGGATATTTTTATTTTTATCGTCTGGTATCGCTTCTAACGAAGAAGGATTGTCCTTCAGCCAATTGATGTCGAAATCCTCCCAAAAGGTGGTCGCCCCTAAATCGATCATCGCCCCGAAATATTCTTTGATGGCCTTTAAGGCGAAGGCGTCATCGCCAATCTTTTCGAGGGCTTCAATGATGGCAAACGATAAGAAGGTCGTCCAACCTTGGACGCCACCTTCTTTTAGCCGCTTCTTAGCAACCAAATGATCAATCCGCCCTGCCATAACCCCCAAAGCGGTCACTTGCTTATAGCTAGATGGAGCGTATCTATGGGCATCGAGCCTTTGGATTGCGCTTTCGATATCGGAAGCATCTTCGCCATTTAAAACGTATAACCTTTTGGCGGCCTCTAAAGTATAAGTTATTAAATATCGCCAACCCGTCTCGTTATCGGGGGTGCCGTTGGTCGGCCAATCGATGAAGAATTCATTGTCCTTGAAATAATTGAGACGGCAATTCTCGTAATGTATCGTTCCGCCTTCGCCGACGATGCTAGAAAAATCTTCGATGATCTTATGAACATAAGGGAACATTTTCTTAACGTAGCCCTCATTCCCCGAAAGCTCATAATATTTTTCTAAGCAAAGGATCCACCAAGCCGAATAGGAAGGGATGCCATTAATCCAATCGTGCTCGAAGGAAGTCACAGCATTCAAGACGTTTTCGAATTGGGGTATATCCCCATAGACGGCATAAGAGGCAAGAAGCTCTGGATAGAAATCCCCAATCCAAACGAGACGATCGCGTTTGACCCCATCCCAAATCTCCTTCTCGCGGACGCAAAGGGAAATCGTCCTAACGGCCGTTTGGTATATTTCGTTAAGCTTAGGATCGTCACATTCGAAATGGCCGCGCTTATTTAGGCCATTAGGCGAGGATTCGGCGAAAACGGAAACAATTTCCGCCTTTTCGCCCGTCGCTACATCGATGCGCACGAAACGGAAACCCGTTTCCGAAGTGGAGAAATCACTCCAGAAAACGGCAGGATAAGAAGCATCGCGCAAAGAATGGTTGTTCCCGGCGTTCTTCTCGCCCAATTCGGCATAAGTCTCCGCTACAGATTCGCCGGTCCTGATTCGAATGCTAGCCTCGGAGGGGCGGCCGAAAACAATATGCACACGCCCGCAAATCTCTTCACCGAAATCCAAAACGATGTAACCGCCCTTATGGATGGTGCACGCTTTCGCCACGAAAAGATGTTTCTCAGAAAGCGAATTCTCCAGCAAAACGCCAATATTTTCCACCAAGTGACTGTCAACTATCCGTTTGTAATCTATTTTGAGCATGTTACCCCTTTCCGATTCGCTTTAATCCTTTTGGTTTTATTCTTCGCTTAGCGAAGACCTAATCGTAACGTCCGCACCATTATACAAAGCGTCTAAATTTCTTTCATCAAATAAAACGTGCGGCATAATGAAGATTCTTTTCTTGCCGATTGATCAAATCGTTCCCAACAATACCGGCAACAAATAATAGGGAAGATTAATCAAATCCCCATCTCTGAAATAATCTTTGCACGACATCAAATATCTTTGGTTGGAATATTTTGAATATTTATCTTTAAAACGGTCAATCGATTCGTGAACGTTGATTTTTCGTGATTTAACCTCTAGCGGGATGACTTTGCCATGGTTCTCTAGCAAAAAATCAATTTCGTAATGCCTTGCGGAATTCGCTTTCGGGAAAGTGAAATAATACAAGCTTCGATGAGAAGCCGCTATCATTTGGGCAATGGCGTTCTCATATAATATCCTAGGTTAAGAGCTAATTTATCGCTCAGCAATTTTCTATATATGCCTGCTCTAAAACGCCATTTTTACACATTCGTTTCAAAAACAATCGATTTTACAAGGTTTTTTCGTTTTCTTAATATCGGCTTCACGAAATCATCGGTGATAACGCCGCCGACGGCATTGAAAAACATTGATTTATTTCCTTAATCTCTTAATCCCTTTCGATATAACGATGGGTAATGTTCTTGGTTTAAGTGGAGGTCAAATTTATCCGTCGCAAAACCAAAGAGAGCCAACATATATAACGGCAACAAGAAAATCATAAATATCTTAATAAGGTCATATACGGGCAACGATAGCCCTGGGATAAACCCGAGCAACTTGATGGATAAGGGATAAAGCGAGAAAAGGAAAACCCATCCGTAATATTTGATGACGAAACGGGAGGCGTTAACGAAATACCCCCTCCAATTAGCGAGCGCATAATAAGGAAATTCCATCGACACGAACAAGCACAAAGGCAGGCAAACTAAATAAAATAGCCCTAAAGCGAGAAAATAAAAGAAACCGGCATAAGGGAAAGATCCGCTTAAGGAGCTTAGGTACACTAAAAAGACGTTCGTTAAGCCATAAAAAAGGCCGAAACAGAGATTGAACCAATTGACGCCATGAAGGAAATCGCGCCAAAAAAGAACTCCTTCCCCCATATACAAACGACGATAAATCGCCATTAACCCGCCTAACCCGCCAAAGGGAAGGAGGAGGCAAAAGGATTTCGTGGCCTCGAACATTAAGGAATAGCCCAAACGATCCTCGCCATTATAGGAAGCGAGATAATATTCCTCGTAGATATTGCTACCCAAATACGGGGCGAATAAAAGCAAAAAGAGGAAGGAAAGTCCTGCTATAAGCTTCCATTCATGGCGCAGAATGTCCCAAAACTGCTTATTGCGGGAAGCGGGCAAATCGCTCTTAAGGAAGTCGCGTTCGGCGGGGATTATCCCCTTCTTCTTAAAGAGCATCGAAGAACTCCTTCAATATCGATATGGCAAGATCACTTTGGCTAGAGGAAGACAATGAACCTAAATGGACGGAATCCTTTCGCAAAAAGCAATAATAAGAAGACGTATCGAAATCGAAATAATCGCTTTCGCCTCTCTTTGGAGAAAGGCCGTAAAGCACGCCATCAACCTTATAGCCATCGCTTCCGATAGCATCTAAAGCCATAAAATTATTAATGTCTTTCTTGTCTAAGTAGTCACTAGAAAGCAACAACAAATCAGCCTCTTTTCCCCATGTTTGGTAATAAGTCTCGTATTGATTGGAAGAAGGGGAATAAGAAAAGACGTTCGCTTTCTTAATGGAAGGGTCGATTTCTTTGATTCGTCCTTCCACTTTCGAGGCGGACACGCCGCCATAAGGAAGATCGAGGAACATCGAGAAAGTTTCCCTAGCCGTCGGCTTAGTGCGAAAGGAAATGCCTAGGCAAAGAGAAATTACGATGACCGCCATTAGGGCCAATAAGGGGGCTATATAGTGACGCAATATCTTCCTTAACCCAAATTCAGGCATCTATATACTCCTTAAGGTAATTGGATACGACAATATAGCAATAAGAGGAACCTTCTTCCAAATTTAGCGCGTCCCGTTTAGAAGAAGGGACATAAAATTTACGGACCTCCCCTTCTAAATCTACAATCAATTCATAAACCTCGAAACCGTTAGGCAGGGTGATAGGATAGGCGCTAATACCGCGATATGTTCCTATTATCTTCTCGCCGTCCGTCATAAGGATCTGACGATAGATGCATAAAGCATCTAACCGCTTCTTCCTTTGGAAAAAGAAAAGGAAAGAAAAAAGAAAGGGCACTATCGATAGGAAAGAGCCAAAAAGCATCCAAAACAATTGCCACTCATAATTCGACAAAACAATAATAAGAGCAAAAGCCATCACAAAAAGAAGAAAGAACACAATCGAATATAGAAGGCTTCTTTGCGCCTTCTTTTCGTACAGTTCGGCCTCTTTTTTCGAAAATAGCGAAATCATCCTTCGTTCCATCCAATATGATCGATATAGGCCCTAAAGGATTCCATCCCCCCTTCAAAGGCCACTCTGCCATCTTGTAAAAGCAAAAAATAATCGCCCAACAAATACGCTTCCCTTAAAGAATGAGTGACATATATTGTCGAGGCGCCTTCGCTACGAAGGACGCGTTTAACGTCGGTGGCAATCTTATAACGTCGGGGCTCGTCGAGACTCGCGAAGGGCTCATCGAGCAAATAAAGCTCCGATCTTTTAAGCAACGCCTTCGCGATGGCCGCCCGTTGGCATTGCCCCAAAGAGATGTCTTTAGGACGGCGGGAAAGGCAATCTTCTATGTCAAGGCGTTTAGCGGCTTCTTCTACGCGTCGACGGATTTCCTCGCCGCTAGCGAAACTGCCTTTAAGAGGAAAGGCGATATTCTGAAAAACGGTCAAATGGGGATATAGGCCAATTTCCTGATTGACGTAAGAGAAATTCCTTTCTTTAGTGGGAACAAGGGCCAAATCAACGCCATCGAGAAGGATTTTCCCTTCGTAAGGCATTAAACCAAGAATGGCCCTTAATAAAGTCGATTTGCCAGCCCCCGAAGATCCCATAATGACAACGATCGAAGAAGAGGGCAAAGCAAAGGAAAGAGAATGGAGAATTTCCTTCTTCTCTTTCTTGCCTAAGGTGACGCTTAAGGAAGTGGCAACGAGTTTTCCCATAGGGATATCATACGTCGTTTAATAATCCAGAGGATACGAAATAGCGGTACCAATGGGCGTAAATAGCATCAGGATCATCGATTGGTTTGCCGCCAACGACCTTAGGAAGATGCTTCTCCTCCAATTCATCGATTTTGTCTATTTCCTTATTTTGATACATCTTAAGGGTATCACTGACATAACGGATTCTTTCTTTTAAGCCCCCTAAGCGAAGCAATTGCTTCTCATAGCCAAAGGCTTTGTTTTCCTTTTGCCATTGTTTTTCATAAACCTTAATGAATCCTTCTAAGGACGATAAAGCCATTTTGGCTTCTTCGATATATGGGGATAAGTCCCGTTTGGCCAAATAGGCTTCGAGGATATCCTTCCCTAAGGAACAAAGATGTGAATCAACGTCGGCTAAATGATATAAAGAGAGGAACAAATATCCAAATTCCTCGTGTTTAATACACTTCTTAAGCGATTCCATCGCGGATTTGTAGAGATTTTTGTATTTTTCTTGACTTGCTTCTAGCATCGGATTCTCTAATAAATCGCTATATAAATGAACGAATGACAGATTGTTCCTAACCTTCGTGTAATCGATCGAAGGATCCAACGTCGAAAGAGCGTCAACGGCCATAAAGTCATCAAAGGGCATCCCCACCGCTTCTTCGAAACGCTTCTTCGTTTCGGCGTTTAAATTCTCCCCCTTAGCTAATAAGCCACCATAAAAGAGACCGGGCAAGATGGAGAATTGGCTGGCGTCAGCCGCTCCATCTCCCCATCCGGTGATTAAATAATCCTCTAGCCCGTATTTAGCGGCCGCCGTCATTTGCTCTTCGATCGCTGCCATCGAATAGGTGTTTAAAGGCGAGAAGCCGCACCACTTGATGATCCCGCCGCACGAAGCGAGGCGCTCTGGCGACAATTTCTTATAGAGCTCGATCTTTTGCTCCGCCCTGTCTTGGCCGATTTTCTCATATCCCCACAAAACGGGGACGACATTATCAGGGATCGATGGCGTATAATGCTCCGGATCCTCCTCGTATGCATGTTCCAACATATCGGCCCAAATGTAACAGGTGTAGCCGTATTTCTTGGCGATATCCGCCACGCGATGAAGGTGCTTGGCGATGATTTCGCCTTTCTTGGCATAGCCGTATCGGTCGATATATCGTCCTCTTCCTAGATGGAAAGCTTCATCCATGCCGATATGGATCTTTCTTGATTTAATGGTTCCTGACATCGTCGATATCATCTTCTCGATGAAGGCATAAACTTTCTCGTCGCCCACCAATAAGACGTCATCAATATCAAAGAGGTCATTATAGATATCATTGGCTTGCAAGCGCCCTAGATGAGCTAACGTTTGGATACAAGGGCGAAGTTCTATCCCTTTAGAAGAGCAATAAGCATCGATTTCTTTTAATTCATCTTGGCTATACCGGCCTCTCATGTAGCCAAAATACGGTTCGTCCTTAATTTCATAAATATCTTCCGTATAAAGCATCAGGTAGGTATAGCCAAAAGAGGAAAGCATGTCGACGAGGCGCTTTATGGTAGCGACCTTAGCCACCGCCCCTCGTGAGCAATCCATCATGTATCCAAGTTCTTTGATCATGCGTTCCATATTCTCTCCTTTGAGAAAACTGGCAAGGGGGTTGCCCCTTGCCAGTAGATGATGAAACAACGTCTTAATTATGACGTTTTTTGCGGAAATAGAAGGCGGAAGTGACGGTGATGACTAAGAGAGCGCTTACGGCCAACACAGCATAATAGAGGGTGCTATTGTCTTTATCGCCATCACCTAAGATGGTAAACGAGGAAGATTTGCTTATCTCGCCTGTTGCGGAATTAAGCGTTTCGCCATTGGCCGTGGCCCAAGCGGTAAGACGATTGAAGGCATCGGCATAGCTGGGGAAGTTACAGAAAGTGAATTTCTGATTATCCGACAAAGCGTTATACGCCGTCTTGGCAGCCTCATAAGTGCCGTCGGTCTTGCATAAATCAGTGCCTTCTCCTTCGTAAGCGGCATCACCCATCTTCAT
>CAVFNI010000011.1:0-44875 GCA_963624045.1 Bacteroidaceae bacterium
TTTTTTGGGTTTATTAAAGCGGATGTGGAGGAAGCCACAAACAAAAGCAAATCGTTTAGGTCGCCAACGTCTTTGATCTTATGCCTTTCAACGATATCGGCGATATATGTTTCTTGGATTTGGCTTTTAATGTAAGTTCTTTTGTTTAAGTCCGTTTTGGCCAATACCGCCATGGGAAGGCCCCCATAAACCATATATTTGTTGAGGGCTTCTCTCGGATTGTCATCATAATATTTCCAACACTCGGAAAACGATAATGGCAATAAATGGATTTCATCGCCCCTTCCTCGGAATTCCGCGATGATGTCTTTCGACAAGAATTTAGCATTGCTGCCGATAACGTAGATATCAAGCTTTCCCTGAGATAGGAAACCATTGAGAACGAATTCGAAAGATTCAAGCTCTTGAACCTCATCTAGCAAAAGGAAATACATTTCTCCCTTTTCGTAGCGTTCATCGATGAAATTAATAAATTTTCGAG
Organism: Bacteroidaceae bacterium; assembly: GCA_963624045.1. GTDB lineage: Bacteria > Bacillota_I > Bacilli_A > RFN20 > CAG-826 > UBA4951. The sequence goes on from CAVFNI010000011.1 coordinate 482, forward strand.
AGCCAACGCTTCCATTTAATATTTTTTTCCATTATTGGAAATTTCATGAAATGGATGCAGTACACAAAGGAGGTTAGCGTTGGTTTCGGTATTCGCTATAACTTTGTCATTTAACGTCAAATTCGCCTCCAAACGATATTTCTTTGAAGGCATAGCCACGCGTGGTATAATCACGCTCGGCTCTCAAAGAGAGCTAATACGCACCTCGTGGATCAAACGCCGTGTTCCTTAACGGGCGAAGCAGCTTAAAAAGCGTTAAGGTGGTCAGTTTCTAGAAGCGGGGGAGGCACAAACAAATGGAGGTCACCAAAATGAGTGACGAAATCAAGATCGAAGAGACCGCCGTCGAAGCGGCCCCAGCCGAGCCAACCATGGCTCAAATCCTTCATGACCCGAGCGCTCCGGTCATGACGATGAAGAAACTTCTCGGAGCCGGCGTCCACTTCGGACATCAAACACGCCGCTGGAACCCCAAAATGGGCAAATTCATTTATGGCGCGAGAAATGGCATTTACATCATCGATTTAACGAAGACATGCACCCAAGTGACCTTGGCCTATGCCAAACTCAAGAGCATCGTTGACGAAGGTGGCAAGGTTCTTTTCGTCGGCACCAAAGAGGTCGCCAAGCAAATCGTCCAAGACGAAGCCATCCGCAGCGGCTCCTTCTATATCAGCAACCGTTGGTTAGGTGGCACCTTAACCAATTTCCGTACCATCCAATCCCGTATCAAACGTCTCAAGGAATTAGAGACCATGCGCGATGATGGCACCTTCGACAATTTGCCGAAGAAAGAACTTGCCATCCTCAAGAAAGAACTCGAAAAGCTTTCCCGCAACCTCGAAGGCATCAAGGAAATGCGCCGTCTTCCCCAAGCGATTGTGGTGGATGACCCGACCGTTGAGCATAACGCCATCGCCGAAGCCCGCAAGCTTCACATCATGACCTTTGCTATCTGCGACACCAATGACGATCCCGATTTGGTAGATTTCGCTATTCCTTCCAATAACGATGCCGCTTCCGCCGTCAAACTCCTCATCGGCACCTTAGCCGACGCCGTGAGCGAATCCAAAGGCGGCGTGACCGAATTCGCCTACGTCGTCGACGAAGGCGAGGAAGCCACGATGAAAGACGCCATCCGCAATGCCGATTTGGCTAACGAGCAAAGAAAAGCTGCGCTTCGCGCCGCCCGTCAAGAACGCGAAGAGCGTCAAAAGAAAATCCAAGCCGAACGCGCTGCCGCTAGAGCCGCTTACCGCGAACAACGCCAAGCCGCTGCCGCGCCAGCTGCCGAAGCCGAAAATAAAGCTGAATAATTAGGAGATAAAAATGGCTGAGAAAAACGTAATAGAAGCTATCAAGTCCCTTCGTGAACGCACTGGTGCGGGCATGATGGATTGCAAACACGCCCTTGAAGAAAGCGATTTCGACATCGAAAAGGCTGTCGATTGGCTCCGTGAGAAAGGTATCGCGAAAGCGGCCAAACGCGCCGGACGCACAGCCGCTGAAGGTTTAGCGGCCGTCAAGACTTGCGATCAATGCGGCCGTGCCGCCATTGTCGAGGTCAATTGCGAAACCGATTTCGTCTCAGGCTGCGACAAATTCCACGAATTCGCCAACGCGACCGTCGACGCGGTTCTTAAGAAAGACCCGAAGACCTTCGAAGAGGCCGATGAAGACATCAAACAATTCAAAGAGGATACCGCTTTAGCGACGGGCGAGAAGATCGCCTTCCGCCGTTATCAGATCGTTTCCAAAACCCCAGAACAGGGATTTGGAAGCTATATCCACATGGGTGGCAAAATCGGTGTTCTCCTTATCCTTGCTAAGAAGGATGACGAATTAGCCAATCAATTGGCGATGCATATCGCCGCCAACGCTCCGGAATTCATCACTTTGAATGATGTTCCTGCTGCTGTTAGGGAACGCGAAAAAGGAGTGGCGACCGCCGAAGTGGCCGCCGATCAGAAACTCGAGAACAAGCCTGAGGCCGTCAAAGCGCAAATCATCGAGCGCAAAGTCGACAAAGTCCTTTCGCAAAGCTGCTTGGAATTCCAAAAATGGCTGCTTGATGAAAGCAAGACCGTGGCTCAACTTTTAAAGGAAAAGGACAACGCCGTCGTTTCCTTTATTCGTTATCAAGTTGGCGAAGGCATCGTTGCTTAATCGACAAATAGCAATTAAACGCCCGTTTATCGGGCGTTTTTTTTAATATTATAATGAAAATTATATGCTTTACATTTTATAAAACGGGGCAAAACGCTCCGAAAATAACTTGAAAACGGGGCAAAATGTCTATTATTTAATTGCGTGATATGAAACGTTTTAAAGAAAAAGAAGTTCAAGAATGGATTAATCGCGGTAAGGGAGCCCTGCTTTTAGATGGAGCTAGGCAAGTCGGCAAAACCTATTTGGTTCGCAAGATGCTCGAATGCAATAAAATTCCTTTTTTGGAAATCAATTTCGTTTTGCAAAGAGAAAGGGCGTCGTTCTTTCTTATGAGAACGTTATGAGAATGGATGATGTTCTTTACCTTCCTCTTTACATGACCTCTTTCATAGGCGAAGAGGAAGAAGGGATCGGCGTCGTTGATCTCGATTTAGATGGTTCATAAGCTTCTAGCTTAGGCGTCTCGTTTTTATCGTCTTTTTTCAATGAGCGTTTTGGCATACAATACCCACATGAAACCAATTTATAAACGTATCGTCGTCAAGGTGTCGGGAGAGGCGCTTGGCGATGAAAACGACAAGACCATTCTTGACAAAAAGAAATTGGCCGAAGTCGCCTCTTCCATCAAAGCGGTCTATGACGCCGGCGTCCAAGTCTCCGTCGTTGTCGGGGCGGGCAATATCTGGCGAGGCCGCTTGGCCGCTAGCGTTGGCATCGATCATTCGACGGGCGATTATATGGGGATGCTTGGCACCATTATAAACGCTTTGGCCTTGCAAAGCTCCTTCGAAGAAAAAGGGCTAACTGTGCGCGTTATGAGCGCGATCAACGTTCCGCAGGTTTGTGAGCCATATATCCGCAAGAAAGCCATTCATCATTTGGAAAATGGCCGTGTGGTGATCTTTGCCGGCGGCACGGGCAATCCTTTCTTTACGACGGATACCACAGCCACTTTAAGGGCTTTGGATATCGCCGCCGATGCCATCGTCATGGGCAAAAATGGTGTCGATGGCGTTTATGATTCCGATCCTAGGATCAACAAAGACGCCAAGTTGCTTAAGAAATTGACTTATCAGGAAGTCATCGAAAAGAAATTGGCTGTCATGGATCTGACGGCGGTGGCGATGCTTTCAGAGACGCCGATTGCCATCAACGTCTTCAATATGGATGATCCATCGGCTTTGTTGGATGTTGTTTCGGGCAAAGATATTGGTAGCATTATCACTAAGGAATAAAGGAGAAGAAATATGGATGCATTAGTTATCGAAATGAAGGGAAAGATGGAAAAGACAATATCTTCCTTCCAAAACGCCCTTTCGCACCTTCGTTCGGGAAGGGCTAATCCCGCCATGCTTAGCGGCATCAAATGCGATTATTATGGCGAGAAGATGGACATTACCTCCCTCTCAAGCGTTTCGATGCCAGAACCTCGTCAATTATTGATCAAGCCATATAGCCGCGAGGACATTAAAACGATTGCTGCGGCGATTGCTTCCGCCAATTTGGGGATCAACCCGCAAGTGGAGGCCGATGCCATCAGGATGATCGTGCCGCCCCTTACCGAAGATATTCGTAAGGACATCGCCAAGCAGGCCAAAGGCTTAGCCGAAGAAGCGAAGGTTTCCGTCCGTAATATTCGTCGTGACGTCTTGGATTTATTGAAAGAAGACGACACGATGTCCGATGATTATAAGGAACGGGTGGAAGGGGACGTGCAAAAGGTCGTGGAGGAAACCAACAAATCCATCGAAGCGATCTTAGTTGATAAACAAAAGGAAATCATGACGATTTAATTCGTCTCGATTATCAATTGAAGCCGGTTTTGCCGGCTTTTTTAGATTTCTATGTCGCCATCTAAGCAAGCGATGACGCTTACGAGACTGCCGGCGAAGGCATTATCCGACAGGGATATCTTTTCCCAATCCGCTTTATTGCCAAGATAGTCAATTTTCGTTAAAGAACTGCCGTTTAAGAAATTATCGCCAATACTAGAAAGGGAAGAGGGCAAAGACAGAGCGGTTAAATTAGTGGTGTTTTTGAAGGCGTCGACGCCGATACTAGAAAGGGACGTTTTAGAAAAATCCAAGGTGGTTAAACCACTGTTCCAGCTTAGGGCGCCTTCTTCTAAGCTCGTTAAAGAGGAAGCGAAGCTGATTTCGGTTAAGGCAAGGTTATTAGCCAAACAATAAGCTCCCAACGTTTGCTTTTTGCTTTGACTATTGGCGAAGGCCACTTTCTTTAAAGAACTGACGTTACGAAGGGCATTTGCACCCACTTTGAAATAGAAACTTTTGAAATAAATTTCTTCAACATCCCTAGAAGAACCATTATCAAAGATATTTCCTTCATCGAAATCGGCGATTTCTTCGATGGCGACGTTCGAATAGGATGATGGAAGAACGAGATAGACGCCGTTATCGGGCGCCGTGATTCCGCTTAAAACGTAATATTCCTTGCTCGTAATATCGGTTTTCTTGCTTAAAGCGAAGGAACCGGCCGAAGAGCCGTCATCATTCTTCAATAAAGTTTTGTCTTTGTCATAGAAACCGGGATTGGTAGTTACCCAATTAAGATAGGATTTATTGTTGTTATTTGAACCTAGTATCGACGGCGCATAGGCTCCGAGGATGGATAGGGATATTAGCAAAGCCGCTACGCCAGAAAAGACGCCGATTATGATGTAGCCGTTTTTATTGCCTTTTACGCCCTTTTCCATAAGAAGCGATTGGCTGTTATTTTCTTTTGCGACAGAATCTATTTCTTCCACACGGAGATTTTAGACGCGTTCGTTAGAAAAGAGAACAAGCAAAGATGACTTCGCTTCGTCGCAAGAGAGAATTTCTTCCTTTGTTCGCTATTTTGCGTACATAGGTATTTACCATCTCTTAAAGCCATGTATAATGTAGTTGTTCGCAAGTCTGCGAATACAAAAAGGAAGGAAGAATATGAAATTAGGAGAATTTCTGTCAAACAAGAGAAAGGAAAGGGGGATACCTTTGCGACAATTTGCTATCAAGATAGGTATTTCACCATCGTTCTTATGCGATTTAGAAAGCGGCTATCGCTCTTTTCCATCAGAGAACAAAATGAATGGGCTTTTTGAAAAAATAGCGTCCGCTCTTCAATTGAACGATGAGGAAGTCGAGCTGTTTAGAATGCTGATTGACGAAGCTATGCTGGAAAATGGAAAGCTGCCGAACGCAATCAGCGCCTATTTGCAAGAAGTTCCCGAGGCTCAATTAGCTTTGCGGAAGGCCAAAGATAAGGGCTTGGGAAAAGATGCTTGGAAGGCTTTTGTCGATTCAATGGAAGGCAAAAAATGATATGGTAGAATTGCGGAACGTTAAAAAATTAGCATCCGGCATTCTTGTTATGAACGATGCCGACATTGAAGATTTTTCATATCGGCAATTAAACGATTTTGAAAAGGGGTATTTTAACGTTCCGCATCGACTTGATATTGAAAAATTTGTCGAATGCTATTTAGGAATCATCGTGCATTATTATAAACTGTCTTTTGACCGCAGTATATTGGGCGCAACGGCAATACGCGATGGCACGATATCGATAATCGACGAGAATGGATGTTTAGAAAAGAGGGCTTTGAAAAAGGGCGATATTTGCATTGATCCAGATGCTTACAAGATGAATGGCATTTTTGCCTTCACGGTGGCTCATGAAGCCGGTCATTCGCAATTCGATTGCGATCTTAATCCTAAAATATTCAACTCCAATTGCTTGTTCCATGATTCTACTTATGATTTTTATGAGCAAAAAAGCGGGAAGAAAAAGAAAAGCGACTTGGATTGGATGGAACATCATGCCAATAGATATGCCGCATATCTTTTGATGCCGAAGGTTTTTGTGATGCGTTTGTGGATGTCCTTGTTCCATGATTCTAATTTTGACAAGCACATTTCCGTTGGCCAAAAACGACGAGAATGCTGGGCGCTGATATGTAAGATTGCACGTCAATTGGGGGTTTCTAATGCCGCTATGGCATGGAGAGTCAAGGAACTTGGCGCGATTACCGAAGAGACGTTTCTGTCTTTGCACGTTAAATGAATGGGGGCGTGAGTCGAACATGAATTCCAAAAATAGCGTAATGCGTGGCAGCGATATAGAAAACGCATCCGAAATGATAAAATATTTAAAACATAGAAACGTGGGTTTTTCGGCAGACGGCTTCCCCGTTATGGACGATTCGTGGTTTTTGGCTACGGAACCTGATGAAATTTTGCCATTTTACAATAGGCGCTATTGTCGTAACAAAAAGAAAACGTGCATATGCTTTAATTCTAACGATGAGAATCTGTATCCGAGAATTTCATCGATTCTAAATGATTTACCCACATATAGGGAGTACATGGGTGTCATGCCTATGGATATAAGCGTTTCGAGATACATGTTATTAGAGACGCAGAAATTCAATTTGCTTTTGAACGCATTGTTCTTGTCCATTTTAGGAATAAACGGCATAAAGTTCGCGGCTCCATTGCGCTTCGGCAGCATGGAAACGATTTCTCTTTTCAAATGTTATGAAAAGGCACCTATTGGAGCTATTGGTAGCATAGGAACTAGGCGAAATAGAAAAGAGGATGGCGGATATGAAGAATGTGCTTTGCAATTGCTCCGCTTGTTATTTTATAGAAATAGAAAAATGAGAGTTTTGGTTTATGGTGACGTGCCGATGACCGAAATTAGAGATTGGCGCAAAAATAACGTTTTTATTAGATCTTATTGTGATTTTCAAAAACGCAGTAGGGAGAGGAGCAAATATGAATAAACGGCATTTTACAAAAAATAAGTATTCAACGAACGCGGCCAAGAAATGCGAAGAGGCCGAACTCGACGCGGAAGCGAGGCGCGCTTGGGCAAGAGCTAGAGAAGAACATGATAGGTATATAGGCTTGTTAGACGATCTAGATATCGATGAATATGCAAAAGAGAACTATCTTCCGTCACAAACAAAAATCACTCTACGAAAATTAATAATTCCATCAAAAAAGGAGGGTGTTGATGTGGTGGCCGATTTTGCTGGCGGATATATGCGTTTACAAGTTAGGGGAACGCATGTTTTCCTAGACAAAGATTGGCAGTCAGTCAGTTCCTGCTCATATAGGGAAATGGAAAGAAAGACTCATTTTAGAATCAAGAAAATGGAGGAAATGTAATATGAATAACTTACCGATTGGAATCACGGATGGTTGGGTGGCCACGCCGCTAACTAAGGAGGCAGCGTATTGTATGAATGTGCCAGCCCACATTGATGATTTTTATAGTCAAAACATAACTCCGACTGAAATGAACGTTCTTGAGCGATCGAGTTTATCGGAAAAAATGTTGAAAAAGACAAAGGTGTTTCTCGACATTTCTGAAACGGAACAGGCCATATTGAAAGCGCGATATGTCTCCGCGTTTATTGATGTGGCAAACGATGAAATGAATGGAGCATCGCAGGTTTTGCGTATTGCATTAGAAAAGGTTTTGGATGTTTTGCACTATGCGTTGAAGAACAAGGCCGATGTTATTTTTTGGTTTTGAATATGAAAAGTTATAAAATTCAACACGACTTTTTGTACAAAGATTTGCCCTTGGGCGCTGACCTTTCGTTAATTCTCCTGCCTGCCAAAAAAGGAAAGCTCGCAAAAGCAACCCCAATTAAGATTTCTTTTCTTCTGCGAATGGATACCGAACGCCTTCTTCTCGCTTACTCATGGGCAAAAAAGCCAATAATGTTGTTGGATGATCTTCCAAAAGAGGACAATCAAATCTTAAATGATTACAAGGATTTATTGATAAGGGCGATAATTTTTTGGTTCTCCAAACGCGCAATATACGCTTTCGTGAAATGAATGATGACGGCAAGCACGCTAATTGTGAGGTGCATTTCGGCTCCCTTTGTTCCTGAGAAGCTCATCTAAGTATTATTTGCATTGGTTTTGGCGAATTTCAGGCCTATGGCGGAGTTATGCATTTTTTACGATTGCTTTTTCATTTAAAGAATGCGGACAAATTGCTTTCATCATGTTTCTTTCCTAGAGCCGCCCGCTATATAATCATTAAGGAATGAGCTCCTCTTTTGTTTTAACAAAAAAACTAGACCACATTGCCTTCATTATGGATGGCAATGGGCGTTGGGCCAAATTGCGGGGCTTGCCCCGTCATTTGGGGCATAAGGAAGCTTGCAAGCGCCTCATCGAGATCTTTGAATCATGTCGCGAATATCACATCAAATACATGTCGTTTTTCGCTTTCAGCACGGAGAATTGGAATCGCCCGCAAGAAGAAATAGATCATTTGATGGACTACTTGGAAGAATTCTTTAACAAAGAGATCGATTATCTTTGCTCCCAAGGGGCGAGGATTCTTATCTCTGGCGATTTAGCGCCGATTCGTGAAAGGACGCGGAAGATTTGCGAAGAAGCTATTGAAAAAACGAAAAACAATAGCAATTTCTACTTGAATATCTGCCTTAATTACGGCGGACGCGATGAAATAGTGCGCGCTGCAAAGCGCTTCGCTGAAGATGTTTGCGCTGGAAAGAAGGAACCATCCGATCTTTCAGAAACCTCTTTCGCCAAATACCTTTGGCACCCTGAACTCCCAGACGTCGATTTGCTGATTCGGACATCGGGGGAGGAGAGAATCTCCAATTTCATGCTTTATGAGCTTGCTTATAGCGAATTCGTGTTCACTAAAGTCAAGTGGCCCGATTTTAAGAGAGAGGCTTTTTTGGCGTGTCTAGAAGAATATGAAACGAGGCAAAGGCGGTATGGGGGCCTTAAGAATGAATAAGAACAAAGAACGGAAATTTGATATCGGCATCAACGTCCCGCCTGAAGGGTATAAAGCGTCGTTACGTAGCCGCGTCATCGTCGCTCTTATTTTGATGGCATTAGTCGTCCCTTCCTTCTTTTTAGGCGGATATGTCTTCTTTTCCGTGGTTCTTTTGTTTGTGGTTTTAGCTATCATCGAGATGATTTTCGCCCCTCATCGCCGTTATGGCTGGTATGTATATCTCATCACTTTCGTTGTCACGCTGTTTTATATTTATTGGTCGACCGTTAAGGCTAACATCAAATCGTATATCGTTAACCCAAATGATTTTGTCTTTTCTTTGGAAAGCCAGTATTTTAGCTTCGGCATTTCCGTTTATGGCATAGGGGTGTCATTGTTCCTTTATTTCCTAGTTGCCATCTTAGACAAGAATTTCGATTTCTCCGACGTTGCCTATTTTTTCACCTTTACCTTGCTTATTGGCTTGGGCTTCCAAGCCGCTTACGCATTAAGGTATTATTCGGCTTATTTGGCCTTGGGGCCTTTTAAGGAATTTGAATGGTTCTGGGGTCTTAAGGGCGAAGAAGCCGTCGCCCATCCTCTTTTCCAATATTTCCTTTCTTCTTGCCCTTTGATTTTGATGGTGGGCGGAGCCATCTTTAACGACACTTTCGCTTATTTCGGTGGCATTTATTTTGGCAAGCACAAGCTCAATGAACGCGTTTCCCCTCATAAAACCTGGGAAGGATTTATTTTTGGCCTTATCGGCGGGATTCTCTTTTCTTTGTTATTCGCTTTCATCATGGCGGCAACCGGGTATCCGATTTTGCCCTTCCTCACCTTGGATAAATGGTATTGGATTATCTTATGTGCCATCGCCATTCCTTTGTTAGGCGATTTGGGCGATCTTTCCTTTAGCTTGATTAAACGCGCTTTGCACATTAAGGATTACGGGAATGTCCTTAAGGGGCATGGTGGCATCCTTGACCGCGTGGATAGTTTAATGTTTTCCTCGATCGGCTTAATGATGATCTTCGTGATGATTGAAAATGGGTGGAATTTCTTAATATGAGGAAGGTCGCCTTGCTTGGCGCCAGCGGCAGTATTGGCAGCCAGACTTTGGATGTTTTAGAAAATGATCCCGCTTCCTTTGAGCTCGTCTCTTTTAGCGTGGGCAAGCAAATTGACAAAATCCCCGCAATTCTAAGACGTTTTCCTACTGTTTCCTCGATTTGCATTTTGGAAAAGGAAAATTTAGCCGCTTTAAAGGAGCGTTTTCCTCGTATATCTTTCTATTGTGGCGATGAGGGTCTTTTGAAACTCATCGATGATCCAAAGATCGATATGGTGGTTAATGCCATCGTCGGTTTCGCTGGCTTCTTCCCATCGCTAGAAGCCTTGCGTCAAGAGAAGATCCTTTGCCTTGCCAACAAAGAATCGCTAGTGGTGGGTGGCTATTTCCTCAATGAGGAATTAAAGAAAGGCCACGGCCGTCTATATCCCATCGATAGCGAGCACGTTGCTATTGCCAAATGCCTTAGTTATGCAAAAAGGGAAGACGTTAAGCGGCTTATATTGACCGCCAGCGGCGGCGCTTTCCGTTCTTTGCCTCTTGGTGAATTGAAAAGCGTCACGCCCACCATGGCTCTTTGCCATCCGACTTGGAAGATGGGCGCGCGCATCACCATCGATTGCGCTAGCATGATGAACAAAGGCTTTGAGGTCATCGAGGCGAGGGAATTGTTTTCTTTTCCTTTTTCGCAGATCGACATCTTGCTTCATGACGAAAGTCGTTTGCATTCCTTTATCGAATTGAAGGATGGCACTTTCTTAGGGGAGATAGGGGAAGCCGATATGCATTTGCCGATCGCTTACGCTTTATATGAAGGCGAAAGACGCGAAAATGTCGTTTCCTTCCGTTCTTTGGATGAATTAAAAGGACTTCACTTCCATTCCTTTGACCCTAAGCGCTACCCAATCGTTCCTCTAGCGATCGAAGCGGCTCAAAAGCCTTTAGGCTATACAGCCATCTTAAACGCTTCCGACGAGGAGGCGGTCAAGCGGTTCCTTAATGGCGAGATCGCCTTTTTGGACATTGAGAAAATCGTTAGGAACGCTTTAAATAACGTGAGGATGGTTGTTAGGGAGCCTAAAGATTTGCTAACCTTAGACGCCATGGCTAGAGAATACGCGAGGAATTTGAGGGTATAAGATGGATTGGGTTAATATTCTCGTCACCGTTTTGATCCTCATTTTGATGATTGGGATCTTAATTTCCACCCACGAATTAGGCCATTTGCTCGTAGCTAAGGCTTTCAAGGTATATTGTTTTGAATATTCCATCGGTTTCGGCCCTAAATTGTTTAGCTTCCGTAAGAAGGGTGGCGAAACGGATATTTCCTTACGCGCTTTGCCTTTAGGCGGCTATGTCAGCATGTATGGCGAAGGGGCGGAAGTGCCTGATGGACTTAAGATCCCTCTTTCCCGTTCGATTGAAGGGGTTTCCGTTTGGAAGCGCGTCCTCATCATGCTTGCGGGCGTGATGGTCAATCTTTTCACCGCCGTCCTCTTCACGATGATATACGCTACATGCATCCCTAATTACGTTTCCGCCGAGGCTTTCGATACGGGCGTTACCGTTAACGGTGGGTATGCAAGCGAGGAAAGCGAAAGCACCGCCAAAGGCTATTCTTTGCGACTAAAAGGAATTTTAGGGGAATTCGCGATTGATGAAAATAAGGAGCGGCTTTACGCCCCGATGCGCTTAACCTCCTTACCTCCTAGCGATATTGATTATCCGTATTTAATCGATTCCTCGGCTTCTTTGCTTCGTAATGAAGAGACATTGCCAATTATCGTGACTTTCTCTTATTCGACGGTCAATGGCAATAACGATTTCCTTAATGGCCTTTCTTTCTATTCCCCCTTAAGTGGTTCTTTTATTACTGCCACCCAAAAGGCTATGGGGGTAAATAATTTCCCTGATCCCGAAGAACCGATTGTCTTCCAAGAGGGGGATGTCATTAGTTTTAACATCACGAAATTGCCCGTTTCTTCTTATGATGCCTCGCCTTCTAGCGATAGCTATAAAAACAAAGAAAATAGCTCATTGACCTTGCATGTCCATAAAACGATCGATGGCCTCGCTTATCAAGAAAGCGGAAATTTGGAAGTCGCAATTTACACAAAGTGGCTTCCTTTTGGTCGAAGATTACTTAACGGTTGCTATTATATCGCCAACTTCTTCACGATGATTGGCCAAGCGTTTGTGATGATTTTCACTGGTAATTTCGGGGCGATTGGATCGATTGTCGCGGCAGGGTCGCAAATAAGCACTTTGACTTACGAAATTGGAGTGGCTAGGACCTTCTTTTTCTATGGCGGTTTCCTTAGTTTGAACCTCGCCATTTTCAATTTGCTTCCTTTCCCGGGGCTAGATGGTTACCAGATTCTGGTGGCTTTGGTGGAGAAGATCTTCCGTAAGAAAATACCGCCGAAAGTCAAAAACGCCATCAGTTTGGTGGGCCTTGGATTGCTATTTGTCTTCTCCTTTTTCATCATTGTTCGTGATATACTTAGATTATTCTAGCCTTATATGTCTTCCGTTAATCCGTCTGCGAAAATGATCCGTTACCTCCGCTCGATTGGAATCGAGGATTATTCACGTTTTGACATGGATTTCGAATCCATCAAGCATGATGCGAAAGATGTCGAGCGCATCGTTCTTTCTTTCAAAAAAGGCTATCCGTGGGACGAAGGGGCGCTTCGTGATTTTTTGGCGGCCTTAGTCAACGTCCGTTACCCTTATGATATCCATTTTAGTTATGAAGAAGAGATCGCCTTTGAGGACGTGGATGCTCTCTTTCAAAATTGGTACATGCATAGTTATTCCTCTTTGCCGCCTTTTCAGCTCTTCCCTGGCGACGGGCAAGTCATTTTCGCTTCTTGTCCCGATTCGATGGAAGTGAAGGAAGTGTTGGCGGTATTAGACGAATTTAAAGCGTTGCTCGCTTTAATCGATTACCCCTTTGCCATAGAAATAAGCAAAGAAGAGAAAAACGAAAAAACCCCTGCAAAAGTTGAGGATTTTAATGAAAAGGAAAATCCTACAACAGATTCTTCTTACGAGGACGAAGAGGAAGACGAAGAGGAAGATGAAGAAGAACGCTCGGAAGATGAGCTCGAAGCCGAAGCGCGCCGCGCGAATATCGAAGAGGCGGAACGGAATTATATCGAAAGCCTCAAACTCCAGCAAAAAGAATTGAATCGCCGTGAATTATACCGCAAAGGGAATTACGAGAAATTAGAACGCATCAAAGACGCCTTCAAGGTCCGTAAGGGCAACGTGGAGATCGTCGGTGAAATAGCAAGCATTAACACTAGGCCCACCAAGACAGGTAGGACGCTTTCGACTTTCGTTATCGGAAAAGTGGGGGATGGCGCCATTAAAGTGCGAGCTTTCTCCTCTAAGAACGCTATCCCAGAAGCACTTTTATCGGCGTTATATGAGGGGCAATACCTCCGAGTGCGCGGTGCTTTGGATACGGATGATCGAACCAACGAGCTTTGCTTAGTGGCCCATTATGTTGAAGAGGCTTCGGCGCCGCCTTTGCGCGAGGATCATGCCGAAAAGAAGAGAGTGGAGCTTCATCTCCACACCAAGATGAGCGCGATGGATGGCTTAGGGGAGATTTCCGATTATCTTAAGCTCGCTATCAATATGGGAATGAAGGCTTTAGCCATCACCGACCACGGTAACCTCCAATGCTTCCCGATCGCCGAAAGCGCGCTTAAGAAAATCAAAAACAAAAAGCCCGAGACCGATTTCAAAATCATCTATGGCGTCGAATTCTATGCCTTCCATAAATTAGCCTATGTCTATAATCCAGCGGATATCGTTCTTAAATCGGCTAAATATTGTGTCTTTGACTTCGAAACAACGGGCTTAAGCTATCGTTTTGACCGTCCGACCGAATTCGGTGGGGTCATTGTCGAAAACGGGATGATCGTTGATCGGTTTGATACCTTTATCAATGCCGGCGTTCATATTCCCGAAGCGGTTCAAAGGAAGACGAAGATTACCGATGAGATGATCAAAGATGCGCCTAATGAAAAAGAAGCGCTTAAGAAGATCATGGATTTCATCGGATCCGAGGACGTTATTTTGGTCAGCCATAACGCTCGCTTTGATATCGGTTTCCTTAACGCCATGAGGAAGAGGGAGGGATTGCCACCGATTAAGAACCCCGTCATCGACACCTTGGCCTTATCGTATTATCTTTTCCCCGAATCAGCTCGTCACAATCTCGGTGTTTTGTCGAGGAACCTCAAATTGGATATCTATGATCCCGATGACGCTCACCGCGCCGATTATGATGCCGAAGTTCTTAATTCCGTTTGGCAATCGGCTCTCAACGTGCTGGAAAAAAGAGAGAAGAACCGCTTTTTGTCGCACCGCGATTTGGCTTCCTTGCAAATCAATAATCGTAACGTCTATAAGCATTTGAGGACCTTCCATGTGACGGCCTTGGCCAAAAACCAAGAAGGCGTCAAAGACCTATATCGTTTAGTCAGCAAAAGTGAGACCGTTTATATGGCCGCGGGCTCGACCCCGAAAATCGATATCGACGACTTAAAGGAATATCGAGAAAACATACTTTATGGTTCCGCTTGTTTTAATGGCGAGCTTTTTAAGGATGCCGCCGAAAGAAGCGAAGAGGAATTAGAAAGGGATATGGATTTCTATGATTACGTGGAGATTCAGCCCATCGAGAACTATTCCTATTTGATTGACACCGAAGAAATGAAGGAGGAGAACCTCGTTCCCGCCCTCCGTTCGATGGTCGATATCGCCAAAAAGCTCGGCAAAACGGTGGTGGCCACGGGCGATGCCCATTATGTCAATAAGGAAGATAAGATCCTCCGGGAACTATATATCAACGCCAAAGCCCTGGGCGGGGGCATCCATCCTTTATGCTATTTGCATCGCGAGAAGCTTAAGAACCCCCATTTCGAAACCCCCGATCAGCATTTCCGTAGCACCGAGGAGATGTTAGATTCCTTCAAGGGGTGGTTGCCGGATGATTTGTGCAATGAAATTGTCGTGGATGCCACCAACAAAATCGCCGACATGTGTTCTCCGGACATTCATATTCTGAAAGGGAAATTGTATACGCCAGATGCCAATCTTCCTGGTTCGGAAGAAAAAATACGGGAGATTTGCTATGGAAATTTGCAAAAAACGTACGGCGACCATCCCGATCCTGAAATTAAAAGCCGCCTTGACCGTGAATTAGACGGTATTACTAGCAACGGTTATTCGGTTACTTATTATATTGCTCATTTGCTGATAAAATGGGCCAATTCCCAAGGCTTTTTCGTCGGGTCGCGCGGATCGGTCGGCTCATCTTTTGCCGCCAATATGGCGGGGATTACCGAAGTCAATCCCCTTAAGCCCCATTATCTTTGCCCCAAATGCAAACATTTCGAATGGTCTACTGATACTTCTATTAGGAGCGGCTTTGATTTGCCTAAAAAGAAATGCCCGGAATGCGGCGAGGAGATGCTTAGAAACGGCCAATCGATTCCTTTTGAAACCTTCTTAGGCTTCCATGCCGAAAAAGTCCCTGATATCGACCTTAATTTCCCAAAAGACCGATTGGATTTGGCTCATGACGAGACGCGGCTACTTTTAAGCACCCCTGAGGAAAACGAAGCCTATAGCAAAGGCGAAAGCGTTTCCTCTCCTCACGTCATTAGGGCGGGCACCATCGCTAAAGCGGAAAGCAAAAACTGCTTTAAATATGTCAAAGATTATTATGAAAAAGTCTTAGGCGTTTTGCCCGAAAGTGATGATCAAGCCTACATTAGCTATCTTTCTGAGAAGGCGACGGGAGTCAAACGCACGACGGGTCAGCATCCCGGTGGCATCGTCGTCATCCCCGCCGATATGGATATTTATGACTTCACCCCCTATCAATATCCCGCCGAGGATCCTAGCGCCGGATGGCTTACGACCCATTTTGACTTTGCTTCGATGCACGATACCGTCTTAAAGCTCGATGAACTCGGCCACGTCGATCCGATGGCCCTTCGCATCATGCATGAAATGACGGGGGTGGATTTCCGCGATATTCCGATGAATGATCCCAAAGTTCTTTCCTTATTCACTTCCCCTAAAGCGCTCAAATTAAAGGAAAACCGTTTGAATTTCAAAACGGGGGCCATCGCCTTGCCAGAATTCGGAACCAATTTCGTGCAGGGGCTATTGGAAGAAGCCAAACCGAAAACCTTTAATGATTTGCTGATTATCTCAGGATTATCCCATGGCACGAACGTTTGGAACAGCAATGCCGAGGATCTTATCCTTTCCGGCAAGAGCCTTGAGCAGGTTATCGGATGCCGTGATGATATCATGAATTATCTCATTCAAATGGGTTTGGATAGCTCCATCGCTTTCAAAATCATGGAATACGTCCGTAAGAATAAAGTGGGGAATCCTTTGAAGCCGGAATTCGAAGAGGCGATGAGAAAGGCCAAAGTCCCCGAATGGTATATTGATAGCTGCCGGAAGATCCGTTATTTGTTCCCTCGCGCCCACGCGACGGCTTACGTCATGGCCGCTTTACGGGTGGCGTGGTATAAGGTTTACCGTCCTTTGGAATTTTATGCCACGTATTTCTTTACCCGTTGCGATTCTTTCGACATCAAAATAATGTCGGGCGGCATCGACGCCATCATGGCCGGCATTAAAGACATCCAATCGCGGAGCGCTAAGCACGAGACGAATGACACAGATGAGGAGAAACTTAAATCATTTATGGCCGCTTTGGAGATGACTGAGCGGGGTTTTGTCGTCGAAAACGTCAATTTGATGGAATCCGACAGCGTGATGTGGAAGGTTTCGCATGACCGCAATTCCGTTATCCCTCCCTTTACTTGCATTCCCAATTTCTCGCAACGCTCAGCCGAGGGCATCGTCAAGGCGAGGGAAGAAGGGGAATTCCTGTCTAAAGAAGATTTAGTCGACCGCGTCAAGCGGACGCGTGATTCTTCTGGCCAGGCTTATACCATCGGCGGAGCCATTATTGATGCCTTAGACGATGTCGGGGCGTTAGAAGGGTTAGGGGAATCCAATCAAATGTCTCTCTTTGATTTCAGCTTTTAGGATGGTATAGTTTTAACCGCGATTTTCGCAAAGCGGGACGTAGCACAGCTTGGTAGTGCGCCTGGTTCGGGACCAGGAGGTCACGGGTTCGAACCCCGTCGTTCCGACCACTTAAAAGCAGAGGTTTGGTAGTTTCTATCAAGCCTTTTTATTATCAAAAGGCAATTGCAGCATTATTTTGAGGATTAAGAAAAATTCTTATTTTCTCGATCCTCTGCTTTTGCTTATGATGCCTATCTAAATCGGGAAAAAGTGCAAATATAAGGACATTTTTGCTCAAACAAACCTATAGCGGCTCCTTAACCATAAAATAAGCCTCGAAAGGGGAAGTGATATGATAGAGAGCATTGAGAAAAATGAGATTAGGGGCGAGAGGAGCGACAAAGGCAATTGGCCTAAGGAATCTTCCGCCTATCAGTTCTTGGACGCTTCAAAATTAGGGGAGGACGAAGAGCCGCTTGGCCAAGTGGTGGGGCACGAAAGTCAAAAGAAAGAGCTTCTTTCGGTCATCGATTGGTTCAAACACTCTGAAGAGCTAAAAGCGAAGGGCATCTCCATTCCCAAGGGCGTTATTCTTTTTGGCAAGCCAGGCAATGGCAAATCCTTATTGATTAAGGAAATCATCAGGTGTTCTGAGGCCCCCGTCTTTATTTTTCAAGGCGAGAAGGAGAATGTGGCCAGAGGCATCCACGAAACCTTCAAAAAAGCTCGTGACGTTGGGCATGCGATTATCGTTTTCGATGAATTGGATTTGCTTTTAGATAGGGATAATAGGGCTACGAGGACGTTGCAAGAGAATCTCGACGGTGTTGAATCGAGCGACGATATTTTGGTATTGGCCGCCACCAATTACATCAATAGCATCCCCGGTCCGCTTCTTCGGCATGGCCGTTTAGAGAAAATCATGATGATTCCTGCGCCCACCGGCGAAGAAGCGATAGCGCTCTTTAAGAAGCATTGCGCCGCCTTTTCCTTGGAACTACCAAGCGATTTCGATGAGGAGGAAACGGCTTTGCTTTTTAATGGCATTAGCTGCGCTAGCGTCAAAGCCGTTGTGAATGACTTGGTGTTACGGAATGGCTTTACAAACATCACTTCGGAGATGATTGACGATTCCATATATAACGTGACAAACCGCATTAAAGAGGCTCCTAAGCCAAGCAATTTGGATGTCGCTATCCACGAAGCCGGCCACGCCGTGATGGCTAAGGCCTTTCCGCAATTCTTTACGGTAAATAAGCTCAATATTTCAGGGGCCAATGGCGAATTCCGCCTTAAGGAGGTCGAAGAGGGTTTCTGGCCTTATGAGAAGGTCATCGCCGACATTAAAATCTCTATGGCGGGCGTCTTGGCTCAGAAAATCATCTGCGGTTATGGCTCGAGAGGTTGCGATAGCGATTTGCAACGCGCTAGGGCTAGCGCCTATAACATGTTTAATATCTGCGGATATTCTTCTTGTTGGGAGACTTTGCCTATGGTGTCGGGCCATAGTCGTGCCGAAACGCCTATCAAGCGGCGCAAGATGGAAAGAAAAATCGAATCGCTCTTATGCAAATGCGAGAAAGAAGCCACTAAATATATCAAGCATCACCAATCGGAGATAAGGGCGTTAGGCGAGCTTTTATATAAGAAGCAACATCTAAAATCATCCGAAATATTATCCTGCATCGGATAAGATGGGCGTCCTTTCGTCATTATGCCATCGCTTCTCTTTGGAGCGGTGGCAGCAACCGATCTTTTTCTATATGGCAATTGATAAAAAAAGCTTCCAAGCGCTGTTTTTAAGAGAGCCAACTAATCAATATGTCTTTATGTATTTGTTCTTGTATGGGGACATATTTACATATAACAATAAAGTAAAAGTCAATCCGATTAAGATCATTAGGAGGTTATCATGCTTTCTGACACTAAAATCCACCAAATTGAATTGTTGCTGACTTTGGATTATTTGCTCCATCATACCGATGAGAAGCATCCGGCCACGCAGCTAGATATTTGCCGCCATGCCAAAAACTTCGGTTTAACTTACAACGGCGGCAAAGCCGGCGACAGCGTTAAACGGCAAAGAATCGCCGCCTGTTTGGAATTCCTTAACGAAATCTCCGACAAATTTACTGACAAACTGCCATTCGTCTTGGAAAAGACCGATTCGGGAAAATATTACGTTGAGGAAAGGCATGGCTTAAATGACAATCAAGTCGCTAAACTTCTAGCGGCCATTAAAAACGACCGTTACACGAAGGATGAGGACGTTGATCTTTTGCTCGATCGGGTTTTGGATGCCTTTTCGACTAGCCCCCTTAATCGCGAGATAATCCGCGGCGAATACGAAAACATGATTCGAACCTCTAGCAAATACGATAAGAAGATTTCTCGGAAGATCAATCTCCTTGAGAAATCTTATCGCGAGGGGAAGATGATCAAGGTCAGTAAGAAAAGTATCGGAAGAGGCGGGGTTAGCCATCGCCTTTTTTGGCATCGGGTTTATTTGATGAAGGAATATAACCGAACGCTTTATGTCTTCCTTGTCGAGATATCGGAAATAAACCCCTGCGTGGAAGAGAGACCCCTTTTTAGACATTTCGTTTTCGATAAAATTGAGAACATCGAAATAGCTGAAGGACCAGAAAAGGAGGTTTTACTAGACGACTTCGATGACGAAAGGGATTTAAACAAGATGTTTTTGGAAAAGAACCCCCTTTATGCACGGAAATACGGATCCCTTGACGGCTTCATCGAGAAATCGAAGATGCCGTTTAGCTTATTGACCATGCCCGTTTCTTTTTATTTCGATCTTCGATATGTGGAGAAAATAAAAAGGTCATATGAGGAATTCTTTTCCGACAAATTCATTTATCAGGAAGGAGCGTTGGGCGAAAGGGAGATTCTTGGCGCCATTAGGCATCATAACAGCACGACTTTTGATTTGCCCATCAAGATGCTCCCTAAGATTTATAGCAGTATGGCTGACGCTCAAGATATCGAAAATGGGATTCGTCAATCTGGGTACGTAAAAACGTATTTGAATATGAAGGCTTTTGAGGCATGGATGCTATCGAATATGGTAAATGATCGAACGATAAGCGATGCCATATGGGTGCTTAGGCCAAATTCGTTTTATCGTCGGATGGTGAATTTCTATGCCAACCAAATGATTAAGGTTGGGATGCGTTATTTTAACAAAAACGGAATGAAGGCGGCGCTAGCCGACAACCATCTAAAAATAATCGGAGCCGCTGAGTCCGAAAAGATCATGAATAAATATCTAAATGGCGGGGAATTGCAGGGAAAATGCGAAAATGAAAATCAAGAAGGCGATGATAAGCGCGGGAATGAAAAGTAGAAACCGCAGTAAAGAATTAAAAGGCTTTTGGGCGCATTTAAGCGTAAAAGGCATGCAATTCCCCTTCGTTTTGTTGCTTCCGATTTCGTAAATTATAGAATCTGCCTCTTTTATCGCATATCGTCAAATAACGGATGTGATTCTTGTTTGTGGGGAAATGTTTCTAATTTAACGATGCGACGATGTTATTAGATTGAGGGTTTTTGAATCTGCGTTTTTGTCGCGTAGCATAGCTACGGCCAAATAAAAAGCGGCCAAAACGAACAAAAACCACACATTTCGCGAACGTTTTTTGTTTCATTTTATTGATGGCGGTGCCTTTGCAAGCGCTTTCAGGGCGTTGTAGCATAAGAAAAAAGGAAGGAAAGAATATGTTCAAGAAAATCATGCCTTTGTTTCTAGCATCATTTAGCGTCTTTGCTCTTAGCTCTTGCGCCGAACACACGCATTCCTATGATTTGGATAACCCGGTTTGGGAATGGTCGCAATTCTCCTCGGCGACGGTGACCTTTACCTGTAAGCAATGCGACGAGAGTACGGAAGGGCACACTCATTCGGTGGACGCTCTAATCAGCGTGAAAGAAAACGTGCCGGCGACTTGCGAAGAGACGGGGTATAAGCTCCATGAAGCCTCGGCCACCTTTGAAGGTCGTACCTTTACCGACAGCAAAACGCAACCCCTTCCGGCCAGTGGCCATAGCAAAAACGAGGACGTCTGGAATTACGATGAGAGCAAACACTGGCATCCTTGCCTATATTGCGGAGATAAATATCATTACGACGAAGCCGAACATTCCTTGACCGATTGGGAAGAAACTTTGGCTCCAACCTATCATACGGAAGGCAACAAAGAGAGGCATTGCACCGTTTGTGCCTATACCGAGATGGAGCCAATCAGCAAATTGAGATATACTTACGAGCAAGTCAAGGGTTATGCCGACAATTTCCTCGCTTATTCTTCTGATTCGCCATATTTAGGCAGGGCGATGTCCGCTTTAATCGATGCGATTGAGAATATTGACGATGCCGAAAAGGCGGCTCACGAAGAAGAAATCAATGGGTGGTACGCGTCTGCTAAGAGCGTTCGCGCGTCATACGATACAAATTACCAGATCATCGTCGATGTGGAAGGCGTGGATACTTACGCTGACACTACTACTAGCGTTGTTACCAACCCTACATATGGCGAGGTATTGAAGGTAAACGCGAGCGATAACCTAGAGAAGTCAGAATGTTGGACATATGGTCCCGATAGAAAGGCTAGTTTCCTTAAAGAGGGGATTGCCGCGATCCGTTTCGCCATTTATGCCCCACAACCGATGCACGTCACCTTTATCAATGGCCAATGCAATAAATGGTACGATGCTTCCGCCGGGCAAGTTGTATCTACTCAAAAGGAAACGACGATCGATAAAGAGAATTGGAAAGAATTCGTCATACCCGTGACGGCTATTCAACAATTCGATACTTTCCATATCGGCTTATATTTAATGAATACCCCATACGGAAATTACGGCATACCGACGATGGCCGATAGCGGTGTTTATGGCAGCGCCTACGTCAGTGAAATCATCGGCGTCAAGGACACTTATTATGAAGCGATGGCCATCAAATTGGATGCTGATATCGATGCGCTTAGCAAAAAGACCTTAACGATGTGGGATGGGGCCGAGCTTCGTAAGATTAGAAATGATTATGAAACTTTTCCTTCTATGGCCCAAGAATCGGTTACAAAAATAGAGACTCTGATCTCTTTGGAAACGAATTATGCGAATAACTGGGCTTGTTACAACTATTCGTGGATCCAAGGGCAGGTCCTAAAAACAACCACATTCGAATCTTCAATCGGTTATGACGACACATATGGCGTATATACTCAATTTGACAATGCGCTTGATTCATGGGTCGTGCACTTCACCCCCGATAGCGGGGACGTAATCGCCAAAGACGCGCAAATGGCCGTCTATAATCCTACTGACGGAACTGTCGATGGCTATTATGTCGATAACGCTTGGGGCAACGCTGGTTACACGAAGTTTGTCTCAGGATGGAATGTTATTGATCTTCCTTTGGCGGCTTTCTTGCAAGGGAAAACGAATGGAATTTCCGTTGGCATGATTATTGCTAATAGCAAAACTTCTGGTTGGAAATTCACGGCAATATATTCAAGCAAATAGAGCAAGAATGGTCGTTGGGCGCCAGCGGAAGCGGCGCCCTTTTAAAGTGGTTAATTGCCGCGAATATTGTCAGGTTGATTTGAATGACTGTTGGTTTTCGTGCGTGTAATCGAGATGTTTCAATTCACGGCAAATTATCTATCGATATAGTGAGCTTCGGCTTTGCTTTCTTATGGGTGTCGTAAAAACCGACGATATCCTTATCAAATAAATATAACAGGGGATAAAAGTCCGATATTCTCTGCTTAAGGACAATATAATTGGCGCAAGAAGCCTTTAAGAAAAGATCAAAAAATATACGATTGTTGTTTTTATTTGGTAAGCATTAGATTAATCGATCGGCTTTCGATGTAACAAAATCATCTAATATCGTTTCATTAAGTCCCTTTCGCGCGATAAGAGAAAATCTATAATGTAAACGCTTACAAAAAAGGAGCGATTCATCATGAATAAGACAAAAAATGCTATTTTTGCGTTAGTGGCCCTTTTGGGCACGGGCGCTGCGGTTGGCGTCAGCCAGCTTGGCGAAGGGATCAATCTTCGCGCCGCTGACGTGAATACCTGGAAACATTTTGCCGCGGTGATGCCGACGGATACCACTAAAGGCATTCGCGAATATTGGAGCGATTGCGTTGGTGGGGTCCCGCAATTTGTTGCCCCTGAGGGCGTAACCGCCTCCGAGGCCACCCTTAGCGACGACCAAAAGAATTCGATTTTGGCGGATGATGACGATACCCGTATCATCCCGACCTTATCCGATATCAAACGCAGCGTTGCTAAAGGATATGATGGCAAGAGCTCTACGCAAGGATATGATGTCAATTGCGCATACGCCTACACATATCTAGACGACGCCACCAAAGCGGAAGTCCCTAGCGCCAACGAAGAGAATATCGTCTCCGCTTACGAGATGTATAACGATAGATTCACCGCCATGAATTTGCCGCTACAAAGTGGCGGACAGGGTGTTTTTGATTTCAATGCCTCTGAGACATATGTTGACGGATATGGCGTTGTTTATGAGATGACTTCTGGCGTTCCTGAGTTGTGGGCTAGTTTTAAATACGAAGATTCCACCTTTAATTTATCCGATTATGATTACATTTCCTTTTACGTTTATAATCCGACTGATTCGGTTTGGAGCGATGTGTGGGCAATGGAAATAAATTGGGCGGGCGCTTCTAAATTGACGTTCTCGGTCAACCCTCATTCTTGGAGTGAAATTAAGATCAGCAAAAACTGGTTTATGACTCACACTGATTCCAAATTCGCGAATTGGTGGCTAGGCATCATTAATTATAAGGGATACGAAAGCGCGACCGAAACGCTAAAAATCTCCAAGCCAGTCGCCACTAAAGCGGCGGCCGCCGCTTTGGATTTCGACGCTGTCGTGTCCGAAATCTCCTCAATAACCTCTCCAACGAAGCTAGACGCTTATTATATTTACGAAGCCGGCAAGCTCTTGTCCGACATGAGCGATGGGGCTAAAGCGCATAGCAGCAAACTTGGCGATTATAACACGGCGAAAGGTAATTGCTCTGAACTTGTAACGTGGCTAATTGATCCTGCTACGTGTGCTTGCACTGGTGGTTGGGATGGCGCGAAGGCTAGCAGCGTGACTGATTCCGATTACGGGAAAATCACAAAATTGGAAATTACGGCTGCTGGGCAGGCTGTTGAAAGCAAAATCGGCGACGTTACCGTCGATTCTACTGTTTACGACACCGTTTCCTTCTATGTGAAATCTGATTTTGACGCGAAATTCCTTCTTTCTAAGAAAGATTGGTCCAACGCGGCATACGATTTTAGCACCGGCAGTTTCGGTGGTGGCACTCAAGAGTTATCAAGCGTTAATTATTGGGTATATAGCGCGAATGGCTGGACAAAGTGCACGATGTCCGCGACGGATTTCAACGAATGCAAATATTTTATGTTCTTTAATTCAAGCCTCACTGTCGGAGACAGCTTCTCTATTTCTCCCATCTATGTCTCCAAGAGCGCGTCCTAGCTCACGTCTTCTATATAACGACAAAAAGCCGCGTTTTGCGGCTTTTTTGGTCTAGACTCTCATTTAAGCGTCGGATTTTTGCGATAGGTTCCCGGCGTCGCTCCAAATTCCTTTTTGAAGTCGGCATTGAATTGGGAAGGGTTGGAAAAGCCGATTTTCATAGCGATTTCATTGATGGACATCTCGCTATTGATGAGGAGGCTTGAGGCATATCTTAGTTTAGTTTGAATCAAATATTCATGGGGCGTGCACCCGAAATCTTTTTTGAAGAGACGGTTTAAGTGGATCCGCGAATAATTGAGTTTCTCGCAAAGGTCGGCGACGGTGAAAAGCAAAAACGAAGGGTCTAAAGCCAATTCGTTGATGGCCTTCATGAAAGACGATTTGTTCTCCAATGTCTTGATCATATCGAAATGAATGTGTTGGATGGCTAAAAGAACCGCTGATTCGGCGATGTCATTGGTTTCGATGCGGGCGGAGGCACGCACATTGGCGCAATGGATAATCGATTCGATGTCCATGACGAATTGGCTGCTTACTTTATGGAAGTGATTGCCTTCTAGTAAGGCGTTACGAAAAGAAGGGGATATGGCATCTAACATTGGATAAAGTTTGGAAGTTCTCACGATAATATTGATGTAACGCGGGTTCTCTTCGCCGACTTTATGAAGGGAATGATTATCCTTTGTCGTCGCATAGAAGAGAGTGTTTTTAGGACATAAATGGCCTTCTCCATTGAGGCGGTTTTCCACAATTCCATTGGTGACGACGGTGAATTCCCAATAATCTTGATGGGTATGGAGATAAGGATAATCAAAGGTATTGATATGGAAACCGAAATAGATACGCCGTTCGTCTTTCTTTTCCGATTCGCCGATTGCGTCGTTGAATTTGAGGTTGCCAGCCAGCTTCATGATTAAAAGATAGAACATCTAATGGAACAAAACAATAATGAAGACTAAACGATTTAAACGTTGAAGAAAGGGGTTTCAAAAAGGCATTATATGAGATGGTTAGATGGGAAATAGGCCACTTAGAATGTTAAGATAAGGAAGATTCCTCTCGTCGCCTTCCTTCCATCTATCCAATTTGGATAAAATGTAACAAAATAATGTATTTAGGAAAACTTAGCCCCTATGCGTGCGCGCTCATAACGAATTACAATGTAAGCACTTTCGCGATGAAGGAATTTGTTATGATTGTTTCGTTAGAGCGAGACGAATAAGAGGCTTCGAAAAAGAGGATCGATATGGTACAAGCTAGGGTTTCCTTGCGAAGCAGAATGAGGAAAATATCCTCACGTAAAAAATTCGGCAGCAATTTGTTTGTTTTTTTGACGCTGTTATTGCCGACCATCGGCTTCCTTATTTTTTGGCTATACATCCATTTAGATTCTTTGGTCTTATCCTTCCGCACGGATCCTTCCATCACTTTATTCGATGATCCATCCGGCGTTTTGAGCGATTTTACTTTCGCTAATTACGAAAAGGTCTTCAAAGAATTCTTCGATCCCAATGGCTCATTAGGAAAGGCCACGGTGAACACTCTTATTTATTTCTTCGCGGGTTTGTTCGTGTCTTTGCCAATCTCCGTTTTGTTCTCATATTTCATTTACAAGAAAATCAGGGGATACAAATTCTTCCGGGTCATCACCTATTTGCCGACGATTATCACCTCGACCGTTTTAATCGCTTTGTTTATTCAGATGTTCTCCTTGGGTGGCCCCTTCCATTATTTAGAAATTCAAAATGGTGGCGGCGTCGGATACAAACCGTTCTTTTTGAAGAACACGAACATCGCGATGTTCACTTTGGTCTTTTACACAATCAGCTTTTCTTTTGGCGGGAACATCGTTGTTTTATGCGGCGCCATGAATTCCATCGATAAGCAAATCCTCGAAGCGGGCGAACTAGACGGATGCGGTTGGTTTAGAGAACTCTTCTCCATTATCTTGCCGACGATTTGGCCGACGATCTCCACGATGGTTTTGCTTTCCTTCACAAGCATCTTTGGGGCGAGCGGTCCTTTGTTGGCCTTCTATCCGACCCTCAATAACAGCGTGGATGTCAATGCTTTAACGACTTTGAATTTCGAGATGTACCGCTACGTCGTCGGTAATTTGGGGCGCACCCAAGATCTATGCTTTGCTAGCACGATCGGCATGGTCTTATCCATTTTGACCATTCCTATCGTCTTCATCGTCAAGAAATTTACTATGGATAGGGAATGATTATGGTGAAGAACGTTAACACGACATCGATGCGAGTGGAAAGAAATAGGCGCAGCAAATCCATGAAGGCGGTTTTTGCCATCGCTTTCCTCATCTTGGCTATCTACGCGGCATACGTCATCGTTTTTTTCCTTTTCGGTTTCGTTTTGTCTTTGAAAGATTACACGTATTACGTCGGTGAGGGGGTTTTCGCTCCGAAATATTGGGATTATCTGTCGACGAAGGGCCTTTTGTTCACTTTGGATTCCCATGCCTTCCGTTTCATGAATTATTTCGACGCTTTCACGAATTTCACGGTCACAGGGTTAAACGGCAGCACCATCAATTATTTGCAGATGCTCTGGAATTCCTTATGGCGGACGGTGGTGATGACGGGCGTCAATTGGTTTTGCACCGTCACCGTATGTTATGTTTTGGTCCACTATAAGAACAAGCTCACCAAATTCATTTATTCGTTGGGCTTGATATTGTCGATTATCCCTTTATATGGGGCGGGAGCGGCGGAATACCGCCTCTTCTCCAATGACGTTTTCCCTTTGATTAATTCGCCCTTTATTTATCTTTCCCAAATCACCTTGTTCGGAACAAATTTCTTCTATATGTATGCCTTCTGGAAATCGATTTCCTCGGAATACAAAGAAGCGGGGCTAATCGACGGGGCGAGCCATTTGGGCGTTTATTTGAGGATTATGCTTCCGATGCTAATCCCTAGCGCCATTTCGCTATTCATCATGCTTTTCATCACCAATTGGAACAATTACGAATACACGAACCTTTATATGCGGGATTATGCCGATCTCTCTTATGGCGTTTATGTTTACCGCGAAACGGCCGTTTATAGCGGCAATGGCAATTGGCCGATTTATTTTGCCGGCGTGATAATGTCTTTTTTACCGATCGTTGCCCTTTTTATCGCCTTCCAAAATACCATCATGGAGAAGGTTTATATCGGCGGTCTTAAGGGATAAATAAAATGGATAGGAGCAAAAATATGAAAATGCGTAACATCATGAAATTATCGTCATTCTTGCTGATGATGGCCCCTTTGGCGGGATGCGGTGGCGTTAGTTCTAGCGGTTTGACCATCGGCATCGTCAAAATGGGTTATGGAGTGGAATGGGCCAAAAACCTTGCCAATAGCTTCACCGAGAAGACGGGAATCAAGATTACCGTCAGCGAATTCGATGGCCAGCTTGGCGCCGACTCTTTGGCGACGGCCGTCGATAATGGCGGCAAATTCGATTTGGTCTTCACCAAAAGGCAATCCTTCGAAAGCGACATCTACACCAAAAAGAGCGTGAAAGGATACGCTCCATTATATGAGGATATAACCGAATCGGTCTATAACTATACCTATCCTGGCGAAAACAAGACGATCGGCGAGAAGTTGTCCGAGGACATGAAAGATTATTATGGCTTTGGCGGACATTATTACGGTCTTCCTTGGACGAGCGGCTTCATGGGCATCGCCCGTAACCTTACCCTCTGGAAGGAGATGGGTTATACCGATAACGATACGCCGAAGACCACCGACGAATTGATGGCTCTTTGCGACAAGATATACGCCAAGAAATACGTTTCTCCAGGCTCCCAACCCGTCTCCAAACAAGTCTATCCGTTCATATATAGCGACCGCGCCGAATATTACACTTCCGTCGTGAATGTTTGGACCGCCCAATATGAAGGAAGGGACACGGTTAATAATTATTTCATGAATGGTTTAGGGCCCGACGAAACGGAACCTAACGAAAATTTCTATACATATGACGGCCAAACGGCGGCTTTGGAAGTTATGGAAGAATTGCTTGTTGGCAATGACGGCCATCGGCAAGATCCTGCCACTTCGGTGGATTTCACGACCACCCAAAGCTATTTCTATAGCGGCAGCGCCGTCTTCATGATCAACGGTTCGTGGCTAGAGAACGAAAGCGGTTCTAATTCTAAAATCGAAGTCGATTATATTAAGATGCCAGTTGTCAGCTCCATCGTTAATAGGATGTCGATCAAAAACGACGATGATGCTGATAAGAAACTTAGCGAAGCCATCGCTTATGTCGATAACCATCAAACCGACGGAAGTGATGCGCCATTAAGCGCTAGCGACATGAAGATCGTCCGTGACGCTAGAAGCTATAGTTATTTGGGCGGAGGCGTCGATCATCAAGCCTTCGTCCTCGCTTATAGCAAGAATAAAGATAAAGGGATTGAATTTTTGCGTTACATGTATAGCGACGAAGGCTTAAACAGCTACCGCAAGACGATGAAAGGGCTTTGCTTGCCGGCGACGCCATGTAACGATTATGCCGCTTTAGATAGCGACATCTCGACCTTTAAGAGGAGCGTTATCGCCGCTTTAGAGGAAAATTATCTCTTTTATGAATCGCGCAAAGCCAAGCTCTTTTGCTTAGGAAAAGTGGATCTCCATTTCCAAAACGGCACGGAGGGGCGTTCGATTGTCTCCATGCTTACGGGCGGCTCCGATTTGCCTAAGCTTACTCCCGATGAAATCATGACGGTCAATTACGATTACATCAAAACGAACCTTTCGAGCATCCAAGACGATATCAATAGGGCCAAATAATCATGAAACCGCATAAAAGCCTGCCTTTATTGGCTCTTATTGCCACTAGTTCTCTATTAGTGGCAGGTTGTTCCCAAGGGAATTCCATTGACGAATGCTTTGCTACTTATTCCACCGTCAAGGTATCCCAAAACGCCGATCATTCGGTTTATTACGACAAATTGCCCGCCAAAATTGAAGTCAGCATGATGCAAAACGAATCGGAAGCGGGCCAGATCGTCTTCAAATTCAATAAGGATATTCGCAATTTCGATGTTGAAGTAAGCGACCTTGTTAGCAATTCCGGTCAAAAGATTTCCAAAGGCAACATCACCGTCTATATGCAAAGGTATTTGACTTTGGATAAGGATTTCGATAACGTTTCCGACTTCCCAACCGGTACTTCCGTGCCTGATTTCCTCTTGCCCGTTAGTTATGCCGTTTCGAGTCAAGAAAACAACATCAAGCAAGATCAATATCAAGGCTTCATGGTGGATATCAAAACGGATTCCAACACTCCCGGCGGGGTGTATCGCGGTTCGCTTAATTTCGATTTTGATGGCCTAAAGAAAGAAATACCGGTGAGTGTCACCGTTTGGGGCTTCCAATATACGGGAACGAGGGAAATGAAATCCTCCTTCTTGGTTTATAAAGGGGCGCTTCTTGGCGGCGAATACGCCGCTAGCGATGAGGTGGTACAAAACTACACCGACATGCTTACCGACTATAAAGTCAACGCCATGGTGGTGGAAACGCCATCCAAATTCAATATCGACACCATGAAGGAATATGTCGATAACCAGGTGCGGATGATTGATGCCAACGCCAATTATTCTTCAATCCCCTTGCCCGTTGTTAATATCCCCAAGAACTTTTCCGTCGTGGATATCCCTAAGAACCGACCTGAATCTTTGAATGAGAACCAACAAGTCGTGTGCATGATGTATGACTTGATCCACAATTTGGTTCTTCGTTCGAATAATGACGCCAATTATCTTAAATATGCCTATTTCTATTTGACCAACTTCGATGAGATGGACATGTATTTGGAGAAGGGCGGCGCTTATGAAAGAGGCGTAAAATTCTTCGCCAAGGGCGGCGATTTGGATCAAGTCCTTCAGAAAATCGCGCAACGGATTAGCGATGATGGAGAATTAAGCAAATTTAACGTCGCCAAAAGAGAGGAAATCATCGAATCCATTTTGAAGATTGACCGCGTTAATCCGCTGACGACTTTCAATTCGACGATCGTGGAAACACTCAATCAAACCTCTTGCCCTTATATTTCCCAATTAGAGAATAGCGAATATTATTCCCGTTATGACTATAATCGCGACGACAATAGCAATGGCAATTTATGGACCTATACTTGCGTTGGTCCTAAAGCCCCATATCCCACCTTCCATTTAGACGATTATAACCTTGGCAGTCGGACGACGGGCTGGACGATGAAAAGAAGAAACGTCACTGGATATCTTTATTATGCCGTCAATATTTACGACGAGCAGAATAATGCGGCCAATGGCGGTTTCATTAACCCCTATACCTCGCCCACGCGGAACGCCGATTGCCCGGGCGATGGCTTCTTGGTCTATCCTGGACGTAAATACGGCAGCGATTATCCCTTCCCCTCTAACCGTTTGCTTTCTTTTAGAGACGGCATGGACGATTACGATTTGCTTAGCGTTTATGAGAGGGAACTAGCGAAAGCGGAAAAGAATTACGGAACCTCTTTCGATTACGAATCTTTGATGAACGAGGTTTATGATTCCGTCATTACCAATGCCCTTTATGTTCAAGATGATTATGCCGTCCTTAAAGCTAGGGAAGAGGTGGCTGAGCGAATCCTCGCCCTTATTTCCGACGATAATCTCATTGTGAATTCTTATATCTCCGAAGGAAAGGTCAACACGGAAATTTATTCCCTTTATAACACTTTGAATATCAATGGCGAAAACATTGCCGATATGAGTAAGGCGGGCAGAGGCTATAAAGCCGTTTATAAGACCGCGTTAAGCGAAGAGATGGATCTAAAGATCGTCGGAATGACATCCAAGATCAATTATCATATCGCTAAAAAAGGTGTGGTGCATTCTTTCGAGGATATTGCCGGCATTGCCGCGAGCGAAGGCTCAACTATCGAAGCGAAGGATGGCAGTTTGCTTTGCTCAATGAATTCGCTTGATAAAGGAAGCCCCAACGCCAATAAGCGTTTTAAACTTTACGCCGATATCGCCAATAGCGAGCTTCAAGATGTGCGCGGCATCGATTTCAGCATCAAAAACGAAAGCGAATATCCATTAAGCATCAGCTTAATATTAGATGGATTCACCTCCACATATTTAAGGACTATCTATCTTTATCCCAAACAAGAAAGACGATATCACTACAATTTTGTCCTCGAAGACGGATCAAAACTCGCTAAGGTAAGCGGCCTTAAATTCGAATTGGAGAACTTCAATTCCGAAACCAATGATATTTATCGCTACGCTAGGAATTTTAGCGTCAGCGATCTTACTTATTACAAATAAGAAGGAGCGATGATATGAAACTTAATAAATTAATGCTTCCCTTGCTTCCTCTTATGGTTCTTACCGCTTGCGAGGGAAAGAACGAAGAATCAAAGACTGACGAAAAGATCGTCACCATCAACGGCTACAATAGCGTCAGCGATATGTATCGAAGCAAATTGGTTTATCCTTTTAGCAGTTATAACATCCAGTGCCGTTTCGATATCAATAGCGATACGGATTACATTAAAGAAGGCGATGGCAGCCTTAAGATGTACATGAATAGCGTTAACGGCGGCGAATATTCTTATTTCGTGCAGCGCTTCTCCGAAAGCGATATAAAAGATCGCAATATTTCCGACATCGACAAATTCTCGTTATGGCTATATAACGCCAACGAGAAAGAAGCCAAAGCGACTTTGGCGCTGATTGGCCAAGGCGATGTCGCCATTACTTCCATCGACGTCTCCTTAAAAGCGGGCGAATGGAATTATTGCGAATATAATCTATCTAGGCTCATCCTCGAAAACGGTTATGAAAACATCTTGGGCTTCGGTTTGCTACTTAACGAAACGGCAGGCACTTATTATTTAGACGATTGGAAGGTTTATTTCGGCGCCCAATACACTTCCGAAGATTTGGCGATTCTCGACAAAGTCAATGGGGTTAGCGACCAAGTCGCTCGCCTTAATTTTGATATGGATTTTTCTAACGAAAGCGAGAATGCGGCATTGGAGGCGATATGTGCGTCTTATTATGCGATTGATTCCGCATATCGCGGGGCGGTGAAAGGTAGCGATAAGTTAGTGAAATTGGCAAAGAATTATTGCGATTATCTAACTTTGAACAGCGGTGGGACGACCGCTTTTAACTTCTCGAAATCGGTTGGGGTCTCGCAAGCTAGCGTCAGCGTTTTAAGCGCTGGCGTAAGCTTATCTTATTCTCAGGACTTTAAGCGTCCGGATGAAGACGGCGCTTTGAAAATAAGCTCCAATGGCAGCAGCAAATGGATTTATTTGAATTTTGTCACTTCCGCTAATGTAGCGAATTATTCTAAATTCGGCCTTTGGTTTTATAACGATAGCGACCTTGAATACGGATTTTGCATTCAATGGAACGCCCAAGCGCAATATATTAAGCCAAGCAATACGATTTCTAGTGACGATGGTTGGCAATATATCGAATACAGTTGTTCTGGTTTGTCAGGCAAAGTCGAATTTGAATACTGCGCCGTCGCTATGGACGTTCCTGGGGGCGTCCTTGACACATATGGCGACCTCTATATTAGCGATATCGTTTTGATCGCATAGGATAAAAATGCCGCAAATCGCCCTCGAAGCAATAAATGTCAGCTATCTTGCTAAGAAACAGGCCGTCCCTGTTTTAAAGGGCCTTTGCGTTTCTTTTCATAGCGACCTCGTTAATGTGATCATCGGGGAAAGCGGTTCTGGCAAGAGCACTTTGCTAAAGCTTTTAGCGGGAACTATCTCTCCTGATAGCGGAAAGATCTATTTTGACGATCTAGACGTCACTAATTTCTCCGTTCGTGATCGTAACCTCGCTCTCGTGAATCAAAATATTGCTCTCTACCCCCATCTAAATGTCTTTAGGAACATCGCCTTTCCTTTAGAACACACCATGGCTAGCGGGGAGGAAATCAAAGAAAGGGTCTATGAAGCAAGTCGCTTGCTTCATATTGAGCATCTATTGACGCGTAAGCCTAAGCAAATCTCCTTAGGCCAAGCCCAAAGGGTGGCGATTGCCAAAGCCATCATCAAAAGACCCAATGTTCTTTTGTTCGATGAGCCCTTTTCTAATCTCGATGCGCCGCTAAGGGAGCAACTTCGAGGCGAGCTTAAAAAGCTTATGCTTGAATTAAAGACGACGGTCATCTTCGTTACCCATAGCAGCCAGGAAGCTATGGCCATCGGCGATTTTGTTTATGTCATGGCCGACGGCAAGATAGTAGAGGAGATCGCATCCGATAAATTGTTGATGGCTAAAAGCGAGGCAGCCAGGGAATTGATAAAAGGCGAATTTGGAGATAACGATGTATTCCCTGGATAATCGTAAGAAAATTCAGAATAAATATTGGGTTTGTTGCCTGTTATTTGTTTTTTGTTTGCTTTTGCTTTTGTCTTTGTTGGTGATTACCGTTTGCCTCACAAATTATCAGAATTATCGCTATTTTGAGATAATCGGAGGGGTTTTTACGGGGATTTTTGTCTTTTTGAGCATTTTGCTATATGCCAAAACGATGGATTTGCGACGTTTGCTCATCCACTTCGATAGCGTCCTAGAGGAAAAAGAACGAGATATCGAGGCCGAGGTCGTTTCCGTTAGCGGCCGCGTTCTTACCTTGGATGATAACATCCGGGTGCAAGAAGTCGTGTTGCGCCAGGAAGGCGTTAATAACGTTTATTTTCTGCTGACCGTTTTCCCTTCTTCCCAATTAGTGGCCCAAAGACGTTACCGTTTCCTTTTGGCCGACCGTTTTATTAAGGAGATCGGGAATGAATTATAAATTTCCTTATAAAGCGCATTTCCAAAGGAACGTGGGGATTTATATCGGTTTGATCGCTTTGCTTGTCACGGGGTATCTCTTTGTGGTGAAGGGCAAGTCCGCTTTAAAGAAACATCAGAAATTCAATCTGTTTTTCAGCGTTTCGAAAGTGGATGCCGCGCCGTTAAAAGAGAAGATCGAGCAATATGTCGATCAGGAAATAATCAAGCAAGTCGTAATCAATAATGCGAACCCTTCCTTATCGTCCTATTACACGATGTATTCCACTTTCGGGTTAGAGGATGCCGATGTTTTGATTTTAGAAAAGGAAGCTATCATAGTAGACGACTTGAAAAGCCACTTTCTGACTTTTGATGCCTCATCTTCTTTTTATGCCGATGATAATTACGTGAATAACGATATCCATTATGGCTTAGAGGCATATAAAGGTAAGGAAGGATGTTTCGCGGAATACGTTTCGTATGAGGAGGATGGCGAATATTACCTTTTCGTCAACAAGAAATCCGAGCATTTATTGGAATTCGTAGAAGAAGGCAAGACCAATTCTGTTTGGCGCCTTTTAAAGGAAGTTTATGGCGGATAAGAAAGAAAACAAACGAAAGCAAATTCCAGATTTCTTGCCGGAATGGCTTCCTAATAGTCGGGGCAAACAATTTTTAGATATCGTGAAAAACGAGTGGCGGACGTTATTGCTTATTGGTCTTATTTTGTCGCTCTTCTTTTTGCCTTTTATCATCTCGAACATCGTTGAGGCCGGTTTTATGAATGGCAGCGCGAATGCGCTTAGGGAAGAGATGGAGGCAAAAGGTCGGGGTTCTGAAGAGATTTTGATGGCTATTAGAACGCAAACGACGACGATTCATTTGCTTTTTACCGCCATCAATATTCTTTGCTTTATGATTTTCTCTATCGGTCTAGCGGGCGCTAGCCGCATCGTCAAATGCCTTTGTTTTGGTGAGGGCGTCCTTTTTAGGAGCGACTTCTTCATGGGCATCAAGAAATATTGGAAGGCGTTTCTGCTTGTCGGTTTCTTCGCTGGACTTTTCTATTTTTTGATAACTTATGTCACCGCGATGCTTAATCCGATGAGCCAAGATAATGGAGGGTTAGGGGTGCTTTCGGGTCTCACTATCGGCCTTTATTACGCCGTAATCGTGCCGATGCTTCTTTTTTCTATGGCCCAAGCCACCTTATACGACATGCCTCTTTTTAAGAGCCTTTCCAATAGCCTTCGTTTCTTGATAGTCCGTTATTATTTAGCCATCATCTTCGCTTTGGCGATATATGCCATCAGTCTTTTGACGATGATCGTCTACCCTTTGATTATGATTCTTGCTTTCGTGGCGGTTATCATTTTGCTTCTTCCTTTTTTGGTTCTCGGTTTTCATTTATTCGCCCTGGGGTTATTCGATAAATACATTAACAAAGACCATTATCCCCATATTTATAGAAAGGGATTATGCGCAAGAATGGGGAGCGATTCTTCCCCGAATAAGGAAAGCGAAACGGATGTTTCTTATGGAGATTAAAGTGGTTTCAAGGGAGGTAAAAAGATATGAAAATCGAAAAATATGAAGGGAATCCGATATTGTCGCCGATCGATGGCGATTCATTCGAAGGCAAATGCGTTTTGAATCCCGCGGTGATTTACGATGAGGAAAAGGAACGATTCGTGATGATTTACCGGGCCGCTGGGAATGACGACGCTCACGTAATCCGTTTAGGGCTTGCCACCAGCCAAGATGGCATCCATTTCGATAGATACGCACATAACCCCGTCTTTTCTCCTGTTAAAGGTATGCCCGACGGCGGATGCGTGGAGGATCCTAGGATCGTCAAAATCGGGGAAACTTATTTCATGACTTATGCGGCTAGGTGCTACGCTCCTGGGCCATATTGGCTTCCCGATTGGCCATTCCCGCCGATTTATATCGCCGCCGACGATGTTCATACATCCGATATGCCAGTCTTCGCTAAGGAAAATGTGACCATCACATATTTGGCCGCTAGCAAGGATTTCGTCCATTGGCAAAGATTAGGGCGCCTTACCGAAAGCGATGTCGACGATCGTGATGTTTTGCTTTTCCCTGAGAAGATTAACGGCCGTTATTACATGATTTCCCGCCCTAAATTCCCTAATGTCGAAGGGGTTAAGATGCCTAGCATTTGGATTAGCAGCGGCACCGATTTGCTTCATTTCGATAAACCTCAATTGCTTTTCACGGGCGAAAATGATTGGCAAACGGAGCGTATCGGAGCCGGAACCCCGCCTATGAAAACCAAATATGGTTGGTTCTTCTTGTTCCATGGCGTCGATAAGAGGGGCGTTTACCGAGTAGGGGCGTGTTTATTAGATCTACACGATCCAACAAAAATCGTGAGGAAAACATCTAATTGGATTATGGAACCCGACCAGCCATTCGAATTAGAAGGAATATACGATGGATGCGTTTTCCCCACCGGAACGGTGCTAAAAGACGGCACATTGTACATTTATTACGGCTGTGCCGATAAGCATATCGGTTTGGCTACGGTTAACTTCGACGAATTGCTTGAGGATATGATGAAAGGAGGAACGCATGAATAAGGTCAAAACGTTATCTTGCTATTTGGAATGTTCTTCTGGTTGCGCTCCCAAAGTCTCTTCCTTAAAGAAATTCATCGATTATCTGTCTTCTTTCGGATATCAGGAATTCTATTTGGGCCTCACCGATGCTTATAAAATTCCCGAATATCCTTATTTCAATTATCATCGCGGCAGTTATTCGAAAGAGGAATTGAAAGATATAGAGGGCTATGCCGCCAAAAAAGGCGTCAAGGTTATTCCCGCCATTCAGGTGTTAGGCCACCTTGAATTCATTTGGCGTCATGAATCCTTTCGAGGCTTCATGGATACCCGAAGCATTTTGGAGGTCGCTAACCCCAAAGCCTACGCTTTCGTGGAGGCGATGTTTAAGAGCATTTCCGAATCTTTTTCAGGAAGAACGATACATATCGGGATGGATGAGACTTTTGGGCTCGGATTAGGCGAATATCTCAACAAGCATGGGCTGAAAGACAAGAAAGTTTTGCTTTTGGAATACCTTAAAGAGGTGGTTAAAATCGCCCAAAAATACGGATTTAAAATCGAGATATGGGGCGATATGCTGCTTGATAACAAATGCACCTCCATTAGCGAGGAAGCCGTGAAGAAGGAACTTCCCGATGACACGTTGGTTTGGCTTTGGGATTATGACGCCGTCGATAAGAAGGTCATCGACGACAAAATCAAGGATATGAAAAGGCACGCTAGCGAAATTGGCTTTGCTGGGTGCGCCTGGAAGCACATCAGTTATGTTGCCAATAATAATTATTCTTTGCCGCGTTTAATCAAACAAATAGAAGTTTGCGGGGCCAATAATATCGATAAATATATGGTGACCATATGGGGCGATTTCGCTATCCCCTCTTCGATCTATAGCGTTCTCCCTAGCCTTTTCCTCGCCAGCGAATGCAATCAAAATCAGGCACTCGGGCCTAAATTAAATAAGCAGAAATTTTACGATATCGTCGGCGTTTCTTATGACGATCTAATAAGCCTTGATTTGCTTAATAACCCTTATAAGCACGATCGCAGCAAATATTATAACAACACGTCTTATATTGCCTTTTTTAGCGATTTATTGATCGGCAATTACGATTTATACGCTTCTACGGGAGTGAATAGGAGGTATCTCCTATTGGCTAGGAAATATCTTAGGATCGCCAAGAAAACGGAAGATGGCTATTTCCGTCATTATTTCGAGATGATTTCTTCTTATGCGAAGATCCTAAGCATTAAAATTCATTTGGCAAAGAAGATTAGAGAGGCCTACGAAAGGCAAGATAAGGATACCTTGGCGGCGTTAATCAAGAACGATTTGGATAAATTGATCAAAACGCTTCGTTCTTTCATCCCTCTTTTCGATGTTTATTATCTAAACGAATACCAAGCCTTCGGTTTGGAAATATCGCAATTGCATCATTCGCATATGCTCGGAAGGGCGATATACCTCAAAGAAAGATTGCTGGATTATATCGCTAACGACACCGCAATCGGGGAATTTAACGAACCTATGCTAAAAAGCAATTACATTCCCGATCCCACGGAGGATTGCTACATCAATAATAATTTTGAGTGGCTTATTACCTATAACAGCAATAAATAATATTGAAGTGGTGTGATTGGGTGCCAGTTTGAAAAAAAGTAGCTATCATCGTTGTTTAAAGCGTCTATTGTATCTAAAGCGAAGAAAGTAGCCGTATCATTTTTCCCAAGGTTATTATAAACTAATCGCGCTGCGCCCGTAGCTCAGCTGGACAGAGCACTTCCCTCCTAAGGAAGGGGTCAGGCGTTCGAATCGCCTCGGGCGCGCCATACTTTAGTAGCAGGATTGATATGACTTCAGTCCTGTTTTTTTGGCGCGTATTATTAGAAATCGCTTATTTTTTGGTTCTCCAACTTTGCGTGGGGCGGTAGGAGGGTGTTAACATATATGCGCACGGATGGGCTTCTTCAAAGGGTCCGTACACAAAATTCATGCGTGGTCTCACCACGACTATCAAGGCACCAACTATTATCGCCAAATAAAGTTGACCTCCGTCAGCGGCACTGTGAGCGAAGGCGGACTTTCTGGGGCGAATGCGCATCATTGCAATTAAGAGCGATTTGCCGGTGCCTCTTTTCTGAATCTCTTAAGATAACTTCCAACCTTTTGAATTCTTTATCGCATTTCCATGAAAGGCCGGGTTACATTTTCATATTGAGTGAGAAACCAATTTTATATTGCGTTGAATTGCATAAAGGGAACGATTTGCGTTATGACAGTGGTGGACGAGTAGCAAAGTGATATGAAGGCATTGCCTTTTAAGGTGGTCCAAAAGTGCAATTGCACTTTGGGATTGCGCTTCGGAACGCGTCTCGCGTTATCGTATGGAAGGACATTCTAGTTGTTTAAAACGATAACCTTTGTCGAGTTCTCTTTTAATGTTATCCAATAAGAAGGAAACGGCGTATTGCGGCACGCTGGTATAAAAGGAGCCTTCCCCGAAGTTCTCTTTGATGATCTTATAGCATTTGCTCGCTCTTTGATTCGTCCTGCCCTCCATGATGGCCCGCGAAGCCGCCATTTTGCCATTGGTCGATTTTTCTTCGAAGAGAAGTAAGCCATCATTTCCTTCAACGATGAAATCGACTTCAATATGATCGCGACCATTAGAGAAATAATATAAAGGGAACCCGCTTTTATTGATGAAAATCGCCAACAAATTCTCAAAAATTGCACCCTTTCTCGAGCCAAGTTCATCATTCAAGAAGGTTTGCGTTACCGAGAGGGGGAAGGTTGCCATCAGCAAACCGATATCTGAGATAAAGGCTTTGAAATATGTTTTATCTGCGTTAGATTCCAAAGGCCGTTCGATGGCCTTTAGATTAAAACATCTGATGGCGAGTCCGGATTTTTCTAACCAAGCGAAGGATTCTTCGAAGTCCGTGGATCTACCACCATGTTTAATTTCGGAATATTTGAATTTTATCGTTTCGGTTTCTCTAGCGAGTTGTGCCGGTATCGAATCGAAAACCATATTGAGCCGTGATTGGAGGCGGTAATCGATTTGCTCCACGCCGTCTTTATTAATGAATCTGCCGAAATCGGCTCGGTAATCTTGGATTAAGCCGCATAAATAATCGCGGGAATTTAGATAGTTGTTTGATTTCAAGAATTCTTTGATGGATTCCGGCATGCCGCCGATAACCACGTACCTCCTAAGCATCTCCTTATAATATTCCGATAAAGCGGTGGGTATCTCTTGAAAATCCGAAACGCCTTTTTTTAGGATTTCGATATTTTCTTCGCTTAGTCCGTTGGCCCATAGGAATTCCTCGAAATCCATCGATGTCATATGGATGATTTTTTCATATCCCGTCGGCACATCTACTTTAGCTTCCCTACGGAAATTCAAAACGCCTAATAAGCTCCCGGTGGCAATAACGGCATAACGCTTATCCATGGCGAAGCTTTTTAGCGAAGTGCGCGCTAAAGGGCAATCGCCGATTTCTTCGAATATCAAAATGGTTTTATGCGGTATAAATTGAACGCCAGGAAAATAGGGGGCGGATTTTCTGATGATTGAATCGACATCTATGTTCCCTTCAAAGATCAGCCTTAAGCCTTTGCTATGCCGAAAATCATATGTGATTACGTTTTCATAATTATCGTGAGCAAATTTATTAACGATATAGCTTTTGCCAACCTGTCTTAGTCCATCGACTATTAAAGGCACTTTGTTTTCGTCTTTGTTCCATTTGGATATTTCATTGTATATTTTTCTCTTAAATTCGTATTCTGACATGAAATTTTCCCTCGTGGTTATTAAAGCAAAATCTTCGTAAAATGTCAAAATACACACAAAACGAATTCGTAAAATGTCAAAATACACACAAAACGAAACAATGCATTCAAATTGCCTTGGAAGATAAATAGATTGGAATGCTTTATGTGATGGTCGAGTATTGAATGTTGACTAGAGCCAAAGGCAAAGTGGCGGGGGAGCATAATCCGTTGACCTTTTGCTGGCGATTTTGATAAAACGAAAATGATTTTCGAAGCGGGGAGATATGCCTTTGCTGCTTTTCTCTTATAAAAGAGTAAAGAAGACAAGCGAAGCATTGACGCAAAAGCGTTTGATTCCTCGCCTCTTTTCTATAAAAATTCTCTTTATGAAAAAAGGAATGAGATTATGAAAAATGGCAAACGATATCTTCTTTTAGCGGGCTCGCTTATAGCGTTACCCCTATCATCGTGCTCCTTTATGGGAGAGGAGAGCGCTTCTTCTTCGCCTAGCCAAGGAAGTTCCTCCTCTTGGCAATCCTCATCTAGTCAAAGCGCTTCTTCCTCCTCTTCCTCTAGCGAAGAAAGCATTCTCCAAGCGAGCGTCGTTTTCGGCGAAACGACGAATCCGACCTCTTCTACTAGCATCAATATTTCTGCTATTACTTGCAATGGCATTGAGGTTTCTTCAATATCCGCGGCAGCGTGTTATGCCGCCGCTGGCGAAGCGGCCCGTTTTAGCTCTTCGAAGAACGACGGCTACTTGATTTTGAATTTCGCTTCCTCCGTCAATATCCGTTCTTTGAAGGCTTACGCTTTCCGCTACAGTAGCAGTGAGGAGGCTTCTTTAGCCTTAAGCGCCGATTCTTTTTCTGCCACTACGAAAGAGGTGACTGCCATTTCTTATAGCGATAGTAACTATCTTCTTTTTGAAAACGTCGGGCAAACCTCTTCTTTACGGATCGACGGAACGAAGAAAAAACGTTTCTATTTAGCCAAATTAGAATTGGAGATCGCCTCTTCTGGAAAGAAAGACGACCCCGTCGATGAGAAGGGTTATTATGAGGTTTCCTTATCCTCCATCCAGAAATATCAGTTAGATAATTTTGAGGATTATGGTGTGCTAGGCTCTGGCAATCTTCCCTCCATCGGCTCGCCGAAGCTTTTGGTCGTGCCGGTCTATTTCTCTGGCGAAAATAAGCCAACTAGTAGCGAAGTGAGCGTCATTCAAAACGCCTTTTTCGGCGAGGAGAATAGCACTGGTTGGGAGTCGTTATCTAGTTATTATCGCACCTCTTCCTATGGGAAGCTCAATATAAGCGGGACGGTGACCGATCCCTTTGAATATTCCCTTTCCTCGGATGACTTCCAAAAGGCTTACGAAAAGGGCGAAGGCAAATCGGGTTATAAAGACACCGGCGATATCCTTACCGACGTTGTTAGCTGGGCGAAGAGCAAGGGATATTTAAATCAAAGTTTTGATAGCAATAGCGATGGATATATCGACGGCATCGATCTCATTTATTTTACCGATAAAAGCTATGACGATAATGCCGATTTATGGTGGGCCTATACGACGGGCACGAATATGGATCCCAATAAGAGCGATCCTGTGCCAAATCGTTATTTCTGGAGCCCAATGAGCATGATCGCCAACGGTTATTACGACCCCGACATCGATACTCATACCCTCATTCACGAAACGGGACATATGCTTGGCCTCGACGATTATTATTCCTATGATACCGACGATTATGGCAATTATTCCGAGGCGCCATGCGGGATGGTCGATATGATGGATTGTAATGTCGGCGACCATAACGCCTATAGCAAGATGCTCTTGGGCTGGTGCGCTCCTAAAGTGGTTAACGGTACCGGATCCTTCTCTATCACCCTCAATAGCTTTACTGATACCGGCGATTTCTTGCTTATTCCTTCGCGTGCGTGGAATGGCACGCCCTATGACGAATATGTGATTCTTCAATATTACACGCCGACGGGGCTTAACAAGCAAGATAGCAGCGGTTATCCTGAATTCTCCTCCTCTTATTATGGCCATGGCGGAACTTATGCTTCTAGTGGCTTACAAGCCTTCCATGTCGACAGTCGTGTTTTTTCTTACATCGCTTCAAGCAAAGGATATAGCAACATCAAATATAGCGATGATCCGACCTTCCTTTCGAAAACGAATAGTGACGGCTCCATCTTATATAATGGTTTCATCGCCGCTAGCAACACGGGCAGCTATTCTTTGGATGTGGCTAAAAGCACC
The DNA here is from genome assembly GCA_963624045.1 of Bacteroidaceae bacterium. Taxonomy (GTDB): domain Bacteria; phylum Bacillota_I; class Bacilli_A; order RFN20; family CAG-826; genus UBA4951. The sequence continues at coordinate 43,569 of CAVFNI010000011.1, forward strand.
TTCAATAGCGATGATGGGGTCTATGGCTCTTCCAATCGCCTTATTAGCATTCTTCCGGCCGATGGCAGCTCTTCCTTCTTAAAGTCGGATTTCGAAGAGAATTTCGGATTAATGAAGAATCTATATACCGTTTCTGGCAATTCTTCCTACACCAACGCCAAATTGGCCCAATGCTATCAAAATAACGGCAAATTCAATAATGGCGATCTCTTCCCTTATAGCTTCAATGTCTCTAATCAAACTTCCTCTTCCATCTGCGTGAATTTCACGCACATTTAAGGCTAAACGTTTATCGAATAAGGGGAAGCGTTGCTTTCTTAAGGGCCATCTGTCTGTAAAAGGCGGCGATTGCTTTACGATGGGATTAAAGACTTTGTTTGATTGATGCTTTATAAAGCGAAATCATTCGGAATGAAAATGCAAAATCTCTCGGAATGGAATTGCCAAAAGAGGTGAGAAAGTGGCCGCATTCTTGTGCGTCATTTGTGGCCTAAGCAATGCCGCTTATAAAAGAGAAGATAGGGTATATGTCGTGCCCATTATGGCTTTAAGACCATAGAACAAATATGCCCTTAGTTTTTCATAACCACGTCATTATGCTAAGATTCTAGCTAAGAAAGCGATTTGGCGCATGCACGAAAAGAAACGCTCTACCATCGGCATTGAACGCTCCATCTCCCTATCGATCAAAGAAGGAAGATGGCTTCTTATTTCCTTCGATTCGCGTAAGGAGAAACGTATCACCTCCTTTTGGTGCTATGTGGCGGATATCGATCCCGATAGGAAGATCCTTTATTGCGACATCTATAACGATTATAAAGGGTCTGATACCTTAGAGAAGGTCCCCCTTCCCTTTGAACGGATCCTTTCCGCCCAAGTCCTTAACTTCACTACGGGTGGCATCAATAAATCCCTGATTCGCAAAATCAATGCAGATCTCCCCTCTTTTTCTTGGCTTAAGTACGAAAATTACGACAACAATATCCTTAGATATCTGGAATTATGCGCCCAAGGCGATTCCGATCCTTATGTTAAGCGCGCTGCTATGCTAACAGGACTCGATGCCGAGGTCTTAGAAAAGAAAGGAATCTATCACCTTTCCGAAGAGCAGATGCATGAATTATCGGCGGTGGTTAAAGAAGAGGAAATTGAGGAATGGGATGATCGCCATAATGAACTCGCCCTCTCGCGCCTATCGATCGATATCGGTGAGAAGAAATACGTTTTGGCTTATCAAAATGTTGCCTTCTCGCCCAAAAGCATGACTTTGGAACTCGATGGTCATATCAGATTGAACCCCTCTTTTC
>CAVFNI010000012.1:0-43891 GCA_963624045.1 Bacteroidaceae bacterium
GAAGATGGTGTATATGTTATTCCTATTGGATGTTTAAAAGATTGATTTATAAACAAGATACAAAAAATAAAAAGATGAGAAAGGCGCTTCTCTTTTATACGATTTAATCGATTCGAAGACCGTTTTACTTTCCTCTTGCGTCCGTTCCCCAGAGATCCCTCTTAAACTCACCGAAGATGACGATTGCTATAAATTATGCGTTCTGGATAGTCTTAGCCCAAATAAAAACAATTGAACGATGCGGGTTCTTGTTTCATCTTTGTGGTTATATTTCAAACGATGTTTGATTAGCCGGATGGTTTCCTCGATCGAAAGCAACACGAATGCGACAAAATCGTGTCGCTTTCGAACTTCGTAAGTAGCATTTATTGGAAAAACCGATAAAACAGCCAATAAATTTATTGGAAAAACCGATGTTTTTGCGTAGAATTTTATTGGAAAAACAAATAGTCTTTAGGAAACAGATATGTTCAATCGAAAAATAGAAACATTATTGAGCGAATATTATCGCGATGATAACGGCAAAATTATCGTTATTGACGGAGCGAGGCAGATCGGGAAGAGCTATATCATTCGCGAAACGGCGTCTAAAGCCTTTTCCAATTATGTCGAAATTGATTTGAAGACGGATTATGAAGGGGAAGCATTATTCTCCAACGTCAAGACGACCAAAGCCTTTTATTTGCTTCTTGGAGCCTTATATGGTGACAAATTAGGCATAAAACAAGACACAATGGTTTTTTTGGATGAGATCCAATATTACCCTCATCTCATCACAATGCTAAAGGAATTAAGAAAGGAAGATAGGTATCGTTATATCGCCAGCGGATCGTTGCTTGGCATCAACTTGAAACACATCTTCATCCCCATGGGTTCCATTAGCGAGGTGCGCATGTATCCGATGGATTTCGAGGAATTCCTATGGGCCAATAACGTAAGCAAAGAAGTCATCGACTATCTGCGAGAATGCTTTAAGAAACAAGAGAAAGTCGAAGAGGCTCTTCATGAGAGGATGTTGTCGCTATTCAAAGATTATCTTATCGCTGGCGGCCTTCCCGACGCCGTCAGCGAATACGTCATCAATAGGAACGTGATGAAGACCAGAAACATCCAAACGCAGACCTTTAATTATTATAAGGATGATTGTGCTAAATATGATGCAGAGCATAAATTGCGGATCGCTAAGATTTATGACTTATTGGTTTCCAACATGCAAAACAAAGTGAAGAGGCTCCAATATAAGAAAATCGAGAACGTTAACGATGCCAATTTGGCCAAATACGAAGACGAAATAGAATACCTATTGGCCTCGGGTGTCGCTAACGCCGCTAGGGCCATTAGCAATCCGCGTTTTCCTCTGAATGAATCGATAGCCAAAAATCTGCTTAAACTTTATTACAACGACGTCGGCATCCTAACCAATCTTCTCTATAAGAACAACGTCTCCGCGATATTGGATGCCGATGCCGGCATCAACTTGGGTTCCGTTTACGAAACGGCATGCGCAATGGAATTATCGGCCCATGGCCACGCCCTATATTATTTCGGCAGCAAGAAAGTGGGGGAAGTGGATTTCTTGATCAACGATTACGCCACGCTGGCGGTGTTGCCATTGGAAATAAAATCGGGCAACGATCAAAACAATTTCCGAGCCATCCCAAAACTGGTCGCTCCAGATGGCGCCTATAAACTCCGGCGCGGATACATTTTCGGCAATAAGAATATGGCCACAAGCAAAGGGAATCTGGTCGTTTTGCCGATTTATTCGATCATGTTCGTGTAAGATGAGAACGCTTTTTTTCTTGCGTGTCCACGCAATGTCTTTTGCTACTACATTCTTTCTAGCTTTGCTAGAATTAGCGCGATGAAATTCTTCCGTAACGGTTTTTGGCAAAAGGCCTTCATCATCCTCATCGTTCTCTTAGAACTTTCCCTCGTCATTCATTTTTGCGTCGTGGTCTATACTGGCAGCCTCCAAAGCAATTACGCTTGGTGCTTCCTTTTGGCGATATGGCTTCTTTCCTTGGTCTTAGGCATCCTCATCGTCAATAGCGATTCCGAGAACGAATACAAGGTCAGTTGGCTTTTCTTAGTCGGTTGTTTCCCTTTTTTCGGAGCCGTCTTCTATCTTCTCTTCGCCCATAAGATCACCACCAAACGCGCGAAAGCGTATAGCAAACGCTACTACGAATTGCTTTCCGAAGAGAAAAGGCAAGAGAATTTCGAAGAGGCGATCGAAGAATATTCCCCCGAGGGCGCCCGCATCGCTTCAATGATCGAGAAGGAGAGGGGCGGCCGCCTCTTCTCCAATAGTGAGGTCTCCTATTATCCTTTGGGGGATGATATCTTCCCCAAGATGCTCGAGGAGCTTGAGAAAGCGAAGCATTATATCTTCATCGAATTCTTCATCATCAAACCCGGGCATATGTGGTATAGCATCCTCTCGATTTTAAAAGAGAAGGTCAAGCAAGGGGTCGACGTCCGCTTGATTTATGATGATGTCGGCAATTTAGGGGCCACGCCGTCGCATTATGATAGAACCTTACGGAAGATGGGGATCAAAGCCTATGCCTTCCGCCCGATCAAGCCCTTCCTCGATGTGCGAATGAATAACCGCAACCACCGCAAGATCATGGTGATCGACGGCCATACGGCCTTTAGTGGCGGCATCAATATCGCCGATGAATACATCAACAAAGAAAATCGCTTCGGGCATTGGAAGGACAACGCCATCATGGTCAAGGGCAAGGCCGTTTATGGATATACCCTTCTTTTCTTGGCAGATTACGAAGCCAATTTCGGGAAGATTGGCAAACATATCGATTACACCGCCTATGAGCCTGAGCGGTATATCGATGAGGACAAGGGCTTCCCACCTAGCGATGGCTACGTGTTACCTTATGGCGATATTCCTTATGACGACACCCCGCTTGGCGAGGAGGTTTATGTCTCTATCTTGGATTCCGCCAAGAAATACGTCTATATGTCCACCCCGTATTTATTGCCCGATGAGAAGATGCGGGACGCCATGATCAGGGCGAGTCTTGGGGACGTCGATACGCGGTTACTCACCCCGCATATCCCCGACAAGAAGTTGGTCTTTGAACTAACGAGGAAGAATTACGGCAAGCTCCTAATGAAGGGCGTGCGCATTTACGAATACACGCCGGGTTTCGTCCATCAGAAGACCTTCGTCTCCGACGATAGGATCGCCTCGATTGGAACAATCAACATCGATTATCGCTCCCTCTATCTCCATAGCGAGAATAGCACTTTGCTTATTGGCAGTCGAGCAATCAAGGACATCAAGCAGGATTTCCTCGATTCCTTCGCCGTAAGCGAAGAGATCACGCTTAAGAAATGGAAGGCCATGCGAAGGAGAAAATGGCTTTTGTGGGCGATATTGGAGCTTATTTCGCCCTTGCTATAGGAGGAAAGAAGATGAACGTTTTCGCCCGTATATATTGCCGATTATACCAATTCGTTCTAAACAAATTGCTCTTGCCTTTGGTGCGGATTAAGGAACCCGAGACGATCGAAGGGGAGGGGAGCATCCAAATGGTGGCCGCCTACCTTAAGGAGAAGCATTTCTACCGCCCCTTTATTATGACTTCCGCTTCGAGGCCCTCTTCAAAGCCGTTCATCGCGTTGATGGATTCGCTTAAGGAAGAGGGGTATGACCCCGTCGTTTATTCTCATGTGGTGCCCAATCCGACTTTCGCCTGCGTCTTAGAGGCAAGGACCGCCTTGATGGAGGGTAATTGCGATTCCATCATCGCCTATGGCGGCGGCTCGGCTATTGACGCCGCCAAAGTGGTGGGGGCGATGGTCGCCAACAAAATCGAGAATCCGCAAAGGCTTAAGGGATTATTGAAGGTGCGTAAGCATTATCCGATGCTTATCGCCATCCCAACTACGGCCGGTACGGGAAGCGAAGCGACGATTGCCGCTGTGCTATTAAATGAGAAAACGAAGGATAAATTTGCCATCACCGACCCTCATTTGCTTCCTAATTTGGCCGTTTTGGACCCCATCACCCTTACGACTCTCCCACCTAGCATCATCGCCATGACGGGGATGGATGCCCTCACCCATGCCGTGGAGGCTTATATCGGGAAGGCGAGAACCCATAAAACCAAATCCTATAGCGTCCAATCCTCCCGCATCATCCTTTCCTCGTTAGAGGATTTCTACCACGATCCTACGGCGTTAGAGCCCCGCGAAAGGATGCTTAAGGCCTCTTATATGGCGGGTGTCGCCTTCACCCGCAGCTATGTTGGCTATGTGCACGCCATTGCGCACGCCATAGGCGGTTTCTATAATATTCCCCATGGCCTAGCCAACGCGGCGATCCTTCCGAGGATGCTTAGGCATTATGGCTCTAAGGTCTATAAACCTTTAGCGAGGTTATCCGATGCGAGCTCCCTTCTTCCTTATAACGCCTCGTTAAAGGAGAAAGCTATGGCGTATATCGCCAAATTAGAGGAGATGAACGCCCAAATGGGCATCGCCCCCACCTTCGAAGGGATCATCAAAGAAGCGGATTTGGACGCCTTAAGCGAACACGCCGCCAAAGAAGCCAACCCTCTTTACCCCGTTCCGAGAGAATATTCGAAAGAAGAACTTAAATCCATCATAAAGGAGCTAATGTAAATGGTGATTGCCACAAGGAAAGAGGGGAAAGCCACCCTCATCGAGGTCGTTAATGAGGCGGGGTTACGTTTCATCTTATGCGATTATGGCGCAGGGATATACCGCCTGACGCTTGATGATAAGGAATTATTGATCGGCGAGAAGGATCTATCTTCTTGGATGTCCTCGACCGCATATTATGGCAAGATCATCGGCCGCGTGGCCGGACGGATTAGGGGCGGAACGTTAGAATTCGAAGGGGAACGTTATCCCTTATCGACCAATGAAGGCGATAACGTCCTTCATGGCGGCCCTAATGGCTATAGCTTCCGTTATTTTTCCTTCCGAATCGACGAGGATAACCTAGATTACATCAATGTTATTTTTAGCATCGATAGCCCTGATGGTGACGGCGGCTTCATTGGGGCAATCCATACCGACGTGACTTACCGCATTTACAGAAAAGAGGCGCGTTTTGCCATATATTTTGATTCTTCTAGTGACAAGAAGACCCCTTTGTCCTTGACGAGCCATTGCTATTTTAATCTCGGTGGATATATGGATGTCGCCAACCATTCCTTGATGGTCAATTCATCGAGGACGACCAAATACGACGAGAAATTGATTCCCTTATGCTTAGAAGAGGTCCCGCCTTGCTTAGATTTCCGTTCTTTGCGGCCCCTTAAGGAAGCCATGGATAGCCAAGAGGTTCTCGCTTTGCCGACGGGTGGCATCGATCACGCTTTCGAGTTGGATGGCAATAAGGATGTCTCCGCTCATTTAGAAAGCCCCTTTTGCTCTTTGGATATCCTCACTGATTTTCCTAGTATCGTCATCTATGCCGATAACGGCGGCTCGCCCAAGCGCTTATTAAACACTGGCTATCATGAGAAGAAGCATTCAGGGCTCGCTATGGAGCCCGAATACATCGTTTGGGATTATGAAGCGATGTCCGTTACGCCTAAGAAACGTCAACACAATTACATCGAATACCGTTTTGAGAGGAGATAAAGATGCTAGAGAAGACCATCAAAGAATTCGTTTGTTACGCCCAAACCCATTGGGGATTAGATGAAGAGGATGCCATCTATTATTCGAATATCCTCCTTCATGAATTCTCTTTGGACGCCCCTTATGAAGGGGAGATCGATACGAAAGCCATCTCTTCTTACACGGTGCCCGATCCCTTGATCGCCGCTTTATCGAAGGATTTATCCGAAAGAGGGAAGGACGAAGCCGAAAGCGAGCGCGCCGCCGATTTTATCTTGGGGCTTCTTTCCCCAACTCCTAGCGCCACAAACGAGCGCTTCCTAGAAATCGAGCGGAAGGAGGGCGGCGAAGCGGCCCTGTCGTATTTATATAAGCTATCGATCGACAACCATTATTTCCAAAAGACGAAAGTCGATCGAAACCTCGTTTGGGAAGCTTCTTTTAAAGACGGCCCATCCTTAACGATATCCATCAACCTCTCGAAGCCTGAAAAGAACAATAAAGACATCGCTAAGCTATTGACCGTCAAAAGCAGCGATTATCCCAAGTGCGCCCTTTGCGAGGAGAATCTTGGCTTCTATGGCGATCTGAAGCATGCCGCCAGGACGAATATCCGTTTCGTCCCTTTGAATCTGGCGGGAGAGAGATGGTTCCTTCAATATTCTCCATACGGATATTTCTCCAAACACCTCATTGCCTTCGATAAGCGGCATACGCCGATGGTCATATCGAATAAAACCTTCGAACGCCTTTTTGATTTCGTCGATCGTTTCCCCTTTTTCTTCATCGGCTCGAATAGCGATCTTCCGATCGTCGGCGGCTCGATCCTCAACCATGAGCATTTCCAAGGCGGCGAACCAACCTTGCCGTTACTAAAGGCCGCCAAAAAAGAAGTTGTTTATCGTAACGATAAGGGAAGCGAGGTCTCGCTATTAGACTTTTATGTGTCCGCTTTGTCGCTTGAAGGAAGGGACCGCATAGACCTTGCTAATATCGCCACGCGCATTTTGGAAGCGTGGCGCCCTTATACGGATGATAGTTGCAATATCATCTCCGGGGTGGGGGAGGATAGGCATAACGCCGTCACCTCTTTCGCCGAAAAGAAGGGGGATATGTATCGTTTGATTCTCGTTTTGCGCAATAACCGCACTGACGAAACCTATCCGGATGGCATCTTCCATGCCCATCCCGAATACCACCCGATTAAGAAAGAAGGCATCGGCCTAATTGAAGCGGCCGGCCTCTTCATCCTTCCAGCGCGATTACTTCGCCAAGAGAAGGAAGTCGATGACGTCGTGACGAAGAATCTTAATAAGGAAGCCGCCTTGGCCATTTATCCCGATATCGCTGCTTTCTTCCCGATGATCGAGACGATGAAAGAGCAAGGCATAAGCAGTCGCGAATACATCAATCGCGTTTGCCAAGGGATCTTAAGAAACGTCGCCGTTTATAAAGACGATCAAGCTGGGCAAGAAGGCTTTCATCGCTTCATCAAGGAGGCTTTGTTATGAAAGAAGATAATTTATTCGCGGCGGTCGATGCCCTTTTCGATCAGGAATTCGGGCCGAAAGAAAAACGCCATTTCCTTTCCTATGGTCGGATAGAAATCCTTGGCAACCATGTCGATCATCAAGGAGGCAGATGTTTAGTCGCCCCTTGCGATTTATCGATTAAAGCCAGCGTTTCCTTAAGCGATAAGGTGAGCATTCATAGCGAGGGATATGACACCTTTTCCTTCTCCATCGAGGATTTGACGATGAAAGAAGAAGAGAAAGGCACCTCCTTAGGCTTAGCTAAAGGGGTCTTGGCTTATTTGCAAAAGGAAGGATACGCCATCGGTGGCTTCGAGGCCGCCCTCACTAGCGATATCTATAAAGGGGCGGGCGTTTCTTCAAGCGCCGCTTTCGAGATGTTTGTCGGAGAGGTTATCAACGCTTGTTATAACGACGAGAAGATTGATCGCCTAACCATCGCCAAGGCTGGGCAATACGCCGAAAACGTTTATTTTGGCAAGCCTTCGGGCCTCCTCGATCAATGCGGTTCCATCTTTGGTGGCGTCTCCTATGTCGATTTTGCCGACCCATATAACGTCAAAATAAAGAATTGCCCCTTCCCTTCTTCTTGGGAGGTATCCATCTATTTGATTAATCCCGGAGCCAGCCATGCGGGGGCTAACGAATTATATGCCGCCATACCAAACGATATGTCTAGCGCCGCCAAAAAGGTGGCTGGCGTATCCCGTCTTTCTGAGATTAAAGAAGGTGAATTTTTTCAAAAAGCCTATCAAAACGGCCTCCTTTCTTTGACGGAAGCCGATAGAGCCGCCCATTATTATGACGAGGTGAAGCGGGTCGATCGCGCTTATTCTGCAATCGAAAGGAAGAACCTCGAATGGTTCCTAGAATGCGAAAGGGAGACGGAGATCTCCCAAGAGGGGCTATTGCGTAACGTCCTCGACGGTTCCAATTACGTTGATTCGCCTTTAGAAGCGGTCCATATCGCCAATCTCTTTTTAAAGAAGGGGAGCGCTAGGGCGATGGGCGGCGGATTTTATGGTTCGGTCATTTGCTTTGTGCCTCTCGACGAGGAAGAAGCCTTCCTTACCGGTTTAATCGCTCGTTATGGCGTTGGCGGCGTTAAAAAGGTTTCGATACCTAGATTAGGGGCGCACGAAATCAAATGAAAAAGATTGGCATCGTTTCGTTAGGTTGCGCCAAGAACCTCGTCGACAGTGAGGCGATTTTGGGGATGTTTCCCAAAGATAGATTCGCCATAACCAACGATCCATCCGAAGCCGACCTTATTATCATTAACACCTGCGGTTTCATCGAAAGCGCCAAGCGCGAATCGATCGAGACGATTTTGGAAATGGCTTCTTTTAATAAAGCCAAGGTCATGGCCGTCGGCTGTTTCGTCGAACGAAACCTTGAGGAATTAAAAGCCTCCTTGCCCGAAGTCGACGCATGGGTGACTTTGAAGGAATATTCGCGTCTTCATCAAATTGTCGGTTCTTTGCTAGGCGAGAAGGGTTTATCTCCTTTCGACCTTTCAAAAAGGGTCATCTCGACCGCCCCATGGTCAAGCTATCTAAAAATCAGCGAAGGCTGCGACAATATGTGCGCTTTCTGCGCGATACCTTATATTCGCGGGCGGATGGTTTCGCGACCTCTAGAAGAGATTTTGATCGATGCTAAGGGAATGCTCGACAAAGGGGTTAAGGAAATATCCATCATCTCCCAAGATCCGATGCATTATGGTTACGATTTTCCTTCTAAGCGTCCTAACATGCTCGATTTATTGAAGGCCCTCGACCCCATGGGCTTCCTTTCGATTCGCTTATTGTATTTATATCCTGAGGAAATCACCGATGAAGAATTGCTTTTCATCAAGGATTCGAAAGCGATCGAGCCTTATTTCGACATCCCCATCCAAAGTGCTTCCGATCACGTCCTAAAGAGGATGAATCGCCATGGTGACAAGAAGACGATGGTGGAATTATTTAAGAAAATCGAAGGGATGTTCCCCAAAAAGGCGTTGAGAACGACCCTTATTGCCGGCTTCCCCGAAGAAAGCGAGCAAGATCACGAAGAGACTCTCTCCTTCCTTAAGGAAATCCGTTTTGACCACGTCGGTGTCTTCACTTATTCCCGCGAAGAGGGGACGGCGGCTTATTCGCGCCCTAAGCAAGTCTCGGCGAAGGAAAAGGAACGCCGCCGCGATGAAATCATGAATTTGGCCAAGAAAATCAGCTATGAACGGAATAAGGAACATATCGGCGAGACGATGAAAGGCTTCGTTCTCTCCTATGACCCTAAAAAAGAGATGTGCTCCTTAAGAAGCTATTGGAACGCTCCCGACGATATCGATGGCAAAATCTATTTTAAACCCATTCATCCTCATCATAGCGGCGACCGCGTGAAGGTCTTGATTGAACGCGCGTTCGTTTACGATTTGATGGGAAAGGAAATTGAATAATCGCAAAAAGCTTGCAAAACCCCATTGTTTTTTCATTAGATAACGCAAAACGGGAGAGAAAAGCGAGGTGAATGATAATTGCCCGTTCGCCCTTTAAGGCGGCGCCCATTTTCCTTGTTGCAGGATGAAAGGAAAATACTTATAATCGTAACGCTTTCTTAGGAAGGCCTTGCCCCGCTAGTTAAACGGCATAACGGGTCCATGGTAAGGACCAATTCGTAGTTCGACTCTGCGGCGGGGCACCATATCGAAAAACACGGCATCGGCTCTAAAGTCCGATGTCTTTTTTCGCTCTTCAACTGGTTCTCCAACAAATTTTCGACCATGATTTATCGCTGTCCTTATGAATTTCAGTTTGTTATAGCGGTCCTATATGGAAAGGAATATATTTTCGTAACCTACAATGATAGTCGCAAATGTAGGTTATAAATATTCGGTTCTTCCTCCCTTGTTGACTGCCTAGGCCTATTTAAGAAATATAAGGTATTCGTTTATCTTGACGATTTTTATGACGTCTTGCATACTACGAGCGCGGAATACGTTCTCGATGATATCGACATATATATCAAAGCAAGAAGAAAAAGCGAAGCGCTTATTGATCGATAAATGGCTGATCGAATGGATTGGATTTTTTAAAAGCTTTTAGGGTATTTTACGAAATGTGGCCAAACGATCGATATCGGCGTTGGTCAGCTTCCATCGAGCTTTTCATGGAGTTTTAATGCGAACGATACATTTTTTTCGTAATGTTTTTTAGGCCTGACAGCACATTTTTTGAAACCTTAATTAGCAGCGCATCCTGGCCCTCTTGCTTTATCGGTATCAAGATGCATTGTTGCGCAAAAATTAAAGTTTCTTAAGATAGATGGCTTCCCCAGGCTCTAAGCGCAGTTGGAGTTTTTGTTCGATTGATTTTTGTTTGTCGCCATGAATCAAAACATACCCCTTTTCGGGCAACCGTATTTCGAGATCGTTAGGGAAGAGCGAAGTCAGATTGGTGATGAAAAAATTTGTGTGCGATCCCTTTTTAAAAGATGAGACCATGACTTCGTTGCTGCTTTTTACGTCGATGCCAGGGCTTTTGTAACGGGCCATCATAGGCAATTCGCCACGGAAGATGCATTCATTATCGGGCAGGCTATCGATATAGGGGGCCGAAAAGCCGTTGTCGTATTTGCCATAGCCCCAAACGCCCAGGAATTCGCTAGACAATAATTCTTCCTCGATTAGCGATACGAAAGCCGCCTCTTCCTTGACCCAAGGATATATTTCGCCCCTAAGACCGTTTATATCGATAAGGCCGGCTGCGCCGTTTCGCGCTTCTTTGGCGACAGGATCAAAAAGGAAATCGATAGGGAAGCACCCGGGGAAATAGGCGTATCCTTGATGGCCGTAGCCGATAGTAACATTCGTTTGTAGGAGCATTTCGCCTTTGCTTAGATGTTTTCGGTTTTTGCTATCGGACCATTGCCCGGCTTGAAGGTAATTGTAATAAGAGAACCCATATTGTTTTTTCTTCGCTGCGAAATAGGCGTTTAATTCGAACAAAGCTACATGCACGCTGCTAGGAACTTCCTTCCAAAACGGTTCGAACGGGTATTTGTCTTGGCTGACGAATTCGAATTTCGTTTGTTTAAGCAGATGATCGGTTAACAGATCGTAAAAGCGGAAGCGATTTTCAAAGGTTATTTGGTGTTCCTTATCAAGCTCGAACGGCTTTCGATAGGGAATGTTGGGATTTCTCGATAATTCCATTCCGCCCCAAAAAATGGGTTCGTTGATGGAATAAGAGAATAAATTGAAATGAAATTCGAGGTCGGGAAAATGTTCGGAGAACACCCTTTTGGCGTGGGTAAGACCGTCAAAGGAGAGATAGCCGGCTTCGTCGCCGAAGAAAACCCCTTTAAATGAACGGTAGGGGAGATACGCCTTAATTTCATCGACCATGCGGTTGTCTAGGGAGGAAATCTCCTCCTCGTTCATTTCATTAAAGGTTTTTCCGTCTTTCTTTGACAATGCTATATAATCGCCGAACGAATCGAGGGTGGGGAAATATCCGATATCGTATTTTTCGCACAATTCAAAGATTTTTGTTCTCGTTTCCGTGCGGGCGTCATATCCAAAGCCAAAAATTCGATTGATGCCAATCTCTTTCAACGCCGAAAACACATCGTCTGTGAGGCGCGATGGACAAGAGAGATTGTCGTATGCCCCCGTCGGGGGGCAAAAGATGGCTTTAACGAATTTCGTCATTTTTTTGTTTGTGGTGCTCATATCAAAAATATAGCGTCCGCCATTTTAAACCACATCAAAGGAGTTCGCCATTTGAAAGCATTTATGATAAATGTGTGAATAAATATGAGACGTTCGCGAAAAAAAATGACGCGAAAACCTTTATTGTTATTCATGTGAAGAAAAACAGGACAAGGGTGTGTATGAAAAAGAAAATTCATTTGATGTGCAACGCGCATATCGATTCGGTGTGGCAATGGGAATGGGAAGAAGGCGCCAGTTCCGCTTTATCGACCTTCCAAAGCGCGGTTAATTTGATGAAGGATTTCGATTATGTCTTTAATCATAATGAAGTGAATTTGTATCAATACGTGGAGCGTTATTCACCCGCTTTGTATGACGAGATCAAGCAAATGGCCCAAGAAGGGAAATGGAATATTTCCGGTGGTTGGTATTTGCAACCTGACGTTCTTTTGCCACAAGGAGAAGCCATCGTTCGTCAAATTCAGACCGGCAAAATATTTTTCTATAAAGAATTTCACCAATATCCGAAAACGGCTATCAATTTCGATTCTTTCGGCCATTCGCGCGGCCTGGTTCAAATCATCAAAAAATGCGGCCAAGAGAATTATGTTTTCATGAGGCCGTTCAATAAATTCGTCGATCCTAAGAAATATCAGTTGCCTTTGCCGTCGGAAGAATTCATTTGGGAAGGGTATGATGGCTCCACGATTAAGGCGACGCGCTGCTCTAATTATGCCTCGCCTTTGGGCCGAGCGGTGGAGAAGATCAAAGACGACATAAAGAATTTAGACGATTATGACGTGATTCTCTCTACTTGGGGCGTCGGCAATCATGGTGGAGGCCCTTCTAGAAAAGATCTTTCCGATATCGCTAGATTTCAAAAAGAATACCAAGGCGGCGAGATCGTCCATAGTACTCCCGATGCCTTTTTCGACGAGATTCATCCGACGGCCGTATACGACAAATCCCTCATCACGTGCATGCCGGGATGCTACACCTCGATGATTAATCTCAAACAAAGTTACCGGGAAATGGAGAACGAACTCTTTTACGTGGAGAAAATGTGCTCCATCGCTTCCCTAAAGGGCGCTATCGAATATCCTTCCGACGAATTATCGGCGGTCGCCGAAGACATGATGAATGTCGAATTCCACGATTTGCTTTGCGGGACCGTCATTGAAGCGGGGGAGAAAGACGGCATGAATTTTTTGGGGCATGGCAAGCATATCCTCAATCAATTGCGGGCCAAAGCCTTTTTTGGCCTAGTCAAAGGAGAAAAAGTGGCCGACCCCGAAACTTATCCCGTTTTTGTTTTTAACCCCAACCCATATGAATGCGAGGCGTATTGCGAAGCGGAAACCTGCTTGGTCGTCCCTTGGGATTATGACAACGATTATTCGGCCTTGCTCGATGTGCATGACGAAGGCGGCGCCCTGGTTCCGTGTCAGACGATCAAAGAAGAAAGCAATATCGCCATGCAGTGGCGCAAACGGGTGATTTTCAAAGGGAAATTAAAGCCCTTAGGCATTACTAGGTTCTACCTTACTTATCACAACAAGCTCAAAAGCGAATTGCTCGATCGCGGGTCGCGGGACATCGATTTTAAAAACGACGTCAAGGAAGTGCGCATTTCCGCCAAAACCGGTTTGATTGAATCCTATAAGGTCGGCGGCGTCGAATACGCGAACGGATATTTGTTCCAACTTATGTGTTATGAGGATTATCCCGATCCATGGAATATGAACTTCCCTAAAGTGGGAACCGATCCGAAACCGTTTTCCTTGATGGAAAAGACGCGTGGCTTGTTCGCGGGGTTAGAATCCTTCGAGGTGATCGAAGATGGTCCGTTGATACTGCGCGCCGAAGCCTTCTTTGAACGTGACGATAGCTATGCGAGGATCTGCTATACGATTTATAAGGAAGGCGACGCTATCGATGTGGAAGTCTCGCTTTTCCCAGGCGACGCCAACAAAGCCTACAAACTTCATTTTCCCGTCAAAGGGGAGGCTTTTTCCGGCGAGCAGATGTTCGGTTATGAAAGGCTTTACGAGAATGGCGATGAGTGCGTGGCCCACGATTATTTGACGGTGAAAAACGGGAACAAATATCTAGAACTCATTACCCCGAATACCTATGGATGTTCTTATGAAAACGGGGTTATGATGGTCACCTTGCTTCGTACCGCTTCATATTGCGCACATCCGACCAATTTCGGTCCGTTATTGGAGAAGAACATCTACGTCAAGAAAATTGACGCCAAATTGACGAAATTTCAATTCCGCTTGACGACGAGCGACGAAACGAGCCTCAAACGCAAGGCCCGAGAGGTCATCGATAAACCGTACGCATTAAACGTTTTCCCGACGATCGACGTTAAAAAGGACAACGGCTTCCAAATTGTAATGGACAACCACAACATCAATGTGCCCACCATCAAGAAAGGGGTGCAAAAGGATGGCTACATCATTCGTCTGGAGAATAATTCCAGCCTGAAACAAAGATGCCGTCTTTATGTTGGTTCGTCCTCGATCGACCTAGATTTTGGCAAATACGAAGTGAAAACGATCTCTTACGCCGACGGCAAGTTGCAAGAAGAGGAAGAGATGATCATCTAATCTTTCTTTGTCATCTCTTTTTCGTGTCGATGGCGATATTCATTGGGCGTGATGCCTTCTGCTTTTAGAAAATAGGAATAGAAGAACTGCGTGCTGGAGAATCCCACATCATCGCAGATATCGGCGATTTTTCGGTTGCCTGTGCGCAAGAAATATTTGGCTAATTCCAAGCGTTTCCTTTGAAGGTATTCGACGATTGTCATCTTTTCTATCTTCTTGAATGAATGAAACAAAGAAGAGGAACTGCAGCAGAAGTGGGCGGCCAAAGACGAGATGGTGATTTTCTCCAAAAGATGCTCATCTAGATAATTCTTCAGCTTTTTGGCGAGGATTTCTTCCTTTGAAGATAGCGTTGGCATATCCATTAGGGAAAGTGTTTTCGATAATTCGTCGAAATACGCTTCGAAATATTTGTTTGCCGTGTCCGTTTCGCCATCGGACATCAATTCATAAATGTGGTAAAGCAAGTGATGCGTCAAAGCGTTTTTTGACTTCATTACCATGGCGCCGTCGTGTTTGACGGTCGTTTTGAATTCCTTGCCTTCGATGCCAAAGCCGATAAAGGAAAAGGCGTTAGCGCCTTTCGTTTCGAACCCGCTCTCCTCAAAGGGGTTAACGATAAGCAGATCGCCTTTTTGAAGGTCTTTTTTGCTGTTTATTTGCACAAAGGAGCCTTCGCCTTCGGTGACATAATAAATCTGAAGCAATTGGCTAGAACCCATTTTATGGGTGAAGTTCTCGATTCGGTCAAAAACGATATAAGCAAACTTCCGATTGGCTCCAGTCTCGTTTTGAATGAAACGATATTGTTCTTTCATACCTATATTTAAGCACGGATTTATAATAATTAATCATGCAAAAAACATAATATTTTCTTGACCGAACCCATTTTCTTTATGGTCGATGCCGCAATTGCCTATAATTAATCCGCATGCACCCAAAAATTGAAATTAGGTCGCTACAAAAAAGCTATACGTCGCGTAAAAGGGAAAGCAAAGTCGTTTTATATCATCTCGATTTAGCGGTGTTCCCCGGGGAATTTTTGGTTTTGCTTGGGGAGTCGGGGTGCGGGAAAAGCACTTTGCTAAAGGTCATATCCGGCATCGAGGATTATGACTTTGGCGATATTTATTTCGACGGGATGGAAGCCGCTTCTTTGGAACAAAGGGAAAAGAACATGTCTTATGTCAGCCAAAATTACGCCCTTTTCCCAGCGAAGACCGTTTACGAAAACATCGATATGCCTTTGGCCAATTTGAGATGGAATAAGGAAAGGCGAAAAAAGCGGATTATCGAATTATCTGCCCTTTTGGGCCTCGATCTTCTGCTATCGCGAAAGCCGAAAGAATTAAGCGGAGGGCAAGCGCAACGCGTGGCCATCGCCAGAAGCTTGGCTAAAAATCCTGATATCTGCCTGTTTGACGAACCGCTAAGCGCCCTCGATCAAGGCTATCATGAACAAATCATTGGAATGCTCAAAGAAATTCACGATAGAACTTTTGCGACTTATGTATATTCGACGCATAACCAGCGGGAGGCGTTTGCTTTGGGCGATCGCATCGCCATTATGCACGAGATGAAAATCGAGCAAATCGGCACGGGCGAAGAGATTTTGAAGCGCCCCGTCTCACCGTATATCTGTTCGTTTCTGAAGGATTTATTTCCATTATCCGTGAACGGCGCCTTCCATAATGGCCACTTTATTTCGGATGACGGCGATTTTCTTATCGGAGTCAAAGACGAGAAGAAAGCAAATTCTTTTGAGGGAAGGAAGATTCGCATGTTTGTGCGCAAAGACGCCATCCGCCTCGATGATAGCGGGGTGCTATACCCAGTCATTAAGCAAAATGCCGATTCGGTGCAAATCATGGTGGCTGGCGAAGCTCTTTCAATAGGGGTCGACGAAGGCTTTGAAGGGGATGGCGTGCGGGTTGATATCGATCGGGCAGGGTGCGTTTTTTTCGCCGATGGGCGTAATATTGATTTATGAAAAGCGTGTTCGCCTTAAGCAAAGAGGAAATTGCCAAACGCCATAAGACGTGGATTTGGATCTTCGTCGTCTCCTTGACGGCTTATCTTCTTGCCGTTTTCTTGCTTTTGGCGTTCGAAAGGAGAGAAAACGCTCTTTTCTATTTAATTCCGACATATGTATTGACCATCCTGGAAGGTTTCTTCTCCTTGTATTATTTGCTTTATAAAAGGAAAAGGATCAAACGCTACGAGAGGATGGTTATCTTCCCTAAGGAACTTTTCACGGTTAAATTGTCTTTCGTGCAAGAAAAAGACGGCGTTTTGTTAGATGAACTCCCTTTTCGTCACCTTGTTTTTCGTGACGCCGACGATGGCAAGGAATTGGATTTTTATGCGATTTCCTCCTTTGATGACGCTTTCGCGCCAAACGGAAATTATGTCATAAAGCACCATTCTGGCATTATCTATGAGGTAAGTGGCGATGAAATGCCGTAAATTGCCTTCCACTTTCAAAGAATCGCTTTCCTTCGATTGGTGGAAATATTGTGCTTTGATCGTCTGCTTGTGCATAGGATGGCACTATATCTATCAAACGAAAAACGCCCTGAAGGATGAGCAAATAATAGCCGTCTATTCGAATGCGCAAATCGAAGATGACCGCTATAGCGAAAAGGTTCTCAAAGAGCATGGCGGACACGGCATAGAGCAAATGACGTTCGTTTCGATTGGAAATGACGAATACACGAACACCATTCTTCAATCCAAAGCCGTTTTGGACGGCGATTTGCTATTGATTTACGAAAAATACATCGATTCGTCTATTCGCTCGAAAGCGTTCGTTTTAGACGATGATTTCCAGAATTCCATCCTAACGATCAATCCTAAAATTCAATTTCTCTTCTCTGACGATGACGTGGTTGGCGTTAAAGTCTTCGCCAAAGGGGAAGAGGATTACAACGCATCGATTCCTTTGAACGACTCTTTCGCGTTTCAGGAAACCACATATCTGCTCGCCAACAAGAATTCGTCGAACGTTTCTAGCACTGATGGAGCACCATATGGTCGCTGCGCTTTGGACGTTTTCCTCGCTTTTTTGATGAAAGGGGTTTGATATGTCCGTTTTCAAAAAGAAGGAAAAGAAACAAAGCGATTTCGGATATGAGGATTTGCCGCACAATCGCCTAGAGGTGTTCAAAACGCTTTTTCATATCCGCTTCGGCTTCTTGTTGAAGACTTTGAGCCTGGCTTCGTTGTTTATGCTCCCTCTTTTGGGCTGGAACACCTATGGTAGGGTGGTCATTAGGATTCTGCTTTCCTCTTTATCTTCCACGAACGAGAAGGAAATATATTCGCAGGTGTTTGGCTTTCTTCTCATCCGCGGGATCCCGAATGTCTTGTGCTTCTTTCTTATGGTGATCGGGGTAGCGGGCATGATTCGCGTCTATCGGAAGTTGGCTTGGTCGGAGATAACGTATCTCAGCGATTTTTTCGACGGCTTCAGAAAGAACGTTTTGCGGTATTTGTTCTTGGCCATTGCATCTTGGGCGAGTTACACGATCTTCTTATATTCGTTTTACGCCATTAAGGCCGTTGCCTACGGCCCTTTGATCATTGGTCTCATATTGGGGATCGCCTTGTTGCAGTTGGGGTTTGTCCTCTCCTTTTGCTTTTACGCCATTTTGCAAAACGACATTTACGAAATCGGTTTTTTCTCATTGCTTTCCAATTCGTTTAAATTCGTTTTCAAGTCGTTTCTCCCCGTTTTAGTGTTGTTGGCTATCCTGTTTGCGCCTAGAATCTTGCTTCTTTTCGGCGGGCTTTATTGGGACGTTGCTTCCAGTTTGCTTTTTTTGGCTTTGCTTTGCCCGACCGCTTTAGCTATCACCCTCATTGGGTTAAGCCAGCTAGACAAATGGATCAATCGTGACAACTATCACGAAATATTCGACAAAGGAATCTATCGTTGATTTACCTAAAAATTATGATTTATTTTGCATGAATGATTAGTTTAATTAAAGAGTTTGATTTTTAGAATTGGGATGAGGAAAACAGTATGAAAAAAAGAGCAGTGTTTCTATTGTCTTTGATGGCGATTTCAGGTTCCGTTTTAGCTGGCTGCGGCGGCGGTGGCGTCGATAAAAGCCAAACCATCTATTTGGAATATTTTAACAAATCTGGTTTCGGTCGCGAATGGCTAGATAATATGGTGGCCGAATGGAAAGTGACGACCTCTCAAAAAGGTTTCGACGTCGTCGTCATCCCGAGTTCTTATCTGGGCGGCGATCAAGTGACTCAAATAGAGTCAGGCACTTCGTTGACCGATGTCTTTTTCGGCAGCAACCCCGAATACAAAACAGGCCTATATTTTAACGGAGGCAAAGGTTTTTTCGAGGATCTTAGCGATGTAGTTGAATCGCCGGCTTATGGCGAAAGCGATCCCATTAAAGACAAGATCCCCGATTTTACGCAGACGTGGAAGGAGGTGGGCGGCAAACAAATATATGACGAGGCGACCGATTCCATCGTCACTTCCGGGCTATATTTGCTGCCATATACATCGACATTCACCGCCCCGATTTTCAATTATGACGATTGGGCGAGCAAAGGCTTGCTTTCCGAAGCGGAAGCGACAGACGACGTAAAAGCCGCTTTAACGGAACAAGGTATCGTCTATCATGAACAAAAAGTCGGTTTAAAAACAAAATTGATTTTCGATAGCGCTTCCTTTTCCTCTTGCTATGCGCAAGGCGACGTCATCATGGCGGCTGGGAAAGATGGGAAATACGGCACTTATGACGATGGTCAACCAACCACCTTGGGCGAATTCAAAACCTTATATTCCAAATTGCTCACCCAATACGTCAACACGTCGATTACGAGTGACGCCGGTTGCTATTCCGAGGATTTGGTTTTGTCTGTCTTCGCTCAAATAAACGGCATCGACGGATATGACGCTCTAGCTAAATTCAATAGCAACAATCGTGAGATCACCCTTTCTGACGGCTCCAAGAAAGCGATCACTTATGAAAATGGCAATTATGCCTACAAACAAGGCGGCGTCAAAACGGCCATGGATTATTTCTATGACTATTTCTTGAATGACAAAGAAGGATACACTCAAGTGGAACTATACGTTGGCGATGCTCAAGCCAAATATTGCAATGGCCTTTCCGATTCTAAGCACAGTATCGCGACGATATATGAAGGCAATTGGTTTGAGAATCAAGCTAAGGAACGTTTGAATGCCGCTTTAAAAAATCATCCTAACAACCATCTTGGGAAATTGGATTTGCGATATTTGCTGACTCCCGATTTCGATGGTCAACTAGGAATCGATGGCGAGGGGCATGGCACTTGCCTAACCGCCAGCGAATATGGCTCCATCGCCGTGACGAAGCAAACCGACGACAATAAGCTCGCGGCGATCAAAGACTTTTTGAAATTCTTCTTAAGCAACGAGCAAATGGCCAAAGCCACATGCTCCAGCGGCATCTCTTTCGCCTACGATTATACATTGACCGACGAACAGCTCGATTCTATGGCTCCTAGCCAGAAATACGCCTACCAAATCATGCATGACCGCGAGAACGTGCGCATTTTGACGCAAACGACCGACAAAATGGCTTCACCGATGTATTTCGCCGCCAGTTTGGGATCGACTTCCGTTATGCGAGCCTCACAAGCCAACGCTTATGCCACGCCATATGGATATATGAAAACTGGCACGACACAAGGATTTGCCGATGCCTTTGCTTCTTCTTATTCCGATGTGAAATGGACTTCTCTCGTCGCGGAGATGAAAAAATATATCAATGTTGAGAAATAGGGCGGTTTATGGAAGGCGGCGTGCAGACATTTGTAATACCCAAGAATAAGAAAAGGGCCAGAAAGGCCAAGGAATACCTTTTCGTTGCTTCCTTCCTCGTTTACCCCCTTTTCCTTTTCGTTGTTTATTATCTTTGCGTCAATTTCAATTCGCTTATCATGGCCTTCCGAGAACCGACTATCACTAGTTATAGCGGCGGTTCTTTCGTTGGCTTCGACAATTTCAAAACCTTTATTGAGCGCTTTTTCGGCGAAAATGCTTCCTTGGGCAGCGCCTTTGGCAATTCCATCAAGATGTATTTGATCAGTTTGATCATATGTATGCCTCTTTATCTTATTTTCGCCTATATGATCTTTAAAAAATGCTTTTTGCATAAGACGATTCGTGCCGTTTCGATGATTCCACAGATCGTTTCCGGCTTCGTCATCGGCATGCTTTTTAAGATTTTCATCTATGGAAACAACGCCCCTCTGACTAAATTTCTTCTTTCTATCGGAGTGGAAGTCAATAGCAAAGGCGTGCTTTATACGCCCGCTTTGGCTTTCGGGACGATCATTTTTTATAACATTTGGCTTTCCTTTGGAACCAATCTTGTCGTTTACCCAAATGCGATGAAGGAAATCGGCGATGAGATTTTCGAAAGCGCTCGCCTTGACGGCGTATCTACCGCCTGGCAAGAACTAAGATATATCATCCTGCCCCTTATTTTCCCAACTTTATCAACCTTTTTAATCACGGGGTTGGCGGGGATTTTCACCAACGACGCCGGCCTCCTTTCGTTTTTCAACGTTTCGGCGACGTCTAGCGATGTGATTCCCGAGACGGTGGACAACATCGGTTTTTATTACACCCGCATGTTGCTAGTCGGCAAGCAAACCGATTATCCGGTTTTGGCGGCCGGCGGTCTTCTTATGACCGTCATCGTCGCCCCCTTAACCATTTTGCTAAAATTTTTGCTCGATAAATTCGGACCGTCTACCGAGGCATGATGATGAAAGAAAACGCTTTGCAAACCATCTCTTATCGCACTGAAGCCGAACTTCCGTTTGATGAATATTCCGTCGTCAGCAAGAAGAAGCTTTTGCAGGAAAAGGCGAGGCAAACGGATTTGCTTTTCTCGCTTAATCAGAACGCCGAAAAAAGTGAGATCGATCAAAATACCATCGCTTTGATTGGACGGAACATTGAATTGCTTAACAAGAAGATCAAAATCGCCAATCGGCAGAATCGCCTATTGGCTTTCGATAACGTCTTCCGCGTTTTCACGTGCGCCGTCATGATCGTTTATTGCCTTAGCCTTCTCTTCTTCCCCCTTTGGATGATCAAAGTGAGCTTCCAAGCCGAGACGGATTACCTCTATAACACAATCGGCTTTATCAAAGAATGGGATTTTTCAAACTATTTGAAGGTTTTCTCACAATTGTCTTACACCAACAAAGTCGTTTATACCCATAATGGCGTGCAGCTTGTTTCGAGCAACGTCTGGAAGATGGCTTTGACTAGCGTCGTCTATGCCGGCGGCATTTCCTTCGTTAGCGTTGCCATCACGACCGGCGTCGCATACGTCTTGGCCAAATACAAATTCCCCGGCAGCAAATTCCTTTTTGCCTTAGGCATCGTCTTGATGATCGTGCCGATTGTGGGCAACACGCCTAGTGCTATGGTCATCCGCTCGAAGTGGCTGATTCCAACTTACGACAATATGTTCTTAACTATCATGACCAGCAACTGCGTGGCTTTTTCTGGGCTCAATTTTTTATTGATCTACGGCGCCTTTAAATCCTTGCCTTGGGATTACGCAGAAGCGGTTTTCATCGATGGCGGTGGCCATTATAGCGCTTTCTTTAAGATGTATCTTCCGATGATCCTTCCTACTTCGGCGGTCATTTTCTTGCTTTCCTTCTTAGGGGCGTGGAACGATTATGCTTCCTTTAAGATTTGGTTGCCGAGCTATTCTAACCTCGCTTATGGACTTTATGAATTTCAAGACAATGTTTTGAATTTGGCGGGCGGAGGCAGCGCCGGAACCGTCCCGATGGTCATGGCGGGCTTTACGATCGTCGTCGTTCCGACCGTTATCGTTTATTTCCTCTCCCAACGACTTATTATGTCGAAATTCACCGTTGGTGGATTGAAAGGATAATCTTATGAACAAACAGATTCGTCGATTAGCACTCTCTTCCCTTCTTTTACTGCCATTAAGCGTCTCCTCTCGCTTAGTAAAAGCCGAAAGCGAGGAAGGGGCCTTGGCGAACCTCTTCTCTTTAAGCGGCGCCAGCGTGAAGAACACCCATAAGAAGGTTAGCTCCGTCTTTGGCGAAGATGAAAACGAATACGGCGTGGAATTCCTATCTTCACCTAATGGAGGTCTTACTTATAAAAACGTCGTCGATTTGCGTGAGATCGACAAAACGGACAATTTGATTGAAATCGTCGGCAATTCCTCTTTGGATTATAGCGATCTCAATAAAGCGTTCGTCGATATTTTCAATATGCATATTCGGGTGACCGACGCTTATGATTCCAGTGTTTATTTTGAGGTAAACCTCACTCAAAACCCCGCCCTCAAGCAACTTCCTATCTCCAATATAAACGGTGGGAACAACAACCTCTTCTATACGGTGACATGCAATGGTTATACCCTTGCCAATAACAGCGATTACACCCCGCTTGAGGGTTATACCGTCGCTTGGAAGCAATCGCTTTTTAATCCCTCCGATTATTTAAACGGCGAAAAGGGGTCGTATTTGCCGACGGGATTCAAATTCGACTTAGAAACCAATCAGGTTTTGTTGGATATTGGCGCCGCCAATAGCGCTTCCACCCTCGATCCGCACAATCATTTGCTATTCGATTTGGACGATCCGACCGACGCCTATCCCGATTTTGCCGGTTTCACGACCGGCGAAGTCTATATCACCATCGCCTCTGAGCAAACCGGCTCATTCATGGTAAGCAAAATAGGAAACGATGCGTTTTCTTCTTTCGACGCTTCCCTTTTTGGCAAAAACACCGGCAATTTATTGACTTATCAATACGATTTTGATCGCATGATCGAGGGCGCTAAAGGCCATTATTATCCTCTTCCGCAAGTTCTATCGAACGGATCGTACACGATGGCTTTAAATAATGGTGGCGAAAACGTTCCTCTCGACGATCCATCAAATTTTATCCCCTCCGAAGCGGGCGAATATTCCTTATATCTGTCTTCGAAGAACGCTTTCGGGAAGGTGGTAAGCAAAGAAGGGAAATTCCGCGTCAACGAAGAAATAACGCCTTTGAAGGATAATTCTGGCGTTACGGAGATAAAAGCGACGTTATTTTCCCCTTTCCTCGTCCCTTTCTTTTCTTACGATGGAGGGAATGGAGAGCATACTAAGCTAGTTCAGATCGTTTTGGATAATGATATTTATGAAAGCGAAGAGGGGGATTCGTTCGTTATTGAGAGGAAGTGCGCCTCGGCTTTCATCCGCGTCACGCTTGTCGACGAAATAAGGGTGGAAACCAGTTTCTCCTATCCCATTGATTTGGACACGAACGTCCGTATTTTCCGTTTGACTGACGCCTATGAGACGAATTACGTTTCCATTGGCGATGATTTCCGCGTCCCTTCTTATACCGCCATCGATTATTCCAAAGACGATGTCACAAAGACGAATATGGATATCGATATCCGACGGGGCCGCGGGAATTATTATCAAGCGGGGGATCTCATTTCTGATGTCAAGAATGATTTCGTGCTCGATTATTGCTTCGGCGAAGAAATCCTCATGAGCGTCCGCGTAATCGCCATCAGGAGCAATCTTTCCTCTCAAGATGACGATTTCAACGATTATTACAAGGATAACGAGAACGTTATCGGCACCAGCATAAGCGCTGCGGGAATCAGATTCTCGTTAGAGGCGGGCGAAGCATTGATCAAACAGCCCTCCATTGTATCCACGACTGATTTGACCGTCTCTTTTAGCTATTTCCCCGAATTGGCCGATTATCACGAATGTGACATCGTCTTTACCGCCATCGGAGGCAAGCAAATCGTCGTTTCTCTCCGCGAATTGTCGGACAAACCCCTCTTATATTTGAATGGCAAACGCATTTATAAGTCCGTTTCGGTTTCCGAGCAGACCTATTCGGAACAAGACGGCACCTATCTATATGGCAAGAAATATTACAAATACACTTTTGTTTTATCGGGCGAGAAAAAGAAGATAACTAGCGCCAGCAATCAAACGATAGCCGATTTATCTACTTTTAATGACGGATCCAATTTCACTGGTTTCTCGCGAGCCGCCGCTCAAATCAGTTTCTTAGTTCGTGGCGCTAAGAAAGGAAACGCTTTTTTCCTCAACCAAATAAGCAATCAGCAACTGACCTCGCAAGTTCTTAGCTATGGCGATTCGCGCGCTCCTTATATCGCCTTTGATCAGCCTTTTTCTAGCGGCATCTACAAACGCGGCGACACCGTTTCCTTGCCTAACGCGTACGCTTATGACGTTTTTACTTCAGCGGTCAGCATTTCCATGAACGTCTCCTCGCCCTTAGGCGATTACATCATCAAAAACGCCAATCCGTCCGCCTTGTCATTGCCTCTTGCTTCCGTAGGCGTATATTACGTTTCCTATACCTGCACCGATGGCAATGGGCAAACCGCCACTTATGGATACCGCTTGGTGGTGGCCGACGACGTGGCTCCGACAATTTATAGCAATGCCGCATATTTCGACAGCTATGTCGGCGAGTTTTATGTTTATAAAGCCAGCGCCTATGACGAGGTCGATGGCATCGTCGATGTTATCGCTATCCTAAGGGGGCCGGATGGCAATTCGTATGTCGTTAAGATGGGGGAGAAGGCGTCTTTGCCGCTTAAAGGAACGTACATATTGACTTATTACGCCATCGATGAGTCCGGTAACGTCGCTATGCTCTCTTATAGCTTCGTTTCTAAATAAAGGAGAAAGAAAATGAAAAAGCGTACCCTTTTGCTTATATCGCCTCTGCTATTCTCTTTGCTTGCGTGTTCGCCTAAGAATGACGGCGACGAAGAAAGGCGCCTTTTGGGAGACATGCTAACTTTAGACTTCTCCATTTTATTAAGCGATGGGCCATCGGAAACCGCCGAATACGTCGCTTCGGAACTGCAGACGACCTTCCGTAATTGCACGAATGTCACCCTCGATATCGTCAACGATTCCTCCTTCGATGGGCATGGGCATTTCATTTCCTTGGGTAATACTTCTTATTTCGAACGCGCGAAAGAGGGGAAGATCGATTTAAGCAAGGAAGCCATGAATGAAGACGGTTTCTATATCTACACCAACAACGCGAACGTTTATATCAACAGCTATAACGATCGCGGGCTCATGTATGGGGTCTATGAATTTTTAGAAGACACGCTTGGGGTGAGGTATTTGACCCATGAATACACTTATTACCCAACGGGATTGGAACGGGTTGACTTATATAGCTACGATAAAGCTTATGTGCCTTTATTTCCGCAACGCGCTTATTTGAACACCCCCGTTTTTCAGAACGATTTCGAATATGTGGCGCATATGCGTTTTAATACCGATTACGCCGTGATGCCTTCTTATATGGGAGGTTCTTCTTTGTGGCATCAATTCCCCGTTCCTGGGCATACGGTCGGAGCCATTTTGCCATACACCGATTATTTGGCCGGCGGCACCGACATAAATGGCAATCCGTTAATCAAAGAAGAATATCGCGAGGTTTATCAGCATCGCATCATTGATGAGGAAATCGTTTCCAATTGGTATTTGGGCGCGTTGGACCTTTGTTATTCCAATGGCGTCGATTATAACGTCGGATCGGATAAATCGACGTTGAATTTGATGATTGAATCGCTTAAAAGGATCCTTTCGGAAGACAAGGAATGCGAATACCTCCATATAGGCCAGGCCGACGTCGCTTATTCTTGCCCCTGCTCCCATTGCGCCGAAGCGGCAGGAAAATACCGCGCCAGCGGAGTGATGATACGATTCGTCAACAAAGTCGAAGAAGCGGTGAATTCGTGGTTAAGGGAAGAACAAAATGGGCGAGAGATAACCTTCTCGATGTTCGCTTATAGTTATAACGTTCAACCGCCGCTTGATGAGAACGGCGAAATTCTTGATCCGTCGGTTGTGCCGCACCAAAGAGTCGCGATCAAATACGCGCCGATCCAAGCCGATTACATTTATTCGCTGGATGATTCAAGACAAAACGACAATACACGCGGCCAATTGAAGCGCTGGTCCACTCTCGGATGTGATTTCATGGCTTGGACGTATGCGACCATCTTTTCCAATTATTTCGTCTATTATCCCCATTATCAATCGCTTAAGAACCTTTTGACGGAATTAAAAGATGCCAAGGTCATTTATGAATTCGATCAATCCCTTTATGACGAATACGGGGTATATCAGCAATATTTGGATGCCTATGTGTTTTCGAAGCTTTGCTGGAACATCGATGCCGACGTCAACGAAATAGTTCAGGATTTTTGCCGTTATTATTTCGGAGAGGACGCTTATTTGGACGTTTATAATTATCATTTGAGCATGGATAGCTATTATAACTATTTGGCTTCGCGAGGCATTCGGCTAACGGCTCAAAACGGCGATTTCGTGACCAGCGAGAATTTTCCATACCGCCTAACTAAGCAAGCGTACGATTATTTTGAGGACGCCATGGAGAAAACGGCTAACAATTCTTCGCTTTCCGAAGCGAATAAATCCTTTTATTTGGCTAATTTAGAGAAGGCTAGCCTAATGCCTTTATACCTCAAATTGAGGCTATATCCTTATTACGATGGAGTAAGTGATGACATGACGGCAGAGCTGGCCGCCAAATTCTTTGGGCTCACCGATAAATACGGCATCAAGAAATATGGGGAAAATGCCGCGTTGACGATGGCAAACCTTAAAAAGGAGTACGGGATATGATCAAAAAGAAGATTGGATGTCTTTGGGTCGTTTTGGCTTGTTTTTCACTTATTGGCTGCTCTCACGGCGTCGATGATCCCGATATCGATATCAGCGTTCCCGAAATCATTTTCCATAACGTCACCGCCCCCAAATACCAAAACGGTTATGTTTTCGTCGGGGAAAAGAAGGTTAGGCATGGAGATGATTATTCGTTTTCCTTATCCATCGCCGAAGGATACGCTTACGACGAATTGAAGGTTACGGCAAACGGCTCATTGCTTCTTTCCGATTCCCTTTCGTATTGCGTCAAAAACGTCAATGAGGATTTAGCGATTGAGGTTTCCGGGATTATTGCTGAACCGTTCTTGAAGATATCAAAAGGATCATATCGTTTCTATTTGGGCCGCATCTCCGAAGAGAAGAAAAAGGAAGGATATTTTCTAGAGGGAGCCGAAGGGTTTTACGACGGGAAGGAATGCGCGGTTACCGTCGACCTTTCGAACGTCGATTTCGATACGGCGGGCGCTTATGATATTGTTTATTCCTTAATCGGTCATGCGGAGATTAGGAAAAGGGCGAAAGTCGCGATATTACCCGACCCCGAGAATATCGACGACGTGGAAATTGACGTGGCCACGGTTTTCGAGCGGGAGGTCGTCCCCCAAAAGATATACGGCGACATTCATTTGGATTTTGCTTTGTCTTATGGCGAGCGCGTTTTGACGCAAGAAGACGCCTTTGCCAGCGAGAAATATGGCGGTAACTTCCTTTCGAAGAAATATCTTAAATCCTTAGGGCTTGGCAAACATCCCTTCAAAGCGATTTTCGACGAGGACGTTTATGTGGAATTCAACGTGACGATCGTTGATAAGAAAGGAGCCAATTTCTCTTATCAAGTCGAGGAGGAAGAGCTTTGCTTCGTCGAAGGGTCGTTGTCTCTTCCCGATATCGTCTTAGCCGAGGATTCGATCCAAGAAATCGAAGCGACGTATTCCCTTGAAGACGTCGCGATGAGCAAAGAGGAAATCGTTTCTAGGATCGGTTACGAAAAGGGCGATTATTCTTACGCCATCAATGTCAGTTATGGCGGTGCCGTCGTTAGTAATAAAACATACAAACTTCACATCAGAGAAGAATACATCCCCTTTTCTTTCGCTTCGACGGGAAGCAAAAACGCCAGCAAGAATTATTCTAGCCGCGGCAACGTCGTGCTGAATTTTAATAGCACCGATGACACCAATGTATTTTTGGACAGCAATTACATAATCTCCAACAACCAGGAAAATAAAAAATACGTGTTTGTCGCCTTCCGCATCCTTTCTAATGGCGGCTCCAACGCCTCTATGTGGAATAGAGACCCGGAGGTTTGTTTCGATAAGGATGGCAATTATGTGCCGGTGTCCGCTAATCCCAAATATAACGGCGGGAATATCGGGGCAGCCGGCTCTTTGATGTATGGCATCTTCGCGCTTAACGGAACCTCATTTGAAAACGATGTGTGGATCATGCGCAATTTTAATGGTTCCATCGAGATTATCAAAACTGTTTTCTGCGATCTCGATTACGTTGATCCGGTGATCGACATCGAAACGACCAAAAACAAATTGGCGAATTTCCCGTCGTCTTTCGATACCATTTGGAATTATATCCATGTCGCCGCCCATGGCAGTTCGGGAGGGACCGCGTTAGCCGGCAATTGCATCGATTTGCAATCCTCCCTTTTCACGGATATGCAAAAAGTCGGATACGAAGGAATCAAGATTAAATTAAGCATTCAAGATCGCGACGACATCCAAAAGGTCGAATGTTGGGTCTATGGTGGCGCCCACCTTGCTTCATATGACGCCATCGCCGAAGAGAAGACCTTCGCGATCGATTTCCCTCTAAGTGCCTATGAGAAGCGGGGGAGCACAGGGAACATCATGTTTTATTTCAACACTTCCTTAACAAGCGCCTCCACCTATGGCGAGATGAGAAGCAATCCGAACGGAACTTACGTAAGTTCTGCCAATTTCTTTATTACGGAAGTCTCGTATTATTGATTGCAAAACTATTGCATTATTTGTGAATAGCAGCCGCATATTTGTGATTTAAAGAAACCGCTTTCAAACATAAACTTGCCTTATAAGGAGTTAACGATATGAAAAGAAAATTTCTTTATACGTCCATTATCTGCGGCTTAACTCTGGCCTCCGGTTTCGCCGTTCTCGCCAAAGACGGGCGGATCGTCAAGGCTGATGAAACCGGCGTCACCTGGTATCATTATGCCAAAAAAGAGGCGACGGCCAGCACCAACGGCAACCGCGAATATTGGATCAATTGCGTCAATCATACGCCGGTTTTTAGCAAACCATCGACCGGAACGATCGAAGAAGGCGAAAATTTCGCCGACTTCTCTTCGGCCCCTGACTCGGATGCGCGTAAGACGTCATATTTGCCGAACGCTTTCAAAAGCGAGGCTTTGGCGTGGCGGTATTTCCGGCATAACGGTTGGGGGAAGGAGAGTGACTGGAGCAATGGCGTTTTTCAAATAACGACCAACGTCACCATCACGTATAAATTCTTGCAAGACGCCCATGAACTTGGCATTAAATACGTTTATTTTAACGTCAGGGCGGTCGGAAAGGCGGATACAGTCACCACCGTTCCCCTTACCGCTGTGAATACGACGGGGGAATTTAGCGATGGCAAGGATTACTGTCAGCCTGCACAATCGGCGGAAGGAAAGGTTCAATTTACCTTTGATATTGAAAATTGGTACAGTTGCTTTACCGGCGACCGTGACGCCGAGAACGTAACGGCATTCAGTATCTCTGGGCGCAATTCGGGTAATGCTGATGCGGAAATCGAGACCATCACGTTCAGCGATTTAAAATGCTTTGACAGCAAAGAAGAAATGGAAGCGTATGCCAGCTTGAACAATATTTTGAACACCAATGGCTGGGATTATTTCCATTATGGTAAAGAATCGCCAGCGGGCAATGGCAAGAAATTAACCTTCTATAGCGGCGATTCCAGTTTCACGGTCACAAAAAAGATGGTTGAAGACGTCAAAGCGATCGGCAAGGAAAAAGTTATCTTTAACCTTAAGATATCTTCTAGCGATAATGCCGCTTTGACGCACGTCGTGTGGTTAAGCGAATTCGCCAGTGGCACTAACGACGCCGGAGAAACGGTGAATTGGCAAACCGATTATAAGGAATTCGATGCCGATTTGACCACCACCGGCGCCACGATCGAACTCAATGTCGGCAAACTGTTTGGCGATAACGTCACTTTCAATAACAGCCTCGCTTACCGGATTCAAGGCAGACTAGCAGGGGCTAACGATTGTTATTCCGCGGAGCTCATCACCTTCGTCGTTTCCGATATTCATTTCGAATAACGCACATTAGGCCATCGATATCCCGTCTTCGTTTATGATGACGTTGAAAGGCGCGATGGCCTTTTTGCTTGGTTTGCTATATATGGCATGTTTTGCACGATGTGTTAGTTAATTGGATAAATCGTTATGGATAATTGTCTTGTCGTTTAAAACGCTTATAGCGTTTATCCTTGCGAACGCTATTTCGTCGTTTCAATGTTTCTAGACGGTTAACGGCGATTCTTTGCGGCACATCATAACGCGTTAAGGAGGCACCTTGATGAAGAAAAAAAAGCTTGCGGTATTCTCTTTGTTGCTTTCTTTCGTTTTTGCCGCGTCTTTTTTTAGCGTTCGTGATCCCCGTGTCAGAAACGTTCAAGGGATTTCTTGCGAGCATTCGCTCGTTAACCATTACGAAGCCAAGGAGCCGACGCTCGTAGACGAAGGTCTCAATCATGAATATTGGGTATGTTGCGCTTGCCATAAAAAGTGGAAGGATAACGCCTATTTCAACGAAGTCTCCTACGATTCGCTTTTGCTTCGTCGAAAGACCGTTTCCTCTTCTCTTAGTCATGTTTCTAGCGATAATTTCATTTTGGAGAACATGGCGGCTTCCTCAATAGAAGGCGCCGACAGGAGGGGGTTATATCTAAACGACGACCATGAATCTTTCTTCATTGCCAGTGATAGCAAAAAGGATGGTCTCGTGTCCATGGTCGTGCCGAATATACCGTCTTCGGTCTATAAAATAGCCTTTTCTTACAAATATTATGATTTGGCCGACGAAATGTATGCGAATGGTTATCACGCCTTCGCAAGCAATGGGGAGAAGACATATGAACTGCCTTTCCAAAACGACAACCTCTGGCACGACATGGAATTAAGCGTTAACGATATATCCTCGCTCACCTTTTATATAAATCGCTTCTTCGGCGAATTGTATTTGTCAGATTTCCAATTCGTCGATGCTTATTCCTTAGATTCCGTTTTCGCTAGCGAGGAGAATTTCACACATTATTTTGATGGTGGATCCTATTGTTTGGATAGCGATAAGCAAAAGGCCGTCTTCGCTGACGTCGGATGCATCGCCATTAAAAAGGCTTTGATCGATCAAGCTTTGAATGAAGGCTACACCAATTTCCGCCTTTCCGCTAAGAGCGATTCCTCGTCGGTCGCCGATATCTATCTCAATTCGCCCGCGTATGAGAAACTTTACCAGGGGAATGAGGCGGATATTCGCGTCGATTTAAGGCAAGTCAGCCGAGAGGCTTATGATGGGCTGAGCCTCAATTTCCGAGGTGCAAGTTATAATAATGTCGCTAGCAACGTCACTATAGGCAATCTCGTTTTCTATAAGGATGACGTGGTTTCTTCTTGGAATAAGCGGCAGAACACCTATGTTTGCCATGAAGAGGCCGCTTTAGTTATTGATACTTGTTATTCGGGAAACGATTCTTATGTCAATACAAGCGAGGATTGGTATTCGCATTTCCTCGAAGATACGACGATCAATATGTATTTTAGCGTCTCGTATATTCAACAATTTGCTAACACAAGAGGCGTTTTGTGGGGCAAGAAGGGAACGGCCATTAACGATTTGCCTCTTGGAGAATCATCACTACTTAATCAATCTTATGATAGCGGCGATTATTTTACCTTTGTTTTGGAAAAAGAGGGGATTGTCGCCATCAATGCGTATTCCGAAAGCGATTATCGGGCCCTCAAGGCGAAAGAAAGGCTCGCCATGGCCCTTCATGACGAAACGACCTTCTCTTCTTATTTTTTAACAGGGAACATCGCTGACGAAACTATTTTCTCGGCGACTAACACTTCCGTCACCTATGATAGTAAGATTTTAGGCTTGAAGTCCCCTCTTTTGGAGGATATGCAAGAAGCGGGATACACCAACATCGCCTTTGCTTTCCAAGCTGTTCCTACTGATGCGGCAACGAATGGATATTTTGATCGCTTCGTCTATACAAGCGATGGCTTATCGGCCGAAAATGCCTGGAAAATAGTTTACGAGGAATACGACGCACCTTCCCTTCAGACATCATTGTCTGTCGACATCGATTTGAGCGCTGCTTTCGGGTATGAATATTCCAATGAGCCAGTCATCAACATCCGACCGAGGCGGGAGGGGAAAGAAGGGATTGACGGCCTTCAGAGGATTTCTTCGCTTCATTTTTATGACAAGAACGACATGGGAAAGTCGGTCAACGTAATTCTTATTTCCGATGATGCCACAAGAAAATGTGCCGTAAAAGTTGGCGATTCCTTTCTTCTTCCGTCGTTAGATGATGCCGCCAAGGCTTATTTTTCCGGATGGAAGAGCAATTCTCGGTTGCATCTTGCCGAAGAAACGATTTATCCGACGGAGGATGTCGTTTTCTTCGCTTCCTACGAAGAGAACCTCTTTTCGCTTAAGGACGATGATTATGCGATTGTTTACGAAGACGATTCTCAAAGCGCTCTTTGGGCAGCCAACGACTTAAAGAAATACATTCAAAAGACTTTGGGCGTTACCGCCAATGTCGTTGCTGACGCCGACTATTCATATTCGCCAGGTAATAAGATTATTTCCATTGGCGATACCAAGGCGCTATCCGCCGTTTCCGACGTCGTCATCGGCGATGAATTCGTTGAGGTCTCCCAAATCAAAGAGAAGCTTTTATTAAAGGATGACGCTTTCGCTATAGCCAGCCGCAAAAAGGGACTATATTTATTTGGCAATAGCGGCAACGCTTTGCGTTTTGCCTCCAGCAAATTCCTCGAAGATCAATTGAACGTGTCTTTTTTCTCGGCGGATGAGGAAAAGGCGGATTCCATTGATGATTGCGTTATCAAAAACGGAGGTCGTGTCTATAATCCTTATTTTGATTATCGGACATATCTGACCGTCGATGCTTATGGTAGTTCTTCGCAAACGAAATACGATTACAATTCCCACCTTTATAACGATAGCGATTATGCCGCATCGTCATCGTTATCTTCTTACGATAACGCGTGGATAGAAGGCTATTATGCCGATAAAGAAGGCAAAAGCACTTTGCTTAACACGGCGCATAACACATTCGATCAAAACGGTTTGGGACTGGTTAAGCTTTCGACTTATCCTCTTGTCGATTATCCGAATATGTGGTATCAGTTCAACAACTCTGTCATCGATATTCATTACACGGATGGCGTTACGGAAGATGGCAAAATCGACCGTTCGACTGCTATGACAGATACGGCTTGCGAAGCCGTTTATGATAGTTTGAAAGCCATCTTAACCTCTTATTATTCTACACATAAGCACACCGAGAAGGCCTTCCTTTCGGTCGGACAAGCCGATACGAACGAATGCTGTAGTTGCGACGCTTGCCTATCTAGCGCGCTCAAATATAACAATAGCGGCTTAATGATTCGTTTCTATAATGCCATCATAAACGAATTGAAGGAAGATGAGGTTTTAAAAGATTGCGATTTCAAACTCGTCATGTTTGCTTATCAATACAATCTCTTTTCGCCGATCGTTCATACCATGAACGTCACTGAAAGTGGCATTTTCACCAAAAACAAAACCATTGACGGATATACGTATGACGAAGCCGATGCCGCAGACGCCAGCGCAATCCCCGATTCCGACCACCTTTATGTCCGCGTCGCCCCTTTGGTGATGGACCAATATCTAGGAATAGAGGGGGACGCCGATTATCTTTTGCAAAGATATAACGGCCGCGTTTATGATGAGACGATGAACAAATGGGTAGTTAAAGGGACGACATATGGTGATCGCTTAGGGCATTATAAAGCCTCGATTCTCTTCGATGACTGGGGCAAGGTCACGAGCAACCTTCTTTCATGGTATTATGACGCCGCTTTTTCTTATGGGTTTGCCACTTATACGGGAGGGGTGACAAGAATCGAGCGCTTCCTTGACGCCGCCAAAAAAAGCGGGTTTCAAGGAACGTTTATTCAAGGGAATTATCGCGACAATGTTTATGTGGATACCTTATTGGCTGCCTATGTTTATAAAAAACTCTGCTGGGACGACAATTCGTTGTCGGCCATCGAATTGCGCAATGAATTCATTGACAATTATTTTGATGCGGCCAGCGCTCCGTATATCAAAGAATATTACGCGATGATGGATGGGTATTATGCGACCGCTTTTTCTACTTCTGGCTATGGCAATGCTTTCCAGAATATTTCGTCTGTTTCGGAAGAACAACTATATCAAGCCAAATTGAAATTGGATGAGGCGTTAGCTGCTACCGATGACGAAACGGTTAAAGGGAGAATCGAGAGACTAGAGCTTACGCCAATGTTTATGATGGCTAAACTCGACGAAGCCTGGCGCGTACATTTCATAAATGTGTTCAATAAATACGGCGGTAAATACGTAACCGAATCCGATACGTTAGATACATATAGTTGGTAAAAGGAGAAAGAATATGGCAACGTTAGAACTCAATCACGTCTATAAGGTCTACCCAAACGGCATGAAGGCCGTCAACGATTTTTCCATGAAAGTTGAGGATAAGGAATTCATCGTGTTCGTCGGTCCTTCCGGATGTGGAAAATCAACGACCCTTCGCATGATCGCCGGCTTAGAGGAAATCACCTCCGGAGACATTCGGATCGATGGGCAAATCGTCAATGATGTCGAGCCAAAAGAGAGGGATATTGCTATGGTTTTTCAAAATTATGCCCTTTATCCGCATATGACGGTTTATAACAATATTGCTTTCGGGTTAAAGCTGAAGCATCTGCCTAAAGACGTGATCGATCAGAAGGTGAAGGAGGCGGCTGCGATTTTGGGCCTCACGGAATATCTCAATCGCAAGCCAAAGGCTATGAGCGGCGGCCAGCGCCAACGCGTGGCGTTAGGCAGAGCCATCGTGCGCGAGCCAAAGATTTTCTTGCTTGATGAGCCTTTATCCAATCTTGATGCGAAATTGCGCGCCTCGATGAGGAATGAGATTTCCAAACTTCATAACAAGCTCAAGACCACTTTCGTGTACGTCACCCATGATCAAGTGGAAGCCATGACGCTTGGCACGCGAGTCGTCGTGATGAAAGACGGCTATGTCCAGCAAATCGATACGCCTCGGAACATTTATCGCTTTCCAGTCAACAAATTCGTCGCGGGGTTCATCGGAACTCCCCAAATGAATTTCTTTAAGGGAAAAATGTTGCGGAAGGGAGATAAGGTTAAGATTGAATTCGATGTTCCCGGCAATTCCTTTGAGGCCCCAATCTCATTGTTCCGCAAAATGGATCCTTCTTATCTTAACGGAGATAAAGAGGTAATATTCGGCCTCCGCTCCGAGCATATCTCCATCGAACCGAAAAAATACGATTGGAAAACGAAGATAAAGGTATCCCATATCGAAGAGCTTGGCGTGGAAACACAAATATATGGCGATTTGAATCTTCATGACGACAGCGTCCTCGGCAACGAAGGAACATCCATTATCCTCAAAGCGCCGACCGGAACCGAATACCGTCCCGGCTCCATTATCGATGTATCATTAGGCCTTTCTCATTTAAAAATTTTCGATGCTGAAACGGAAATTAACGTCAATCCGCGGTTGCCTTCGAAGATAAGCGCGGCATGTTCGATCGAAGGTGGTTATTTGCACTTATACAAAAACAAAATTCGCTTGCCTTCCGTTTTCTCTTATGAACCTGGAAATTACATCGTTGAATTTCCAACATCGGCTCTTTCCGTGGGCAAGGGCATAGAAGCTAAGATCGTCGAAAAAGATGTTCTTGGCGAACAGGTTGTATATGTTCTAGAAAGCGATGGTGATTTTCTTTATTACGTCGCTGGACAGGATGTCGATTATAACATCGGCGAGACGATTGAGGTTCATCTTGATCTGAAACGCTGCCATTTCTATAACGAAGAACGCGAATACAAAGCCATGGATTTGTCCAATTCCGTGAAAGCCAAAGTCATCGACAATCCCATAATGGTCGAGCATCATGATGAGAATGGGAAACCATATAGCCGCAAAGAGCATTATTGCACTTTGGATATTTTCGGTCATATCTTGCCGACGAGCAAAGAACTTGGGTTCAATTTGCTTTCGCTTCGAGAGAAGAAGGTTTTCAAAGAATTCATCGAAGCGCATTTCGGGCCATACGATGTCGCCTTCACCGAAGTGAAGGATGGGATCGCATGCCAAGTCAACGATGTAATTGAACTCGATGGCGAATTCCTAAATGTCGTTGACGTCCAAGGGACCCGTTTATTGGTGGCTAGCAAAGAAAGGGTCGCTTTGGGAGAAAACAAAATAAAAATAGATTTGGCGCACGCTGCTTTCTATAGCGAAGGGAAGGACATTCGCTTAGCGTGATCGCTGGCGCTAATTAATTGTTTTGGGCTTTAAGCAATTCGCTTAGGATCTTTTTTCTCGTCACGATGCCAATGAAGACGCCTTGGTCGTCGATGACGGGCACGTAATTCTGATCGACGATGGTGGATATAAGGTCCTTTTCGTCGGCCATGACGGAGACCGCTTTGATATCGCGGCGAGAAGGAATGTGAGATAAAGGCAATTGGGCCAATTCGTCATAACCGACACGCATATCCAAAATCGCCCTCAATAAATCGCCATCGGTGATGGAACGGAGGTATTTGCCGTTTTCCTTATCGAGGATGGGGATCATGCTGTAGCGGTGCGCCCGCATTTTCTCGAGGGCTTGGCGGACGCTCCAATCGTTATAGCAAAAATCGATTTCTTGCTTCGGAAGTAGATAGAAAAGAATGTTCATCCCGTTTATTTTGCGGGAGAATGTAAACGATTTCAAGAACAATGGATAACCTCTTTTCGCCTTTTTGTGCGATAATCGCCTTATGCAATTAAGCGATTATTCCTTCCTGGTCTTCGATTGGAATGGCACGCTCGTAAATGACGTTCATCTTTGCCACGATTTGCTTAATAAGATGCTCCTTGAGAGGCATCATCCAGCAGTTTCTTTCGACACATATCGCGATATCTTCACCTTCCCCATCATCCAATATTACAAGAAAGCCGGTTTTCGTTTTTCTCCAGACGGGGATGACGATTTCTTGTTGCTTGCTAACGAATTCCGCGAGGATTATGAGAAGGCTTTTCCTTCCGTGCCATTATATAGCGGCGTGAAATCGTTTTTAGAGGCCGCTAGAAACGTCTTACCTATCTATTTGCTTAGCGCCACCAAAGAAGAGCTCTTGCTAGCGGAAACGCATGAAAAAGGTGTCGATAAGCTTTTTACCGATATCATTGGGATCGGGGATATTTATGGCGCTTCGAAGCAAGAGGCGGCTAAACGCTATTTCCTTAATAAGAAGCTTGATGTTTCGAAGGCGCTCTTCATCGGCGATTCCTTGCATGACGAAGAGGTGGCGATATCCTTGGGCGGCTCTTGTTGCTTGATTTCTAACGGTCATCAATCGATAAAAGTCTTAAAGGACGGCAAAAAGAATCAAAAAACGGTTATCGTTCCCACTTTAGGGGATTTGCAGTCTATTTTTTCGCTAAAGACTAGCAAAATGGGAGAGATATCTTAAAATAGATGTCAAAGAGGACATAAACATGGCAAAGAAAGAAACCAAACAAGAAAAGAAGGTCGTCGCTAAGAAGGAAACTAAGGCGGTTGCTCCTAAAAAAGCGGAAGCAAAGAAAGCCGCCAAAGAGGAACCGAAGAAAAAAGCGGTCGCCAAAGAAGAAGCGGCTAAGGTCTCCAAAGCCTATCACGTTAGCAAGAGAGAAGATGGCAAATGGCAAGTGAAGCTTGCCAAAGGCAAAGTCGCCATTAAATTATTCGACACCAAAGCCGAAGCTCTCGAATACACGAAAGTGATGTCTGAGAACCAAGGGGCAGCGGTGCGCTTCCACGCCTCTAAAGGCGCCAAAAAAGGCAAAATCAGCAAATTCTAATCGCCAAAAAGCGAAAAATCCCTGCAAAACCCTCTTAGATATATCTTTTTAGTTGCTCCAATATGGCCCGATCGGCTGGCAACCAATCTTCGTTTTCGAGATTGTTTTTGTCGAGCCATTTGGCATTTTCGGCTTCGAGCAAATCCAGATGCGGGTTATTGAGATGGCAGAGGTAGACGTTCATATGCAAATGGAAGGAAGGATAATCCCATTCGATGCTCGTAACGAAGGCATCCACTTCGATCGAAGCGTCCAATTCCTCTTTTATTTCCCTTTTTAAGGCCGTTTCGTCATCTTCGCCGTTTTCTACTTTGCCACCTGGAAATTCCCATTTGTCGATGAATTCGCCATAACCTCTTTGGGTGGCAAACAAGAGATTCCCTTTCTTGATGACGGCGGCTACGACATTAATCGTTTTCATGTTCCTCTCCTTCTTTGATGTTGGCGGTCAGATAATCATATATGTCCTTGCGGACTTCTTTATCCAATAGGAAATCGATATCGACATATGATAATCTCTTTGTTTCGCCATTTTCTAACACCTCTTTCCGCACTTCTCTTGCTTCCCCATAAGGGTTCATCTTGCCTAGGAAGTAGAATTTCTTAGCGTCGATGTCCTTGTCGTTATTGGCTTTCCTTATGAAAAGGTAGATGGCGGTATTTCTTTCTTCTGACTTCAATAATGGCACGAGTTCGTTGCTATTTAGACGGCGGTTTTTCTTGCTCTCCCAGGAAAGAAGGCGGGGATTAAGGAATTTATCGGCGTAATTGGTGCTGCTTTCGAGGCTCGGATCCTTATCGTAATTGATGAAGATGGGGAAAGTGTTAGTGTCCTTGTCGTATTTATAGCCGCCGATGACGGCGGTGAGGTTATTGCCGTAATTAAGCGCCTGGCAGACGTCGCGATAGCTATATTGGCCATATAGGGATAAATCGAGGCCATCGTAAGGGAGGCTATAGAAACGTTCGTTGCGATTTAGGATGTATTCTAAGAGGGCTATAACCTCTTTTTTGAAGGGTATGTCATCTTCTAATGCTTTCTTAAATGAAGAGGTTAGTTCCATTTTCTCGTCGCAAAAAGCAAAAGGAAGGCCATAATCCCATTTTCCTTGAAGTATTTTTTCGATGCACGCCCGCTTTTTGGCGTCGATTATCCTCTTATATGAATAAAAGAGCTCATCTTCTATTTCCGCCATCCTTTTGCCTTCGATTAATCGTTTGAGGATAAAGGGCTCGTCAAGCCTTATCCCCATCCCTAGACCTTTGCCGATTGTCATAAGGGCCGCCATTTCGAAGTCGTTAAAGCAAGGAAGAGAGATAAAGGAAGGCAAATTCCTTTCAATCGCTTTAAGGAAGGCGAAATAGGACCCGTATTTGAGGATGATTCGCTCAGGCTCGAAGTCGCTATAATCAAGAAAATCGCTATAAGCTGGCAAGCGGTTAAGCTTATTGGCTAAAGATATGACGGCGCGCCGTAGCTCTTCTTTGTTATTGAAGGAGGCTTTGGAGATCGAGCGGAAGATCTTTTCTTTAGCTATTTCATCGAATTCGATCGTCGAAATCCCTGGCAAATCACCGCCGTTTATGACGATATTGCGGGCCGCTTCCTTGTCGCCATTATAGGAAAAGGCCTTGGGGATCATGAAATTATTATCGTAATTGCCGATGAAATCGATAACGACGACGAAGTCCTTGTTCTCCCTTTTCCGAAGCCCGCGCCCTAATTGTTGAATGAAGATGATCGAGGATTCGGTGGGCCGAAGCAGCAGCACTTGGTTCACCGACGGGATATCGACGCCTTCGTTAAGGATATCGACGCTTATGATGTAATCGAGGTATTCGTTATCGGAGATGTCCTCCTTTTCTAGGAGGGCGATGGCCTTTTCGCGCTTGGCTAGGTCATCTTCCCCCGAAAGGGCTATGGTTTTATATCCCCGTTCATTGAGTTTTTTAGAAAGGATATCCGCCTCTTCGTTACGGGAA
The DNA here is from genome assembly GCA_963624045.1 of Bacteroidaceae bacterium. Lineage (GTDB taxonomy): Bacteria > Bacillota_I > Bacilli_A > RFN20 > CAG-826 > UBA4951. Next base: position 40,452 of record CAVFNI010000012.1, read on the forward strand.
ACGAAGATAAGGCCCCTAAGGCGCTCTCCCGAATAGCCATAGAAGGAAGCTTCTTTAATGATATATGCGATCCTCTCTTCGCTATAGAGCTTAAGGAAATCCGCATTTTCGTAGGTTTCGTCGTTTATCCCTTTCAAATCGGTGATGCCGTAATAGTGGAAGGGGCAAAGCAAATCGAGCTCCAAGGCGTCTTTCAAACGAATCTCATATAGAACATTATGGTCGAAGAGGGAAAAGATGGCGTTTTGGTCGTCGCTTCTTTCGGGGGTGGCGCTCATGCCAAGAACATAGGAAGGAGAAAAATATTCGAGGATTCTTTGATAAGTGGCCGAAGCGGCGCGATGGACTTCGTCGATGACGATGACGTCGAAAGCGTCCCTAGCGAATTTCCTTATGTGCTCTTCCCTCCCAATAAGCGAGCAAGTGGCGAAAAGATAATCGGATGAGCTAGCCTCTATGATGTTTCCTCCATTATAGATGGCAAGGTTTTTTTCGGCGGGAAGCACCCGTTTATAGGAGGAGAGAGCTTGCGATAAAAGCAAGTGGCGGTGGGCCAAAAAGAGGACTTTCTTGGGGTTTAATTCGCGTAACGCGAAAGCGGAGGCGAAGGTTTTTCCCGTTCCCGTGGCGGAGATAAGCAAACCTCTTTTATCGCCTCTATGAATGCTAGAAAGAAGATTATTCACGAATTCTATCTGCATGGAATTGGGCGTAAGGACATATGGGGAACGCTCGAAATCCTCTTTTTTGGCATCGATGGCTTTTTGCTTTTCGTAAATGAGGCGGTATTGCTCAATGTATTCGTCTAGCGGGGTGGCTTTTTGCCAAAGGAGATCATATTCGCGGAGGACTTCTTGGATGAAGCGGCCATCTTTGGTGGAAATAAGGGAGGTATTCCATTCCTTGTTGGTGGTAAGGGCCTTATCGGTCAGATTGCTTGAGCCGATGATGGCCTTATAATAACGGCCGTCACTCCCGGCTTTTTCGAAGATATAGCCCTTAGTGTGGAAGCCATCTTCATGGTTGGCGCCCGTTTTGAACATCCTTATTTCGATGTTAGGGAAATTCTGACGGATATCATTTAAGGCCTTGGGATCGGTAAACGCGAGGTAATCGGTGGTGAGGATGCGGCCATGGATGCCTCTTTCTTTAAGCGTTTTGAAAGCGCTCTTGAGAAGCTGATAACCGCTAGAGGTGATGAAGGCCACTGAAAGTGAAAAGGACAAACAATCGCTCAATTCCTCGCGAATGGCGTTAAGGACTTTGACGTGCCTCTCCTTATCGTTATAAAGGAAGGAAGGCTCGAAAGAGGAAAAGGCGTCGGGCTCGCTTTCGATGAAGGCGCTATTGATGGCCCTTCTTAATTCCTCAAAATTGCCACGGTCGTTCATTGCCATGATTTTAACAGTCTTGATCTTATGAAAACAGATCGAGAAATATCATTGTTTTTTCGTGCCTTATGCGGATTTAAGCACAATGAGTTTTGTTGATCGCGGCGTTTATATTTTCCTATCGTAAAGTGGACACGGGGGACAGCTAAAATTTATGTTAACGATGGCGCCTTTCGCCGATTTCCTCAGGAATTATGCGGCCAAAGTTGCGGTTTTCCCGTTTTCGTTGCTAGAATCATTCATGTAGCTTTCTCTTTTCTTGGCAACGCAAGGATAGAAAGCCACCTCATCGAGGCCAAGGCCGGCCGCGCCACCCAGTGGTGTGGTATTGCCGGCTTTTTTTCATACGCATAATTCATCAGTGGTTCCGATTTTCTTACCATCAAAATTTAATCAATAGTTGTTATTTCATCTATAAAGTTTTTATGAAAAGTCATTGATATTAGACTCAAAAAATGCCAAGTGTCGGATTGAAATATTGCCAAGTGTCGGATTGAAATATTGCCAAGTGTCGAGTTTATATTGATTGAAAACTGTTTATAATTTAAGATTAAAGCATAAAGATTATTGAAATTGCAGTGAGGCAACTAAGAATGAAGAAATACAGAAAACGCATTGCAGACGAAATATTAATTAGAAAATTAGAAGGAAAGGGAGCGGTCGTTATTGAAGGTCCTAAATGGTGTGGGAAAACAACTACTGCCGAACAGTTTGCCTCAAGTGTTTTATATATGGATGATCCACTAAATAAGGATCAAAACATTTCTATGTCTGATATTAATCCAAAAAGATTATTAAGTGGTCCAACGCCAAGATTGATTGATGAATGGCAAATTGCTCCCAAGCTTTGGGATGCGATAAGATTTGAGGTTGATCATAGATCTGAATTAGGACAATTTATATTGACAGGTTCAGCAGTGCCGCCTGATACAAAAGAGATAACTCATTCTGGCACTGGGCGTTTCACACGGCTTACCATGAGACCAATGAGTTTATATGAGTCTGGAGATTCTACCGGAGAAGTTAGTCTACGAAATATTTTCGACGGCAAACTTGATGTTGACGGCCAGTCGACTTTAGATATTGAGCGTCTTGCTTTTCTTGTCGCAAGAGGGGGTTGGCCTCTTTCGGTGGATATGAAGGATAGCATTGCTTTAGAACAGGCTTTTGATTATTTTGACGCAGTAGTGCACTTTGATATAAACAGAGTAGATAATGTTCAAAAAAATCCAGAAAAGCTCAAAAGATTGATGCGATCATACGCAAGGAATCAAGGTGGGCAAATTCCAAACACTCAAATTGCATTAGATATTTCAGCAAATGATGAAAGTTCTATAAATGAAGAAACTGTATCTTCTTATATAAATGCATTGAAAAAAATATTTGTAATAGAAGATATGCCAGCATGGAATCCAAATTTAAGATCAAAAAGTGCAATTAGGTCTTCTGATACAAGATATTTTATAGATCCTTCAATTGCATGTGCCGCTCTTGGAATCGGTCCCAACGATCTAATTTACGATTTAAAAACATTGGGTTTTTTATTTGAAACATTATGCGTAAGAGATTTAAGGATATATGCCGACTCATTAAATGGCGAGGTTTATCATTATCGAGATAAAAGCGGTCAAGAAGTTGATGCTGTAATACATTTAAGAAATGGCAAATATGGATTAATAGAAATAAAACTCGGTGGCGATAACCTTATTGAAGAAGGCGTTAAGTCACTAATGGCTATGGAAAGAAAAATCGATACTGATAGAATGAATCCTCCTTCTTTTTTGATGATTTTAACCGGTGTCGGAGATTATGCCTATAAAAGAAAAGATGGCGTTTTAATTGTCCCGATTGGCACATTAAAAAATTAACAATCGGAAACAATCATTATAGTTACATTCCATTTTGATTGTTTTTAAATTCCTATTTGCGCAGTGTCCATGAAATCGGCGCCTCCGTGCTTATAATTTGATAGCCCTTTTGGGCTTCTCGGGAGTATACGAAAGTTCGTGTAAACCCATCCACCCGACACGCAATGAAGGGCGGATGGGT
>CAVFNI010000013.1:0-39226 GCA_963624045.1 Bacteroidaceae bacterium
GAGCGCCTCCATGGCATGGAGGAGGTCGAGAGTTCGATCCTCTTACGCTCCACCAAATCGAAAGATAGCCGAACGGCATTTATGGGATTTACGCCATTATGTCCGATTCGGCTTTTTTCATGGTTCGTCGCCAAACAAACAGCGGTCAGGAAGCTAACGAGCCTAAAAAGACAAAAAGAATTGGTTGAATTCGATTTTGATGGCAATAACTAAAATGGCCATTGTTTTGGTTTCATTTGTGTTTGTTAGATTGAATAACACAGTTATATTTGGCCTCTAATTGATGGTTCTTTGTGGGCAATATATTTTAATTGATTGGTCGTCCCGACCCCTTTGCTATTTTAATGGCCTTTTGCATATGTTTTTACGATTTTGGCCTTTAATCTTCGACAATATCGTATCCGGCTATATAGAGCACGAGGCTATCGCCTTGCGTGTAAACGAAATACGATAGCATCGTTTGATCAGATAACTTGAAATCCAAGAATTGACAGGGGATATCGTCATCGCCGTATGTGCCATTCGTCCAATTGCCGCTTTTTTCGAAGCCTTCCAAGATGAGATTGCTCTCAACATATTCTTTTAGGGCATCCGCGCCAAAGGAGGTCGGGAAATAGGCGTTTAAGAAAGGAAAGGGTTTGCTGGCGTAATCGGGGGTTACGTCATATCCGTCTGACTCTAAAATGGAAACGATTTTCTCAATGCCGGTTTTAGCGTCGGTATCGATGACGGTTTTGGCTTTTATAGTGCATTCAGCGGTGCGAGGCTCTTCTTCGCCTGGAACTTCCATTGAGGCCGTAATGGTCGCCGTGGTGCCTTCGAGGGCGTCCTCGGCAATTGTCACATTGCCATTATTATCGACGCTGATTTTGCCAGTGGCGTCACTAGATGAATAAGTGATTTTATATGGCAACATATTAGCGATGGCGGCGATGTTGGTCGTCTTGCCGATAGGCAGTTCGTAATAACTATAGGCGAAATAGAGGGAAGGTTTGTGCTCTTGTCCGCTGCCGACGGTTATAAGAATCTTAGTTAGTCCCTCATAGCCGTCTAAAGTGATGGCCAATTTGCCAGCAGCATCTTCGTAAACTGTGCGTCCCATATCATCTTCGCCCTTATGCCAAGCGGCAGCCACCAAGGCCTTTTCATAAGCCTCATAGGCCGTAAAGGCAACATCGGCTATTTCGATGTAGATACCTCTTTCCTTATTGGCTAATTCGCTAGCTAGAGCCAAGATTTCTTCGTCGGTGGGGTTAACGAGGTTGTAATATCCAGGGAAGTCAGCGATATCTTCATAATAATATTTGATTCTTTCGTTGATATAAGCGTCGTCGCGAAGGCGATATTTAAGTTCTTTGCCGGTATTCGGCAAAGAAGCGCCATCCAATGCGGGGCAAAGGACATCGTCTACCTTAAGCAAGGAGGAAACGGCTTCCCTAATCGCTTCCGTTGGCCAAGTTTGGCTAAAGGAACTAGCGGGCGTAGTGATTTCGACGGCTATTCCAAAGCCAACTAAGGAAGAATTTTCATCGACGAGATTGGAGGGGGTGACGTTGATGGTTTCCTCCCAATTGGTATACGCCCAATCAGAATTCATCTTTAATCCTATATTTTCTAGTTTTTCAGTATAGTTCTCGTTGACTGAATCGTCCTTGATATCCCCTTGGATGCAAATCACATCCCTCTTTTGATAGACGTAATAATGGCCATCGCTAGCGATCTCGAAGGCCGGGATTTCAACGCCGGTCTTGACTTTAATGTCTTCAATGACTTCGCTTGGCCAATTGTCATAAGTTTTGACGGCAGGGGTATAAAGAAAGGTGAAATTATTGCCGTTAAAGTAATAAAGCATGGCGGAGAGGTTCGCGCCGTCATCTAAATTCTTCGAAAGGATATAGGCGTCATATTGGCGGCTTTCCTTCTCATTTAAGGCGAAGCCGTCGGCTAGCAGGGCATCGCTATATTCCTTAGACAAATCTTCCGTGTAAATGTCAATCATCTGCAATTGGTTGCTGTCGGCGGCTTGAATGGCATTAAGTTCGCCTAATTTGACGAAAGGGAGATCGACGGTGGTCACGAGATTGATGGCTTCTTGCTCGTCTTCGTTCCATGAGGCGGCCGCGTTAGAAGAAGCGGACATGTCGTTATAGCAACGGATGACGTTGGCTCCCGAGTCGCCAGAATGGACATAGAAATAAAGCAAGTCGTAGCCCACGCTAAAATCGTCGGAATGGTTCGTGAGTTCCGCAAAACGCGACCCATTAGAATTAGTTTGGATGATGTTGCCATTATATGTTTCAATGGCCTTCCAGCCGGCGTCCACCAAATCCAAATAATAGTCTTGCAAGGTGAACAAAGGAGCGCCTGTATCGACAATCTGTAAGAAAGAATTGTCGTAGGCATCGCTTAATTCTTCGACGACGATACTATCGCTATCATTGACGAAGAAGCCTTCGGGGTAAGGCAAGACGCTGCCACAATATTTCTTCATGAGGCTTTTAGCCTCTTCGCTCCATTTGTAGGTGTAGTCCTCTTTTTGGGAGGACGATTCAGATGAATCAGATAATTCATTGCATCCGCCTAATCCTAAGGAGAGGAGAGAAACGGCTAATAGGGCGGTAGGAAATTTTTTCATGTTCTTGGGACTCGCTTTCGCTTCGTTTTTATATCGCATTTGACGGAAAAGTAAATTGTTTTTGTTGTCGGTGGGCTTATTGGAGTTAAAAATAGAGAGTGATATGGATCTTATTGTCAACGTCATTTGATAGCATTTTAGTTGCAGCGAATCGATATTTTTGATTTCAAAAAATGATGAAACATAGCAAATATCGAGACTTTTTTAGTTAACACTTCGTTGCATGTTAGTTAACACTTCGTTGCAAACCCCGTTGTTCTTATTGTTTCGCAATTCCTATGGGAAAGAGTAATTGCGACTTAGATATACATGCAGTCATATTGAAATAGAGAAGGAATCTAACTGTTTCTTGCCGTTTTAGCAAAAATGGCTTTTTATAGCATCCTTTTTATTTTTGGTGGAAAATTTTTCAAGAATTTTGCCGTTTAAACGGAAAATTTTTAATAGAAAAGCATCGAAAAACGGAAAATTTTAATTGAATGCGTGCCCGTCTTTGTACTTGTCAAGAAAAGTGGACACTGAAATTTATTCTTCGCCTTTCTAGCTTCTGAAAGCGAATAATTTCTGATGTGCTGATCTTGTCGTCGGCCCTAAGTTTTGCCGTCAAGGCCTTTAAAAAACGTCGGTTTGGTCTGTTATCGGTTACCTTGTCGTTATTATGAAAACGAAATCAACGAAAAAATGAATAAATCCTTGCAAAACGCCATTATTTTAATGTTCTAAGCAGTAGGAGAGGAGATGATGCATTCGCTGACGTCACCACCGAGGCCGATTTCGAATTTTGCTTCCGTTGAAGCTATTTCATCGCTTCCCCGGTCGTAATCGTAGGAGATGACGAGAGTGTTGTTTTGATAGATGGCTAAGGTCATCTTGTCGCTATCTTTGATGGTGGCAGAGAGCCCGATGATCGTGCCGCTTTGAAGGGTGCTATTGCTGATGGTGACGCTAGCGCCGCCGACTTCGCGCGCTCCGTCAATGTGTTTTTCCGCGAAACCCGCGCTCGTCCTTTCGGCATAACGGATATTGCCGCCCCTTAAATAGAAACCATAGCTGCCGATGAATAAGAAGGTGCCGCCGCTTGTAAGTTGCTCCTTTAGATGCACGCTATAGACGGTTCCGTCATAGCCGACGACCTTTCCTTGCGCCAGTTTATTGGTTTGGCTCAGCGTGATATTTCCGCTAGTGAGGTCGAAAGGAACGTTGTAGGCGATGGGCGTCGGCTTATCCTCTTCCCTGGTTTCCTGGCCATGCATAATGGCTCGGATATTATAGATTTGCGTCTCCGTGACGCCGATAGAGAGCAAGAAATTCTCGACTTTCTCGGCTAAAGTATCGCCCTCGTAATCGCTTTGGATTTTTTCGTACATTTGCTTGAAGTGATACGTTGAGCCGTCTTTGGAATTCCTTTCCTCGTATATCGAGAAGGAGGTGTATTCGTAATCGTGGATTAGATCGCTCTCGCTTACGCCTAATAACGCGTTATATAGGAAAGAGACGGTTCCCGTTCTGTCGGCTCCGCCGGTGCAATGGAGGTAAATGGGGTAACGGCTTTCGTCGGATAAGGCGCTAAAGGCTTCGCGATAAGCTTCTTTTTCGCTGAAGATCGATTCATAGCCGTTGACGGTGTGATATTCGAGATTGGCGTTAGGGATAGGGCTGACGGTCAAACCCGAATCTTCGGGGGTGCCAGGGGCGCGGTTTTCGCTGCGTGCCCTCAAATCAAAGTCGGTTTTGATTTTAAGGGTTTCGCTCATGTATTTTTTGCCACTTTCGGAGAGGTTGATGTTGGCGTAGGCGGCAAAAGTGCAAGGCGAAAGGGCGCCGCCACGGAAGATTTTTCCTTGTAGCGTTCTGCCTTCTGGCGTCAAATAACCGCCGATGTCACGGACGTTATGGATGCCGTCGATCTTCATTACCCTTGGGCCGAGGTCGGAAGTTTGGAATGTGACGATGTTATTTGATGGATGTTCGCCCGAAGGGGTGATGGCGGTCACCTTAATGTAATAGGTGGCAGCTTTCTCTAGATTATAAACGTATTGCTCGTTAGCGCTCGCTGGCGCAAGGCTACTTTCGCACGTTGAGAAAGAGGCGTCTTTGGAGCAATCGATACGGAAGGAGGTCACATCGTTAAAGGTATTGATCCAACGGACTTTGTAGCCTAATAGGCCATCGTTTTGGCAAGAATAATCGTGAACGTTAGGATCTATGGCCTCCAAATAATTCTTAGCGGTCGTTAAGAAAGGGGTGGCGCCTTCCTCAGGCCCATAAACGCGGACTAATGGCGCTAATTTCTCTTCTTTCTCTTCGCAATCGTCTCGTAGGCATCTTCTAACCATATTATCGCCCTCCGTGACCCATTCGCCCCATAAATGGCCTAAGGCGCTTGCTCCGTCTTTGGTTTCGCTATAGCCATCGCGGGCGCAAGTGCGTTCTAATTTTTCATTTTCTAGGCACGTCGCGGGGCTTTTTTGATGCCATTCCCCAAAGGAATGGCCGAGTGCGGGCTCCGTTTCTGTCCTTTCTTCGCCGCATATGGAACAGCGTTCTGTTTTGTTGCCGTTTTCGGTGCATGTGGCGGCGGTTTCGCTTACGGTTTGAAAGTCATGAGCGTGCGAGGAAGAGGAAGTGTCGGGACCGCTACAAGAGAATAAAGATAGCAATGGGAAACTTGCTAATGCCAATAGGGTGAAAATTTTTCTTTTTTCTTTCATGGTTCGCTCCTATTTTATATCGCTCTTCGCTGTTAGAAAAAGCCAGTTTTGATGCTGATGGAATCGCTTACATTATGCCTTTTAAAAACGACCTTTTTGTGTGAAAAGAGCACCAAAAATGAAAAAAGAGCACATTTTACTAGACACGATGCATGCTAAAGCGCTTACAGAGTTGTCATATTAAGACTATAGAAAAGGAGATATCCACCTATGAACAAAAAACTTTTGACCGCATTAGCGGGCGGTGCAGCGCTCACTTTTGGCGTGGCTGGCATCCTTTTGGTGGCCGGCGATTCCTTAAAGGCCGCGATCGCCGAAGAGGAGACGCACACTCACACTGCGACTTGTAACATCCATCATTACGATGAAGTTGCGCCTACCTCACGAACCGCGGGCGTCAAGGAATATTGGATTTGTTGTGACGATCCTGGACATAAGGTTTCCTTTACGGCGCCAACGACGGGGAATATTAGCGATGCCACTCATGTTGAGGGCTTTGCGGTGGAGGATACCGACGAACGCTATATCGCTCCGTATACCTTCCCTGAGGTCTTTAAGACGAAATACGCTTATAGCGATGGAGTGACTTTTGCCGATGGCAAGGTCACCGCCGCAAGCGGCAGTTTGTATTTCAAAGGATCAGTTCTTAAGGAAGCCTATTCGCTAGGATACACCCATATGCGTTTCCATTCGAAAGCAGAAGGCGATGAGGCGGTGCAAGTTCTTGGGACGCAAGATAATTGGAAGAATTATTACAAACGTTATGCCAATGACAACGACAATCGTTATTGGTTGAAATCCTTTAGTGACAATAACGCCGGGCTTCTGGTGCAAGGCAAAAATTCTTCTGATGTCCTTGTCGCCTCTTCTTTGACTTTGTCTGATTTTCATCTCTATAAATCTTCGATAACCGAATCGTGGGGAAATGGTACTAAGACCGGTGGTTATCAACTTATTAAAGATGCTAACAAATACGTTGCTTTTGAAGATGGCGAACTTGTTGCGGATAACTGCGGTGCAGGGAAATATGCGCTTGCCATAGAGATACCAACAAGTTTGATCGGCAGCACACAATTTGAGGGGAACCGAACGTGGTGGCGCGAATTCTATGTTAAAAAACTAGCTTCTGGCATCGAGACTCCAGACGGAGAAGACTACCTGGTTATCAACGAAAAGTCGGAGGGTGAACGCCCATACTATTTTGTGAATAGCGCCGGAAATCAAAGAATTAGCTCCGATGGTTTTATTTCCCCTTGCTACAATCACACGAACGATAAATATGGGTTGTACATTAATCAGTACAATGTTGGTAGTTTAAGCATTGGATGGCCGACTAGCGCAGCCTATGCCCTTCGAATTAATTACGACTTCTTGGTTGATAATGGTGACAAAACCACTGGTATCGAGTATTTGCTTAACCCTCTTGCTCGAACCGCCGATGGCATGGATCAAATTGAATTACTAAATATAACCGCTCCTGCCACCGAACATAAATTGCCGATTGTTATGCGTTATTCGGATCAGCACAAAGGCGTGAAATTAAATTTGGTCTCCAGCGTTGAACCGGCTAGCGATATGGGCGTGATGGACATTGGCAGAAATTTTTGGCAATCCTTCCCAAAATTCACGAAAAATGAAGATGACGGATTATATTATTCATCGGTTACGATTAATTATACTGACGAAAAAATAGGAGCCGCTCTGATTCTCAGATGGGCCGAAGCTGTTACAAACGGCACATTTAAAATTCAATATTCTTGGATTGACTAGCAACCTCCTTTCTCGGGAAGCCTTCTAATTTGTCTTAGGAGGCTTTTCTTATGTAAGGAGAGCAAGAAAAGGTAATATATCCCTATGAGCCAAGTTCAAATTAGTAATTTAGGCATTAGCTATATCGATAAGAAAAAGGAGACAATGGTCTTTGATTCTTTGAATGTGACTTTTTTAGAAGGAACGACCAACGTTCTTCTTGGTGCCTCGGGCTCAGGCAAGACGTCATTGCTACGGGCTATCCTTGGCAAAATCCCTTATTATGGCTCTATCCTTTTCGATGGCATTTCCATTGATAAATTGCCTTTAGAGAAGCGTAATCTTTCCTATGTCAGCCAAGAATATTCCCTATATCCGCATTTCACCGTCTTCGAGAACATCGCCTTTCCCTTGAAATTGCTTAACGTCCCTCGGGAGGAGATTGAGCAAAGAGTCAAGGAGATGGCTAAGGCGCTAGATATCTCCCAATGCCTTTCGAGGAAGCCTCGCTATCTATCGGGTGGCCAACAACAAAGGGTCGCTATCGCTAGGGCGCTTATCAAGAGTCCTGAGGTCATCCTTTTTGACGAGCCGTTATCGAATCTCGACGCTCCGAAAAGGAACGAGATCGTATTGCTATTAAAGAAATTATTTAGAACCGCTCATCCGACCGTTATTTATGTCACTCATAATTTCGATGAAGCGATTAACCTCGCCGATCGTTTATTCGTGTTAGGGGATGGAGGCATCGCTTTCGAAGGGAACGCGGAAGAAGCACTAAATTCGTCTTTGCCCGCCATCAGAGAGATTAGAGAGGCTTCCATATGAGCGAAGGCATCGTTTCCTATTTATCCAAAAAGAAAAAAGAGAGGGTTTTTGATGTGGTTATTGGGATTTTGATGGCCTTATTAGCCATCATCTTCTTCACTTTCTGCATTCTTTATTTCGAATGGCTAGGGAAGGGATTGTTCTATTTGCTTTCGCTTCTCTTTTTGCTTTTATTTGGCTTCGTATCCATTTTCTTCTTGCTAAGGGCCCGCTTTGCCTTTTATATGTGTTCTTTTTTTGAGGCAAAGAAGAAAAAATCACGGGAAGAGTCATTGACGATTATTTCCGTTTCCCCTTTTACGACGGACCGCCATTTTGCTTCTTGGAAGGTCATGACCGATGATGGCCCCATCTATTGGGCAGCCCCACTAGGGGAAGTGCCTCTAGTGTCGCAGAAGAAATATTCGTTTCTTCTTTGGGACAATTGGATTGTTGGATGGAGGGAAGAGGAATGAGAGGCGCCTTTCGCGATTATTTGAAGCGGTATGGCCTCGTTTATGCCGTTTTCATGGCCGCTTCGGTTTTGACGGTTGTCATATCGGCCGCATATCTAGGAAAGACCAAAGAGGAAGATAAAGTCGATATTTTGCTTATCAGCGAGCAATACGATAAAGAAGCTTTCGAGGAATATCTTTCTTCGGTTAAGCCCGCTTATTTGAAGGAGCTCAATTATCGATATCTATCGCCTAGCGACAGTTATTTCGCACAGATTTTAGGCTCTTATGGCGCAATTGAGGCGGATATCTTCTTCGTCCCATTCTCAAAATTAGAAGAAATCAATTGTTCTTCTTTAATGCTTCCGTTAGAACAAGCGAAAATTCAAAATATCTACGCAAAAAGCCTTTCTTTTTATGCATCCGACGATGTGATATACGGATTTGAAATATCTGGGCATGGCTTTTCTAACGAAAAAGAGGAGCCATATTACGCGTGTTTTAATAAGACATCTATGCATTTAGGCGAACTTAATGGTTCCTCTTTGGATGGGGCCTTGGCGACGGCGGGGGCGTTCTTATGAAATTATTCGCTAAGAAACCTAAGAAAGAGGATTTTTTGGAATCTGGCTTGCCTTCTTCTAGGCCCGCGTTATTTTGGGATGTCTTGCGGAACGAATACCGCAAATTGATGGGAGTCGCTTTGCTATTACTCATATTTGCCTTGCCCTTTTTAGCCTTGCACTTCTTCGTCGATGCCTATGTGATTGCCTTAGAGAACTCTGGAAGCGAAAACGCCATCTTCCCGCATTATCTTTTCTTGGCCTTTAATCCTTTTGCCACCATGATTTTCGGTTTAGGCGTCGGATCTCTTATGCGCATTATCAAGCGTCTATGTTATTTGGAGCCGGTCTTTTTCTTTGAGGATTGGAAGGCTGGGATAAAACAAAACGGCAGGCAATCCGCTTTAGGCGGGTTTCTTATCGGCTTATTTTTCTCTGGCACTTATCTCTTTCATCTCCTTCGCCCCGAGGAGCTTCTTTGGGATATGCCACTAGGGATATTTGCCTTGATCATCTATCCGATTTTTCTTTTTTCCTTCCCCATCATCGCCACTTACAAAACCAATTGGAATGAGACGTATAGCCTCAGCGCGAGAATTTACCTTAAGGCGTTCCTCACTAACCTTCTTCCTTTAGCGGCTTTCCTGACTCCTTATTTATTCGAGATGATCCCCGATTTGGTCGTCAAATACATCGCGATCTTTTTCTTTTTGCTTTTCGTTGCGCCCCTAATCCTTTTGGCTTTCTTCTTATACGAAAGTTATCTCTTAGACAAATACATCAACAAAGAAAAATACCCCGAACTTTATGATCGGGGGATTCATCGTAAGAAGGGGAATTAGTCGTTGGCTTCTTTGCGGCTTTTTCCCGGTGTCTGATGGAATTGCTTGTAATAAAGCTTATGGAAATGGGAGAGGGATTCGATGCCGATTTCGTTAGCGACCGCTTCGATCGTCATGGAAGTCGACTTAAGTAAATAATTGGCGTAATCCATCCTTTTTTTGGTGATGTACGTGACGAAATTGACGCCGAAGCAGGCTTTGAATTTCTGACAGAAGTATTTTTCGTTATAGCCAGTGGCCTGGCGGATTTTCTCATAGGCGTCGGGTTTATTGAAATGGGCGGCGATCGCTTCGATAGTGATTTGCTCGAAGGGGCTAGCTTGCACTTTGATCGGCGTATCGGCGTAAATCAAAGATAGGAGATACATGACAATGATTTTCTCCATCGTCTTGCGCTTTTCGACATCGGTTAGAGCCAAGAAGAAGGACATTCTCCCTTCTAGGAAGAGAACTTCTTGCATATCAAGATGGGCTTTGGCGTAGCCGACTTTCTCCGCTTCGGCGAAGAAGGCTGGATCAACGGCCCTTTTGGCTTCTTCATAAATATCCGTTCGGATGAGGTAGTCGCGGTGGAGGCTATCTTGCCCGCAGGATTTAAAAGAATGGACAGTACCCGGGAAGATGATACGCATATCCCCGATTCGCACGCGTTCTCTCTCGTCTGCGATGGCGTGGTCGATGGCCCCTTTAGTGACTAAGAAAACCTCGACGTAGCGGTGGCGATGGCTATCCACATCGATGTCGGTGTTGACCATGGTGTGAAAAGGGATCGGGATGTTTGGATATTCGCGAATCGACTGGCTCATTGCAATTACATTATACGCAAGATTTATGAATAAAAACGAACCAATAAGAAGTTAATTGCAAAGAAATATGAAAATAGAGCACTTATAGCGAACTACATTCCATAAGCAGTGTAAGCGCTTTGAAAGATAATTTAATTGACTTAGGATTTTGTCGTTTTTCGTCTTTGTATTGAGGGGGAAAAGAAACATGAAAGTTAACCCGAAAGCGGCCGTCACCTTCTTAGCGACTTTGCTTCTTTTAGGAGCTTGCGCTGAGGAGGGCGCTATAAGCAGCAATTCCTCTTCCCTGTCTTCCTCGTCCTCTTCATCCTCTTCGAGTCAAATTAAAGCAAAATATTCCCTTTCCATCACTTGCGACGATCCTTCCATCAGCGTGACGGATTTGTCTGGCAATCCTTTGCTAAACGAATATGAGGAAGACGCCAAAGTGTCTTTCAAAATAGAAGGCCCAAGCAATTACACGATTAGGGCCTATCTCAATGATTTCCAATTGAAGGCCAAGGATGGCGCTTATTCCTTCATCATGGCCAGAAATAGCAATTTGGTGATTGAATGGGAGATGGCCTCTTACCATATCTCCTTTACGGGGATAGAGAAGATGAAAGTCGCCTATTGCGATAGTGATGGCTCGCCCTTATCGACGGAACCGACTTCCTTTGAGAAAGGCGACGATGTCTATTTCACCCTTGCTCCTAATGAGGACGTTGATAAGCGCTTCACTTATTTCTACAACCATTGCTATGAAGCCAGAATCGGCTCAAACAAATTAGAAGAAGATAATGGCGTTTATAAGATTGAAGGCATCGAACAAAATCTGGCCGTCGAAATCATCACACACGAGCACGAATTCGAAGATGGCAAATGCAAGCACTGTCATAAGAGCGAGGAAGAACTCGCCATCCATCAAACCAACGAGACGGCTGATGTTAGTTATGACGCCGCAGTCGGCGGTTGGAAGATTAGCGCCATCCTTGGCCAAGACAAGTCAGAGATAGCCATCCGCAAGAGCTATTTCCTTTCCTTGTTCGATAAATATGGCGATACCTTGGAAATATCTTTCGGTAACGGCCATTCCTTTGGTTATGACGCTTCCAATGGCAATCCGATGAGGACCCCGATGAGTATGGAGACTCGTAGCGAGACGGGGTTAGTTAAGCGCTTCACAGACGGATATTTCTATCCCGATAGTCTAGGCGATGATGGCAGCGACGATTATCGTTCCTTTATCAAAGTCGAGCGCGCCGATATCGAAGATGAACAATGCGATGGCTATGTCTATATGTATTTCAATTACGGAGGCAATAGCACCTTCGTCACTTCGGGGAAAGATGCCACCGAAGTTTATTCCGCGTTCATTTATTCGATTGCGGCGGCCGTTACGCATCCAGCCGCTGAGCCACGCCCCCAAACGGTGGTGATCGGGGATGGCAGCACGTTTGTTACGGGCGTTACTTATCAAAAGGATCTAGGTTACGTTTTGACGCCGGCGACTTCTGGCGCCACCGTCGCACGGGCGACCTTATCTGCCCCGGCCTTGGCTTATTATCGAGAAAATGGCCACTCTAAAGTGACCTTTGAAATCTCTGAACCGTTTGATGGGTCCTCTAGCAACATCGCAACCACCTTCTTCTCTTTCGCGCCATGGACTTCTACTGGTTTTAATTTCGCCGTGGAGAACGCCGTTATCGGCGATTACGAGAAAGGCAGTTTTATCAATGGTGACAAAACAATCACGACTTATAAAGCTACTTTTGATTTATTGTCCCTTTATGGCGAGAGATGGAACGAAACGGGAACTTTCTATTTCTGGTTCGGCATTCATACCGATCACAGCAATAAACTTCGTGATCCCGCCGCCTATGTCCATAGCATCACCTTCGCCGCTTGATAGGAGCCTATATGGAGCGATTATCCATCACCATCACATCTAACGATCCTTGCTTGATTTACAGTCAAGAACTTTTGAGCCGTTATGCGAATTTGGTTTGTCATTCTCTTCATTTTGAAGAAGGTGGCAAGGAATTCGTTTTGGCTTTGCTTAAAGATGTTCCTCAATATGTAAAAGCAGGGGAAGGCATCACCAAAGAGGACGGTTTCGCTTACATCATTGAAGGGGGAAAAGCCATTTTCCTAGCTAAAAGCCCCCGCGGCCTCCTTTATAGCGTGATCACCTATCTTCAAGACGACGTGGGGTGCCGTTTCTACCACGTCGATGAGGAATATGTGCCCTCTTTGCCCTCTTTGCCATTTCCTAAGGCACGCACCGTCAATCCTTTGTTCACGATGAGGAATTATCTGGTCGGTAAATGCTATGACAATTGTTGGGAAGACGGATATGTTCCCAAGGTCCTCGACATGATGGCGAAAAACCGCGTCCTCGATGTCTTTACGCCCGTGGATAAGAGACACGGTGGGCCAGCACCCGTCTATGGACGCAACGTATCGCATAATTTCCATTATTATTGCCCTTATGAGGTTTATGGGAAGAGCCATCCCGAATTCTTCCAAGAAATAACCTCGGGCCAAGAGAAGATGATGACCATCGATATCACGAATGGCATCTGCGATGAGGATGGGGCTTTAGACGATACCCCCGTAAGCGTCGCCAAAGTGGTCATCGAGGAAATGAAAAAGGATATCATCGCTCATCCCGAATGCTCTTATTTCTCTTTGACGCAAGAAGATGGCCAGGAATATTTTGACGATGAGCATAATCGCGCTCTGGAGAAGCGCTACAAACGTAGTGGCCTCCTCATCCGTTTCTGTAATGCCATCATCAAGGAACTTCATGCCTGGGCGAAAAAGGAGCTTAATCGCGATATTTATCTAGTGACGTTCGCTTATGATTACGCCAAAGAGGCGCCAATAAAAGAAGAAAACGGAAGGATATTGCCCATAGATGAATCAGTCAAAGCCAACCCGAACCTGATCATCCAAATGGCTCTTTATTCCAACGCCTTCTATCCTTATCTCTCGCCTAAGCAAGATTCCGCCGTCCTTAAGTGCATGCGGGAATGGAAAGCGATTGCCAAGCGTTTTTGGTTTTGGGGATATGACATTGATTTCACTAATTATTATGCTTATTTCGACACTTTTCATACCATCAAGGAAAATGTCAAAAGTTTCTATGAATATGGCATCGAATACCTTTTGATGCAAGGTAGCCACGATGCTCCAAAGAATTGGCAGACGGACGCTAGAAGCTATGTTTATGACCGTTTGATGTGGGATCTAGGCCTCGATCAGGACGCTTTGCTGAAGGAATATTTAGACGCTTATTATGGACCTGCCTCATCGTACGTTTCTTCTTTCATATCGCTCTTCCACAAACATTTCGTCGCCCTATTTGACGAAGGGAAGGATATTTGCCTAAAAACGTGGGGCAACGAGAATTATCCATCCGTCTTGCCTAAAGAAATCGTTATTGAAGGATTAGACATCCTTAAAGCGGGCGAAAAGGCCATCCTAGCCTCTTCGCTTAGCGATTTTAGAAAGGAAACGCTTATCAATCGCTTATCGGGAGTGATGGCCACGCCGCTAAATACGCTGTATCTTAATTTCGATTCTTATTATCCCGATGGCAATTCCGCTAATAAGGCCGTCATCAAGGAAGAATTCATCTCCTGCGCCACAAAGGCTGGGGAGCTAGTGGCCAGAGAGACCTTCTCACTCGATCGTTATTTATCCTTCGTTGAAAGCGATGAATACAAAATTCGCCCCATCTATATTAACGGCCGCCTCGTTAATGGCGGAAAGGAGGAAGCATGAAAAACTTCAAATGGCTCTCTTACGCCCTCATCCTCTTGCTAGGCGGAGGAATCTCCCTTGCTTCATGCGGAGCGGAAGATTCTTCTAGTTCTTCTTCTATTAGTCACACCCACGTTTTTGCCGATGGAACTTATCCTTGTGAGGACCGCACGTGCCTTGAATGCGGCGCCCTTATCGCCGCAACGACAAGTCATAATAACGAATTGATAAGGACGGTGGAACCCACTTGCGAAGGGAAAGGATATTCTATTTACCGCTGTTCTTTATGCAGAGAGACGAGCAATGGTTCCTATACGTCCGCTTTAGGGCACGATTATCATAAGGGCATGAGCGTCGAAAGCGCTTGTGACCATGTTGGGTACACCGAATTTAATTGCTCTCGATGCTCTAATTCCTATAAAGAATACGTCCCAGCCGGCGAACACGAATTCGACGAAAGCCTCACGAAGGTAACGGAACCGACTTGCACGCATTATGGGCAGACTAGCAAGCATTGCCTCACCTGCGACAAGGATTATGTCGTTTCTTATAGCGATCCCCTCGGCCATCTTCCGACGGAGGGGAAAGATAAGGTCGTCACGCCCTCTTGCACGCGCGAAGGCTATAGCGAACACCTTTGCTCGAGATGCGGGGAGACTTATCAGGATTCTTTCCTCCCTAAGAAGGATCATGATTTCCAAACGCTAGATTTTGTTGATGCCACTTGTGAGCATGCCTCTTATAAGAAGATGGCATGTTTCGAATGCGGTTTAATAAAAATCGTCGGCGGAAGCGAGCAAAAGAAAGCCCATACCTTTGATGATGATGGCGTTTGCTCGACGTGCCATAAAACATATTTATCGGCTTCTTTCATCTCTTTTAGCAAAGGCGATACGGCGATTCCATGTTTGGAGGATAGCTATTACGACCATCTCGTTTATAGCGAGGCTAACGAGGAACCGATCGTCGGGAGGATCGTCGCGGATGATATTTCTTATTTGCTATCGAGGAACGTTCGTTCTATCACCTTGCAACTTGGCTCTTACGTTAACGAAAGCCGCTCTTTCACCTTCGAGCTTTCTAGTCAAAAAAAGAAAGTGAACGCCCATGGTGATAGCGATAATTTCGATTTCGAACGCCTTGCTACTTTCCCTATCGCCTTATCCGATGATGCCGGAAATCTTTCTAGCAACCTTGTTAACGGCGCTATCTCATTTAAATTGACTCACCAAAAACACGAGGACGAGGAAAGCGACGAAGCTTTTTCCTCCTTCCCCATCCGTTACAATCTCTCTAGCCGTTATAGCGCCGATGACCCTTCCTCCTATTTGGTGGAAGCCCTTGGCGAATCCAATATCGCTTATCTCGAAGGAAAGGGATATCGCTTGGATTATCTAAAAGAAGAGAGGAATAATTCCTTCATGGTGAGCTTAAGAAAGGAAGTCATGCAAGAGCAAAAGGAAAAAGGCATGACGAAGATGATCATCACCTTCGCTGATTCTTTCGAGGGGTATAAGTTCGAGGGATTCCCGTATAATTGCGCTTTTGATATGTACACTTACAAATTCGTAAGCGAGAACGAATCCGAAAGAGGGCGATGGAAAACCGCCTGGATCTATACTGGCGAGGCGGTTGGCAGCAACGAATACGCCCACACCTTCGAAGGCTTAGATCAGATGGATTTCTCTTCTAACGGCGTGGAGATGAATTTCTCTGCCCTCGATCCCAATTCTAAATTCGTCGGACACGTTTATATCAAAAGCATTGCTTTCGAGGCATAGGCATGAGCGAAGCAACTATCTCACGTAGCATCAAAAAGAAGAAAAGAAACACGTGGCAGGAGAACCTCTTCATTCTCTATTGTCTGATTCTGCCAGTCGTCTCTTTCTTGGTTTTCTATGTTTACGTCAATTTCGATTCCTTCTTAATGGCCTTCCAAAGGCCAAAGGGCGGAGAGATGAGCTGGACGCTAGACAATTTCGTTTGGGTGTGGGAGAGAATAACAAAAGGCAGCACGAGCGAAGTGGACAATTTGCAAGTGGCCTTCCAAAACACTTTTATCACCTTCGGCGTGCAGATTCTTCTCTTTTTCATCGGGATCGTCGTCTCTTATGTCATTTATAAGCAGATTCTCGGCTACCGCGCCTTCCGCATCCTCTTCTATCTTCCTTCGATTATCTCTAGCGTCGTCACGTCTTTCTTTTATATCGAACTCATGAATTACAGCGGCTTTTCCGATTTCTTGACCGCTTTGTTTAGGCTCGATTATAGCCTCAAGTCGCCTTTGTCGGACTCTAGTTTCGCCAACATGATGGTCTTATTAAACCTCATTTGGTTGGGAATACCATCTAACCTCATTTTATGGGGCGGGGCGTTCTCACGCATCCCGACTGACGTCCTCGAATCGGCGCGAATTGACGGATGCGGTTGGGTTAGGGAACTCTTCCAAATCATCATCCCCATCATTTGGCCGACTTTCGTGATGCTCGTGACGACGAATCTCGCCGGCATCTTCGGGGCCACAGGGGCCGTCTTCCTTCTAACGGGCGGCCGTTATGGCACCCAAACGGTTAGCAATTGGCTCTATATGAAGGTTCAAGGGGCGGGCAATGCCTTCGATCTTAACCTCTATCGTGCTTCGGCGCTAGGGCTAGTGCTCACGGTCATTAGTTGTGCAATCGCCTTAATATCGCGTTTCTTGCTTAACCGTCACTTACAGGAGGTGGAATTCTAATGAGAACCTTAGGTCAATATTGGAAAAGCCGCCACTTGACGGTATCGGAAATCGTTTTGCGCTGCATCGCCTTCGTTTTCTTTGTAGCGGTGGCCGCCAGTTACGTTTATCTTATTTTCTGGTGCTTCTATTCGGGGATGCGTTCGGCGGGCGATTTCGCCCTTAATCCTTTTGGTTTTTCGCCCTTACAAATCAGTAATTATGTCGAGGTCTTCCAATCGATCGAATCCAATGGCACGAGTTTCTTTGGCATGATCATCAACAGCCTTTATTTTTCTTTCTTAGGCCCCCTTTTATGCATCTTCGTGACTTGTCAATTCGCTTATTGCGCGGCTAAATACAAATTCCCCGGCAACAAATTGCTCTATATCCTCGTTTTGGGCGTCACGATCCTTCCGATATACGGCACGGGGAATGGCATGTATCGCCTGCTTTATAACCTAGGATGGATGAATACGCGTTTGATGATCCTCACCTCCCTTGGCGGATTCAATATTTATTTCTTGTTTTTCTACGCTTTCTTTCAGTCTTTGTCTTGGACTTACGCCGAAGCGGCGCAAGTGGATGGCGCCAATCCGTGGCAAATCTTCTTCCGCGTCATGCTCCCGCAAGCGCTACCGATGTTCGGGTCCCTCTTCTTGATGTGTTGGATCGTCGAATGGAATTCCTATGCTTCCGCTCTTATTTATTTGCCAAAACTTCCGACTTTGGCGGTGGGGATTTACCAATTCAAGAACCAAACACTCTATCAAAACCGTTCCGATTTGTTATATGCTGCTTGCGCTTTGTCGATGCTTCCGCCCCTTTTGCTTTTTGCTTTCTGTAACAAAACCTTGATGTCCAACGTTTCGATCGGTGGCATTAAAGAATAATCATGAGAATCGAATATAGGAGGATAAAATCATGAAAAAACGCTTACTCGTCTCGGCTACGTTATCGCTACTAGGAGCTTCTTCGCTAATTTCTTGCGGCGGTGGCATCCAAGAAGCCGAACCCAACGTCATTCAGATATACGCCTGGGAATCGGGGCTAGGGATGCGGTGGATGAAGCAAATCGTCGAGGATTTCAATGCCTCCCAAAGCGATTATGTCGCTACTTTGGAGACGACCACCAATTCCGCAACGATCGCTAAGACGCTCGATTTAGGAACCTCTAACCCCTATGACCTCTATTTCACGAGCTTAGGCACCTTCCAGCACTATAGCAATTTTGAGGTGCTCGATGATGTTCTCGCCTATCGTCATGAAGGGGAGAGCAAGACGATCGAAGAGAAATTCTATCCTGGCTTCCTTGATGCCGAGCGCGATCCTAATGACGGCAAATACCGTTTGCTTAATTACGGCAACACCGTCGGCGGCATCGTCTATAACGCCGATATGATCGATGAGAACGAAGTGCCGAGAACGACCGATGAGCTCTCCGATTTGGTGCTTGAGCTAAAGAATGAGAAAATCACCCCATGGCTTTTCTATAGTGAGCTAGGCGGACTCAATGGCTATTGGAATTACGTTTCTTCGGCCTGGGCCGCCCAATATGATGGACTCGATTATTACCATAACCATTTGATGGCCTTGAAAGACGATGCTGGCAATTCTCCTTCCCGCGCTGTCTTCGAAAAGAAGGACGGGCGTTATAAAGCCCTTAAGGTGATGGAGGACATAATCACCCCCGACACCACCCACCAACAATGCACGAACACCTCTTTTACCACCGTCCAAAACCTCTATTTACAAGGGGCGGCGGCTTTGACGATCAATGGTTCCTGGCTACTTAACGAAAACAAATCGACGGCTAATATCAATATGATGAAGACGCCCGTCATCTCCTCGATCGTTGAGAAGCTTGATGATAAGGATATGGATGATGCCACTTTATCGGAAATCATCGCTTTAATCGATAAGGAGACGCCATACGATGGAACGACCTACCCTTGCTCCGAGAACGATTACAAGAGAATCGAGGAAGCCCGCCACATTATCTACAACAATTCCGCTGAGCAATATATTTTCGTGCCGACTTATTCGAACGCTAAAGAAGCCAGCAAATCCTTCTTGAAATATTTCTTCAAGGATTCCTCGATTCTTACTTATATGAATGATCTGCATTTACCCTCGAACGTCCGTCTGGACAACCCATCTTTATATGATGGAAATAGCGATTCGACGTGGGCTAAGACCCTCTTTGCCATGGCGGAGAAGGAGGGGTTAATGGCCCGCGCTTCCCGAAGCAGCGTTCTTCGCGACCATGGCGTCAATGCCTTTGCGGGCGTCCAAACGGCCCAATCGTTCTTAGCCAGCAATAAAAACGACCGCAAGAACGCCGATCAGGTGTGGGAGGAATTCCTAGCTGTCGTCGATGAAGGATGGGAGGCATGGACGAATGAATAAAAAAGGAAGAAATTGCGTCATTCTCCTTTTGTCCGCTTTCGCATTAACGAGCGTTTATGGCGGTGTCCTTTCCCTTTTGTCGGCGTCTGCTACTCCCGTTATGGCCGGCAGTTCTCTTCGTTACGCCCTTAGCGGTAACAGCGTCGTCGACGGATACGTCAATTCTGGCGATTTAAGGACTTATGGAGACGTTTCCGGAGAGGGGTCTTCCCTTGTGCTCAAAGAGGGCAAAGCCATCGCCAAAATGCGTTTAAACAATTATGGCGACGCTGGCGTTACTTACCTATATCGCGCCTCTTTCGACGTTTATCTCGATTCGTTGGTCGATGGCGGCGTCTTTAAGATTTGCTCGGGGTTACCGAGCGTCTCCTCTTCCAGTGACAATATAGGCGTTTTAAGCATCGATATCGAAAAGGCTTACGGCGCCATCTTCTTAAGCGTCCACGAGCATTATGGCGAAGGGATGGAAACCACCATTCTCCCTAAAGGAGAGGTCGCTTCTTTAGTGATGGGAACGAAGGTCAATTTCCATATCGCCGTGGAAAACGCCGGCAAAATAACCTTGAAAATCGCTAACAAAACCATTCTGGATGGCGCTAGCCTTTTGGAATCGGGAACCGGATATTTCGGTTTCATGAGCGAAGGAGATAATAAGGTGCTCATTTCTTCGATGGAAGTGTATGGCTATACCTATAACGCCCCCGAGAACGTGCCCGATTATTTAGAGACCTTTGATCAAGAGCCAGGCGCCTATAACGCCAATTATTTCTATAGTTCCTCGGATGCTAGTCCCGTCACTCCTAGTTATTTGGCTGTGGATAAGGATGTGGGAGCCTTGCATTTCTCCAATGTCTCTGCGGCGCAGATTTCCACCAAATACATGTATTCGAATTTTGAAATGGAATTCTCCATACCGCAACTACAAAGACTTCCTACTTATGACGAAAATGGCGTCCTTACCTCGCCTATCACAACGGGCTTTGGCATCGGCTGGGGGATTGAGGATCCGATGTCATCAGCGGGGCAAACATGGGCCAATTCCACGTGGCTACATTTCGAGAATATCGCCATCAATAGCACCATCGACCATAGCACGCCCAATAAATCCCCGCGCGTTTTGGTGTATTCGGCGAAGAAAGCTAGGCATTATACAACGCTTACGAGCAATTTCTTCGATCCGAACGAAAAGCGGATACCAACGCTTAAAACGCGTCTTGTTAACGGCGTCTTGGATGTCTATATCCGTTACGACGACGGCGAATATGGCGACGCTATATTCCATTACGATTTAGGCGAGACGGCGGAAGGGTATTTGCGGATCCTTACTTTAGGCGATAACGCGATTCCCGAAAAAGGCTTGGCTTATGCCTCCATTTCCAATTTCAGCATCGATGATTGGTCGATTAAGAACCTCGATGCTGAGGCCTATCGCCAAGAGACGAGCGTCGATTACCGTTCTAACGGCATCGAAGGCGGTAAGGATTTCCAATACGATACGAACACCGATGAAGGCGATTTAATCGGCAATCGGCTAGGCGAAGGGGTCAAAAAGAAGGCCGACGTCTCTTATCTTGATGGCCTTCTCATCTTCTTGACGACCCTCTTATTCGGTGGTCTCACCTTCACTGTCACGGCGATTAAAAGGAGATAAACGATGAAACAATTTCCCAAGATTTGCGCCATCGCGCTCATCCCGACTTGCTTATCACTAGCGGCTTGCTCTTCCTCTATAAAGACATGCGTCCTCTATAAGGAAGGCATGGATTATACGAAGACAACTAAAAGAACGCCGGAGGAATATGTTGCCTTGACTTACGATATCATCGGCGGTGATGAGGTTATGCCGATTGGCGGTTTCTATGTCCCGTATGCTTCTGGTGGTAGCGTCGATGGTCATGCTATGCCCAATTTCCTTACTGAAGATATCTTTCAGAAACTCGAGGATTGCGGCATCAACATCTTCGCTTATTCCGTTGATCGTTGGGTCACCGGTTCTAGCAACAACAACCTCGTTAAAGCCTTAGAATTATGTGAGGAACATAACATCGGCTATTTCATCGACACGTATTATGTCCGCGCTCAACTTGGCACCCATACTGAGAAATACCCGCTCGAGGATATGGACCTTAGTAACTTGGCGGACGTCATCGATGAAGTAAGCGACAAAGGAAACCGTAAAGCGGTCGTGGGCCTTTTGGCCAACGACGAACCCTTTACCCACGAAGCGGAGAACATCAACAAATACGTTGACGCGTTCTATTCTTTAGAGAATGTTCAAGAAAGAAAATACGACGTTTATATGAACGCTTTGGGATATTGGGAAGGCAAATTCAATTTCCATTCGAATTTAATCGATGCGCCTGCCACCTACGATGAATACATGCAAGCGTATTTCTCAGCCAATAAGCACGTTAAGATGCTTTCGGTCACCCAATATCCGTACACCAGCAGCCAAACCAACGAAAGCCAATTGACGAGCACGCTCTTCAACGAATTAGCCACCTATCGTCGCTACGCCAAAGAATATGGCGTCGCAGCGTGGCGGATGCTTCAAGCAGGTGGGCAATGGAATGATAGCGCCGAATGGATCGAATCGGTTTCTCCTTACCCTAATGAAGCCGAGCTTCTTTTCGACGTCAATACGTCATTAGCCTTCGGGGCTAAAGCGATTCAATATTTCCCTTTGATTCAGCCGTTATATTTCGCCTATCAAAAGGGCGGCACTTACGATTTTAATAACCGCAATGGGCTTATCGGCGCCGATGGCAATCTGACGAGATGGTATTATTACGCCAAACGGGCCAACACCCAAATTAAAGCCATCGATCACGTTCTCATGAAATCGGCTAACGATGGCATTTTGGTGCATGGGGATACCGCTACCAAATATATGGTGACGGACGCTTCCTTAGGGGACGCCTTGATCAATGGCGATTCCTGGCGCGAGCTTTCTTCCATCGCTGGCGACGATTGCTTCGTTGGATGCTTCGATTATCAAGGTGGAACCGCTTTATATTGCGTCAATTATTCGCGCAAAGAGAAGGCTAATGTTGAACTTAATTTCGATAATAATTATCGTTATGAGGTCATTCAGCGCGGCGTCTCGGCGGACGTCGTCGGGAATTATGTTCCTTTGACCTTAGACGCCGGCGAGGCAGCTTTGATTGTCCTCTCATAAAAAGCAAAATTTATAAAAAGAAGGAGGTTTTGCATGGATTATTCATATGTTAGGGATTTTCGTAAGCTCGGCTATGGGATGTTTGTCCATTTCGGCCTTTATAGCGTTATCGGAGCAGGAGAATGGTATTTCGAATGCGCTTATAACGGCGGTCGGATCAAAAAGAAAATCACCATGGACGACTATATCGCCTCAACCTTTCCTCGTTTTAAGGTGAAGGCTTCTTGGGCTAAGGATTTATGCCGTCTTGCTAAGGATGGCGGATGCCGTTATATCGCTTTGACAACGCGCCATCATGAAGGCTTCTCCTTATATGACACCAGAGGTTTGAATACCTACGACGCCCCTCATTCACCTTCGGGGCGTGACCTCATCAAAGAATTTGTCGAAGCCTGCCGCGAATATGATCTTTTGCCTGTTTTTTATCACACCGTCATTGATTGGTGGCATAAAGATTATCAAGAAGGCAATTTCGAAGCATATTTCGATTATCTTCGCAAATCCATTGAGATCCTTTGCACGAATTACGGCCCCGTCGGCGGTTTTTGGTTCGATGGCACCTGGGGGCTTCCTGAGGGGGTTAGCTTCCCCACGGATATTTATCGGATGATCCATAAGCTTCAGCCGCGGGCCATCATCACCAATAACACCGGGCTCGCTTATTGCGGCCAAAAAGGCGCGGAGGAAATCGACTGCGTGACCTTCGAAAGAGGGAAGGCCTTCCCCGTTTCCTCGGATGCTGCCCGTCCTTTGGCGGGAGAGGTCTGCGATTCTATTTATGACCATTGGGGTTATACGAAAGACGATTTTTGCTTCAAATCTTATTCCTATTTGCTTAACGAATTAATCGACACAAGGGCGGCGGGGTGCAATTTGTTGCTTAACGTTGGTCCTAAAGGCGATGGCAGCGTGCCTCTCCTCGAAAGGGAAATTATGAAGATGATTGGTACCTGGCTAAAAAAGAACCATTACATTATTTTGGATGCTGATCCTAGTTCCTTAGAGGCCGAAGGGGCACCGATTTTCGAGAAAGACGGTTATTATTACGCCGTCGTCAAAGACGTCCCGATGGCCGCCGATGTCAACGTTCAGCGCATTTTAGGCGATAAGAAAGTGCATTTGCTCACCGATAAAAAGATTGTCGATGGACATATGGTCGATCGTCGCAATGAAAAATTCCAATTGGAAGACGAACAAACCTTCACCGTTTATCCTTATGGCTATGGTTCAAGCATGGGGGCGCGTATCGCCCGCTTCCGCTTGAAATAGTGTAAAGATTACGGCGCATCCCTCTCTTTATGGTGCTTTTCGCGCATTTTCGTTTATAGTTTTCCTTGAGGCTAGAAAACATGATGAAAAACAATAAAAGAATCCTCGCTTTAGGTACGGGGATATTGATTGGCGTTTGCGTGATAAGCGCGGCTTTTTCTTTCGCTTGCCCCTTGAATATTCGCGGGCAAGATTACGATCCGTGCTCCTTGGAATTAGATGAAACCGAACTTCGCCAATTCGTTTCCTTAGGCTTGCAAGAGACATCACCTGTTACTAGAAAAACGACGGGCACGGTTACTAAAATTCGTAAAAACCATGACGAATCGACCACCTTTTTCGTCGAACGAGTGGATGCCATAACGCGTGAAAGAACTTGTTTAAGAATCGAAGGATATAACGGAGATGCCTTCTTTGAGGTTGGCGATTATCTTTCTTTGACCGGCTCTTTGTCTATCGACGGCGCCGATTATTGGCTAAATAATCCGAGCATTGAATCGAATGGCCATAATCCTTATGGCGAGGTCTTGCCTGCTGATCTTATGGCGATAGATGAGGGGTTCGACGCTTATCAAAACGGCCGCTACGTGAAAGCGATCAAATTCAATATCAAAGGTTTCGCCGAAGGATCCGTTACGAGTGTCATCAATGAAGATGATGAACTTATCTATGAGACATGGGATAACGACGGCCATTCTTTCTATCCTTTGCTTATTGCTGCCGGGAGCAAGGAAAATACCCAAGCGATCGTCGATAAGATCGTTTTAGGGCAAGGCGAATTCCATTTTAAAGCAGAAGGTAATCTCGTCTCTTTCGGCGATAGCTTCGCCATTCAAATAAGCGATGCCTCTGATTTTCTTTATGTTGATGATGGCGAGAAAAACGTGAATTTTTACGCCATCAATGATTTCCATGGCAGCGTTTCGAAGATCGCATCCATGGTTACGTGCTTGAAAGAAAAAGATGACGGCAATGCGGTGTTCATCAATTCCGGCGATATGTGGCAAGGAAGCATGGAAAGCAACACCAATCGCGGTAAATTGTTGACCCTATCTTTTGATCAAATCGGTTTCGATTGCTTCACTTTAGGGAACCATGAATTCGATTGGGGACTAGATTACATCAAGAAAAATCGCACATACACGAGCACTCCATTTTTAGGGGCTAATATCTACCATTGGGATAAAAATACCCGCCAATATGGCACTTTCGCCGATGAATTAGTCGAACCATATGCCATTAAAGACTTAGATAATGGTTTAAGGATAGGCATCATCGGCCTTATTGGGCAGGATCAAATCACTTCCATTACCAGCACATATGTCGATACTATTGGATTTAAGGATCCTTCTTTGATTGTGCCTTCCCTAAGCGAGGAATTAAGAGAAGAGAAGGGTTGCGATATCGTGGTGCTTAGCGCTCATGCTGGGCAAGAGAGCGTCAATGGTTCCTCCATTTATTCCAATGTCGATGCCGTTTTTTGCGCTCATACACATAGCGCGGAAACAGGCGAATTCGATGGCGTGCCATATATACAAGGCGATTCATACGGAAAATATATATCGACGATTAAGATGTCTTATTCAGGCGGAAGCATTCTTTCTCGAAGCAAGAGCAATGTGAGCTTCAATCAATATAGTTATGATGAAGACTCCGCGATGGCGGCTTTGGTGAAGGAATATAGCGATCCGATCGAAGAAGCCGCCAAAGAGAAGGTAGCCACTATCTCAGATGAACTTTCTAACTTAGGCGGAGTCGATCGCCTGGTGGCTCACGCTTTAGCAAAAGAAGCCGATAAAGAAGGTTATAGCATTGATTTGGCGATGACTAACAAGGCCCGTTCTGGTATTGGAAGCGGCACTTTGACTTATTCGTCTTTGTATCAATCATTGCCTTTCGACAATATCGTATATATCGCCGACGTTAGTGGCGAAGACTTGCTTAAGGAAGCCGGATATAACGCCATTTATCGGTTACGAAAAGAAGCTTTCTTAACTTCAGGAACTTACCGCATCGCCATCATTGATTACGTTCTCTTGCATCAAGATAAGCAGCGGAATTTTGATTATTTCAATAATGGTTTTGAAATCGTCGGCAACCTCGCTAAAGAAGGCGTCGATATCTATAATTACCGCGATATTACCGCCGATTTCCTTCGAGAGAAGAAAACGATCGATTCAACCGATTATTCTCGGCTAAATAGCCGCAACAACAAGAATTTACTCACCCAAAGCGTTTCTTTTTAAAGTGGACACTTTCCTTAAGGAAAGATAAACTTGCGTCATGGAAAAAAAGAAAATCGACGAGCTTACCAAAGCCAAATTAATTTATTCGGGAGAATTGCTTATCTTCGCCATCGTCTTCGGGACGCTTGGCTCTTTGATTCTGTCTGGCATCATCAATATCTGGGATTGGAAGAAAGTGGCCTTCGTTTGGGTGACGCTTTTTGGTGGCATATTCGTATGCGCCGATTTTATTTGGCTACTTTGCTCGCCTAAGCGGCAAAAGAAAAATTCTTGGATCGACAAGATCTTGCCCCTTCCTTCGGCGGCTTTTTTAATCGGCTACGATCTATATTCGATAATTAATAATGATGATTCGTTCACTCGTTATGTGATGGGCGGCGTCTTTTTATATTTAGCGGCCGTTTATTTGTTCGAAGGCATTTACCATTGGTTCCACACTCATCCTTATTTGTTAGAGAATGAAGAGCCTAAAGAAACGGATAGCGAAAATGAAAAAAGCGAAAATCCATGCGAATCTCCATCCGATTCCAAGGAGCAATAAAAAATGAAGAAGAAAAAACGTTCCTCGTTGAACGAATTGCCCATTAAAAGAAAATCGCTGCTCTTATCAGGAGACGGGGCGTGGAGCACCCATGAACTTCCCGAAATTTCCTTAAAGAAAGTTACGATGAATGACGGGCCTATGGGCCTAAGGGTTCCTTCTAGCAAAGTTGATAATATCGCCAGTGAAGACATCTTGCCCGCAACTTGTTTCCCCGCTCCTTCATTGTTGGCTTGCTCATGGAATCCTTCGCTTATGGAAAAGGTAGGTAAGGCTTTCGCTTATGAAGCCGTATTGAAGGGGACGAATATCGTTTTGGCTCCGGGAATTAACATCAAGAGGAATCCCTTATGCGGCCGCAATTTCGAATATTATTCCGAGGATCCTTTGCTATCTGGCGAACTGGCCGCTTCCTTCATTAATGGCGTGCAAGCCGGTGGCGTTGGCGTTTCCTTAAAGCATTTCGCCGCCAATAATTGCGAATACCATCGTCTTAGCATCTCTAGCGAAGTGGATATGCGCGCTTTGCGGGAGATTTATCTCAAAGGTTTTGAGATCGCCATAAAGAAAAGCAATCCGTGGACCGTCATGTGTTCATATAACCGCATCAATGGCGTCTATGCTTCCCAAAATGAATGGCTACTCGATAAATTGCTTCGCCAAGAATGGGGATATGATGGTGTCGTGATGAGCGATTGGGGCGCTGTTCTCGATCCTGTTTTGGCTCATGCTAGAGGTTTAGATTTGGAGATGCCTAATTTCGATAAGAAAAGGCATTTGTTAATTAGCAAAGCCGTTAAGGATGGGCGAATCGATAAACGGCGTTTCGAAGCGGAAGTAAATAGGGTGGCTTCCTTATCTAACCGCGTTGAAGAGGCTGCTTCGTTACGCGACGAATTAGTCGGGCATGGCAATATAGATTCTCACGATGTGGCTCTTGAAGCGGCCCTCGACAGCGTGGTTTTAGCTAAAAACGACGGGGTGTTGCCGCTAAAGAAACTCAAAGACGTTTGCGTGATTGGCGCTTATGCCAAAGAACCGCATTATCGTGGTCTTGGCAGTGCCAAAGTCAAATCCGAGCACGTGAGCAATTTTTACGATGTGGCTTCGGAGCGTTTAGGCGAAGCCTTACCCTTTGCTAAAGGATATGATCCGCTGGAGCAAGAAAACGAGGAATCGTTGCGGATCGATGCCATCGATTTGGCTGCTTCCTCGAAATTGGTTTTGCTCTTTTTGGGCAGTTCCCATGGTGACGATACGGAATGCTATGATCGTCACGATATGCATTTAAGCGAGAGCCAAGTGCGTTTGTTCGAAGCGATATACGCTCAAAACAAGAATGTCGTCTTGATCCTTTCTTCCGGTAGTCCATTGGAACTTCCTTTCGCCTCCAAATGTCGGGCCATCTTGCTTGATTATTTAAGCGGTGAAGCGGGTGGCGAAGCTTTATTGAAACTTATATTAGGTGAGCATAATCCGAGTGGCCATTTAGCCGAAAGCTGGCCGATTCGCTATATCGATTGTCCATCCTCTTTGTTTTATCCTGGCGATAACGACGTTTCTTTGTATAAGGAAAGCATCTTTGTCGGTTATAGATATTATCTAAGCGCGAAGAAGGACGTTCTTTTTCCTTTTGGCTATGGTCTTAGTTATAGCGAATTCTCATTGCTTGATGGGAAAATATCGCGGGAAAGCTTGCGCGATGGGCAAAGGGTTAAAGTGTCGATTAAAGTGCGTAATGACGGCAAACTATCTGGCGCGACGGTCGTGCAATGCTATATCGGCGCGCATAGCAAAAAGACCATTCATCCATTGCGCGAACTTAAGGCATTCCAAAAAATCTATTTAGGGCCTAAGAAAAGCAAAACGGTTACCTTTGAATTAGATTTTTCCTCTTTCTCCCATTTTGGCGCCACCTCGGAAAGCTGGGTGGTCAATAATGATGAATATTCTATCGATATAGGCCTAAATTGCAGGGATATTGCGTTTTCTAAGACGATTAAAGTCAATTCCAGCCATCATTCGCGGGACATGCGTTTCCTCTTACCTAGTTATTTCCTTTTGCCCCAAAATGGCGCTTGGCGAATCAGCGATGCCGAATTCGAGATTTTGTTAGGTCATAGCCTCTCGAAGAACATTCGTAAAAAGAGGAAAAAATATCGTCACAATTCTTCCTTCCACGATATCGAAGGAACGATGATCGGCAAGATCCTTAAAAAGAAAATCGTCGAGAAGATGAGCCAGGATAATGACGGGCAGTCATTAGAGCGTTCGGTGGAGATGGTAATGAGCATGCCGATTCGCATATTATTGACCATGGGTTATTCCAAGAAACATATCGATGCAATTGTCGCATTGGCTAACCATCGCCCATTTAAAGCCCTTTGGTGCATGATCATAGGTTGATAACGTGCTCTTCTCTTTGTGCTTCGCCTATAGGCAATTACATAAAATCTTTGCTAGGCGTTACGATGGTTCGCCGGCATTAGATTATTGGCGGCCCTCTTCTTTTGGCGTCCAAGAAGAACGCTTTGCCTTTTATTCGGGGAAGCATCTTCTATCAGGTTCCCGTTATTTTAAGGAAGGGATAGAACCGCTTGCCGTTATTATCTTTTTCCATGGCTTAGGCGATGGAAGGTGCAGCTACATCAAAGAAATATCAATGCTTGTAAACGCTGGCTATTTAGTTTACGCCTATGACAATACGGGCTCGATGGAAAGCGAAGGGAAAAAGATTTATTCGTTGAATCACGCTTTAAGGGATCAGAAGGCTTTCTTCGCTTTCTTAGATAAAGAAGAGAAGGCCAAGGGTTACAAAAGATACGCCATCGGCCATTCTTGGGGCGGCTTTTTGTCCTTAATGAGCGCCGATAATAATTACCATATAGAGAAGATAATTTCTTTATCTGGATACGTCAGTTTCTTGGAAAATATCATGAGTCATGTCTCTAGGAAATTATGTTTTCTTCGACCCGCTTTTTGGTTAGCGTTACGCTTATACGAACCACGTTATGGTGCTGCGTCAGTTTATCGCAAAATCCGAAAAACCACCGCAAAAGTCCTATATATTCAAGGCAACCAAGATAAAATCGTGCCTTTGGAAGCTGGTTATATCGCTTTAAGAAAGAAATTAAAGACGGCTTCTAATGTTCGTTATCTTTTAGTTGAAGGCTCCTCGCATAGCGTTTTCCGGGCGCCCTCTAGCGAAGAATATGTTCATCGCCTTTTACAAGCGGGAATCGAAGACCCGACGAATAATGTGTTGGCTAAACTAGATTTGGAGAAAGCCACTAGTGAAAACGAAGAGGTTTGGAAAGTCATCTTCGACTTTTTTAGGAATTAGAGTATATTATCCCTACGTGCACTGATGGCGGAATTGGTATACGCGCTAGTTTCAGGAGCTAGTCCGGCAACGGGTGTGAGTTCGACCCTCATTCAGTGCACCACGCGCTCGTAGCTCAGATGGATAGAGTACAACCCTCCGAAGGTTGGGGTCAGGCGTTCGAATCGCCTCGGGCGCACCACTAAAAATAACGGCTATTCTATAATTGATATGCCACAAAATATGAAGACGGAATTTAAGGCCGTCTTTTTTAGTGTGTGTTTTAGCAAAATGATTAAAAGATTCAATTAATATATACATAAATTATTGAAAAAGGTGCGAAAAACTGGGACATGATGCGTCCAATAGATTGGCTTACCATGGCTTATGTTGTGCATAAGTCTTTGCTTATAAAAGAGCGCCTTCCGTTACCGCTTAGCGTTTCCGATGAGTCGCTTTATAGACTCTATTTGGGTGACATTGGGATGTTTTCCTATCAAAGCAAAATTAATCCGACAACTTTTATCGATAAGAATTCTCATAATGCGCTTTCGGGCGTTTTCTTTGAGAATTATGTCGCTGATAAGCTCATGCGCGCCGGATATAAATTGTTTTATTGGAGAGGCAAAAGCAATTTGGAGTTTGAATTCGCAATCGAATACGATTCGAATATCATTCCGATTGACGATAAGAAAGGCGAGGTTCGTTAGGCACTTTACTGAAATTCAAAGAACGAAATAAGCTATTTTTGCTATTAAAATATCCGAGAACAAATTTGGCTATGATAAAAACAATAAGATTTTGACGATCCCCTTTTACGACGTTCCGTTTCTTATGGATACGCTTAAAAATGGGGCGCTCGATAGCCTTTTGGACAGAACAAAAGGTAGTTAAAAATAGTTAAGGTAATTGATTAAAGAAAATGAGTCGGTCTCTTTTTGCCGTCGCCCACACCGTTTTGTTTTCGCTTGCTACATGCTTCGAGTGTCTAATTGGTCTTTTTTTGGTTCAATTGTTATGTTTTTCGCCTTTAAAATCGCTTTTTCAGCCATTTAAGAGCTTCTAATTGGGTTTTAAAATCGCTTTTTTAACCATTTTATCCCTAAAAACGCGACTGGGTTTTTCATTTTTCTATTTTACAAAAATATAGTTAAATACTTTGATTATAATGGACTAAAGTCTATTAATAGATAAAAGTATTTTAAAAATAGGCTTGAAATGGTATATTATTTGCATGCGTACCACTGATCGTCGATTTATTAGGACGGAAAAGACCATTACGACCTCTTGCATTTCCCTTTTGAATGAATTGAAGCTTTCTTACATAACGATTGAAGACGTTTGCTTCAAAGCGGACATAAACAAATCAACTTTCTATCTTCATTACCAATCTTTGGACATGCTTTTCTCGGCTATCGAAGATGCCTTCGTTGCCGATTTGTCAAAATTTGTTCATTCGCTCGGCAACGATAAAAGCAAAAAAGAATTCTTCGATGCGATTTTTGAGTTTGTAAAGTCAAATAAAAAAATGGCGGCTGCCGCCTTTGCCTGCGATCGATATCGATTCAATATCAAATTAAGGAATATCTTTTTGCCATTCTTAAATAAGACTAAGCCAAATAAGCGAAACAAAATTGATGACGAAAATTATTTTTCCGAGATTTCGCTTATTGATGGTGTCGTTTCAATATTTCGACTTTATCTTTTGGATGGCTGCCATTTTTCATCTGACGTTCTTTCGAACAAAATCCTATCTATTTTAGAAGCGGCGCCGTTCGCTAATACCATTCATTCGCGTATCTAGTGCGACCGTCTATGTGCTATCATTTTTACGGAGGAAAAGTATGTTTGATAAAACCAAAAGCGCCATTCTCGTCGTGGATATGCTAAACGACTTCGTAACTGGCGCCCTAAAGTGCGATCGAGGACTATCGATCGTTAAACCGACCGCCGAATTATTAGAATGCGCTCGCGCCGCCAAAGTCCCGGTCATTTTCTGTAACGATGCCCATCTTAAAGGCATCGACAAGGAATTAGAACTATGGGGAGAACACGCCATTGCGGGAAGCAAAGGGGCGGAAGTGATACCGGAACTTAAAGTGTCCGATATTGATTACGTTGTTCCTAAGCGTCGTTATAGCGGTTTTTTCCAAACAAGCCTTGATATTTTGTTACGTGAACTTGGTGTTGACACCGTTATTGTATGCGGCTTGCACACTCATATGTGCGTGCGGCATACCTCTGCCGACGCGTATCAATTAGGATATAAAGTGGTGGTGGCCAAGGACGCAACGAACTCCTTTACCAAAGAGGATTATGAATACGGCCTTAAGTATCTAAAGGAAGTGTACGGGGCAGAAGAATATTCCAACGAAGAATTATTTGCGATTTTTAGGAAATAGCGATCTCGTAAAAAACGTTATTTTATACACAGATTTTTAACTGATTTCTGATGTTTTTAGATAAGGCGAAACTGCATGGTTTTGATCAGTGAGCGCCCGTAAAAGTGCGGATTATTTTTCTTCTTCGCAAAACGATGTATTTTCAATTATCCCTGCAAAACTGGCTTGGATTTTGAAAATGACCACCATATGAAACCTCTTTTTTGCCTCGTATAAGCGGATTGTCTTGCGGATGTGGTTAAATACCACAAAGCGCGGATATCGTTTTGCTTAATGATGTCAAGAGACGATTGAACAAATTGCCGGTGACAAATTGGTTTTTTGTTGAAAAGGTTCTCCTTAATTCTTATAATGCATACGCTTTCGCGAAAGCAAAGGCAACAAGCCCGAATGGTGGAATGGTAGACGCGTTGGACTCAAAATCCAATGTCTGATGAGGGCGTGCCGGTTCGAGTCCGGCTTCGGGCACCATTTGAATTCCCGACCTCTTGGTTTCTGAACCAGGGGCCTTTTTTGTTAAAGAAAACTGGCGAAGCCGTAAATTCTAACGGTCACGGCTCTTTTTATAGTTATAAAAACATCACGCAATAAATTGGGCAATATGTTATTTTCCCTGCTTTTCAGTTTTTCGCCCGCAAATACGCTAAGTTCGATGTAAAAAGATTCAGTCGTTCTCACGTCGGGGAACAATCCATCGCCGGCTTTATCGTTCGCCAGGTTGATCTCTACGTAATTTTCAAAATGTTTTTTCGACAACTCTCTTATTATGTACGATTTGCCAACTTGTCTCGCACCGTCGATACATAGTATTTTCTCTTCGTCGCCGGTCAGATATTCTCAATATATTTTGAAATTTTCCTGTACACATGTTTTAACTTTCGTTTTCCCAACTTTATATAGGCTATTATCAAACGCTTTTCGAACCAATTGCATAAAGAGAGTCATGGAAAGCTCCTCGTTTCCACATTCCCTTCACTACAATCTATGGCCTAGTAAAGACCCATCTGATGTGTTTCTTAAAAATATGAAGCAGTTTTATGTATGAAAACCTTTTGAAGAGGCTTTTATCTTCTAAATTCTATCATGTCGATATATTTTTAAGCTTTGGATCTTTTTAATAATTACCGACATGTTTTATATTTTCTTTGATGTGCCAATAGCAGTTTAAAAACATGAAAAACTTGTATTTCAAGCGTTTAAAAAACATGAAAAACTTGTATTTGAAATATTAATGACATATTATTGTTGAGAACAAAAGGAATTTGAATGGAACGGATTTACTTAAGCAAAATTATTGAGTGGTATCAAAATAAAGAAACGAGAAAACCGCTTGTGATATGGGGCGCAAGGCAAGTTGGCAAGACTTATCTCGTCAAGGAAATGTTCGCTAAAAGTTATTTAAATGATTACGTTTATATTGATTTGAAGAAGGACCAAAGAGCCGCTGATTATTTCGGAGAAACGGTGGATGACGAGAAGTATTTGCGCTTTATTGAGAGCAATTACGGCAAGGTCATCTCGAATGACTGTCCTCTTATAATAGATGAAGCGCAAGTGGTTCCCAATGTTATTACGTCTTTGAAATATTTTAATCAGGACCATCCCGAATTGCCTGTTATCGCGACGGGATCAATGGTTCGACTTGCTTCGCAGCGCTCCGTTCGAAACCAAAATGAGACGGTCATGTTTCCGGTTGGGAAGATTAATTCCCTATTCATGTATCCGATGGGGTTCGAAGAATACCTTCTTAATGCGAACAAGGCCCTTTTAAAACGAATAAAAGAGGCCTACGAAAGAAAAAAACCACTGGAAAAGTATGAACATGGACTCGCTTTTGATTATTTTTATGAATTTCTTTCCATCGGCGGATTGCCGGAAGTCGTAAACGCTTTTTTGAAAAACCATTCCTATGTCGAAGCAAAAGAGATTTTAATTGAACTTTATGATAATTACATCGCCGACATGAGCCTCTATAACATTTCCGACGAAATGGTTTTAAAAACGAGAAATATTTACAAAAATATCTTTGCTCAATTGTCTAAGGAGAACAAAAATTTTAAAATTGCTTCCATCCAAAGAGGGAAGTCGAATAGAGATTATTTTGGCGCCTATGAATGGTTGGATCTCGCCAATGTGATATATCGAAGTAAACGGAAGGAAGGAAAGGTGACTTCTCCGTTAATGGAAGAAGAGGGTGGCTTATTTAGGCTTTATCTTTCCGATTGCGGATTGTTTGTGGCCGAAAGCAAGGTGCTGCAGTCGAATTTCATAACGCAAGAAGGAAGAAACGAGCTTGCGGGAATTTTCTACGAATCATATGTCGCCGACGAATTCGTTTCGAAAGGGATCCCTCTTTATTATTGGACGGGGAAGCAACAGCATGAATTCGAATTTATTGTTGATATCAACGGGGATATTTGTCCAATCGACGTGAAGAAGAATAAAAGCACCCTAAATTCATTGAAGGATTTTCGCGCCCATAATAAAAGGACGACGGCTATCAAGATCTCTTCAAACGAACTTGGATATAACGAGGAAAATGATATTTTGACTGTCCCTCTTTATATGACCTTTCTTTTAGCCGACGATATCGCAAATGGGAAACTCACTACGAAATAGTCGTAAAGTCTTTAAAAGTTCATTGATAGCGTATATAGCGGAGCAATGATTTGTTTTGCCTTGATTATAGAGATGTCTTTTTGGCCCATTTTATGAAATCGGGATATTTGATTTCTGTGGAAGCAACCCCAAGAAACATTTGGGTCATTTCTTCGTTAGAAGCTTTTAATTCGATTCCATTGGCGGACAAATCCATATCCAGGATAATCGTGGCGATTCTCTTATTGCCATCGAGGAAGGATGATCTATGACGAGGATATAGGATGGCCTAGCGCATTTGTCGATGACGGATGGGCATAAGTCTGTGTCAGCAAATGTTTGCAGCGGCGTGAAGATGGCCGAATCGAGGATTCCGGCGTCTCTTGTTCCGTCGCTTCCACTAAAATCGGCGATCGGTTTGGAATGGATGAAGATGATATCGTCTTTGGAAAAATAGAACATTATTTGGCTAATTCCTAGGCTTCCGAGTATTTTTGATAGGATTTTGCACAGATTTTCTCGAGAGCGTTTCTTTCAATTCTTTGAATGCCATCGCTTTCGGCGGTCTTGAAAGGAAGAGCTTCTTCCTTCCGTCTTTCATCCATTTCGATTGTTATCTTTGCGTTTGGCACACCCTTCCTTCATGCCCGATTTGATTATATGAGAGCCTACCAAAGATTTTATGCATGGCGCGCTAAATGGGAAAGGTGGTGGTGAGATAATCCATGAAAGATGCCGAGATTTAGGAGGCTTCCTTGCTGGCATTGTTTTTCAATATGAGATTGACCCAAAGTAGATCCTCTCTGGTCGCGTCTTTCTCAAAAGATATATTTTTTATGTATGGACGCAAGCTCTCTACGTCCTTGTCGTTAAAGTAAGTAAAATATCTGCTTTTATCATCATATCCATCGTTTTTATTCGCGTATTTCATGGATAAGAATAAGATCCCTTCCCTCTTTAAAAAGGACAGGTATTTCATAATGGTTGGAAGGACGTCTTCTCTTTTTAGGTGAAGGAGGGAAGCGCAACACCAAATAAGATCGTATTTTGTCTCCGTGCGATAGGAGAGAATATCCTCGCATTTGGCATCAAAACCTATTTCCTTTGCATGTTCCACGAAAGCGGCGCAATTGTCGATCCCCGTAACGTGGTAACCTTCTTTACGAAAGAAAATCATGTCTCTAGCGGAGCCAAATCCGACATCTAGGACGCATCCGTTATCGGGGAGATATCGCCTCACCATACGATAGGCAGAACTCATGTCGGTAGCGATAGTCGATGCTATATATTCCTTAGCGTTCTCTTCGTAATATTTCATGATGCGATAAATAAGAGGTAGAAGCGTTTCACGAGATTTTCGGTGATCGCCATTTTAAGTTCCTCTTTCTCCTTTCCCTCGGGAAGAGCGCTACAAAGCTTCTTGTTTCGATATTGTAGCCTGCTAATCAAGTGTTCATTGATGACCGAATTGCTTTTTGAGGAATTTGTCTTTCGGTCGGTCAAAACGAGATTCCAAATGTCGTCTCTATACATAAAGGACCACGGGATTACATGATCGACGGATATGTCGTTATCAAGCAAAGGCTTTTCCGAATAGAAATCTAGAGGCGTTCTGTCATGAAATTCGTTCTTAAGTAAGAAATTCTTGTATTTGGAAAGGGAATTCCTGGGGATGTTTAATGACGCGGCGTCATTGATTTTGTTCAATAATTCGGGAGCGCAGTTATATTTTTCAAGCAGCAAAGACCATTTGTAATTGAGAAGTTTGATGAGGATATGTGAATATTCTTTGATATCCGATAGGTCTTTAAACTGAAAGAAGAGCATTTTCAATTTCAAATCGCATCGATAAATATCCGTGCTCCTTCCGTTGACGTTTAAGAAGCGGTAGGAGACGTCATGCGTGAGGATATTGGCGCATTCAGATAGGGTACTGGAATATAGAGGGAAATTCTTTGCTTTGATAGTGTCCAATCCTTCGCTTGCCCAACAGGGGATATTCGTGTTTACTAGACGCTTATATTCGTCGATTAGGATTTTCACTCTTTGGTAGATGAGGGGGACTTTATCGCCTGGTTGTTGCTTCAGATTGAAGTAAAAGGCTTGATTCCAGTAATATTGGACCATGCATTCGGCAATATCCTTAAATTCCATGACCGCTAGGTCATTAGAGAGGGAATATCGACCAATGCAGGTGTTTTCTACGATCGCCCTTCCGAAGGCGAGCTTATAGGTATTGGTGTTATTCATCCCTTCGATGATTTCTATCCATTTCTCTATGTATTCGTTCATGCCTTCTATTATTCTATTCATCGGCCTAAACGGCAAATGTTCCTTTAGGAAGAAGGTTTTCTATTTGGGAGACAAATTCAAATATAGGCGGGATTTGCAGAGGATTTTTTTAAAATAAGGGAGGATATCAAGCAATCGCAAGCGGGCCAGTTGGCGTATAAACGTGTGGATATAACCGTGTTGTTTTTAACTTTAAATGCATACTTTTGACATATAAATATGCAATTAGAAGATGCAGCTTGAGCAAGCAACGCCTATATAAAATTCGAGCGTCCGCCAAAATGATTGCGCTTGCGATTTTCGACAGAAGCAAAGAATTCCTAAGATATTACGCCAATGCTATATCTTCCAATCCTTTTCTTGACAAGTACAAATAGATGGGTTTTAAAGCGAAAAATACTTGTCGCAAATACATAATTTGCATAACACAACATCGAAGAAAGCGAGATTTTGTTGGAATGATTTTCAAAAGGAAGATTTATGATGAATTGGTCCGTTGGAAAAAAGAAGAAAGCGGGACTAGCTCCATATTGATTGAAGGCGCACGGCACGTGGGCAAAAGCACTATTGCTGAAGTTTTTGCTAAGGAGAATTATAAGAGTTATCTGCTTATCGATTTTCGAAATTCCAACAACGAAATTAAGAACAATTTTATGAGAATGTTAACCCGCAAAATACCGATCGTTTTTTCAACGCTTATCTATTCTTACTTCGATTGAGCTTTATCCTCGCAAATCCTTAATTATATCCGATGAAATTCAACGCTCTCCTAAAGCTAGAGGATGCATTAAAGATTTGGTTAAGATGGTCGATTCGATTACTTGGATACGGGATCGCTTATTTCAATAAAAGAGAATTCCGAGGATATAGCCATTCCTTCAGAAGAGAAGAAGATAAGGATGTATCCTCTTGATTTCGAGGAACATTTATGGGCGCAAGGGAAAGCGCCTCTCGCTGAAATCATTAAGCAGTCCTTTATGGGAAGGATTCCTTTGGATGATGCGCTAGATAAGGAGGCTAAATTTTTATTCAAGGAATATATGATTGTTGGCGGAATGCCTCAAAGCGTTCTTACATATCTTTCTTCCGTGCACTCGTTCGATAAGGCCGATCAGGCGAAAAAGCTGATTTTGTCTCTTTCCGAAACGGTGAATCGAAATCAAATTTCGAAGCGACATATAGTGCTCTTTTGCCAAGGGGCCCGAACCGCATCATCTGGCGGAAATTTGAAAATTTTTGGTTTTCCGCCAAAGGCTAGAATTTGCAAAGATCTTTTAAAGTGACCACGTTTTGAAAAGTGGAGGCATATTCGTTATCGACAAGGCCGAACGTTGTGATCAGGGTGTTATGCACGGAGAACCTTTTCGGCAAGAGAGAATATGCCATTTTCGTCCGCCGATTGCTTTTTTTGAAATCTTCGATTCCAGCTGCGAAGTCGTCGTTATAAAACTTGATTTCGCAAATATTTAAGACGTTATCGTTTCGCTTTATGAGCATATCCACTTCTCCCTTATCGCTCCCTTCTTCGTAATACCAAGGCAAAACTTCGCTTCCAACGCCTTTTATGCCCAATTTGTCTTTGATTTGCATAACATGATTGAAACACACGTTTTCGAAGGCTAGTCCTTTCCGAATAATCGTCTCTGCCTTGCCGTAATGGTTGTTCCAATAATTATCATCGGCGTCTTTTTTGGCGATAAAAGAGAGATAGAAGAGGCAATATGGATCGATTAATTTGTAATAACGTCTCTTCCTCTCTAAGGCAAACGGAGTATAGGAAGCAAGAAAGTCTGAAGCCAAGAGAGCATTCAATACTTGTGACAGGTTGCCATTGTCACTTAAACCTAATTTCTTGATGATGTCGTCTCTGCTATAACCTATTTTGTGTTTATAGAGGAGCTCAACAATTCGTTTTGCCAGCGAAGCGTTGGAGAAAGTCAC
>CAVFNI010000014.1:0-37574 GCA_963624045.1 Bacteroidaceae bacterium
TTGCTTTCCATATGTGCCCTCCTTTTATTTTTGCCAAGATGATTATATTTAAGTACGCTCGCGTCTTAAAGACGCAACCGAAAATCGATGCGCCTTTAAGACGCTTATGTCTTTTTTCTCGGGTTGTAAGGGTTGTAAGAAAGCTACCTAGAACAACATCACCCTCAAACAAACGGCAGCCCAGGCAATGCCCGCAAGGGTAAGAGAGCTACCTAGAACAACATCACCCTCAAACTCAAGAACGCCTATATGGACGTATGGACGAGTAAGAGAGCTACCTAGAACAACATCACCCTCAAACCGAAGTGGAGGACGAAGCGGAGAGGTTTTGGTAAGAGAGCTACCTAGAACAACATCACCCTCAAACCTATAGTCGCTCTCGCATTATCTGAAATAGTAAGAGAGCTACCTAGAACAACATCACCCTCAAACTTGTCATCGGTCGAGACGTCCATCCTTATGTAAGAGAGCTACCTAGAACAACATCACCCTCAAACAATTAGGGGGTTTATGCGATTGTCTTTTTTGTAAGAGAGCTACCTAGAACAACATCACCCTCAAACTTGATGTCGCGCTCAAACACGCTTGGCTGTGTAAGAGAGCTACCTAGAACAACATCACCCTCAAACATCGGAGACGCTGGGGAAGAATACGCAGAGGTAAGAGAGCTACCTAGAACAACATCACCCTCAAACTTATTGCATTCTTTTGCAATCGAGAACGCGGTAAGAGAGCTACCTAGAACAACATCACCCTCAAACTCGCATCGAAGGATATTGGAAAGGAGAAAAGTAAGAGAGCTACCTAGAACAACATCACCCTCAAACCGAAAACGTGAAATTATTCGATGAAATCGCGTAAGAGAGCTACCTAGAACAACATCACCCTCAAACTGATAAGGGCGGAGCTGTCAATATGTTTGAGTAAGAGAGCTACCTAGAACAACATCACCCTCAAACCTTGGAGTAGTTGCTCGAATCGCTCGTGAGGTAAGAGAGCTACCTAGAACAACATCACCCTCAAACTTTCGAGTGTTTTTTTAACCGATCTTCCTTGTAAGAGAGCTACCTAGAACAACATCACCCTCAAACTTAAGGCATGGAGAGCATGACCGGAATGGAGTAAGAGAGCTACCTAGAACAACATCACCCTCAAACGAAGAGAGCAGTGGCCGAAGCGTTCGACATGTAAGAGAGCTACCTAGAACAACATCACCCTCAAACCATATCCCTGCATGTATTTGATTTTGTGGCGTAAGAGAGCTACCTAGAACAACATCACCCTCAAACATCGGTTGGGAGAAAATCGTGTATTTCGACGTAAGAGAGCTACCTAGAACAACATCACCCTCAAACGCCGCTATCGGCCATCCCCAAACAAGTACGGTAAGAGAGCTACCTAGAACAACATCACCCTCAAACCTCTACTGCCGTTGGCTCTCCGATCATCGTGTAAGAGAGCTACCTAGAACAACATCACCCTCAAACAGGGTCTCCGCTTCTTTCCATTCGTCCGTGGTAAGAGAGCTACCTAGAACAACATCACCCTCAAACCTCAAATATATGGGGTTTAGGAGGGTTTAAACGGCTCACAACCGCTTGTCGTTCAGGCAAAGATATTCTAACTCATCTTTATATTTCGCAATAGTCGGAATCAATACCGATCGTGTTTTCAACATTCCGATTGTCATTTTTGTGCGACGAACAAATATTAATAAGTGTCAAGCCCATCAAAGATAATTCGTTCCGCAAGTCGTCGGCTTTCCCGACATCCAAAACGGAAAATAAATCGAAAGTAACTATAAAATGACATTGAGAAATTTCTTGAATAGCTCTCAAATAAGAGAGAAAGTCGTTCAAGAAATCATAGCTTTCGCTGCACGAATAGCAGAAAGATGACATCTGCATAATTTTATCTATTCCAAAATCTCTTTCGAAAGACATCGGATAGTTAAATTCATTCGATATATCATCTAAAAGATCTGATATTTCCTGTTGAATATAAGCAATCTTCTGCCTTCTGGCGTCATTCATATAAGCCTTGGATGATTGTTTGTATATCATCGAAAGCACTTTTTTGGAATTCGGATTCAA
Organism: Bacteroidaceae bacterium; assembly: GCA_963624045.1. Lineage (GTDB taxonomy): Bacteria > Bacillota_I > Bacilli_A > RFN20 > CAG-826 > UBA4951. Next base: position 2,094 of record CAVFNI010000014.1, read on the forward strand.
ATCGAACAAATTCTTTACGAACATGACTTCTTTAAAAGGATGCAATATGTCTGCGCCATCGCTTACTATCACCTGTTCTTCGTTTTCAAGAAACAAACCTTTTAGAATCCGATAAAGCAATGAAGGAACGGCTATTTCCAAATTAGTCAGTCCGCCCGGCACAGCCGATATGCTTCTTTCAACGCCTTTAAATCTGAGTTCAATCATAATTCAACTATCCTTTCATCATTCGTAATTACGTCTGTATCGGAATCTCCTATAAGATAATCTACTGTAGAAAATTGCTTTTCGGTTATTCGTAACATAGCTATAAATCCCTCGCTAGGCATAAACTTCTTCACTTTCTCTTTCGTTGAATCCGCAGCTTGAGCGTCAATATCCAATTTGATATACACAGACTTCTGCATCATAGCGAATCCGTTTTTCTTGAGGTTTTTAACAAATTTTGTATACGCTCGTCTTTGAGCGTTCGTTTCTATCGGCAAATCAAAGAATAATATTGATCTCATACATCTATACGGAGTCATGCTGAATGAATTTTAATTTCCCAATGTTTCTTTCGTTCAAGACCGATATCGCTGATTGAACGTAGAGATGGATTGCGTTATCGAAAATCATGTTTTTGCCATCAAAAACCACTACCGCATTTAGCATATTAACAAGCTCCGTTTTGAAATTGTCTGTGTTTAAAACTCCCTTCAAAACTAACCTATCTACGAACGGCCTTAACGGTTCCATCAAATCGCACGAAAGATTGAATGGATTCTCTTCTCCGATGTGATGGATGCCCAATTCAGTTAAATACCCAAATGCTTTAACCTCCCTATTAATTGCCGAAAGAATTATTGAATAACCATAATTTAGAAAAGCATTAGTTTCGCATTCGTCGCCTCGGGAAAAGCTGTTCCCAAAACACGAATTGAAATACACTTTTGCTGAATGCCCCTCTCTATTGCTGGTGTCTCCGGGCAAAACATTCGCACAATAATCAGCCAGTTTGGCGGCAGATTCGGTTTTCCCAATAAGACTCAGATTGCTTTTTTGCCCCTCTATCTTCTTTTGAACAATTAATCGCCATAAATTGTCCATATCATCTCGCTCCCAATTGAGTTGAGAACGAATTTTTTGAAAATTGTTATACGCCCCGTAATACGGCACAAGTTCTCCTTGCGGATTGGCTTTAGAATCACAAAATATTACTTTAATTTTCTTTTCCATCAGCATAGACAAAAGGGCCGCCGTAATAGCGACCCCCGTGTTTTGAATAATCACCGTACTGATTTCGTTGAGACAAATCCTCTTTTCGGAATCAACTGTGCGATAAACAAGATAGTTCAGTGAGTACTCTAGTTTGCATCGAGTTTTCACCACAACTGTCCTGAACGACATATTAGCAGCCTTTCCAAAGTGTTTTCGTGAAGAAGCCGGTTGGAGACTCAACCACAATAGAACATTCAGGCGGCAAGTTGGCTGATAAGGATAGACCTCCAGCACTACCACTGCCTCCAAGAAGCGTTAAATCGACACGCTGGGTGTTCGAATTAAAATATTGAACCAATTGCATGATTTGAAAAGCTTTGGCATAAATTGGTAAGCCGTTGAATTTTTCGATAGACTCGGGTTTTTTTAATGTTTTTACAATCGTTAGCATACCAGTCAACAGGCAGAGATGCTTATCGTCAATATTCATCAATTTCTGGTAAAGCCCGCATAACTCGCCACTATTGAGTTTAACTTCCGACGTTTTCTCATCCTTTGCAGGACTAATAACAATACAATTATCAGTCGCAACCATATACTCTTTAATAGTCTGCTCAACCTTCATCCACGATTCCATTTTCGAACCAATCGGTGTTCTTTGTTTAGACATAAAATCAAGTAATTTTCGTATTTTCTTTATCGTTTTAATTTCGCTCTCAGAATAATAATTCGGAGACATATTCTTTACATAATATGTTTTTAGGGCACCGCTAACGCCACTGACAATAACCTTCGAAGAATCACGCTTTAAAACCGCATTTATTTTTACACAAGGAATGAGTATTCGGCCGCATTCAATCCCATTGTTTTTTAAAAACGATTTGATACTGTCAATGTCTCCCGGAACACAATACATACTAGGAAGAGAAGCTAAAAACGGAGTTTTCTTTTTCCCAGAAACGCATTCTACAAGAGCAAAGAAATGGAATTTCATGCCACTTTTGCCACCATATTTGTTTGTATCAGAAAGCGGTCCGTTCATTTTCAATGGCACAAGGCCGGCGCCTTTTGGATATATAGTAGCATCTAATAACTGGCCACCTTTGACATATTGCATCGTGGTTGTCATAACATCAAAGCGTTTGAAAATATTCTTTTTAATCGTAGGCACAAAGGTTGAATAGTCCCACACGAGGCCTCCATCGCTATCTAAAAGCTGTTTTCGGTTACAAATACCCTTCTCATCAAAGTACCCGTCAAAAATATTGTCTAAATTCAGCGATGCTTTCCTTGCGTTTACATCCGATAAAAAGCGCCTAGCATCAATGTCTTTACCGTTTTTAGAATACAATGCGTATTTGACAAAACGATTATAGTAAGTCGAAATCGCCCTCCCCACGCAAACATTCAAATAAGCGTCATGCGCATGATGGAAATCATTCGCGTCTCTCGATTTCACAATGTCGTATTTTTGACGGAAGGCAGAAACGTTCTCAGCCTTGGAATAAACCACCGCAGGGGATTTCCCGTTCCTGTCTTTTTGGAATGTGCCAATCAATGAGACAAGAGTTTTAACGGCTTGATTCGTAAACGTAAGTTGCCTATTCACAAACGATGTCAATTCCTCGGCTGTCAATGGCGTAATTCTCGTAAGATTCGTATATTTCTTTTCAGAAATCATCCCGGCATCTTTCAGGTGACGATAAAATTCCTCCGCTTTTTTCCTTCCGCATTTAAACATATTGTCTGTAAGCGGATATACGGCGCTCTTATTGCGATTCTCGGAACTATGCACTAGAACCCTATTAGATATGCTGTCATCTTTTACTAAAGATTGTGGAACGATGTGATCAATATCATAGTCATCTAACTCACCCAAATTAATCGGTTCGAGACTATACATATCACGACCCATTTGGAGGAAATATAAATAATATTTGTCGCTTCTAAACTTTCCTAAGTCGGCGGTCGCTAATTCTTTACAAAGGCGCTCGAGATCATCTTTCTTAATGCCGATATCAGACATGGCAAGGCGCCTGGCTTCTTTGTAATAACCTTCGAGCATCTCCCTTCTCGAATTTGTCTTCTCTTTTTTAGCTTGATTCGTTCTAGTGAATTCAACGTAATATTCATCGATCGGTGCCCGCAAAATCTTTTCCACGTCTTCGATTATGGACATCGCCTGTATCAATGGTCGTTTTACAGCTGGCGAAACGTAACTATCGTCTACGAAATCGACAACAGCTTGATGCTTTTCTGCAGGAGAATCAAACACGTTTTCAGAATAACCATTAGCGACTTTTATCTGATCGCCAAAGGCAAATCGCCCATCATTAATGATTTCCATCAAATTCAAATTCGTGTCTCGCATTATCGAAATGAGCGATTTATCAATAATCTCACCATCGCTAGTCTCATATGGGGTCCTCATTTCTAATAGCTCGCGAGAAAGCCGGCCCCATCCAACCATTCGCTTATTTTTGATAGCGTTTATCAGTTGCTTATCTCGAATTCCGTATGTTTTCTCCAATCGACGAGCCACGATTGAGGAATCTTCAAAAATCGTCAAATCGCGGATGATGTTCTCGATTTTTTCCAAATTTGCATCAACGTATTTTTCGCCGAATATCTTAGCGAAGAAACAATAGCTGCTAAGCGACGCATTAATGTCCGTTAATTCCTTGCCGCCACTAGTTCCAACTTTGGCATCCTCGCCAGTTTTTGCTTTGAAATAATTCTCTATAGTCTTTTTTGAAACTTTCGTTTTTTTCTTAAAAACCTCGTCAATCAAGGCTTTTTTCATTATCGGCGACATAAATTCGCCGTTAATCGTCGTCTTATTTAACAACGACAAAACCTCATATTCTTGAAACAAAATAGAATTCTTCGGCAAACAATAACAATCTGGCAAATAAGTGCATTTGTTTAGCATGCGCTTAATGAATTCCTCGGCCGAAGCATCTTTATCGATTAGCTTATCAAAATTCCAAGGATAGATTTTAGCCTTATCATCGTTCTTGACGACCCATGAAAATTTGCCTCTTGGATTAGTATCGCTACTCCCAATAAGCGGACCAACATAATATGGAATTTTAAATTCCAAAATTTTAACTATCTTATCTTTTGTCGTTATCCCATCGGCGTCCGCGCAATTCAAAAACGGATAATGCTTAGACTGCTTCTCGAGAATAATGGACATCTCTTGCTTGTTAAGCTGATATGGATAAACGCCGTTGTCACTGGAATTTTGCCGTTCAAGGTACGTTTTATCCTCGATTTTTAAGTAGACATCCTTCAAGAATGGATCGAGCTCATCAACCTTCACGTTTTTTCCGTCGATTTTCAAAGTCTTTTTAACATATGAATAAAAATCGTCTCTGGAACAATGACCGCATTTAATTTCCGTTATCTCTTTGCCTTTGGTTTTTGTGAGCCCAACATAATGAGCGTAATTGGATGTATCTTTGTCATAAAGGCTGAACATTGAATTGTATGTACCTTTAGCCAGCTCGCCACACTTTTCTTTTTCTTTGATATACGTCTTTAGCGCCTTTAAATCTCGCTTGTGGCTTTCATAACGTTTAACCATCGATTCAGACAAAGTTTTGGAATCTCCTAAAAGGTGTCCGAGAAGCAAGAAATCATAAATTTTCTTGGCAGCCACAATCATCCTGATTTCAGGAGAATCCGAGAAGAATTCAGTTAATTTCCCAAAATTCTCCTCAAAAGCGATGTCGCTAAACTGAATGCTTTTGGGGTCGATTTCCTCCTCGCTGTCATTGGAAAATATCTTGTTGGTCGCAACGTTTCCGCCAGCTATAAGAGCAAAAACAACGTTTTTATAATATTGGTCATCACTATGAAAAAGATCGGTCAACGCGGTTTTTTTGGCATTTATGCCTCGGGCCGTAGCAATTTTGATTTTTAAAGAATCAATTAAGTTATTTGGCAAAGATAATGCTTGATGGTCTTCCAAATCAGACAGCGCCGCATTCAGTTCTTTAAAAAGCGTCTCTCCTTCTTCCGGATCGAAGGGGTGGATCTCTTGGCCTTCGTTAAGGAAGTTTCCCCTATATTTGATCATATGGGCCATCGCGAGATAAATAAGGCGAATATCTGCCTTTTCATCTCTCTCCATAAGGGCTTTCCGTAGATGATAGATTGTCGGATATTCTTTGTGATAATCTCTATCGGAATAATCCTTACCTACAAAAAGAAGCTGATCAAAAGAAGATATTTCGGAATCTTTATCTTCTTTGTGATAAGCAGACTGATTTAGTCGCAAAAAGAAAGTCGGATCAATTTTATCTATCTCTTCCTTAAATAATAATTGCAACAAATCAATTCTCTGCTTTCTTCTAGCTAATCTCCTTCTATTGGTTCGCTTCATCCTACGATCTTGCGCAGGACTGGCTTCTTCAAATAAACGAGCGCCCCAAAGCGATTTTCCTCCCTTTTTAACGATTTGATCATTCTCATCGGTAACACACCAACCGACAGAATTCGTCCCTAAATCCAATCCCAGCAAGTATTTTTTAGCCATTTGACTTCCCTCCTTTTCGAGATTATATTAATGGCGTTGGAAGTACCTAGAACCAACATCACGAGTTCAAATAAAGATTCTTCTAAACCTCAGACACGTTGGTGTCACACAAAGCGTCCATAAGGACGTTTTTTGTTATCGGCGACTTCTTTGTTAACGCTTCTCTATTTTACACTATGCGCAATTTTTGTAATTGCATAAATTTATTACGCTAAAACTATTGCTTAAATATAAAAGTAATATAGCCGCTTAGATGTCGTTTGTTTTCTCTTCAAATCTACCGTTGTTTACCAATCAAAAATATATCGACTAAAATTAAAACGCCGCCGATTTGCAGTGATTTTTAGAATTTTCGATAATCGGATATGCGCCAATTAGGATCCACGCCTAATGACAACGGGGCGAAAAGCTTCTCTTCGTATAAATAACTCGCCACCTTCGCGATCATCGCTGCGTTGTCGGTTGTGCACCATAATGGCGGGATAATCAAATCGATATCGGTGCCGTCCAATTTTAATTTCATTTGTTCTCGCAAATAGGAATTGGCGCTAACACCGCCAGCCAAAACAACCTGTTTGACGTTATATTTTGAAGCGGCCACCATCGCCTTATCGATAATCATTCCAATAGCCACATCCTGGAAGGATTTCGCCATATCGTTAATTCTAATTTCCTCGCCTTTCATCTTTAAGGTGTTTACAAGATTAATGACGCTAGTTTTAAGCCCTGAATAAGAGAAATCCAAACTGCCGCCATGCGATAAAGGAGTTGGCAAGTCATAAGTGTGCTCTCCTTTTTTGGCTGCCAGATCAATAGGTAAGCCACCAGGATAAGGCATCCCTAGCACACGAGCTACTTTGTCATAGCATTCGCCAACGGCATCATCTTTCGTCTCGCCGACGATTTGAAAGGACATTGGCTTATCCATGATGACAAGCTCGGTATTGCCACCACTTACTACGACACATAGAAGGGGGTACTTAAATTCCTTCACGTAAGCGTTCGCATAAATATGCCCAGCCAAATGATGGACGGGGATCAAAGGTTTCTTATAAATAAACGCCAAGGTTTTGGCGGCTTGTAAGCCAATATGCAAACAACCGATAAGGCCAGGTCCTCTTGTCACCGCGAAAGCGTCCATATCCTCGAAGCCCATCTTCGCTTCCGTTAAGGCTTCTTGCAAACAAACGCCGATATTCTCAGTATGAAGCCTTGAAGCCACTTCGGGCATGACACCACCATATTTGGCGTGCACCGCCACTTGGCTGGAAATAACATTGGCTAACAATTTGTCATTATCGAGTATCGCCACCGCTGTTTCGTCGCAGCTGCTTTCGATCGCTAAGATTCGGCTCATAACAAACTCCTCATCATATAGATGGCATCCTCGCCATCGTCGTAATACATCTTTTTTATCGTCACGTCGTTATAACCGGCTTGTAGGTATAGAGAATGGGCGGCCAGATTACTTTTTCTTACTTCCAAGGTGATATATTCGACGGGCTCTTCTTGCGTATGACATATTCTTTCCATCTCCTTAAGCAAAGAAGAGGCTATCCCTTGTTTTCGGAAAGAATTAGCGACAGCCAAACGATTGATTGTCGCGCTGTCGAAGGTAATCATAAAATCGATGTAGCCAATCAGTCTTTTCTCTTGGAAAATCCCTAAAAGAACGGCGCACGGGTTCTTTTCTAATTCATATTTGATTTGCTCAAGCGGCCAAGGAGAGGAAAAACATTCCTCTTCTAACATAAAGACGGCAGAGGCATCGCCTTTAACGAGTTTTTTGATGAGCCGCGGTTCCATCAAAGAAGGTCCTTTAGATATACCGGCTTGGCCACCAACGGGTCCGCTATTTCGTTTTCTTGGTTAGCTAGGCGCAAAAGATTCGAAAAGACGTCTGGTTTCCTGGATGTCTTACCCAAATAGGCGATATCGCCCATCAAAGAATAATCAGGGTGTTCATTAATATAAGAAAGGACGTCCTCATTAGACCAAATAGTATCGGCTAATAAGACTTTCTCCCCTTCATAAACGCCAACATAAGAACGTTGGCTGCGAGCGTTCATCAAACAAATGCTCGGTTTTTCTTCGTCTTGCATATCCATGAGGCTGGAAATCATGTATAGCTTGGCGTGCGTCGCTAACGCTACGACTTTGGCCACGCTTACGGCGATGCGGACGCCCGTATAGGAACCAGGCCCCTTAGCCACGATGACCTCATCTATCTTTTTGGGGTCAAGACGATGTTTTTGGAAAAGCTTATCCATTTCGAAAATAAGGAATTCGCTTTGCTTTTGCCAAGCGTCATATTCCACCGAATCAAGCAAGCAGCGATCAACGGCCACCGCACACGATAAATTGCGGTTAGAAGTATCAATAAGAAGACTAATCATGGAATTTCTCCTTGATGTTAGCGATAACCTTTTCCCAATGTTCATCATTGCCAGAAACGTTTATTTCACGAAGGTTATCGCCACGATTATAGATGACAATCGATAAGGAATTATGCGGCAATAAGGGAGCGATAAAATCCGGCCATTCGATTAAGCAAACGCCATCGCCTTCAATATATTCTTCTAACCCCAGCTCGATATTTTGACCCTCGAGGCGATAGGCGTCGATGTGATACATCGGTATCCGCCCATCGAAATAGCATTTCATGATATTGAAAGTCGGAGAAATAACGTCATCTTTGATACGAAGGCCCTTACCTACTCCGTTAACGAACGTCGTTTTGCCAGCGCCCAAATCGCCCTTAAGCAAAAGGACGTCCCCTTCTTTTAAGAAAGAAGACAAAAAAGAACCAAATTCCTTTGTTTCTTCCTTGCTATGAGATAAGAATCGATGTTCCATAACTTCCCCTTAAATGGCATGCAAATTATAGTGCTCGATATGTTAAGATTCTAGCATTATGAAAGAGGCTAGGATCATCATCATTGGAGCGGGACCAGTAGGACTATATGCCGCAAGCGAATTAGAAAAGAGGGGCGAGGATTATTTCCTTCTCGAAAGCGAAGGCTATCTCGGCGGTCAAATTAGCAAATTCTACCCGCAAAAGCTTGTGGTCGACGTTCCTCTTTTTGGCGAATGCAAGGCCATCGACATCGTTAATAAATTGAGTGAAGGCATTGATAAGACGCGCGTCCGTTTGCGTGAAGAAGCCCTCTCGATTACATGCGAAAATCAAAATATCATCATCAAAACGGCCTTGGATTCCTATTTAACCAAGAATGTTATCGTTGCTACAGGACTCGGTCGTAGCCTTCCTAGACCGCTCGGAGTAGAAAAAGAAAAGGAATGTTCAAATATCCTCTATGACCTTCAAGATCCCAAGGTGATGGAAGGAAAAGAGGTCGCCATTTTTGGCGGCGGCGATAGCGCGCTCGATTGGGCTAGAGATCTCTCTAAGGTCGCTAAACGCGTCTCCTTAATTCACCGTCGGACGGAATTTCGCGGCGACGCTAACACCATTGCTGGATGTAACATTTCCCTTTACCTTCCATATGTCCCCAAAAGCGTGCTCGTCAAGGACAATAAAGCCACCTCAATTGCAATCGAAAACGTCGCTGACCATTCTTTGCTATCGCTAAACGTCGATTATATCTTTGTGAATTTCGGCCAAGTGCCTACGCCATCTACTTTCGATTTCCCTTTGTCTACTAACGGCTTTGGCCTCATCCACAAAGCACATTACGAAATAGCGCCTCATATTTATGCCGCAGGCGATGTTTGCTATGACGAAAACAAAAAGAAACGGATGCTTCCGGGCTTCGAAGAAATCGACGAAATCCTAATGGCTATCAAAGAAGAGGCCCACTAAGGGACCAATTTTCTTCTCTTCATAACCCTTCAGATCAAGAACGGCTTTCCGTTCTTTCTTGGCACCTTTCTTGCCCTTCGGCGAATTCTTCATAGTAGGCCTTTACGCCTTCTAGAAAGTAGCAGACGTCGTCAATTACTTTGATGTAGAAGAGATAATCCACCGCTCTTTTTAGCTTTTCATTGTCTATACTTACAAGATCGATGACCCTAAGGTTGTCATGAAGATCCATCGTCTTGACGATAGCAAACGCCAGATTTTTAAGAGAAATGGCAAAATTAATCTCCTTCTAGCAGCCAATTATTTTCGGCGAAAACAGTCTTTTTTTATACGTTTTCGCCAAAAATATTCATGCTGCCGACATTCATAAAGGAATACATTTTCTTAAAAACTCACGGCAATAAACCTATGCCAAACGATAGGAAAATCGGGAGCAGCCGTCATTCTCAAGCAATTCATTCGCCTTGTAGATGTCATAGATTTTATTTTCGGTGGCGTACCTAATAATGAGAGCAAATCTGTTTGAAGACGTTAGAATATATCCCGCTTTCTTGGGGAGATGTTTGCATTCGTGGCTATTGGCCTTGTTGTAGAGATCGACGCATTCGTATAACCGTATTGATCCGTCAGATCGCACAGACATCCAACAAAAGTCGATGTCTTCTCTTTGTTGCTACTATGTCTCTTAATGTATTTTTATGCCATCTCCATGGATGGTTTTGTTATAGATGATTCCGTATCTATCCTTTGTCTGGGAATAGGCGTGGTGCCGTTATAAGGTTATTTGTTTCCAATTAATTCCCTTACGGGACTTTGATTAAGGATTGATCTTCTGGACGAAGGGGCGGTTTTCGCGCAGAAATTTCTGATATAAATCTTCGATTGCCATATCGTCGAAAGGGAAAATTCTTCGTTTCATCATATCCTTGGTTTCATAAAAGGATTTCCGGGTGGCCATGGTTAAATCGGCGGGATAGCCATAAGTGAGGATATGCCGTTCGAATTCCTTCTCATCAAGTTCTTTGATGGCTTCGTCAGGAAATAACTTCAAATCCAAATCGTAATCGATATAGCGCAAAAAGCCTTGGTCAAGGATCGTCGGAGAAGCCACGTTGGCGTAATAAATAATGCCATTGCTTCTCCGTTTCATCATGGCGATGATGTTCACCCATTTCTTTTTAAACAAAATGAAAATGGCTGGTTCCTTAGTCATCCAACGGCGACCATCATTCTCCGTCACCAAAGAGGCCTTGGAAGCAACGGCCCAATATTCATCGGTTTCCTCGACTAAATAGGCGGGAGACCATTCTCGATGCAAAAGTCCATCATGCTTATAAGCTTGGACCATAATCCATTTAGAAAATCGCGATTCGTTCATAGTGAGTCAGAGGCGCTTAGCGCTCTTGGCCATATTATATCTTAATGTTGGCTTAGCTTATTAAATTTCTTATTAACGCTCATTGCTTTTGCGTTAAAAGATAGAAACTATCGATAAATATTCAATTAATCTTTATTCAGTGACTTCGACCGCTTCAATTTCCTCTAGGCTTTTCTTCGGCGTTTCTTCCAAATGCTCTTTGTGCCTTTCTTCAAGCTCTTTGACTATTTGCTCCTCAAGTTTCTCATCCACCTTGAAACCGAAATGGAGCAAAAGATAAGAAGCGGTATAGGCCACAACGATGACGGCGATGACGATCACGCCGAAGAGGATCAATTGTTGGGAATTGATTTCCCCTTGCGCCGTTTCGATGAAGCCTTTGAAGGTATTGGTGACACCGTCGACGGTATATTCGCCCTTGCCATCGCCTCCGAAAGCGCCGCCGTTCTTTAAACCTTCCATGTTGCTAATAACGTTGATAAAGGCCACGGTGCCAGTAGAAACAAACACCAAATTCCTTAATCCGATATTTAGCCCCGAAGCCAATTTGACATCGAGTGGCCGCCAAGCGAAGCAAATCGATTCCTTCCTGACACCATATTTCCATTCATTGTAATCGATGGCATCCTGGAACATGACCAACACAATCAAATAATAGAGACCAGAAGCGGCGAAGAAGAAGATCGCAGGAACGTAATATAACCACATCGGCCCGGCGAATAAGAAGGATAAGAGATTGCTACCATCGGCCGCTCCTGAAGCATCGCTACTTAAAGGAGCGCTATAAGCAAGAGGATGCTCGCCAAAAAGAGGGAAAGCAAAGAAGAAGAAGGCGATATAACCTAAAGTTATAACAATAAAGGAAGCGCTTAAGAGGGTTTGCTTCTTGAAATGTTTGGATAACATTGGATAGAAAACCTGAGCCAAAACGGTACCTAAGATATAAAAAGCGCTGACGGCCACCGCCACATATCCGCCGGAAGCATAGCCAAAGACCATATAGAAATAATTTTGTCCGATGCCTGTCAAAATAAAGGAAGCGAAATAAGACAAAGCAAGACCAATCACCACGCATAAGAGTTGTTTGTTTTTCCAAACGACTTTGAATAAATCTAGAAAGTGCGACTTGCTGGATATGTCCTCTTGCACGATATCGCGCTTCCTTTCCTGGCAAAAGAAGAAGACCGCCGCTTGGGCAATTAAGAAGATAATCGCAGATGAAATGGCGATGATTCTATAAGCTGAGGCAGCTCCTAAGCCAAAGGAAGAGGGGCCGATAAAACAAATGACATTCATCAAAACGGTGCCAATCGAAGCGGCGATAGTAACATTCGTCGTAAGCTTGGCTCTTTCCTTGGGATCATTAGTAAGAGAAGGTAACATCGACCAATAGCCAATGTCGTTCATAGTAAAGAAGGTGTCCCAAAGAACATAGAAAACGATCATCGCGGCTACATATCCCCAGCCATCCGTGCCTTCGAATCGCAAAGAAAAGAGCAAAATGACCGCCAAAGCGTTACCGATAGCGCCAATAAGAATCCATGGCCGATATTTGCCAATTTTGAAATGGAATTTCTCAACGATAAATCCCATGATCGGATCGTTTAAGCCATCCCAAACAAGGCATATCATCATGGCGATGGTAATGATATGCATCTGCGTTTGATAAGTGGCCAAATCCGAACTTAAAACGCCCGATGTGTACGTGTATTGGAGCAAGAACGTTCCTACAAGCGTATAGCACATATCGCGAAACAAGGTGCTCCATGGATAAAACCATTTGGTAAAACGCGGGACTTTGTTCCCTTCATAAGTCCGAGCAAGGTTCATTGTCTTTCCTTCTTTCCGATGCCTAGGCGACTAGAGAACGAAAATTGTCGCGATTGGCTATCAATTAAGTTTAAGAAAACTATATGAGCGAGAACTGTTCAATGCAAGGGCAAACGTTTTCAAAATAAGCTTGGTGAAACAAGCAAAAATCGAAAAATCAATGCAAATCAAAAATATTTTTAGGAAATTAGTCCTTTTTGTCGAAAGCGGAAATCAGATCCAAAACCTGAGTGATGTTTTTCTTGGCTTCTTTGGTTGGGGCGGGATTGAAAGGCTTTTCTAGCGGCAACACCATCAAATCGTCCTCATAGCCCATGGCAATATAAGTCATTCCTTCTTTGATAGAAACGGCCATGTCGACGAAAGTGGCATTCGTGTCGAAAGCGTTTAACGCCTTCATTACAGGAGCCGTCAAAATCTTCTTGGCGGTAACAGGGCCATAAATGACCATCGTCTTGGAGTCTTTATAAACGCTTCGGCCCGCTAAATTAGTCGGCGGCAAAGCCCGCTTGTTGCCCTTTAGATAAATCAAGATGTCCTCGCCTTTGTATTCGTTGGCAAAATAAAGGAATTTGCCAACGAAGACGGTACGGAGCATCTTCTTATCTTGCACTTGCGCCGCCGCATCGCTGATGACGACTTTATGGCCGTTATATTCAAAAGAGAGGCAAGCGCGGCTTCCTATTTTAGAAACATCTTTATAAAGTCCAGAATCCTTTAGTTTTTGTTCATCCAATTTGTCATTTATATCCCCTGCCACATTCACGCATGTTTCAGGATAAATATAAGCGTCCTGTAGTTCGTAGAATTTAAGGAAGTAGGCCTTCATCATCTTGTCTATTTTCTTTTTGAAGATGCTACTGAAGACAAGCAGCACCACCATCGAAACGCCAACCAAGATCAAGGTGAAATACATCGAGAAAGAAGCGTTCACCGAATCGAAGACCGCTTTAATTTCTGGAATGATTGAAAGAACCCATCCTAAAACGATAAGGGCCAAGCAGCCGACGGTCACCAACCACTTCCAAAGATTGCTCTTCTTATATTCCTTATGGAAAGCTAGGCGTTCGTTTTCGATTCCTTGCAATTTCTCGTCATCATAAACATAAGAAGGCGTTCCTTTGTTCGCTTTTTCGACTTTCTTTTCTTCGCCTTCCGGTTGTTTCTCTTCGGGCTTCGCCGTTTCTTCCTTTTCTAAATAAAGGTCAACGGTCTCTTCCTTTTCTTCGACGACCTCTTCCTCTACCTTTGGAGGCTCGGGTTTCTTGACCTCGTCGGCGAAATCGCTTTCGGGGGCACGCACGTCATTTGTAACGACAGCTTCTTCGGCTACTATGTTCTCGCTTTGTGCCCCGTCTTTGGAGGCGATAGCGTTTTCTTTTTCTTCCATGGCTTTTAGCTCCTATTTGCCATTGCACTATAGCACAAAGAAAGAGAATACTTAAAAAGAAATGAACACCGAGAAGAAAGCCATCGCCTACTTAGTCATCGGAAAGGGAATGAAAGACCTTCTTGCTTTCCCTTTCAAAACGGATTCGTACATCATCGGCATCGATCGCGGCGCCTATTTATTGGCGGCAAACGGCCTTCGGATGGATGAAGCCGTGGGTGATTTCGATTCCGTCGATAGAGAGGAATTCGAAACCATCGAAAAACACACCGACAAAATCACTAAACTATCAAATATCAAGGACGATAGCGACACCTATCACGCATATATGAAATATAAGGACAAGGCGGAAAGAATCGTTATCGTCGGCGGCATCGAAGGCAAAAGAATCGAACATTTCTTAGCCAATTTGCTAATGTTAGAAAACGATACGAGGATCAGCTTGGTCGATGACGTCTCCAAAATATATGCCTTGACGGCCAAAGACGAAGAATATTCCTTTCATCGCCACGATGCCTATTATTCATTCTTTCCTATCGACGATTGTCTTCTCTCCCTCCGAGGTTTCAAATATCCCTTAGAGCGGAAGGAACTAAAACGTTTTAACGCTTTAGGATTATCTAACGAATTGCTTCTTTCCAAAGGGTTTTTGCGCCTAGAGAAGGGTAAAATTCTTGTGATTGAGACCAATAAAGCAACGAATTGAGGCTCCTCAAGGAAAAAGTGCTATTATGTTAGCGGCCGTCAAGGCTGGGGGAGCTTCGCTAAAGAAGCTGAGAGGTTGCTAAGGCAACGACCCCGATACCTGATCTAGGTAATGCTAGCGTAGGAACCACTTCAAATTTTTGGGGTCATCTTCTTTCCGCTAGCGAGCGGATTTTTCTTTTAAGGAGGCACCCTATGAAATCCCTCTTCAACATGAAAGCGGTCGCTGAGATCGCCATCTTCGCCGCCATCGGATACGTTCTCGATTTCTGCGCCGGCGCTTACAGCTCCCCTCTCTTCCCTAACGGCGGATCCATCGGCATCGCCATGTTGGCGGTCCTAATCGTCGCCTTCCGACGAGGTGGCGTGGCTGGCATATTGACGGGATTCATCATGGGTTTGCTCGATTTAGCGGATGGCTTCTATGCCATCGCAGGCGATTGGTGGAAAGCCTTTATTCAAGTGGCTCTCGATTATTGGTTGGCTTATCCATTAGTAGGAATCGCCGGTTTCTTCTCGCCTTTGATACAGAAGGAAGGTGCGAGTACGCAAAAAAGAATCACTATCGTTTTGTTGGCTTCTTTGTTGGGCGGGCTTTTGAAATTCGGTTCTCACTATTTTTCGGGCGTCCTCTTCTGGGGAGATGACGCCTCTTCGTTTGCGTGGGGATTATCGGCCTTAAACAAATGGTCCTATTCCTTTATTTATAACATCGCCTATATGGCGCCTTGCATGCTTTTATCTTGCGGCATTATCGGTCTCATCGCTTGGAAATATCCGCGTTTCATCATCGTTCCATCGTCCATTAACGAAATGGTTTCTAAACAAGGAGGAAATAACAATGAAAAAGGGGCTTGCTAGCATCGTTTTAGGTGCCTATGGCGGCTTGTCTTTCTTGGCCTATTACATCAAAAGCGCTATCGAAGGAACGTATATTGATTCTTATGGCTCTAGCTATTTCTATGGTCAAAAGAATTATCTTGTCTTAGCGATAATCTTCCTTTTCGTAGCGGCTTATGGCGTTTATTCGCTTGTGGTCTTCCTTCGTAAAAAATCCGAAAATCCCATGTATTTCCCAGCCATAATAGCCATTGATGGAGCGATTGGATTCTTCTATTTCCTCGGCGAATGCATCAAAAATGGATTAAAAGGGAAAGACTTCACGGTTGGTTTATTAGTCAGCGTCTTTTTCTTGCTTATTGCTTTCTTCGCTTCGTTTATTTTGCTAGAGAAAATCAAATCTAATCAATCTTCCAATCAATAGGCGAAACGCCATTGGAAGATAAGAATTCGTTGGCCTTAGAAAAAAGGCCCATTCCAAACCAACCGCCATGGCTAAGGGCCAAAGGCGAAGGGTGGGAGGCTTCCAAAATTAAATGTTGGGCATTATGAACCTTCTTCGCGTAACGTTTGGCGAAGTTGCCCCATAACAAAAAGACCAATGGTTGGTTTAGAGTGTCTAGATAATCCAAAACATCCGACATGAATTCGTCATATTCGGGGATTCTATGCGATAGTGGCGAAGACGCCCGTACCGACAAATAAGCGTTAAGCAATAGCACCCCTTCTAATGCCCAAGGCGTCAAATCACCATTTTGGAAATTCATCTTAACCCCTAGGTCGCTCTCGATTTCCTTGTAAACGTTCTTGAGGCTAGGGGGCAAGGGGGTGTTGGAAGGCACGCTGAAAGATAACCCCATTGCTTGACCAGGATTGTGGTAAGGGTCTTGGCCGATGATGACCGCTTTAAGGGAAGAGGGCGAAGTCAGACGAAAGGCTTCAAGAAGTTTTTCGCGAGGCGGATAGATGGTGTATTTTTGATATTCCTCATCCAAAAAAGCGCGCAACTTCCGCACATATTCTTTCTTCTCGACATTTAAGAAAAAAGCATCCCAATCAGCCACCATATATATTCATTATAAAAGAAAGTCATCTTTTCGTTTATAATTCCGTGTGCATGAAGATTCTTTGGCTTTTCAATCACCCCGCCCCATATAAAGTAGACTTCTTCAACGAATTAGGAAAAAACGTTGATCTCACCG
Source organism: Bacteroidaceae bacterium (assembly GCA_963624045.1). Lineage (GTDB taxonomy): Bacteria > Bacillota_I > Bacilli_A > RFN20 > CAG-826 > UBA4951. The sequence continues at coordinate 19,005 of CAVFNI010000014.1, forward strand.
TTCTTTTTGAACGTTCTAGCGAAGGCGATCGTAACCGCCTCTTCTATCATAGCAAGGCAAGCAATTTTCGATCGATCACTTTAAAATCCATGACATTTGGTCCCTATAACAATCTAGCCTTCGGTTGGAAAAAGTATCTGAAGGACAATTACGACGTCATCGTCATCAACGGTTGGTCTACCTTAACGGAAATGTCCGCCATCCGTTATTTAAAGAAACGTCATATCCCCTACGTCTTTGCGATCAATGGCGGCGTCATAAGACCTAACGAAAGCAAGAGCAAAAGACATCTAAAAATATCGATGATAAGCGGAGCCACTTATTATCTTTGCCCCGATGAGGAAAGTGAAAAATATTTGCTTGAATACGGCGCTAAAAAAGAAGCGATCCGTCTCTTTCCATATAGCACCGTCTATGAAAAAGAATTGGTTAAAGCACCATTAAACGCTACAGAAAAGGCGTCCCTCAAAGAAGAATTAGGATTACCGTGTCAAGATATTTATGTCTCGATAGGCGCCTATATCGAAAGGAAAAACAACCTGTTTTTACTTAATGAGATCTGGCCGCGCGTTAGCAAAGACAAAGAACTTTATCTCATCGGCGATGGACCGCTAGAAAACAAATATAGAGAGGCAATTAAAAATAACGGCCTTAGTAACGCCCATTTATTGCCCTTCCAAAACAAAGAGATGGTGCTTAAATATCTCGCCATATCCGAGCTTTCCTTATTCTTAACGAAAGAAGATATCTATGGTCACGTTCTAAACGAATCCTTCTCGCAAGGAACACCCGCTTTAGCTAGTGACCACGCCAATAGCGCGCATCGCTTAATCAAGCATAAACAAAACGGCTACCGCTTCTCCTTAAATGACGTTAACGGCATCGTCGAAGCGATTGAAACGCCCGTAAACGATTCAATGTGCCAAGCGGCTTTAGAAACTGCCAAGGAAAACACCATCGAAACAATGGCTTCCGTGCATTTGGATCTTTTCAAAGCTATGCTAAAGCCATGAAAAGGATCTTATATCTAACCACTTCCATCGATTCGCGCGACTATGCCTATCTTTTAAAGCAAGGCGCCATCATGCCCAATCCTTCCAACCAAAATTTTCATTCGCGTGTTATTGAGACGATGAAAAAAGAATATGACGTTATCGTCCTTTCATTAGTTCCTTTTATCGCCAAAAAAAGCCTTCTGTTAGATAACGAGGTCTACCACTATACGGAATGCGGATCCTCGAAATTCCAAAAGCTCTGCGCCTATAACCAGTTCAAAAGGGCTGCTCTCGCAATAAAAGAAGACGTTGATGCGGTCCTTTTCGATTCCTTAAGCGTTCCTTTAGGGAAAACCGCTAAATTACTGCAAAACAAAAAGAAAATCCCTTCAATAGCCATATTGACCGATAACCCTTTTAACATCTCGTCGTTGCCAACCAAAAGAGCCAAAGCCATATTAAAGAACGCCAAATATGCGGATACTGCCATCTCGCTAACAACGTCTTTGCTCAATATCTTCTCTCTGAGCGATCGCCCCCATTTTCTTATTCCCGGCATCGCTAGCCCAAATGATGTCCTTCCTTTTGCGGCCAAACGCCCTTATCTATATTTCGCCGGCAGCCTTTTGGAAAGATATGGCGTCAATAAGCTAATTGATAGTTACCCATCCAATGCGCCTTTCGATCTATATATCGCCGGCCATGGCAAAGCGCCGCTAGCCAAAAAAGAAGGGATTCGCTATCTAGGCCAAGTCTCATTAGAAGAAAATATCGCCTATCAAAAAGGTGCCTTAGCCGTTATTAATCCTCGCCCCTTCGATCAGAAGCTCGATGCCGAAAGCGTACCCTCTAAAATGTTCGAATACCTATCTAACGCTTCCTCTATCATTTCCACCGAAAACACTTTCTTTCGCGAACATTTTGAACACGATATCAATTGGATTGGCAAGGGTTCTGACGAGGATTTTGCGAATTTATGGAAAATCATAAACGAAAATAAATTACTTAAGATATCTGACAAAGCGCGGGAGCGCTTATTTCAAGAATATGGCGAAGAAGCCTTCTTAAAAGGAATCGCTTCGCTTATCGTCGACTAATTTAAGCAACGCCTTTTCGATATTGTCCATGACCTTTTCCTTAGCGAAGACGTTTTTGTAATAGGCGCGGTTCTTCTCTCCCATAGCCCCCCGTTCATCGTCAGGCAAAGACGCTAGCTTAGCAATGGCGTTTGCGATTTCCTGCGGATCCGATTTAACCACTAAGGCCCCGCCGCTAGCGCGTAACGTCTTCGCGCCATCTCCTCCAATGGCGGCCAAGATAGGACGGGCATCGTTAAGCGAGGCGATCAATTTGCTAGGCAAGGTGTCGGAAACTGGCGAAGCGATGTCTTTTAATGTAACGACATTGGCAAAAGCGAAGCGACGATAAGGCAAGGAGGCTTCTCTTGAAAGATGTTCCAAGAAGAAAACGCGTTTCTCCAAATGCAAATCGACAACCAATTTCTTAAGCAAGGGACCCTTGTTACCTTCGCCAATTATATAAAAGGAGGAGGAATTCTCTGAAGGTAATAACGCAAAAGCGCGCACAAAGTCCTCAAGTTCTTGCAAACGTCCGAGGTTACCGCAATAGACCACCGCTTGCTCATTATCAGAAAACGGCGAGACGAGAGGTTCTTTGTGCTCGGTGTCGATAACAGGCTGATAAACCGTTTCGCAAGGAGACGATAAACCGATCGTACCTTTCAAATAATCCTCAAAGACGGGCGAAGAAAGCAAAAACGCATCGCCATACGAATAAATCCGCTTCGAAAGAGATAATAGCCTTCTATAAAGCCACGAACCCTTTTTACACATGTTGGTGGCGACGACGCTTTCGGGCCAAAGGTCAAAAACATAAATCGCATAAGGAAGATGATGCTTTTTTGCATATCTCCCAGCCCCATCTATGGAGAGAATGGGAGAGAAATTAAGACCGAGCACTAAATCGTAATCACCTTTCTTTTTCCTTAAAAACCGCTTCGAATTGCGCCAAAAGGAAAAATAATTCAAAAGTAAAGAAAGAATTCCCGTTCCTCGTTTATGGAGTTTGATTCGATAAATATCCACCCCTTCGTGGCTTTCATGGGTGATATGATCGTATTCCTTTGGAGGGTTAGCAAAACCATAATTAGGCTTTCCTGTTACGACATCGACTTGGTGTCCGCGTAAAGCCAATTCCTCAGCAACTGTCGTGCTAGGAAAGGTTTCTGGGTAATAGTATTAGGAAACGATAAGAATCCGCATCCTCGCTATTTTACGCTTCTTGAATATATAAAAGCAAAATAAGAGCGAGCCATAGACCATTATTTTCTAACGGCGATCCATATCGCGTTTTCTTGCAAACGCAATGAAGATATCGGTTTATAATACCTTCGATGCTAGCGAAGAGACTACACGAAAACAAATTCAAACGGGCTTTGGCGACTATCGTGCGGAAGCCGATACAATTACTTTCGCCAGTTTTATATACGAAGCTCCAATATCGCTACATAACTCATCATAAACTCAATTTGAAAAATCCCGTCCGTTATACGGAGAAACTGCAATATCTTCGTCTTTTCGTATATCCGAAATCACCAGACGTCTCGCGCTTAGCTTCCCGCGATGGCGTTCGCCTCTACCTTCATGAAAAGGGCTTCGACGATTTGTTGATACCTTCCTATGGCATCTATCCTTCTTTTGATGACATACCATTAGAGACGTTGCCGCATTCCTTCGTCTTGAAATGCACGCACGCCTCCGGATGGAATGAAATAATATTGGATAAGGATCATTGGAACGTTACGGCAACGCGCAAAAAATTTAATCGTTGGCTTAAGCAGGACTATGGTAAGAAAACCACCGAAAAACATTATAGCCACATCCTCCCCCAGATCATCGTCGAGCAATACATAGGAAACGAGGAAAACTTGCCGACCGAATATAAAATCCACGTCTATAACGGAAAAGCCCGTTATCTATATGTCGTTACCGGACGAGGCAAAGACATTCGCTATAACCATTATTACATTGATTGGACACCCTTCCATGGCGCCCAATTCAATGGCTGGCTAGAAACAGAAAGACCGCTTAAAAAACCAAATAACCTTGCAGAAATGGCTTCGATTGCCGAAAAATTGGCAGCCCCATTCCCTTTCGTTCGCGTTGATTTGTATGATATTGACGGCAAAATATATTTTAGCGAAATGACTTTCACCCCCGCGAAGGGCACGCTGATATTCGATGACGATGAAGCCGATTTCATCCAGGGAAAATGGCTAGATATTTCTAAAGAGATCTCCCTTAACGCCAAGAAGCGTTAGGGAACATTATTTCATAAAGCAATAAGCCAAATTGGTATTCCGTCGTTTTCGGCATCAAAGAAGAAATCTTGCCACTAGCGCTACTATAAAGATCCTCGAAATTATCATAATGAACACCGATGCCGCAGATGCCCGAAGCATCTAATCCTATTTCTGAGAAACGGAACCCATACATCGTTGTGGCTTCGCCGCCATGATCGGTCTCCGTCGTCACTTTCTCTCCCTTAACCGTTTTGTAATTATATTTGCCATCTTGTAGATAATAAAAATCGATGCTCAAATCGAAAGCGCTCACCCTGGGCTCACTGCCATAACGGTTCCTTCCACCCGTGAAGTCGCTACCGCCGCGGAAACTCATCACAAAATAATCGGCTTTCTCTATCGTGCGCGGGAAAAGCTGCGTAAAACCGCCGTTATCGATGCACACAAACGCCAACGAATGGTAGCCGTCGCAATATAGTTGCCCATTATATAACTTGCTTAAGTACCCTCTTTTAAACCCATCATCAACGCGCCCTAACGAATAATAACGGCCAAAGGACGGATGCGAAGAGAAGAAAACCTTGTCGTCTTGATAAAGGTAGCCCGGTAACCAATCGTGGATGCTATCCAAAGATAGTTTGCCTGTGTCAATGAGGCCGCTATCGACGGTAAATAGCTCGGGGGCTTCATCGCTCATGCCTTTTCTTTCGCCATAAGGCGCTTTAACGGATATGGCCGCTTCCAAAGACAAAGACAATGAAGAATTGGTCATTGTAACAGACAACGAAGCTTCGCCTTCTTTATGTAGCTGAAGCCGATTCGAATTGTTCTTCCAAGAAGCAATGTCGTTATTGGAACTAGAAAACGCTATCGAAAATTCATTGGTGACCACCCTATCACCCATCATCACCTTCCAAGACGGAAGAGGTAGATAATCCTCCCAATACCATACGTATCCATCTTTTTGCTCTCCATTTGCTTTATAAACGTCCCAATCGAAGGAGAAGGTATAATCAGAAGATGTCACCTCACTTGCGACGGGGCTTATTTTATAAACGAGCGGCGTATAGGTGGAACTGCCTCCGTTATTGGTGCCATTCCAATATTGGGAATTAGTAAGGGACGTAATTTGTAGGTTTTCGCCTTTTTTAGCCCCCACTTCATCGTGGTTCAAAAAGAAATAATCGGTAAAGTCCCCGGCCTCATATTGCCCATTTTTGTATATTTCGCTACTTTTGCCACAAGAAGAAAGGGCCAAAAGGGAGGCTCCTAAAAGAAAAGGAACCGTTTTTTTATTACGCTTCATATTTCCTCTCCTTTTTCATAAATAACGGGCTGGGGGTATAGGCATAGCCAACAATCGACAAAATTAACATAAAGGTAGGATTAAGGACAAACGGAGACACATAAGTTGTGATTCCAATAAACGGCAAAGCATCAGACATGAACGACTGATACAAGAAAAAGGAAAGAACCAACGCCAAATAAATATAACGATCGCCCGAAATCCCTTCTTCCGAACGGATGTAGCGGCTAAACATCGGAAAGAGAAAAACCATGAAGACAGCTAGCGAGAAGAAACCAATGATCCCCGTTTCCATCAAGGCAGAGAATTCAAAGGTATGCAGATTGAAAGATGTCCAAGCAACATCTTTCCCCATCCAATCAGAAACGGTCAAAGATGTCGAAGATCCGATTTCAGCAAAATTCATCACGTCGTAAGCGGGCATGCCTAATAAGACCCGTAACCACGATCCTTGCCCTAAAACGGCGTTGATTGTCCTATTGACGCCTTGAAGCAATTTGCCGTTATTGAAGATTTTCGACAGCAATTTGCTAGAGGCATAGATGTTATTCCCTTTCGCGGCTACCACAATAATGAAAAGAACAAGAACGAAGACCGCCAATAAAAGAATAATGGCGATTATCCTCTCCCATAACGGCACCTTCTTCCCTTTTACGAAGAAACGAAGGATGGCGGCCAAGAAATAAACGGGCACCAACAATATCAACGCATACACGTTTCCTAGCAATACCAAAGACAACAAGCCAATGCCGCCGGCGATAAGCCCGCTACAAAAGAAGACCTTCTCCTCTTTGGGTTTGATAAAAAGAGAAGCACATAACGTCGAAGCCAATAAAAATAACGGCAACGATCCATATTCCGGCGACACATAGGCCACCGTAAAGCCGTCAAGAATAGCCATTTCTTTACTGATTTCTTGTTTCACTCCGTCTATGAAATAGACCATCCCTTTGTATCGCGACATATAAAAGAAGCCGTAATCGGATAAAGAAGCAATTAAGTTAGCAAGGGTGAGCAAAAGCAAGCCAGCCATAATAGCATAAGCCATGGCGTGTTTGGGCATTTTGGGGGATTTACGAAGATCCATCCCGATTAATATCGCCCCGACAAAGCCAAGCGCCGACAAAATATTGAGGATAATCGAACTCTTGCCCAAGGAAATCCAGAAGAAAGAAACAATCGTAAGAAGGGTAAGAACACCTAAAGGCAGAAAGAAGATCGTCAAAGGCAATAATGGACTCCGTTCCGTTTCCTTCTTATCCAAGAACAAATATATGCCAACAACAAAAATTAACCCGGCAAGGATCATCGAGATCGTTTGTTGTCTCGCCCCGCCAAAATTGAAAGCCAAAAGAGCAATTAAACAAACGCCGATCCAAGAAACAATGGTGTGCGAATCCGTTGCTTTTAGCGAGGCAAAAATTTTCTTAAGCATCACCAATATGCCCCTCCCGCCACTTTCATATAGCCTTGCGGCTTGACAGCCGGGCGAATCCAATATTCGTTCATTAATTCTTCAATGTATTTCTCTTTCTCCCATCGGGCGCCTAAGATACCAAACAAAAGTTGAGTGGAGCCGCCGGTTTGAATGGCCGATTTGCCAACGCTCTTGCAATATAGAGATAACAAGCTTCCATATGCGCCACATCCAATAAGCGCCACATCGAAATCAATTTGAGCGATCCGCCCTTCTATTTCTTCTAACGCCCGCATAAAACTCGGGAATCTTTCATCTACAACTTCACCCATCGTCACTGGAGAAGCTAACAACTTCAAGTCGAATTTGGGAAGGATTTGCGGAGATTTTTCAAAAATCTTCTCCCGCCTCCGATATTGAAATTCGATATCATCGATGAAGGGATGAACTACCAAAACCTTCTTCCCCTCTAGGGCGTGACTCCACCCTCCGATCAACGGATTAAGAGCGCTCCCGTCAAGAAGCGAGGATTCTTTGGCGTATTCCGAAACAAAATAGCTCTCTCTTTTGAGCCCTAGAACGCCGACGCCCGAAGCCGTTGGGAGCTTATTTAAATATACATCGGCATATTCCATCAAATGACGATCGGTCGTCGGGTAAAACCCGGCCGTTTCTTTCATCACGATCCGCACCTTATCGCTGAATGTCTTAGAAAGCCCTTCTTTAATGCGCATGGCACCATCGAGGCAAGCTAGCTCCGCTTCGCCGATTTTGACAAAAGCAAACGGTTCGTTACCCTGAATAGCTTTTATCAGCACCTCTTTCGAATGCGATAAATCAAACACTTCTCGATTGCCAATTTTTTGTTTAGATGGCTTAGAACCGAAAACGCTGCCGACCACTTCTTTTGCTAAATAATTTTTGTAACTCATTGTGCGTCAATTATAGCAAAAGCGAGCAAGGAGGCAAAAAAGACATGATGATTAGTCGAAAAAGAAGAATCAGTCATTTGCTAATACCATCGTTAAATATCAATCTTTTATATGTTTATTGTCGCCTTTTTGTTTTATGACGATATCGTATTTATTCAGCAAATCGATGACCGCCTAGAATTATTCTTCGAGGACGTCATTATTTTAGTGAATTACGATTATTGCCCTTTCCAATTATTGAACGCCCAAGATGACGACCGACCAAAATTCACCATTAAAACGATTTCGGAAAATGAAGCCGTCTCCGCTTTGCAAGGCGTCACACAAATCTATAGGAATTATAATGAAGTAATTAACGGAATAACGCTTATTGAAGATTACTCCGCCGTAGAATGGGACGGCAAAAAGGATGAGACCAGAACCTTGACAGCAATCATCTTCAAATTCCTTGACCACGAACTTGCGATTCAAGGCGATTACATGATTCCTCTGTTAGAGATTATAAAAGCCGAAAACACCAAAAACCGCCTGTCGAAACCCGGAGAGGAATTCAATAATGATCCTGAAACAAAATTTAAAACGCAAAGATTTTATGTGGATTTATAAAAAGACAAACCGCTAGATTGCGTTTATAGCAGAACCGTCATTTGAGTTTTCTTAAAGTAACGAAAAACTTTCTGGCTCTTTATAACGCCTCAATCCTTTCAAAATGCCTTTCGCCTGCGAAAAGATTTATAGATATAGGGTGAAGTTGGCATATAATTGTTTCGCTTACGCAGTAAGTGAACATGAATCGCAAAAGGAGATAATTAAGAATGCCATTCATTGAAGAAATTCACGCCCGTCAAATCATTGACTCCCGTGGAAACCCCACCGTCGAAGTGGAAGTTACAACCGAAAGCGGCGCTTTCGGACGTGCCGCCGTTCCTAGCGGCGCCAGCACTGGCGAACGCGAAGCCTTGGAATTACGCGATGGCGACAAAAACGCCTATAACGGAGCCGGCGTCTTGAAAGCCGTGGAAAACGTTAACAAAATCATCGCCCCCGTCCTTTTAGGCAAAAACGTCATCAATCAAGTCGATATCGACGAAACGATGATCAAACTCGATGGCACGCCGACCAAAAGCAAGCTCGGCGCCAACGCCATCCTTGGCGTGTCTTTAGCCTGTGCCAAGGCGGCTGCCGATTACCTCGGCATCCCTCTTTATCGCTATATCGGCGGGCCAAACGCCAAAAAGCTTCCGGTTCCGATGATGAACGTCATCAACGGTGGCAAACACGCCGATTCCTCTGTCGATTTCCAGGAATATATGATCATGCCAGTCGGTGCCAAGAGCTTCAGCCAAGCTTTGCAAATGGGTGCCGAAACCTTCCACGCCCTTAAGAAAATCCTCAAGGCACGTGGCGATGTTACGGCCGTCGGCGACGAAGGAGGCTTTGCTCCTAACGGCATGAAGAGCAACGAAGAACCTCTCGAGGTCTTAGTCGAGGCCATCAAAGCGGCCGGTTACGTCCCTGGCAAAGACATCATGCTCGGAATGGACGTCGCTAGCTCCGAATTCTATGATGCCGACAAGAAGAAATACATCTTGCATCGCAGCCATGGCGGCGAACTTTCAAGCGAAGACATGATCGAACTAATCGCGAAATTCGTGGACAAATATCCTTTGATCACCGTCGAGGACGCTTTAAGCGAAAACGATTGGGAAGGTTGGAAAAAACTCACCGAACGCCTTGGAAAGAAGGTCCAACTCGTCGGCGACGATCTCTTTGTCACCAATAAAATTTACGTCGAAAAAGGCATCGAGATGGGCTGCTCCAACAGCGTCCTCGTCAAAGTCAATCAAATCGGTTCTTTGACTGAGACCCTCGACACCTGCGAAAAAGCCATGCGCAATGGTTGGACTTGTGTTGTCTCCCACCGCTCTGGCGAAACCGAAGACACCACCATCGCCGATCTCGTCGTCGCCCTCAACGCCGGCCAAATCAAGACCGGTTCGATGTCCCGTACCGACCGTATCGCCAAATACAATCAACTTCTCCGTATCGAAGAAGAACTTGGCGAGAACGCCATCTATCCCGGGATGGATGCCTTCTATAACCTTAAGAAATAAGGAAGAATCGCATTTATGACGAGGCGCTTAACGGCGTCTCGTTTTTTTATGTGCACTTTTTCTCTCTTTGACCTTAGAATGAATGCGGAGAAATAAAGATATGGAAGTATTAGATGCCATTAATAAACGCGCCAGCGTCCGTGAATTCTTGGATAAACCGGTCTCGAAGGAAGATGTCGTCGCCTTGCTACACGCGGCGATGGCCGCCCCGAGCGCCATGAACAAGCAGCCTTGGGAATTTTATGTTCTCGAAACCCCCGAAGCGCAAGATAGCTTGAAAGAGGTTTTGATCTATGGGCGTTTCCATTCGCCATTAATCATCGTCGTCGCCTTGAATCAAGAAAGAACCGAACAGGGAATTTCCCATGGCCTTTCCTATTGCGATGCCGGCGCCGCCTCCGAAAACATCCTTCTAGCTGCCAAAGGCCTAGGGTTAGACGGCGTATGGTGCGCCATTTGGCCAGATGAGGGGAGAATCAACGGAGTACGTAAAGCTTTGAAAATTCCATATACCATCGAACCTTACGCCGCCATTCATATTGGATATGCAAAAAATGAGCCGGAGCCTAAGGATAAATGGGATGAGCAAAAGATTCATATTTTGTAATATCTTTGCAAATCTCCATCGAAAATTATTATGAGAATATTTAAAACTGAGCGCGATAGGCGCATAAGCAACGCCATTATGTTCGTGGTATTCGGCCTTATTATGATCCTTTTTAGCGCTTTTGCTTTAGATTTGTTGGCCTATGTTTCGGGAGCCTTCTTCTTATTGGTCGGCATCTTTTATTTGGTTTGTTTCTTCATGGGTTTCCATTTCTTTGATCCTTTGATTCTCTTGCTTGGCGTTTTTAACACCGTCTTAGGTTCTCTTGTCTTGGCCAATCCTAGCGCTTTTGCGACATGGATACTCTACCTCATCGCCATCCTAATGACCTATCAAGGGGCAGTCGAGATCTTCTATGGCCTGGACTTAAGGAAATTAGGCGTTCGCAATTGGTGGAGCAATCTGATATACGGCATAACGGCAGTAACTATCGGCGTCGCCTTATTCGTTTTAGAGATTACCAGAGGCATCGGCACAAATGTTTTATCGATTATCGCCGGATCGTCACTTTGTTTAATTGGAGCCGCCGAACTCTGCTTCATTTTGTTATTGCATCGCTCATATAGCAGGCGAAAGCCGCGCACAAAAGAGGACGAAGACAAAGTCGTAGCCGAGCAATAACCGTCAATATCTTTCAGCCAAAGAATCTTTTAAACCTTCATGCATCCCCAAAAGTGACGCTCCGACGGCGCCGTTTTGGCTATCAGTGAAGGAAAATGTAATGATGTTATGGACGTCGGTTCCAAATAAATCGCTCATCGTTTGATAGACGTCGTTTAGGAAATAATCGCGAAGCAAAAGCAACCGCCCCGCTAGAACAATATGCTTAGTGGCATATAAACAACAAACATCATATAACGCTAGTCCAATATAACGCCCCACCTCATGCAGGGTATCGGCGTATTTATCGGGATGGGCAAACAATTCATCGGCGCCAATATGGCAATTGGCCGTAATCCCCTTGATAGAGGCAATCCCCGATAATGTCCGCCGTTCTTTGGCGTTATCCAAACCATAGACAGTATGACCCAAATCGTGCATGGCTAAACCAGAAAGGATTTCCGTCTTGTTCATAAAACCGAAAGAAAGACGATTGTCGAGCAACAATAGCACCCGCGTATCGCGCCCCACTTTGACTGAATATTCAAACAAAAGGCACACGCCATCACGTTCTAAGAAATTGCTAACTCCATATCGCTCTTTAAGCGGTGTAAGGACATCGACGTTTTGCCATTCCAGCGTAGACAAACCAGGAAAACGAACGATGATGCTCTTATCGGAATCAACGTAACTTTGCACGCTTAAACCAATGGACAACAATTCTTTCCCTTCCTTCTCCAAACACTCCTTTGCCTCATCAATTATCGCAAAAAGGGCTGCAAAAACCCTCTCTTTTGATGACGTATCGACCTTTTTATCGATAGAAAAGAAAACATTCTTGCGTAATGAGACGGCCACTAAATAAAAATGGTCCCGCTCAACGCTGATGCCAAAAGAGGCAAAACGATCTTCCGATGGCAGATAGCCTAAAGAAGTTCGGCCGGAGCCTGAATGTTTCTCTTTCTCTTGTTCATTAAGGAAGCCGCGGGCAACCAAATCATTTACCGCTTGAGAAACTAGCCCCCAACTTAAAGCGGTACCCTCGCAAATCTCCCTCTTAGAGCATCCTTGATGCCGCATGCAATAAGCTACGATAAGAAAGAGATTTCGTCTTCTTTCCTCGCTTTGAAGCAAGTCTTCTCGAATAGTCTTCGTGCGCATAACGATATCATACACGCGCCTGCGATTTTTAGAAAACAATCTGATTTAACATTTAACCAATTAAAAACGTATTACGCCATGAAGAACATAAAACTAAACGAGAAAACATTTGAAAAAACCTTCATTTGCTTACCGAAAAGGGCAAATACAATATCATGGCGCAGCTTCTTTCTGACAATTCGCATGTGCCGATCAGAATCGCCATCTTCGACGGCAAAAACTAAAGCATCTAGGCTTTATTCCGTAAAAAATTCGGCTATCGATGCCTGCTATATTCTTTGAACGATGTTTTAAATTACGGCGCTTTTAGGGAAGCAATAATCAACGCCTTTTTGCACAATGAATGGATCAATCTAAACGAACCGATGATCACCGTATATTCCGATAGAATAGAAATCCTTTCGCGCGGCGCTTTAGCACTGCTACAAACGTTAACAGGGTTTTATGAGGGGCATTCAGTTCCGGTCAACGATAAATTATCCGAAATGTTCTTGCAACTCCACATCAGCGAAAAAACCGGAAGAGGTGTTCCAATGATGGTTTCTAAATATTCCGAAAATTCAATATCAGTAAGAGACAACTCAATTATTGTCATCATTCCTTTTAACTGAATTAACGAGGCGGGTAATAAAGTGGGCAATAAAATTTGCCCGCATCGCAAATCAAGGTGTTGGCGGAAATCAGGAATAATGCGAATATCACCAAAGCGCAACTGATCATATTATGCGATTTGAGCAAAACATCGGTTGATAACGCCATATCTAAGTTAAAAGAATTGGGTTACATAGAAAGGATTGGATCCAAAAAAAGCGGATATTGGAAGGTAAACGAATAAAGTTTCGCCCGCCGCTAAACGCCTTGCCCCATTACCGCCCAGAAACGCACGGATATTAAAAATCCTCGAGATGGATTTCGAATGCAATTAGAGGGAGGGAACGCGAAAAATCTAGTTTTTTCACTTTCCCAATCAAAGATTTGCCGACATCAAGCGAGCTCTAAATAGCAGACGGGTTTAGGACGCCTTGGCGATCCACACGAAAAAAGATGACCCGTCCATATAAACGGAATCATCTTTGTGATACCAAGCTTAAGCGTCTATAATTCGCGCGCTTTATTACGCCGATGGCGGCGCTGGAGGCAATGGCGGGAGAGTGCCGGCTACATATTCACAGCTAACAGTATTAGTCGAATCATCCATTATAAGATAGTATTTATCGAAGAAACTGGGAATTTGTATCGCGACTTTGCCATCTTTCAAAACAAAGACCAAATCGCTTAAAGACATTGCCGATCCGCTGCCGATTGTAGCTTGATATGACGTTTCGGTCTTGTTGAACTTCACAGTTGTGCTATTGGCGCTATATTCGCCGACAAATTTATCGTAATCGGGGAATTTGTATTTGCGGGTGAGGCTGGTTGCCGCGCCTCCATCAATAACAGTCGCATACGCATCATCGTCACCGACATTGAAGACGATGGTCCCAGCGCTTGTGTCATAAACTAAGCCAGAATCGGTTTCCGTTTTTGAATTGATGGTTAACGAACTGCCGTTCCAATAAAGCTTGTTGTCGTTGACATAAAGAATATTTTCGCTAGCAGCATCAACATACACGCCCCATGTGTTCACTATGGAATTCTCATAATAATTAAGATCCACAATCTTCACGTAATCGGCATACACATAAATAAATATGGTGTATCCGCCATAATAGAAGCCAACAACGGCAATATTCCCGTCGTAATTGTCTACCGTGATGATCTGATATTCATAAGGAACGTTGGTATCTAATCCATCGCCAGCTTCATTAACGGTGTCTAAGAACAAATCTCCGTCGGTGGTAAATTTGATGTTTTCGATACCGTATTTACCATAAAGGGAATACGTCCCGGCAATTTCCGTGAAGATGTCTTTGGATACGAAGCTTGTGTCGTCGTTATAAACGCAGCCGAGTAGATTCGATACGAAATCGCCTAATGACGAACTGATACCAAAATAATAAATTCCGAGGCCTTCGCTGAAAGACGGCGCAAATTGATAATCATAATATTTGCCGTTATACATAAGAGAATCGGCATTGATGACGAGGCTATCTTTGCCGTTGGAACTATATTGGCCGTAAACCTTATCTAGGACCTGTTGGCTATAAAGGATAACGTCTTTGCTTCCCTCGCCAGTCAGCTTATACAAGCCAATGTCTTCTTGGGAAAGATAGAGCGTTTTGTTGTCGGCGCTCCCTTGAAATACCAACGAAGGATATTTGTCGCCGTGATCGTATTGATAAACGACATCACCACTTTCGCCTTTTAATGTGTAATGGAAATCGCCATCGATTCTCAATGTGAAATCGTTGCTTTCATCGTGGGCGACGAAAGTATCGGTAAATAATGCGTCAAAGCGCTCTGCGTTGATGAAATAACTTTCCTCTTCGCCTTTTAGGAGATGAACAGACACCAAGCCCTTATCCGGCGAAAGAACATAGTCTTCACCATCGACAGCGAACGATAATGATTTGCGGTTATTTCGAGTCACATAAGTATATGGAACGTCTTGGCCGTTCCATTTAAGTCCGTATTCATAAGTATCCCAATCTAACGCAAACGAGATGGTGTCGATCTTATTGGTATAAGTTCCTTCAAGTTCGCTAATATCATCCAACGGATATATTTTCTTTACATCGTTGGCTTCGTAAGTCAAATAATGATCATGGAAACGGAAAGCGGCTGTCTCGTTACCAAAGGCAACGTTCAGATACATCCCTTTGTCATCATAATTAACTGTGTAATTTCCGGATTTGTCGCCGAAAGAAAAGGTTTTTTCGGTCGTGTTTAATGTTGTTTGGACGCTGTTTTTGGTCTCATCATCAAAAAGCGTTAGATTATGAAATGCGCCAACATCCGCATAATACACAGCGTATTCGTATTCCCGGTCATAGAGCTCATATCCATCTTCGCCAACGACGAGTTGATATTCGCCCCATCCATAATCATCGGAATCAAAGAATTCGATTGTGTAATATACCTCTTTGTCGGAATCCAAACGGATCCTCGATAAAGCGTACCAGCCTTGCTCAATCGAATAAGATGCAGAATACGGATGATAGGCGGGGAAGGGATAGGCGTCCCTCTTAAAATCAAAATCAGAATCTAAACAATAATAGAAATTATATTCGCTTCCACCGCCATCAGCAGAATATGGAGCAGCATATTTGCTGACGTTTGGCTGGAACGAAGCGATTGCCTCATAACCGTCGCCTACTTTTTTGCTTAGATGCAAGAAGCCATCGCCGAGAACGTCGGCGTATAAGCAATATGATGTCCCGCCATTATGAGCGGCATCAAAATAAACAGCCATGATCTCTTCGCTCATCGGCTCTTGGCTCGTCGTCTTATCGCTCAAAGAATAAGTGCCTACGCTTGTCGGGAACAAAGAAAGAGCGTTCTCTCCGTCTAACGTCAATTTATCCTCACCGACAATAAGCGTTCCGCCCCCGCCATAAAACGTTCCTTTCAAATAGGACAACGCTCCATCTGGCAATGGTTCAAACGACTCATCGCTAGATGTCTTTGTGTCGCAACCGGCTAAGGCAGAAACCCCACCAGCCAGGAGTGCCGCTAAGGCAAGAATTCTATTTTTATTTTTCATAAATTCACCTCTTTCAGCATGAAACTAGCATAGGACATTTTTATAGTCAATTAATGTTTTGGGAGACGGTGTATCGCTTTATATCCTCTTTAAAAGAGGCGCTTCTGACGAAAATACCATTTGTCTCCTCATACCGCATTCAAGGAATTTACTTTGTGGTCTAATACAAAAAGATGTACGTCGAAAAACAATACTGGCGCAAAAAGCCGAAATGCCATTTTAATGAATCGAAATTCATTCCTTCTTCAAATTGTCAACGGCCAAACACCGCTCGGGGGATATCAGTCCGCCGCTTTATCTACTCGTTTTCGTTGTCTAAACAAAACGGCAACGCTCTGCATTATGGTTATTTCGTTGCTTTCTTATAAATATTGATGCAGTTATTCGTCTTATGCGCTTCCGATAACAATTTGTCTAATGTGCAAATCGTTGAATGCCGACACTTTCTGTTTTTGATTACTTCTTCAAAAAACAAATCGTCGTAGTCTTGGAGGCATATCTGAACAAAACGATTTAATTTCTCAATATTACAGTCAACAATCTTGTGTTTTTTCTCAATTAATTCCAATAAATAAATGATTGCCTTATGTTGTTTGTTAAACGATACCAAATCCATTTTAATTAATGTCGCTCCGCCTACTTTTTTTGCTTTCGCATCAATCAAATTGGTTAGGATCTCTTTCTTGTTATCTTTATAATCCGTTATCCCGATATCGTTATAAAACGAATAGCCGATGACTAAACCATGTCCATCATGGGTATAGTAATCGACAACCTGATTCTTTTTTGTGCGTCCTCTTTTGGCGGTTAAATACGCTCCGTGCGATTCTCTTGCTAGAACCCCCTCTTCTTCAAGGCGTCCTAGAATCTTACAAAACGTCTTGTATGGCATCATTGAAAAATGCCTTTTATATTCCCTTGAAATATCAAACACTATTCCTTCGTTTTGAAGGCAATATTCCCTTATTGCTTTTGTATAGACCATAATCATTGACCTTCCTTTTCGTTATAGATCGCAATGACCTTTTGGACTTCGTTTTGTAATACTTCGTAATCGGGCATTACTGTTGTGTATTTTGTTGCATAGATATTATTCTCAATACCTTGAACCGCCATCTTCGCTAAAGCTGTATCTTTGTCAGCGCACAAAATTATGCCAATTGGATCTTCGTCGTATTCATCATTAACTTCTTCTTTGTAATAATTGACATACATGTTCATCTGGCCAAAATTTTCCGGCTTTAATTTATTCATTTTAAGGTCGATCAATACGTATGATTTTAATATTTTGTTATAAAAAACCATATCGACATAATAATTCATTCCCGCAATGGAAATTCTTTGTTGAGTGCCAACAAACATAAATCCTCTTCCAAGTTCCAAAAGGAAATCTTCAATATGATCTACAATGGCTTTTTCTAAGTCGGATTCCAAAAACACTTTTTCCGGAACGCCGACAAATTCTAATACCATTGGATCTTTGATAAAGCTGTCTGGGGTTTGATAGGTAATTCCTTTATTGGCGAGTTCCAACACTTCTCTTTTGTTAATTTCTCCTTTTGATAGCAGTAAACGGGTATAAAGTTGCGAATCAATCTGTCTTTCGAGTTCTCTTACGCTCCAATTGGAATTTTCACATTCGTGTTCATAAAAGCTTCTTGCGTTTAAATCAGAGACGCCTAATAGAAGCAAATAATGGGACCAACTCAATTTGCCAGACAGTGTTTGGCTTTTTTCATAATTCAAATATAAAGCGCGCATTGATTGGAGATTAGAACGAGAAAAACCCCTGCCATAATCTTTGGTTAACTCCTTTGATAACTCTTTCAATAAAGCGGAACCATATTCTGCTCTTGTGTTGCCGTTTTGCTCCTCTTCGACAATCCTTTTACCAATATTCCAATATGTTTGAAGCATAATTGTGTTCACGTTTCTAACAACTAGCTTCTTAGATTCTTCAATAATTGCTTTGATATCTTTGATTAAACTAACATTCATCGCTTCATTTGCCATATTGTCAAACCCCTTTGTTAATACAATTGTACTGTATTTGATGCAAAAAGTCGACATTTCTTTTATAAATAAAAGATGCTCTTAGTTCCCTAAAAGTGCCCCTTTAAAACACTGTGTATGATTACCTATTTTAATACAATTTGCGTACACCCCTAAAAAAGTGCGTACAGTTCGTTCGAAATGCGTACAGTTGAATAAAAGAAAAAACCTCCCAGCAAGTAGGAGGTCTGTAACTGTTTCCGTTACCGAATGTGCGCTAGCCTTTTAACGTGGTCCTAGGCACTACGCTGTCCACGATCCAATCTCACAAATGGATAATAGTCTATGACTATAAGCATTCTAGACTGCTTGAATAAATTATACCATAAAAGGTATAAAAAAGTCACCTTTTTAAACTGCGATTCCCCTGCCATTTTTTGTAATAAATGCTCATCTTTGTTACATTGCATGCCTCTATAAT
>CAVFNI010000015.1:0-31334 GCA_963624045.1 Bacteroidaceae bacterium
CTCTTAATAGTTTCTTTGCTCTCTTTTCATCTTTTCTTATAGAAATATCTTTCAAGGAGAATAAATCTTCGTTTACTAATCCGTTATAAAACGTTTTGGCTTGTTGCAAAGCAATATCGATGTCTTCATCAATCGCTAATGGCCAGCCACCTCTGCAGATTAAAAAAGAGTAATCAAAGATGTTTTTGTCGCAGATAGACGGTTTGAAAGCGTCGTTCTTTAAATCGGTTATCGATACTGTTCCATTGCTGTCGCCACTTTCAAATAGTGACATCGGTCTCATAATTCTTTTTATGATTCTGCCTGTTCCGGTGTGCCTTTCATTTTCTTCTCCCGCCAAGGAATTTGAGGCGGTATTGTCCGTTACGCTCCCAGTCAAAATATACTGTCCAAATCCGCCATTTTCATCAATGGCTTCTTTTATTGAATTCCAAATAAACGAAATAACTTGCCATTCATCAATTAATATCGGTCTTTCTCCTTTGTTCAGTAAAGCTTCAGGCGCATTCTTGGCAAGTGCGATATATTGGTCTCTTTCTTTCTTTTTCATTAAATCAATAATTGTTTTAGCATGTCTTTTTGCGGTTCTTGATTTGCCACAAAATTTAGGGCCAACTATCTGGACGGCACCGACGGTTTTTAAATAAAATTCCAGCTCTTTATCAAATAGTCTTTCGATGTATTCTTTTTCCATATTATTTCGCCTCATTGATAATATAATTTTTTGAAGCATAAACCGCAAGTTTGGATTAAATAAAACCGCAAGTTTGGCTAAAAAATAATGGCAGGTTTGGTGAAATGCACAGCAAAAGAAAACGGCATAATGCTGTCACCTATTCTTATTGACGCTTTTGGTTTATTAGGCTCTGTTTACCCAGAGCCGTTCACCATATGAATATAATAAAAGCGACTTGTGCTATCGACATTTAAATTGTAGGCATGCTACAGCTTCTATATCTATCTAAATCGGAATCGAATCGCCTTTTAGGCATCGAAGCGGCAAATAAAATAGCTTTTAGATGACCGAAGCAAAATATGACAAATCTTCAAAAGCTGTGATTGGCAGTGAACTGAAATGTTGTGGATACCGAAGATGCATGGTCTTTGAGCCGATGAAATGATAAATGATATGTCCAATTCGCTGCCAGAAACACGATATGAGAAATCCTTCTAGGTATTTGTTGCCTCACAATATGCGCCTATTCTCCTATCCAATAATAGGAACTTCCGTTCGTTGTTCCTTCTTTTGCGATCTTGCTTTGCTTTAATAATTTGGCTAATTCTAATTCAATCGTGTTATATGAGATATCTGGCCAGATATTATGAATTTCCTCTTTGCCATTTTGCCCAATGAAGATTTGATTGTTTCTTCCACTCTCTCCGCTTTAGATAACTTTTTGTCTTTAATGATGTTATAGCGGTCAGCGAGTTCGTTATAAGCCGATAAGAGAGTTAACAAAAAATTTTCGATAAATGGCCAATAAGAATTTTTATTGTCGGACCAATCGGTAGATGATTCGCGTAGTTTTTGATAATACATCCCTTTGTTCTTGTTGATTATGTATTCTAGTGAAACGTATTTACCGACATCGTAACCGGATTTATAAAGCAGCAATAAAGTCGATAATCTAGACATTCTTCCGTTGCCACCCATGAAAGGATGGATGCAAAGAAAATCAAGAATATAGCATGGAATTAGCAATAGAGGATTGATGTTGGCGTTTTGCCTTCCTTCAAAAAAGGCCAATTCAAGCTGTTCCATCGCTGCTTGCGTATCGCTAGCGGGAGTCGGAACATATATGATTCGTCTGCTTCCGTCAGGGTATTTGGCCGCTATAAGGTTGTCTTCTGATTTTAACGATCCTCTTGTAGGCGTTTGCGCGTATTCGAGAAAAATTCTATGAATCAATAAGATTTGCCTAATTTTCATTAGATTTTAGTTAAATGAGCAATGTAATAATCTAGTCAGTTGTCTAAATGCTATTGAAGCCTTGGCAGACGCGCACCGACATCGTCATCCATCCAATAATGCGTTATCAAACGAGCTTATGCGTTTCAATGCCCTTTCCTCTTTTGGCGGTTCTAGCAATTAACTTAGCTAATCAAACAATTCTTCTTAACCGTGTCCGCAATATGTTTTGCTATACAATTCCTACCAGTTTTATATGCATTTAAATCAAATCAGGCATTAAGGTGTGCCAATCAAACCGACATAACGAACCCTCATCATCTAAAAGCGGGCCCCATCGGTGCCCGCTTCGTCTTTGTAGGCTCTAGTCCTTATGAAAACAGATGTTTATTTCTTCTTGAAGACGCCCTTGATGGCGGCCACCAAATCATTCCAACTCTTTTTCTTAACGCCGAACCAAACGATGGCGCCGCCGCCAATGGAGGCCGCTAGAACGCAACCGATGACGATCCCGGCGATCGCCCCGCCACTTAATCCTGACGGCTCAGGGATGAAAGGTTCGGGGACGGGGATCGGCACCGTTTTCTCATATGAAGACGTTAAGGTCGTCGGCCCCGTCACTTCGAAGCTATAGGTGGGAGTCTTACTAACAATCTCCCCTTTTTCGTTGACCCAGCCAGCGAATTCGTACCCGACTTCCGCCTTATCCGCATAAACTGTAACGATGCTGCCGATCTTGAATTCTCCCGAAACGCTTCCGTCCTCGAAACGTCCGCCACTAACGCTAATAAGCGCCGTCGGAGTCTTATCGACGGCTGTAAACGTGGCTAAGAAGATAACCGATTCCGTGCCATCGCCATCGATGACGGTGGCGTCGACGCCGCTGATGCGGCAAGCCGATAAGTCGCTATAGAGAGCGAAGATATATCCATCGACGGCATCCACCTTGACGGAGACGGTGTATTTCTTGCCAGTTTCGAAGGTATCCTCTTCGCCCATCATCATCGATGAAGAAACTTTGTCGCCCTCATACCAAACGATACCATTCATCACGAGAGCGAAGGCATCGCCGATTATCTGAAGGCTTTCGAAGTCGGGGGTTTTGCCGTTTTCGGGGGTGACGACGGACATCTCGACCTTATCGATCAGCGTTTTATAAACAGCCCTGATCGAGACTTCTTGCTCTGACATTGTAAATGAAGTGGTAGGATTATTCGCGTCTTTTAGGCTAACTCCGCCCGAAAGGACTTCCCATTTGATGAATTTCTTTCCTTCTTGGGGGTCCGCTTTGATGGTGACGCTCGCCCCTGCTTCCGCCTCCTCGATCAGCACGCCGTCGACTTCCGCGACGCCGCCATCGATAAGGATGCGGTTACGCACGTCGGTGGCCGTGAAAATGGCGTAATAAGTGAAATAAGGCCCACCCACGGGATTAGACATCGTCGAGGTCACATCTTGCCCGTTGACCATGATTTTGCGCTCGCCTACGAAGTCATAATCCCAATTATCCCGCATTGTCCAGGTATAGCGATACATACGCCCTTGCTCGAAGGTGTCATCGCTAGAAAGGACCTTAACCTCATTATATTTCTTGCTCGTCGCATCGAAGCTCACCTCGCACCATTCTGGGAAGCCATAAAATTCGGCGACGTAAGCCAACGAATCGCTCTCGGAGAATTTATATTCCGGGTTCCTCCCTTTGGCGGGCGCTTCGATTTTTAGGTCGATGGAATCGATTGGGGTCGTGTAGGCCGCCTCGATATAGGTGTCTTTGTCCAAAACCGTCACCGTGGCATTCGCGTCTTCGCTATCGGTCATGTCGACATCGCCGTATTTGACGTTCCAATACGAGAAAACGTCGCCGTTTTCCTTTTTGGCGGCGGTATTCAAAACGATCTTTTCGCCTTGCGAATATTCTTTCGTCGTCACGCCATTGGAGGTTTCGATGGTGATATGGCTCTTCTCCCCCGTCGCGAGGAAAGTCTTCTTGAAGGCGAAGCCATCGCCGTTAGATTGGCCGGTGGCCACCGCCTCTTGGTCATTGATGTAGACTTTCTTCTCCTTAATGGGATCCCAGGCCATATAACCAGGGTTTGTTGGTTTAACATAAACCAATAAGGTATATTGCCCATTCGTTACGAACGTGTCCTCATCATTCATCAAATTGGCGGCGGTCATATCCGTGCCGCGATACCAATAAAGATCGCCGTAATCGCCCAATTCATTCCAAAAATCTATTTCGGGGTAATAATCGGGCGTGTGGCCTCCTTTGGGAGGGGTGATATACATATTCAGCTCATTAAAATAATGGCAATATTCCGCGGTGACGTATCCATTCGCGCTTCCAATGCTCGCCGTCGTTTCGCGGCTATTTTCATTAGCGAAGCTTATCCCCGAACTGCTATCGGCGCTCCATTTATAGAAGGTGCTACCATCTTCTAATTTGGCTGGGGCCGTTAAGGCTAGGGTATCGCCCGCTTTCTTACGGTAAGAGCTATATCGGGGGTCGCTGTCACCTGTGATGACGCCGATGACGTAACTAGGCTCCTCGGCTAATAGAGGAATGGCTTCCTTCCCTAAAGAGCCTAAGGAAAGGAAGAAGCCAATAGAGGCCAAACAGGCGGCGCCGAAGGAAAGGCGCCCTTTCTTATTGACGGTCGTTTTCATATCATTTCTCCTTTTATGGCGACAAATCGCCCGATTTCCTTACGAAAATTATGCCATGAAGGGGCGAGGCAAAACAAGATGGGCCATATGCTTAGTGAGCCGTATATCGGCTTTAATCGCTTAAATATCCGTTAAAGGAATCGCTATCGAGGAGAAGATTGGCCCGTTCGATTTCCTCTTTGCTTGGGGCGAGGGTGTCCCGCAAGAGGTATTCGCGATGCAGTTCCTCGTATTTAGGGATGGCGAGGGCGTGATAAGGAAGGACTTCCAAACGGCGGACGTTGCCTAGGCTTTTTAGGAACGTGGAGCTTTTAAGGAGATCCTCTTCCTTGTCGGTAAGGCCGGGCACTAAGACATAGCGCACCCAAATGGGGAAGCCTTTTTTAGCGAGATATTCGAAGCAAGAGAGGATATTGGCGTTATCTCTCCCCGTCACCTTCATATGGAGGACGGGGTCGAGGGCTTTTAGATCCAGCAAGAAGAGGTCGCTTACCGCCAAGAGGCGGTCGAACTTCTCTAAATATTCGGGGCTATCGTTAAAGGTGGCGCCGCTTGTGTCGATCACGAAGCTTACCCCCTCTTTTTTGGCCTTCTCCCCTAAGGCGATAAGGAAAGGGAGATGCATCAAGGGCTCGCCGCCCGAGACGGTGATGCCGCCCTTCTCCCCCCAATATCGGCGATAGCGCGATAAACGCGTAAAAGCCACCGTGGGGGTGATTCTCTCCCCACGCGTGGCTTCTTGCATTTCAGGATTATGGCAATATAGGCACCGAAGCGGGCACCCGCTTAAAAAGAGGATGCTTCTTACTCCAGGGCCATCGACTAAGCCGAAGCTTTCGATCTTATCGCTATAAGCGAGGGGCTCATTAGAGCCGCTCGTGGCAAGTGCGGGCGATGACATCGAGCTGTTGCTCCTTGGTGAGGTTGATGAATTTGACGGCATAGCCAGAGACGCGGATGGTGAAATTGGCGTATTCGGGCTTTTCGGGGTGATTCATGCAGTCGATGAGTTTCTCCTTGCCGAAGACGTTGACGTTAAGGTGATGGGCGCCGCCATCGAAATATCCATCGAGGACGTTGACGAGGTTATCGACCCTCTCTTTCGGCGAATGGCCTAAGCAATTGTCGTTGATCGTCTGGGTATTGGAGATGCCATCGAGGGCGTATTCATACGGCAATTTGGCTAAGCTATTAAGGGAGGCGAGAAGGCCGTTTTTCTCCGCCCCATAGCAAGGATTGGCGCCTGGGGAAAGGGGTTCGCCGGCTTTGCGCCCATCAGGAAGGGCGCCCGTGGCTTTGCCATAGACGACGTTCGAGGTGATGGTAAGGATCGAGGTGGTCGGCTTGCTATTGCGGTAGGTTTTGCGGCTGGCCACCATATCCATGAAGGTCTTTAGCAAATGGACGGCGATCTCATCGGCGCGGTCATCGTCATTGCCATAACGCGGGAAGTCCCCTTCGATCTCGAAATCGACGGCGATGCCTTTTTCATTACGGATAGGCTTCACTTTGGCGTATTTGATGGCGCTAAGGCTATCGACGACGTGGCTGAAGCCGGCGATGCCGGTGGCGAAACTACGTTCGGGGTGGGTGTCGATAAGGGCCATCTCCGCCGCTTCGTAATAATATTTGTCGTGCATGTAATGGATGATGTTGAGGGCTTTGACATACACTTTGGCTAACCACTTCATCATCGCCTTATAACGGGTCAAGACCTCATCGTAATCGAGGTATTCCCCCGCGCAAGGGCGGTAGGCCGGCCCCACTTGCTCGCCCGTTTTCTCATCGATCCCGCCGTTAATGGCGTACAAAAGGCATTTGGCCAAATTGGCGCGGGCGCCGAAGAATTGGTATTCCTTGCCCGTTTCGGTGGCGCTCACACAGCAACAGATGCTGTAATCATCCTTCCAAACCGGACGCATGACGTCATCGTTCTCATATTGGATGGAACTTGTGAGGATTGAAATATGGGCGGCGTATTTCTTGAAGGCAGCCGGCAAATGCGAGCTATATAGCACCGTGAGGTTCGGTTCGGGGCTCGGACCCATGTTCTCGAGAGTGTGGAGGAAGCGGAAGTCGTTTTTAGTGACCATCGCCCGGCCATCGAGCCCCATCCCCGCCACTTCGAGGGTGGCCCAGATCGGATCGCCGCTGAAGAGTTGGTTGTAGCTAGGGATCCTGGCGAATTTGACCATGCGGAATTTAAGGACGATTTGATCGACTAATTCCTGGGCCTCCTTCTCGGTTAGCGTGCCTTTTTGCAAATCGCGTTCGATATAGATGTCGAGGAAAGTGCTGATCCTCCCCACCGACATCGCGGCGCCGTTTTGCGTCTTGATGGCGGCGAGGTAGCCGAAATATAGCCACTGGAAGGCCTCTTTGGCGTCCTTGGCGGGGTTCGAGATGTCATAGCCGTAGCTAAGAGCCATCGCCTTGATGCCCTTGAGCGCTTTGATTTGCATGGCGATTTCCTCGCGGTTACGGACGGTTTCCTCGCTCATGAAGCCATCGTCTTCGTTGGCGTAATCCTCTTGCTTCTTCTCGATTAGGTAATCGATGCCATAAAGGGCGATGCGGCGATAATCGCCGACGATGCGGCCGCGGCCATAAGTATCGGGGAGACCGGTGATGATCTTATTATGGCGGCAATGATGGATTTCGGGCGTATAGGCATCGAAAACGCCGTCGTTATGGGTCTTATGGTATTCGGTGAAGATCTTATGGAGGTCGGCATTCGGGGTATAGCCATAGGTCTTAAGGCTCTCTTCGGCCATGCGGATGCCGCCATAGGGCATAAAGGCGCGCTTAAGGGGCTTATCGGTCTGTAGGCCCACGATCACCTCGTTATCCTTGTCGAGATAGCCAGGGCCATAGGAGGTTAAGCCGCTTACGACATCGGCTTCCATATCGAGGACGCCGCCTTTTTCGCGCTCCTCCTTTTGCAAGAGCTGAAGCTTATCCCATAAAGCGCTCGTGCGCTCCGTCGGCCCCGCCAAAAAGGATTCGTCTCCTAAATATGGGGTGTAGTTATTGACGATGAAATCGCGGACGTCGATGTCCTCTTTCCACTTCTTTCCTTTGAATGAATCATAATAATCGAAACGTGACATTTTCTTTCCTCCTTTGGAAGCGATGAAATTATACAAAATAGTTTCGCCTTTCTCCTTAAAAACGCTCATGAAACCGCTTTATTTTCCTTAACAATCTAAGAAAAAGAGGCGTAACCGCTATAGCGTTAGCATAGTCTAACGACATTTGAAAGCGGTTTCACCTCCCTTAAATTCAATTTTGCTTGGAAAGATAGATGACGACCCAGCGCTTGCCCGTCTTTCCCTCTTCCCCGAAAAGACGGAGGGAAAGGAAGAAACGTCCTTCGATCCCGACGAAATAAAGCTTCGAGGTCGGGGTGATATAGGCGAAGCTACGATCTTCCCTCGGGTTATAATCGAGCAAGGAATCGCTGATTTGGAAGAGGGCTTTGGCGTCCCCTTCGAGGGTATAGCCGTAATTCCAATCGCCTTTTAAAGGCAAATAGAATCGTTTCCCCTCCTCCACTTGGATGATCTTTATCTCGCCCTTAGTGAGGGTGCCAACGAAGGAATATTCGATGTCCCCGTAAGCGGAAAAGCGCTGCGTCGTGGCGATATAGCGCTCCGTTTCGGGATAATAAACGTAGATGCCGTCAGGTAAAGGCAATTCGTCGGGCTTTTTGACCTTCAACACGCTGGCGGTTTTCTTTTTCTTGATGACCGCGATTTTCTTAGACGGTTCCTTCTTTTCGATCTCCGTATAGGAGACGTCTTCTTTTGCTTTTTCCTCTGCCATAATGTTCTCCTCGATAGTTAGTTTAATTCAATATTCGCCCGTTTGCCTTATATTTTTAACAATCGCCCGCCTTTTTTATTGCTAAAATGGAGGAATGGAAAAGGGAAACGAGGAAATAGCGTTACGAAAAAAGAAAGCGGAAGCGCCCTCATTGCTGCGGAAGATGGCCCTTCTAGCCATTTTCACCGCCATCATGGCCGTCCTTTCCCCTCTCTCGATCCCCCTTGAGCCCGTTTCGATAACCTTAGCCACCTTCGCGCTATATCTGATCGGCGCCCTCTTGCCCTTACGCTATTCCTATATCCCGATCCTTCTTTATCTATCCCTT
Source organism: Bacteroidaceae bacterium (assembly GCA_963624045.1). GTDB lineage: Bacteria > Bacillota_I > Bacilli_A > RFN20 > CAG-826 > UBA4951. The sequence goes on from CAVFNI010000015.1 coordinate 8,730, forward strand.
GGCTTCATGGGCCTCCCCGTTTTCTCCAAGTTCCAGGCGGGCCCGACGGTGATATTAGGCCCTAGCGGCGGCTTCCTTATCGGCTATTTGCCTTGCGTCTTCCTCGAATCGCTAATTATCGCCACCTTCAAGAAGAAGCGCTTCGCCTATCCCCTTGCCATGTCGATAGGCACCATCCTTCTATACGCCGTCGGCGTCCTTTGGATCACCCTTTACGCCGGATATGATGTTTCGAAGGCCTTTTTGTTATGCGTTTTGCCCTTTTTGCCAGGCGATTTGACGAAAGTCGTTCTCGCTAGCCTCCTTTCCTGGCGCTTAGAGCCGCTTGTCGCGAAGCGGTTACAATGACCTCTTGCTGTCTTTTTCGTTGCGCTCATGCGCGCTACGGGTATAAAATTGCGCACGCTGCATAGAGGAGGCTTTTTCTTATGGATATCCGCAACATCGCCATCATCGCCCACGTCGACCATGGCAAAACGACGCTCGTGAATGCCTTGCTTACCTCCTCGCACACCTTCCGCGACAACGAAGAAATAACCGACCGGATGCTCGATAGCAACCCAATAGAGCACGAACGCGGCATCACCATTTTGGCCAAAACGACGGCCGTCTGTTATAAAGATAGCAAAATCAACATCGTCGACACCCCCGGGCACGCCGATTTCGGCGGCGAGGTCGAGCGGATCATGCATATGGTCGACGGTTGCTTATTGCTCGTCGACGCCTATGAAGGCACGATGCCGCAGACGCGCTTCGTCCTCAAGAACGCCTTGGAGAACCATATCAAGCCCATCGTCGTCATCAACAAAGTCGATCGGCCTAACGCCGATGCGAAAAAGGCCGTCGACGAGGTCCTTGACCTCTTTATCGAATTAGGTGCCCCCGAGGATTTGCTCGATTTCCCCGTCTGCTATGTAAGCGCCCTTAACGGCACCTCCTCCCTCTCTCCCGATCCAAGCAGCCAAAAACCGGGGATGGATCCCCTTTTCGACATGATCCTTAGGGAGATACCCGCCCCCCATTCTGACCCCTCCTTGCCTTTCCAAATGCAAAGCGCGTTGCTTGATTATAATGACTTCGTCGGCCGTATTGGCATTGGGACCGTAAGAGAAGGCAGCGTTTCCGTCGGCGACACCATCACCGACATAAGGAAAGATGGCACCACCGTCAATTTCAAAGTCATGAAGCTATATACCTTCTTCGGCATGAACCGCAACGAAGTGGAGAAAGTCACGGCCCCCGATATCTGCGGCATCGCCGGCTATAGCGAAATCGGGGTGAGCGACACCCTTTGCTCCCCTAGCGCCCTCTCTCCCCTCCCGCCTCTTCGCGTCGATGAGCCAACCCTTCAGATGGAATTTGGGACCAATAGCTCCCCGATGCGCGGGCAAGATGGCAAGAAAGTTACCGCCCGCGTCATAGAAGAGAGGCTCTTCCAAGAAACGCAGCGCGACGTTTCCCTCCGTTATAGCCGCATCCCCAATAAGGAAAGCTGGATCGTCTCAGGCCGAGGGGAGCTTCATTTAGGCGTCCTTATCGAGAACATGCGCCGGGAAGGATACGAACTAGAGGTTTCCAAGCCTCAAGTCATTCAGAAAGAGATCGATGGGGTCAAATGCGAGCCTTATGAGGATCTACAGATCGACGTCCCTAACGAATTCGTCGGCGACATGATGACTTCTTTAGGGGAAAGGGGCGCCAAACTCGGCGATATGGTCGATAATGGCACCGTCACGAGATTAACTTACGTCATCCCTTCGCGCGGCCTTATCGGCTTCGTCAGCAACTTCCTCACGATGACGAAGGGCTATGGCATCATCAACCACACCTATAAGGAATATCGCCCCATCTTCGCCCACGATCTAGGCGAGAGGAATATCGGGGTCCTTGTTTCCACCGATAAGGGCGAAGCCACCTCTTATGCCCTCCAAAAAGTCGAAGAGCATGGCACGATGTTCATCGTTCCTGGCGACCTTTGCTATGAGGGGATGATCGTCGGCGAGCACCGCTACCCCGTCGATTTGGCCGTCAATTGCACGCAAGCGAAGCCGATGACCAACGTTCGCTCGAGCACGAGGGAGCTTACCATTGTCCTTAAAGCGCCCCGCAAAATGTCCCTTGAGGCGTGCTTGGATTACATTAACCCCGACGAACTAGTCGAAGTCACCCCGCACGCCATCCGCATGCGTAAAAGGATCCTCAACACCGCCGAGCGCAAGAAATACGACGCCCATCAGAAGGCGGCCAAAGAAGCGTTGCTCGGCAAATAGTCTCCTTGGTTCCTATTCTTACATCATCGGAAACCATTGAACCCAAACCTTACGAGGCCACGTATTTGAATCGACCATCGGAACGCCTATTCCCTTTCCTCCCGCGCCTCTTTGGCCAATGCCATTACGGAATTCTATCGCTTCGGCGGCTTGCCCGAATCACTATTGTCCATAAACAAGCGCGAATATGTTTCCGATATCTATGAGAAGATCCTTTTAGGCGACATCGTCACTCGTAACGCTATCCGTAACGAAAACGGCATACGAATCTTGATGAAGAAAATAGCGGCAACCGTCTCCCAAGACGTCTCCTATAGCAATCTTTTTAACGCCTTGAAGGCCATCGGTTTCTCCCTTTCGAAAGACACGATCATTGATTATTGCTCATACGCCGCTCAAAGTTTCTTATTATTCGCCTTGAAAAATTATTACGCCTCGTTCGTGGATAAGGAAAGCAATTCGAAATATTATTTTTCCGATAACGGGATCCTAAACCTCTTTTTGTCCAAAGACGACACCTCATTATTCGAGAACCTCATCGCGATATGTCTAAACAGAAAATACAAGGAAAAACTTTATTATTTGAAAAGCAGCAAAACCAAAATCGATATCGATTTTTTCATCGTCGAGGAAAATATCGCCATCCAAGCCTGCTATTCTTTAAATAACCCCATTACTTTCGAGCGAGAAGTAGCTCAATTAAAAAAGCTCGATGATACGGATGAGGGGAAATATAAGCTCATCATCGTCACGATGAACGAATCGCGAACGATCACCTTGAAGCATAACGCGATAGAAGTGATCAAATTGCAAGACTTTCTTCTTTCCTAAAACCTACTCGCCAAAGGAAAATTCGGGGTTAGTCGCCTTCAAATCATAAGGACGTATTCGGTTAGCATCTTGACCGCTTTTGCGGTGTTTCGCTCGTATTCGGCGGCGCTCGAAGAGGAATCGCTGATGATACGCACGGCGGCGAAGGGTAAGGAAAGAAGCTTCGCGGCGGAGGCGATCGAAGCCGTCTCCATGTCGCAGGCGACGGCCTTCCATTCTTTCCTTAAAAAAGCCTTCTTCGCCTCATCCGATATGAAGGAATCGCCCGCTGCCTCAACTCCTTCCGCTAGGCAATCGGCGCCTTTAGGAAGATGGGATAGCAAATGGCCATGAAGCTTAGTATCAGCCATGAAATAGACGATATTGGGATCGAAGAAAAGCCCCATGGGGTCGCCAAACGCGCTCGTATCGATGTCATGATGGACGAAGGAAGTTGGCAAAAAGAAGGAAAACGGCGGGAGTTTCTTCTCGTCGAGGGAGCCGCTTAAGCCGAAGCTATAAAGGGCGTCGACTTCGGGGTAAAGGAGAGGGAGGGCGCTTACGGCCATCGCGCTCAGGGTTTTGCCGATGCCGGAGACAATAAGGATGAATTCCCCCTTTTCTCCCCTTCTTCTTTCGTAAATTGCCGCTCCGTGCTTCTTCCTTTCTAGCAATGTCGTCGCTTCCATTAATGGGGCGGCTTCCTTATTCATGGCAAAGATAATCGCTTTCATTTTCGTCTCCTGATTGATGTTAGATCCTTTTCTAATTGCTCTTTTAATTCCTCTAACGAGGGAAAAGGCCTCTCCTCGCGAATCCTCTCTAGGAAGGATAGGTAGATGCTTTCCTCATAGCAATCGCCATTAAAGCCATCGAGATAGGCTTCGACGGTTACTTCCTTTAATAGCCCGATCGTCGGGGCCTTCCCGACGTTAACGATGGAAAGATAGGGCTTGCCACGCAGATAGGATACCCCCTTATAAACGCCCTCTTTGGGAAGCATATAAGGGGATAGCAAAGCCAGATTGGCGGTCGGGAAGCCAATTTTGCGGCCGTTTTGATAGCCTTTCTTCACTTTGCCAAGGATCTCATAATCGCGCCCTAGATAACGGTTGGCGGTAGCGATCTCGCCTTCCTTTAAAAGGGCGACGATTTCCTTGGTGCCGATTTTATTCCCTTTCTCATCTAGCAAAATGGGAGAAAGGGCGACGGGGAAATGCTCCTTCAGGAGGGCGATATCACCTAGGGCCCCTTTGCCAAAGCGATAATCCTCCCCCACCACCAAAGAAGCGGGCTTAAGCCTCTTAAGGACCTTCTCGATAAAAGAAAGGGGCTCTAAAGAGAAAAAGGAAGGCGAGGTCTCTAAAACCAAGGCCATATCGACCTCATAACGAGAAAATAGCCGCAGACGGTCCTCTAAGGAAGTAAGCACTTTCCCTTCCATTTCTTTTTTAGGGAAGGAAGGGGAAAGAAGCAAGACGGCGCTAGAGCCTTTTTCCTTGGCTAGGGATATGAGCCGCTGATGCCCTAAATGAAGGCCGTCGAAATTGCCTAATAATAGGTTATATCCCTCAATCGAAGGGATATTTTCTAATGTAAAAGTCTTTCTTTCCATTAAAAGAGCCCCCTTTCGGCGCGATAGAGGCCCTCTTCAGCCAAACGATAAACGCTGACGGCATAGCCTTGATGGACGAGCAAAACCCTCTCTTCCTGGCTATTTAGGCATATAGGCAAGCCATCGCGGGCCTTCTTTTCGGTGACATCGTCGATTTCAAGCTTAGGAAGACGGATAAAAGCGATGGCGTCATGAAGGTCGGCAGGAAGGATTTCATCGGCTTTTTTGGCGTTTTCGACCTTGATATCCCCAATCGATAGCCTTCTTAAGGAAAGCAAATGCCCTAGCGTCCCTAACCTTTTGGCGATATCCTCGCCTAGGACGCGGATATAGGTTCCTTTGCTCACCGTCGCTTTAAAGATGATCGTTGCCTTATCAAAGGAAAGCAAATCCAATGAATAAATGTGGATAGGGCGGGGAGCCCTCTCTATCTCCTCGCCCCGATGGGCCAATTCGTAGAGAGGTTTCCCATCGACCTTGATGGCGCTAGTCATCGGCGGGGTTTGTAGTCCATCGCCCAAAAAGGAAGAGAGGGCTTCTTCGATCTTTCCCTTAGAAAGAGATGGGACTTCTTTCTTATCTATCACTTCCCCGTCCTTATCGCCGCTAGAGGTGGCTTCCCCGAGTTTCAAGGTGGCTTCGTAAGTTTTTATCGTGTCATCGATATATGGGAAGGCCTTCGTGCCTTTATTGACGCCAACGATAAGAAGGCCGGTGGCGAAGGGATCGAGGGTCCCTAGATGCCCCGCTTTCCTAGCTCCCAATTTATGGGAGAGGAAATTATCGAGATGGCGGGAGCTCACCCCCGCTTCCTTATCGATTAGCAATAATCCGTCCATCAGGGCGTATTATAACCTCTTTGTCGCCTTTCCTTAAGCAAATGGCTTATAATCCTTATTTATGGACCCCCTTCGCATTTTGCTTTCTTCGATCCGCCAAGCCGATAACGACTTTTCCTTGATTGAGAAAGGCGACCATATCGCCGTCGGCTTATCGGGCGGCAAGGATTCCCTTTGCCTCGTCCGTTTGTTGAGCGTCTATCGCTACTTCTCCAAGAAAGACTTCGTCATCATGCCCGTCTTCTTGGATTTGGGATTCGAATGGAACCATGATAAGCTAGCCCCTTTAAAAGAATTTTGCTCATCGCTAGGATGTCCTCTCCATATCGAGGATTCCACCTTCGTTTACGATGTCCTGAAAGCCCATACGAAAGAAGGGAAGCACCTCCCTTGCTCGATCTGCTCGAAAATGAAGAAGGCGGCCATCAACGCCTTCGCTAAGAAAGAGGGTTGCAACAAAGTGGCCTTCGCCCACCATAGCGACGACGCCATCGAGACTTTGCTAATGAACGCCATCCATGGCGGAAGGATAGCCACCTTCGAACCGAAGATGCATCTAGAAAGGGCGAATATCACTTTCATTAGGCCCCTTATTTACGCCAAAGAGAAGGATATCATCGCTTTAGCTAGCAAGGAGAAGATGCCGATCACCGACACCTGTTGCCCCGCCAATAAGAAGACCGACCGCGAGGAGATGAAGAAACTCCTATTATCCTTATATAAGAAATACCCCGAAAGCGAGGACAATTTCCGTCTCATGCTCATTAATCACGAGCCCTTTTCCCTTTATTGGAAATCCTTCGAATGGGAAGCTAGGGAAGATACTTCCATCGCCATTAGGCCGATCATAAACGCTTTGGATATGCGCGAAACCTTAGCCGCTAAGCGAAAGAGAAAGGAAAACGAAGAGAATTACCTTGTTTTTCATCGCCATCAAAAGGTTGGCGAATTTTCCTTCCTTCGCTTAAGCAAGCATCACCTTTTCTTCTTTGGCTTAAATGGTCCTGACGATCTCCTCGCCATAGCCCTCAAAGAATTATTAAGGCGGGAAGTTAAGAGGGTGACGCCCCTAAAAGCCACGATGAAAGGCCATAAAAAAATCGCCTCCTCCCTGGGGATGAAGCGAATTGGGTCCTCATATGCGTACGAAGGGAAATATCTGACGATCAAATAGATCAGCGCATCCCCTTTTTCGCTTCTTTTATTTCCTCTTCCTCCTTGGCGAGGATTTCCTCAAGATGGCGGGCCTCATCATAACGCTCGTCATATATAAAGAGGAGGTTAGGAACCTTATAGACATCCATCTTCTTGGCTAAGGATGAACGGATATAGCCTTTGCATCGGTTGAGTTCCTCAAGGTTCTTCCTGGGGTTTTTAGAGCCCAAGAAAGACACATAGACCTTAGCGAGGCTATTATCTCCATTCACCTCCACTTCGTTAACCGAAGGCATCCCGAGGGCGGGATTCTTTAATTCAAAGGAAAGGATATCCATGAGGTTTTTGGCGATGAGGGATTTTACGCGGAGGTTGCGATTGGCCATCACTTCTTCTCCGTAAGAAGGTAGCCTTCGATGATGTCCCCTTCTTTTATGTCGTTATAATTCTTGATCGAAAGGCCGCATTCATAGCCTTGTTTGACTTCTTTGACGTCGTCTTTGAAACGCTTTAAGCCCGCGAGTTCGCCATCATATACGATGACGCCGTCGCGAAGAACGCGGATTTTCTCGTTGGCATGAAGAACGCCGCTTGTGACATAGCTTCCGGCGACTGTGCCAACGTGGCTGATCTTATAAATATGGCGCACTTCGGCTTGCCCCGTCACTTCCTCTACCTTCTCGACGGTATATAGGCCTTGCATGGCCTTTTCCATCTCCTCGATTATCTCGTAGATGATTCTATGAGGGCGGATTTGGATCTGGCGCTCGTCGGCCTTTTGCTGGATTTGGGCGCTCGGGCGGACGTTATAGGCGTATATGATGGCGTTAGAGGCTTCCGCTAAAAGGAGGTCGCCGTCGTTGATGGCGCCCGCGTTGGCCTGGAGGACCTTGATCTTGACCTGATCGTTAGATAATTTCTCTAAGGAGCCTCGCAAAGCCTTCGCCGAGCCGTCGGTATCGGCTTTGATAAGGACGTTGATATCCTTGATTTTGCCGGCATTGACGAGGTTATTGAGGTCTTCAAGGGACATGGCCGCGCTTCGGGAGCGTTCTTTGTTTTGCGTCTCTAGGGCCCTCTTGGAGGCGATTTCCTTAGCTTCTTTCTCACTAGGGAAGGCCATGAAGCGGTCGCCGGCGCTAGGAACGGCGGAAAGGCCGGTGACGCTGACGGGGGTGGCGGGACCAGCCGAGCCGAGTTGCTTGCCGTTTTCATCGCTCATTCGGCGGATTTTGCCATATATGTCGCCCACGACGACGTAATCGCTGTGGTTGAGGGTGCCATTTTGGACGAGCAAAGTGGCTTTTGGCCCTTCGCCCTTATCGAGATTGGCTTCCAAAACGGTGCCGATGGCGTAGCGGTTAGGGTTAGCCTTAAGCTCCATGATTTCGGCGGTTGTCTCGATGGCATCTAGCAAATCATCGAGGCCTTCCCCCGTTTTGGCGCTGACGGGGACCATCAAGACGTCGCCGCCATAATCCTCGGCGATGATGTCATGGGCCATAAGCTCCTCTTTGACGCGGCGCGGGTTGGCGCCCGGCTTATCCATCTTGTTGATGGCGACGATAATATGGCAAGAGGCCGCTTTCGCGTGGTTGATGGCTTCGATGGTCTGCGGCATTACGCCATCGTCGGCGGCGACGACTAAGACGACGATGTCGGTGACGTCGGCCCCCCTAGCCCGCATGGCGGTGAAGGCCTCGTGCCCTGGGGTATCGATGATCGTTATCTTCTTGCCATGGTATTCCTTTTGATAGGCGCCGATGGCTTGGGAGATGCCGCCGGCTTCGCCTGCGGCCACGTTGGTTTTGCGGATGGCGTCGATGATGGATGTTTTGCCATGGTCGACATGGCCCATGACGGTCACGATCGGGGCGCGTTCGAGCAGATCGTCGGGATCATCCTCGATTTCGAGCTCTTCGAAATGCTCGGCGTCAACGACCTTTTCCTTCTTGAAATCGTAATTGAATTCCAAGCAGATGGTGCCGATCGCCTCATCGTCAAGCATTTGGTTGATGGTCACCATCTTCCCTTGCATGAAGAGGAATTTGATGATCGCGTTGGCAGGGACGTTGATGGCTTTGGAAAGCTCAAGGACGCTTAAGGGCTTCGAATAAGTGAAAACGCCGCCGTTGACTTTGGCGAATTCCTCTTTTTTCTGGCCATAGGGCCGCGAATCGAAATTGGCCTTGCGGTTCCTTTCTTGCTGTTGTTGGGCGTTCTTTTTTGAGAAATAACGTTTTTTCATGACTTCCCTCCTTTGATCGCATGGGCCTTGGATATGAAAGCCAAGGCGGCTTTTTTGTCGGTGATGCCTAGGAAAGAGACTTCTTCCTTCCCTAAGGCGGCGCCTATCTCCCCTTTGCTTAAGGGCAATTCGAGGTAAGGGAGATGGGCGGAGAGGATCTTCTTTTGGTGATGCAAGGCTTCGCCGCTAGTTGCGTCGCTAGCCTTAGCGAAGAGCTTCACTTGCCCCTTCTTTTGCCACAAAGAAGCGCCGATTTCAAGTTTATGGGCCTTATAAAGCAAGCCGATGAAACCGAGCAATGGCCTATCCTCTTCCTTCATATCTCTCCTATTCGTCGTAATAGCTGTCGTATTCCTCGATATCGACGTCTTCGTAATCGTTTTGCGCGGCTTCTTCTTCTTCCTCTTTGGCGATCTCGGCTAATTCCTCTTCGGAATAGATCGGCATCGCTTCCTTCGGGAGTTCGCTAGGCGTGGCGCGGGCCACTTCCTTTTCGCTGATTTGATGCGGCCGCTTGCTCTTGCTCCACTTGCCTTTCGGGGAGGCTTCTTTCTTCTTGGCGCTTTCCTCAAGGTCGCGTTCGAGGGCGTCGAGGGTCGTCGTCGTCTTCACTTCGACGGGTTTGACGGGCTCTTTTTCCGTCTTTTCCTCGACCGGCTCTTCCTTTTTCGTTTCTTCGGCGACGGGGAGAGACTCCTCTTCTACCTTCGAGGCGGCTAGGGCAAGGTCGCTTACTTCATCCTTATATTCCTCTTCCACTTCGGCGGAGATTTCAGGGATGACGGCTTCCTCTTTAGTGACGATTCTTTCTTTGCGTTTATTCGCGTCGTCGATGGATTTCTTGGCGTAAGCCTCTCTTTCTTTGGCTTCCTTGGCTTCCTCGACTTGCTTTAAGAGTTCTTCATACGGCGTATAATCGAGGCCTTCCGCCTTGACTTCGCTTTCCTCTTTGATATCGATATGATAGCCCGTAAGCTTATCGGCCAAGCGGGCGTTGGCGCCCTTTTTGCCGATGGCAAGCGAGAAATCGTCGTCTTTGACCACCGCTAAAGCGGTTGGGTGAGGAAGGGCTTCGGGATCGATGATCTTAACGCCCAAAACGTGGGCAGGACGCAAGGATTCGGCGATGAAGAAGGCGGTATTCTCGCTCCAGGCGATGATATCGATCTTCTCTTTTTCTTTGCCATTCCCTAGTTGCGAGACGACCTTTTGGATGCGGGAGCCGCCAGGCCCTATGCAAGCGCCCGTCGGATCGACGTCGTCGTTATTGCTATAGACGGCGACTTTGCTTCGGACCCCGGCTTCGCGGGAGATGCCCTTGATGATGACGGTGCCGTCATATACTTCATGGATTTCCTCTTCGAAGAGGCGCTTCAAGAAGCCTTCGCTGGCCCTCGTGACCATGATCTGCGGGCCCTTATTGGTTTTCGGGGCGTGTTCCCCCACTTGCTTGACTTCTTGCAGATATACCTTCACGTTCTCGCCGACGCGGAAGAATTCGTCGCCGATCATCTCGCGGCGGGTGAGCTCGACTGAGGTATTGCGGCCGATGTTAATGAAAGCGCTCCGGTCATCGGCCTTTTCGACGACGCCCGAAATCATCTCGCCGATATGATCCTTATATATATCATAGAGGGCGGTGCGCTCGGCTTCGGCGATCTTGCCCCGCAATAGCCCCTTGACGTTCATGGCGGTGAGTTTAGTTAGCTCACTTAAAGGGCAATAAAGGGAATAATAGGCGCCGACGGCGATTTCCTTTTGCTCCGCCTTGACGAGGGAGATAAGGTGATGGATGTCCCGTTTCTCCTCTTTCTTGGCGTCGGAGAGGGAATCCTCCAAGTGTTCGATAGTGTCTTTGGCGTCTTCGATGGCGTCCTCTAAAGAGATTTCCAAATAATCGTCCTCGACCTCGTCGACGACTTTTTTCTTCTGCACGAGGGTGATGAAGCCGTTATCTTCGTCGATATCGGCTTCGACGATGGCGTCGTCGCCCCCGCCTAAATATTTGATGTAGGCGCGCTCGATGGCGTCTTTTAGGGCGTAGACCACCGCTTCGTGGCTGACGCTTTTGCTTTCGGCGATTTGATCAATCGCGCTCTTGAATAGGATCGGATCCATGTTTTCTTTGCTCCTTTTAGAACTTGATGGCTAAGCGCGCCTTGTCGATATCCTGGCGCGCCAATTCAATGATTTTTTTGCGGCTTTTGTCGGTGATTTGTAGTTTGACGCGGGTTTCATCAACCTCCAACAAATCCCCTTCGATGTCGTTAAGCCCCTTATGGGGATTAGAGAGATGGAGATGCACGAAGCGGTTTCGATAATGCTCTAACCGCGTTAAGGGGATCGGTTTCTCTCCGCCTAAGCTCGAAACATCGAGCGTATAGGGCGAAGATATCGGATCTTCCTTGTCGAGGATGGGGTTGATAAGCTCGCTTACCTTGACGATGTCGTCGAGGGAAATCGGATCGTCGCGGTCGACGGTGACCTCCAAGGTGAGCCCATCCTTCTTTTTAAGCAATCGCACTTCGTAAAGAAGATAGCCTTTCTCCTCTAATGGGCCCGTTAAGGCCTTCTTGATTTTGCTAACCTCGTCCATGGCACCTCCCATTAATAGAAAGAGTGGCCCATAAAGCGCCACTCAGCCGTTACGAGTATTTCACGATGCCTGCTCGAGGATCATCGCGCCATTATCGTATAATGGAAAAGCCCCCTTTGCAACGAAAAAAAGCATTTTTTTCGTGGCGGAGGCCGCTAAGGAAAGCCACTTGGTTTTAGGGAGTCTATCGCTCGGTGCTTATGGGATTCGGGCACGCTTTCCTAATATCAGAGATCCAACGAATCCTCATTTAATAGAAAATCGAACAAATCGATGATCATGAAGCCGTATTCGTCTCGCCTGATGGGAAGGGAATCCTTCGTGACGATGATTTTCTTAAAGGAATCGTCGATGCGTCTTAAACCTCTTTTCTCCCTATCTAACGTCGAAGCATCACTCATGTTCAAGCAAGACTGTATGTAATATTTCTTATCCCCGTTTGTCGCGACGAAATCGATTTCAAGAGACTTTTTTACGTATATTCTCTTGCCGTTTTTGTCCCATCTATCGCCAGCCTCATTGACATACACCTCTCCCACAAAGACGCGAAAGCCCCGATATCGCAATTCGTTATATATGACGTTTTCCATTAAGTTCGTCTCTTCGATTTGCCGAAAATCCGTAATGGCGTTCCTCACCCCGACATCCTCGAAATATACCTTATAAGGACTATCGATATAGGCTTTGCCTTTTATGTCATATTTAAAGGCCTTAGACACCACGAAAGCATCTTCGAAATGGGTGATGTAATTATTGATCGTGTCGTTAGAAACGCCGATATTTCGCCGCGATTTGAAGGTTCTCTCTAACTTAGATGGGCTTGTTGAACAACCTATGGATGAAGAGAGGACGGCGAATAATTCCCTCAACGTTTCGACGTCTTTGACGTTTTTCCTTCCGACGATGTCCTTAAGATAGACTTCATTGGCCAATTCGCTTAAATATTTTCGTCGGTCGCTTAGCGCTAGCTTATACACGATGGGCATGCCGCCCGTAACGATATATTCTTTCCATGCCTCTTGAGCGTCGCCTCCTAATCCCGAAAGAAGTTCGGAAAAAGACAAAGGCAATAGGTGGATCGAAGACTTCCGCCCACGGAATTTGGTTTCGATTTCCGAGGAGAGAAGTTGCGAATTGCTGCCCGTTACATAAACGTCGAAATTGCTATGGGTCAAAAAACCATTCAAAGTCCCGACGAAAGAATCGAGGATTTGGATTTCGTCGAGAAGCAAACAATAATCGGCATCTGCCTTAGTGATATCCTTAATATAGGCGCGGAATTTCTTCGAACTGACCATGTATAGGCCGTTTTTGCCAGCTATTTTAGTCGGCTCATCGGGGAAATATTTATCCAGGAGATCAATATCCTCGTCATTATCGAAGGAGAATCTTATGATAGTTTCTTCGGGGATTCCCAAAGACAATAATTCCCGATAAAAAATATTATTAAGGAGATAGGATTTGCCACTTCTCCTCGCTCCCGTGATGACCTTGATTAAAGAATTTTTTCTCTTGTCTAAGAGTTCATTTAAATATTTATCCCTTTTAAATTCCATCCGTAACCTCACTCGATTTTTTTCAAAGTCTTTGATTTTTGTCGAGTCAATTATACCATTCGCGTGCCAAACGTCAAACCTCACTCGATTTTTTTCAAAGTCTTTGATTTTTGTCGACTGGACAAATAATAGATTGATCAATCACCGAAAAGCAAAGCAATAGCGACCGCTTCGCCGCCAATTAAAAAGGCGTTCACGATGAACGCCAAATGGTGATTGTCGCGCTTATTTCTTGACGACGGGATGCTCGCCGTCATTGAGATAGAGGATGCCTAGGCAATGGGGGCCGCAATGGGTGCTGATCGTCGCTCCCGCCCTCGTCGGAGAGACGTTTCTGAAGCCTCTTTCCTTAAGGCGTTTGGCCACTTTCTCGACGATCTCCTCCTCCATTGAGCTGTAGGTGATAAAGACCCTCTCTAAGTCGGGGTTGTTATTCTCTTCCAAGGTGGCCTCGACGTAATCGAGGACCCATTTCTCGGTGGTGCCGCGGAATTTCTTGGCGCTACGCATCTTGCCAGTCGAGGGATCCATGATGATCTGCGGCTTGATTTTAAGAAGATTGACGCCTAAGCGGGCCAAGGCGCTGCAACGCCCTCCCTTATAGAGGTATTCGACGTTCTCTAGGCCGAAAGAGGTCTGATCGTTAGGGATCCTCTCCTCCACTAGCGAGACGATCTCGGGAGCGCTATAACCGGCATCCCGTAGCCTAACGGCGTATAGCGCCAACAAGGCGATGCCGGTCGAAAGGACGTGGCTATCGATGACATGGACCCTTCCTTCGAAAGAAGAGGCGGCCGTTATGGCGTTTTGGTAGGCGCAGCTGATGCCGCTAGAGAGGGAAATATGGACGATTTCATCGTTTTCCTTGAGCAATTCCTTAAAGAAGGAATCGAATTCCCCGACGTTGACGGCGGAGGTATGGGGAAGGCTCCCGTTCTTCTCGACGAAAGCGAAGAGGTCCTCGCTTCTAACCTCCCCATCTTTAGCCTCCCTCTCCCCCATGACGATGGTGAAAGGGATGGTCGGAATGGCGAATTCCTTCAATAATTCAGGCGAGAAATCGGCGGCGGTTTCAACGGAAATGGCAATTTTGCTCATAAGGGTTCTCCTTTGATGGACGCCTTATTCTAATGCCTAAAGCGGCATATTCCTAAACTTTTCATATCCCCTTGCTTTACGAAAAAGAAAAAAGCCCACCGCCACGATAGGCCATGGGCTTAAACGCAAGAAGAGCTATTCGTCGATCTTCATCGGGTAAGGGAGATAGGAAAGAGGCTCGAGCTGATCGAGGGTGACTAGACCATAAGGCGCCCTTAGAAGGGTCGGGAGGCGGTTGACGATCGTCGCGCAGGTATGCTCGACTGTCGCAGGTTTAACCACATGGTATTCGAGATTAGGCTCGCCGATGATCTTCCAATCGCACATATCGCCATCATCGGGACCATAGACTTTGCCGATGCATTTGCTGACGATGTCGATTCCCTGATGGGTTTTAGTCGTGACGACGGCGGCCATGCCGATGACCTCCCCCTTCTTTAAGGTGCGGCCCATCGTCTTCGAATCGATATCCGCATCGCCGAAATAAGGCTCGGCATGTTGCTCGATCGAAAGGATGGATAGCCCAAGCTTCTCCGCGAGGGCCTCATTGCTATTCCAGACGTAGCTAGGCACCACCTCTTCGGTCGAGTGACCAAAGGTCTTTTCGAATTCCTCAGCCGAAAGGCCGACGCCATGGGCTTTAGCAAGCGCTAAGCCATATTCCTCAACGTTATAGGAGACGGCCCCTTCGATGCGATTGATCTTATGGCAACTGCTAGCAGCCAAGGCCACCATATTGACCCAGAAGACGTCCTCCATGCCGCTTCCTAAGATCGAACAGGCGTTTTCTTTGGCGGTGACATCGAGGATATTGGACAAATAGGAATTCGTGGTGCGGGAATAGGTCATCTCCTCGCAAGTGGTGATGACGTTGATGCCGCGGGTAAGGCATTTCATGAAATGAGGGAAGCAATCCTCGACCAAGCTAAAGAGGGTGACGATGGCGACGTCGGGGTCGGAATTATCGAGGACGGCGTCGGCATCATCGCTAATCTTGACGCCGAGCTTTTGTTTTAACCCCATCGCTTCCCCGAGGTCTTTGCCGACGATGGCGGGGTTGTTATCGATAGCCCCGACGATTTCCGCCCCCTTCTCGAGGAGGTAACGGACGATGTAACGGCTCATCTTGCCGCATCCATACTGGACGACTTTGATCTTCTGCATGTATCTATCTCCTTTCATGCACCTTCAGTTTATCGGAAAAAAAGAGGAAAGCAATCATTTCGGTAATTTTTTACCGACTTATCGCTCTTGCCTATCCCCGCTTAAGGTTTGCAATGCCAATAAAATCGGCAATAATAGTCGGGAATCGAGGAAATGACCGTGATTTATAAGAAAATAAACCTCCAAGAGGAATTCCCTTCTCTCCATAAGCCAACCACCTTAATCGCCTATTGCCCCGACAATTCGAAGGAGATCTCGCTTAACCGCAAACGAAGGAGCTTATTGCTTCTACCTGGCGGCGCCTATCGCTATAACAGCGACCGCGAAGCCGAGCCCATCGCCCTCCGCTTCCTCGGGTATGACACTAACGTCTTCTTGCTCGATTATAACGACGCTCCTTTCGAGCCGCCCTATCCCTTTCTCGAGGGCTTCGCGGCCATCGCCTATCTAAGAAGGCACGCCGAGGAATACCATATCGATTCTGCTCATATCGCCGCCATCGGCTTTTCGGCGGGCGGGCATTTCGCCGCTTCCTTGGGGGCTTTCTATAATAAAAAGCCTTATAGCGACATCCTAAAGACAAGTCCCGAGGAGATTAAGCCTAACGGCCTCCTCTTATGCTATCCCGTCATCAGCATGGATAATGATCTAACGGAAAAGCACACCGCGATGAGATTATTGGAGAAGGCGCCCGAAAAGAAGGAAGAATATTCGATTGAGAAACAGATCACGCCATCCTTCCCCCCGACTTTCATTTGGGCTAGTGGCGCGGATATGGCCGTTAGTTCCCTCAATTCGATCCTTTTGGCGGCCGCTTTAAAACGAAACGGCGTCCGCCTCGAATTCCATCATTATCCCTTTGGCGAGCATGGCGGCTCTTTGGCCGATAAGTCCGTCTATCCCGACGATTATGACCAAAAGGCCTTGAAGGATATCTCCTATTGCCAGGATTGGTTTCTTTCGGCCCTTCGTTTTATTAGGGAAGCGTTATAGCTAGCGATCGAAATCATCATAATCGTCATCGTCCATATATTCGCGGTCGGAGCAATTGTCGGGATTATCCCAATCGTAGATGTCGCTCTTTCCTTTGTTTGGCGTGCTCTTTTTGGGCGTTTCATTCCGTCCAAAGATGATATCGAAAAGCGAAAGGTTATTGTCGAACCCGCAAAAGGGGCAGACCAAAGAAAAGAAGTCGATGAATTCCTTGCCGCATTTTCTGCATTTCATACCGCTTACCTCGCTATTATTATCCATAATGTAACGAAAAATAACACGCCTTTCCTTAATGTATGATGCCTTACGGCCGCTTACGCTAGGCAGATATACGATCCTTATCGAAGCGCGCCCTTTATAAGAAGTAAGATAGAGCCGCTAAAGCGGCCACGCCAAGGAAGAGGGGAATCCCCCTTATAAAGGAAACGAGATGTTCTTTAGGGTTTTGATAGTATCTATCTTGCGGCAAGAAAGAAAAACGGATCCGCTTGCTATGCCGCCACCACATTAGATCGATGATAAGAAGATCAAAGAGACCTAACCCCTCTCCTAGGGCTAGGAAATATAGGAACGATGATAGATAACTATCAAATGGCAAGAGATAGCGAAAGATGACGCCAAGAAGGAAGAAGGCGACGCCAAAAAGGAGGAGGTTGCTTAATAAAATGAGATATACAGGCTGTCTCTTCGGAGCGGCGGGGACCTTCTCTCGCACTATTCCTTGCGTTTCCTTAGGATAGCTTCTTAATCCCTTAAGGTTCTTTTCATCGCTTCCCGTCGCTAGGAAACACATCCCCCAATAAAGGAGATAAAAGGCAGGTAAGATAAGCCATTTCCACATAAGATCACCTCATTTTCTGATTTTCTTGACGTTATGATTCATCGAGTGGCGCCCAAGATGGCGAAAGAGGAACGCCTTGAAGGGCGACATCGCCTGATGATGCTCCTTAAGCAATTCGTCAGGCGAAGGATAAACGCCAAAATCATCGACGATGCCCTCGCTTTGAATATAGGTGTCATTACGATCGAAATCGATAGGAGGATGCTTAAGATCCTTCGTGGCCACGCCATAGCCATAAAAGGGGCCGCTATGGCAAGCGAATTTGCTTTGGAGCTTCCTTAGATAGGCGATATCCAAGATAAATCCCTCCAATTTGTACCACTTCCCTTCAAAGAGGACCTCCACATAGCTATGGAAGACCTTGCGGGGAGCGCTTAGATAAACAAGCCCCTTCATGGCGCCCTTTTGAAGGCGCTTATCGATATTGAAGCCATGGATGCGACAAGGAAGGCGACAAGCACGAAATAACGCCATCAAGAGGATCCCTTTGGTGTTGCACTGCCCATAGCCGTCAGCCAGCACCTTTGAAGCGGGTATCTCGTCATCGACGTTATAGCCAAATAGGATCTCATCGCGGACGTAATCGTAGACGGCCTTCAAACGTTCAAATGGCGGCAACATCAACCATCCTTTGACGATGATAAGCTTCTGTATATTTGGGTTAGAGAAATCTAACAATGTTGTTTTATCCAAATATTTATCAATCGATATTTCCATGTTTTCACTCCCTTTTTAATGGAGTTAGACAACTATAACACCGTTAAGGCAAAACAAAAAGTGGCGATGCACTCGCCCAAGAGAAAACACCTACCAAAATGAGCCTGTTATAAGAAGGCTATTTATTTCTTGGAATTCCAAACCAAAGCCGAGAGGATATCGCCCCTAGCGACAATGCGGCGATAGAAATCCGTCGTCACCTTCGAGCCGGCGTCATAATATCCGACGATACGGCGGTAATAGTCATAACCGACCTTGTCGCCATTGGGCTTGGTTTCGATATAGCCGACGATGAGGCCGCTATATTCGCAAATTTTTTCTTCCATGTTTATCTCCTTGAGATTATTGTAAAGGCATTCATCAACGCGTCAAAGCCTTGCGTTTTCTAAGATCGAGATCGCTTTGATGCATCGTCTTTATTGGATGTTGGCTTGGTAACCGTTTCTTTTGCGGCCAATTCTCCGATGGCGTCTATTTCCTTCGCCTTGGCGACTTTCCTTCTATTGATGATGACAGGAATCATGACAATGCCATGAAGAAGAACGATGAAGGCGAGCCCTAAAAAGAGAGCGCATGACGAAGACGGCTTAAGAATCTCGCATCGCCGCCGTTATAGCGCTAAGAGAAATCGAAAAGAAGAACCGCCCCAACGACGATTAAGGCAACTAAAGAGACGATTATTTCGATGACGGCTCCTTTGGTGATTTTGTCATATCGGTACCTTTGTTATTTGTCTTCGCCGAAACGATCTTTTCTTTGTCATTACGAAAACTCCGATATGGCCGCATGGAATTCTACCCAACAATACCCTTGCGCCCAAACTCGAGCGAACCCTTAGAAGAACTATTAACTTCCAAGAACCTTTTCCGTGAACCAATCCTTACGATCTCGTCGCGCCCTTCAAGCACTTAATATTACTATCGATCGCCATATCGCTTATTCCGTCAAAATGAATAGCAGGATATCGGTTATACTGGGATTTCTTCTCGTCCCTGGCGATATCCTGGCTTTAGTATCATATTTTGGATTATATTGCCGACCGAATCGCAAAGATAGGTTGATAATATTTTGAATCTTTTCCTATGAGCCTTATTTAATAACAACGCTAAAAAACCCCGCTTTGATTAAGCGGCGGCACTTCTGCTATCTCTTACACACGCGCCATAAAGTTTTTCAGAGCGGTCCCTGCGTTTGCCTCCTTCCTTATCTTCAAAGAAAACCGGTCTACCCCTCGTCAATACCTACCGCACCATATATGGAGCGTTGAACCGGTCACGGAAAGAAATAATTTCAGGATCGGAAAGCAACAAAACGGAAAGTTTGGCGCAATTTAAATGGAAAGTTTGGCGGCACTTATTTGCCGCCTTATGGCTAATATAGATATTCTCAAGCCATAAATCCAATAAGGCGTTGGCACTCTAAGAAAAAGATTGCTAAACGCTTTAACGGCCCTTATACTATTGCCTTGTTCGCATAAATATTGGATTTAAGGGGGTAATTTATGAACGACCATTCTATCGACACCGCCGTCATCGGCCATTCGATCAAGGCGCTTCGCCAAAGGGCCAACATGAGCCAGGAGAGGCTCGCCCTTCTCTCCGGCTATAGCGTCCGTAACCTTCGACGGTTAGAGAATGGCGGCACCAACAGCATCGCCACCATCAACCTCTTCGCCTCCATCTTCGGCGTCTCCGCCTATGACATCCTGAACGGATGTTTTCTTTTTATGCGCCGTTTATTCCGACGAATCTCGCTTTTTCATCTCTGTTTATAGCCATAAAATTGATCGCCGTCCTTTGCACGCACCCCTAATCCAATTTGTTATACATATACGTCAATGCCGGTTAAGCGATAGGAAATTTCCGTTTTTAATCCATGTGCTTCTTTTTTAGACAGGGCGAGAATTCCCCGAATCGGCGCCATCTTGAGGTGCATATTGACACGAATTTCTCGTTACGCCTGTCGCTTTCATTTAGAAAATTAGACCAAACTGGCAATATTTCATTTAGAAAATTAGACCAACAAATTGATTTTTCGTTTAGAAAATACTATATTTAATTAGTTTATAAGCGCAATAAGAGGTCATTTCATGAAATTTAAAAGGAAAATATATAGCGAAATCAAAGAATGGAAGGAGGAAGAAAACAAAAACTCCGCACTTCTCATCGAAGGGGCGAGGCGCGTAGGAAAAACCACCGTTGTTAAGGAATTTGCCAAAAACGAATACGATGATTTCATCTATATAGATTTCACATATGCAACCGACGAAATTAAAAAACTGTTCAAGAAAATCAATCCGACAAAGCCTTTATCCATGGATCAATTCTTTTCGGATTTGTTCTTGTTTTGCGGAAAAGCCCTAAAGAAGGGCGATTTAATCATATTTGATGAAATTCAACACTTTCCCTTAGCGAGGCAAGCCATAAAGGCTCTTGTGGCCGATGGAAGGTTTGATTATATCGAAACGGGCTCCTTAATTTCGATCAGAGAAAACACCAAAGATATTCAAATCCCGTCCGAAGAAAGAAGGATCGAAATGCACCCAATGGATTTCGAAGAATTCTGTTGGGCCTTTAATTATGACGACAAATGCGACATGCTGCGCGATATTTTAAACGGACACAAACGCATTGGCGAGAACGCTCACCGTCAATTGATGGATGATTTTAGGCTCTATCTAGCCTTGGGCGGAATGCCGAAAGTCATCTCGCTTTATAAAGAAACGAATTCTTTCGTGCGTTGCGAGAAGGAAAAACAGGACATATTGAAACTATACGAAGACGACCTAAGAAAACACGACAATAAATCTAAGACGCACGCTTTAAATATTTATAATTCGATGCTGCCGGCTTTGAAATCATGGTCAAAGAGGGTTAAAACGCGATGCAAAAGCCAAAATATGATACAAACCTACCAAAGATCGCTCAAGGATTTAGAGGATTCTAAGATAGTGAATGCCGTATATCGCACTTCCGACTTAAGTTCCGGCTCCTTCGTGAAAGAGGAAAACAATTTCAAACTCTATCCGCTTGATGTTGGGCTGATGCTAAGTTCCTTAATCGGCGATGCCAATGAAGATTATGAAAAGACTTATCTAAAAATAAGAACCGGGGATCTCGATGGCGCCAATTTCGGAACTTTATATGAATCATTGGTTGCTCAAAGCCTCGTTTGCAACGCCCGAAAGGTCTTCTATCATTCATTTAACTACGACAAAAAAAGATACGAAATTGATTTTGTTTCTTTCATAAAAGGAAAGATGAGCGCAATAGAAGTGAAATCAACCAAAAGGTTCGCCACCCCTTCCCTCTCGACGCTTAAATTGAAATATCCCCAATTGAAATTCAACAAAATAGTCATCTCGCCTAGGACTTTAAGTTACGATGGCGAGACAACTTATTTGCCGATATATATGTCTTTTTTGCTTTGATCTCATTTTAACGAATCGGTCTTATCCTTCGTTCATATAACAAAAAAGACACTGGCGGCCTTCGCCGTACAACCCTTACCCCAATTTGTTATTCATGCACGTTCACGCCAGGCTGAGCGATAGGGAGCTACCCTAAGGCTTCTGGAATGGGCTTTCGCCGCACAACGGAAGGAATCCATGTTCCTCCAACTTTCAACGAGCTCCAGCATTAATATTTTAGAGACGATCTTTTCGCTGTCGGCATTCGTCTACTCGCACCCGTCAAAACAGTTATAGGGAGTTTCCCCCCATCAAGCCGTACACTTCCTTTGGGAACGCAGACGCCGATTTCCCAAATCGACATCATCTCGTGGGACATATTGCTATGGAGCCTCTTGTCGTGCCTGTTCTGGCGGTCATTTACATCGAGGAGCGTGTTGCGCCACCACCTATAGCGGTCTTTTAATCCCGGAAACCCTTAGGGTCTTGTCATCGTCACGGTATCCCATGACAACTTCTTCTTTAGGTGGGCCCCGGCCATGCAAGCAAGATGCCTTCACCGGGTTCCAATGTCTTGTCCCTGTCGCCAAGGACAGGGTAATTATAGGGTTACATTCAAAAGCAATGTGAGGACAAGAAACGTCCCCTTATCGGCGATCATGCGTTTTGTTAGCAAACTGGTTAAGAAAATGGATCGCCCGCCACGCGATCTATTTGCTTGGGCTCATCGTTTGGCAAGGCGTTTGATAAATGACAACTAGAACAGACGAATATCCGCTAGACACGCATGGAAAACATACACAAACATACACAAGAAAATTAAATATACACAAACATACACAAAACGTTTTCATGAGAACTAAAAAAATCTAAATGGGATCCAATCATTCGCTTAAAAAGAACCGTCATTGCTCCTCTTTCGCCAAATAACAGCCTACCACGATTAGACACATCGACAATTTAAGCAAGACGGATGGCTAGTTCGATCTAACCCCTCCGAATAATCTTGCTATTAGGCACATAGTGCGGTTTTGTGTCGATTTTATTTTTGAATCAGTGTTGTTTTTTGTTCATTTTTCTTTCTAGTTAGCGCTACTTTTAGGCTAAATTATTTTTGAGTTAGCGAGTATGACGTTTAAGAAACCCCGATAAAGTCGATAATATTTCACTTGGAACAAAACGGGATATTTAGGAGAAAAAAATACGATCAAATTCTCGCATGGAAGAATTCCCCAATCCATAATTCCGCTTTACTTATCGAGGGGGGCGCGGCGTATTGGTGAATCCACCTTCG
>CAVFNI010000015.1:31406-35746 GCA_963624045.1 Bacteroidaceae bacterium
CAAGAATCCATTCAAGGTCATCGGCGATTTAGGCGTTTCCCCTTGCTTCCCTCTTATTTGCGATGCTAATATTGGCGCACGGTTTGAGACGCACCCGTTGCAAAGGCTATTTGCGACGGGTGTTTTTTAAAGGAGAGAGCTATGCAAACGAAAACAATTCGCCAAGGATTCGCCAAATACGTCTCTCTTGGCATCTTAGGGCAAGTCGCTTTGTCTTGCTATACCCTAGCGGACACCTTCTTCGTCTCCGCTAAACTTGGCGCTAACGGGCTTGCCGCCCTTAACCTCGCCTTCCCGATCTTTTGCTTCTTAAACGGGGTTGGACTAATGATTGGGATCGGGGGCGGAAACAAATACGCCATCGCTAGAGCGAGGAAGGAAGAAGGCAAGGCCAACATCATTTTCACCAACGCCTGCTATATGGTCATCGCCTTCGCTCTCCTTTTCGTTTTGGCCGGCGCTTTCGCCTCGAAATATATCGTCACCTTACTAGGGGCCGACGAATCGCTTTTGGAAATGACAAACACTTACGCCAAGACGATGCTTCTATTCGCCCCCGCTTTCTTGATCAATAACCTATTGCAATGCTTCGTGCGTAACGATGGGAAACCCTTGTTATCGATGATGGCGATGATTGTCGGCAGCCTTTCGAACATCCTCCTCGATTATATCTTCATCTTCCCGCTTGATATGGGGATTTTCGGCGCCATTTTGGCAACGGGGCTCGCCCCCTTAATAAGCATCGGGGTGCTTACGCCATATCTTATTAGGAGGCAAAACAAATTCCGTTTGGTCATAACTAAGCCCGCCACCCGGCTAATCGGAGGGATAGCGGGAAGTGGCTTCCCTTCTTTCCTAACCGAAGCGGCTTCGGGTATCGTCATGTTCTCCTTCAACCTCATCATCTTGCCGATCGATGGCAACATCGGCGTGGCCGCCTTCGGGGTGATAACGGTCATTTCCCTCGTCGTCATCGCCGTCTTCACCGGGCTTTCGCAAGGAGTGCAGCCCCTAATGAGCACCAATTACGGGGCGAAGGAGGAAAGAAACGTCCTTTCGTTACTTCGATACGCCGTCATGACATCGCTAATCATGTCTTCATTGATATATGTCGCCATCTTCTTTGGCGCCTCCCCCATAACCTCCCTCTTTAATAGCGAAGATAACGACCTTCTTAGGCGCCTATCCATAGAAGGCTTAAGGCTATATTTTATCGCTTCCCCTTTTATTGGCTTCAATATCGTCCTTGCAACCTATTTCATCGCGATAGAAAAGCCGTTATGGGGCCAAGTTATCTCGCTTTCGCGGGGGTTTATCATCTTAATTCCCTTAGCGTTCCTTCTCTCCTATCTATGGGGGATAAAGGGCGTTTGGCTTTCTTACCCCCTTTCGGAAGCCGCCACTTCGATAATCGGAATATCCCTTTATCTCCTTAATAAGAGGAAAGCGAAAGCGTCGAAGGAGAAAAGCGAGGTCGCGAATCGATAAAAGGCTACGATTATAGCGGCCCCTTTCTCAGCCTATAGATCGCGGCAGTTCTCCCATAATGGGCCTTCGATTATTTTCAATTTCCAGAAACCATCGACGGCATCGGGATAAACATTTGACTAATCGCCATATCATGCCCCTATGCCCCTTTTTCGTTTTTGACGGCTAAAAGTATAATGTCATAGGAGGAACTTCCATGAAAACCAAAACCACCAGAACATTATGGACCATCTCTCTTTCCCTCATCCTTTTAGCTTCATGTGGAAACGCGGATGGCAATAAATGGTCCTATAGCCGAGACGATATGGCCGATTTCATAAAAATCGAGGCGGAATTCGCCAAAAAAGACGACGGGACGGCCACTCTTACCGCCTTTTCCGAAAACGATATATTCGTAAGCGACCTCTCAAAGAGCGATGTCGTCGTCTATGACATTGACCGAGCCATCAAAAACCTTTCGGAAAGCAATAAGGAATACGCCGATTATTCCGTCTTGAAAGAAGCTTCCGTCGACGTAAGCAAAATAGAAACCTCCGAAGGCAAGGACGGATTCGAAGTGACCTTCTTATTAGACGAAGGCGAAAATTACGGAATGTTGATCAATCCCTCCGTCACCGTCGATAACAAATATTTGATGGTGACCGCCGCGAGCAAAAAGGATTTCGATGGGAATAGCGACCCCCAATCCGACTTCGAAGAATCCTATGTCACCAAAGGGATCACCTGGGGAGATGGCGGCAAATTCGCTTATCAAATAATCAGCAACATCGGGACGATCATCGTCGGCGCGGCCACCGAGAACCCCTGCTCCATCGCCTCTGGCATCTTCGGGATCATCGGCACCCTGTCCGAAAGCCTTATGCCTGGCGGAGTCACCATGCAAGACATTATGGATCAATTGAAGGAAACCGATAGGAAGATCGATGAATTAAGCGACAAAATCGACCGGAACACCCAGCAATTGGCCGATGAGATAGTCCGAGCCGAAGCCATGGTCGACCAGACTAACCTCAATACCTTAAACATCGCCATCAACGACTTCGCCGCCAATTGCTTGGCCCCGATAAACGATTTCAACCGCAACCTAGCCGATGAAGTCGGCTCCTATTACCGCGAATACATCAAAAAGACCGAGACCGTCGATTTGTATTTATACAAAAACGATGATAATGAATGGGAATCCACCCCTTTGGGGGATATGACATCCGGAAGCAATTTCTCCTTGACCATCGCCAATTTCGATAACGCCATGGAACATCTTTCTAAGCATGGGGGCATCGTAGAAGAGGGCTTCATGGAAGAATTGGACAAAGACGTGGATAAGGCCATCGCCCTAAAGAGCGACCTTCCAGAAGGGATCGACCTCGATAACCTCCGCCAATTCGTCACCGCGATGATTTACGAAGAATTTAGCGAGCAATATTTCTCCGCTAACGCTAATAAAGCCCAAGAATACCGCAACCAAATGATCAAATGCGCCCAAAGGATCAATGGAACGGCGGGCATGATATCGATTTTGAACACCTACTTCTCCCGCCTTCAATGCATGTATAACTTCGCCGGCGAAATCAAAGACAGCATCAGGACCTTATCGGCCAATATCCTAAAGTTCTTGGATATGAATACCGCTAGGGCGGCTCAGGCTTCGATGTTTGCCAAAATCACTTCCTCGGAGATGGAAAGCAATTACAAGAGCGCCCGCGAGGCCATCCAAAATTTCTACAAGAACATCAAGGAATTACCGGACACGTATTCGTTTACGAGCGCCGCAACCTTGCGCGGAGGATGGTACGAATCCGCTTACGAGATAAGCTATAGCAATCCCGGCAACCACTGCAGTTTGAACGTCAAATTCGCCTTCAAAAGCTTAGAGATGGAAGGCATCAACATCCGATACACGGAAGATAACCTCTCCGATCACGCCACCTTAAGCAGCATCCAGCACGCCCGTATAGCCACTAGATGGGGATTGCTACGTTCCTCGGGGGTAATCACGTCCGATTCCGACTACATCCATTATCTAAACGACGCGAAGGTCATTAACGACGCGGCCATGAAAGCGGCCCAAACATGCTTTAATTGGCATCATGCCTTCGACGAATGCTACCGCATCATAACTAGCGACCGCGCCGAAAGGGAACTCAATAGCGGCGACACCTCCACCTGGATGGTTTGCGTGGCCCAAGGCAACCCCAAAGGCGGCTACTTCGACCTCGATATGGGTTATGGATATCGCGAAAAATGGGATAAATCCTGTTGGTATGGGAGAACGTTCGAAGCGACGTTCGTTAACGCTTCCACCGGCGGATCGGCGGGAAACCAAAGAATCCTCACCTGGGCGCGCTACGCCGAAAGCCATTGGTATTGGGCGAATGACGAATATTGGGCATTCAAGACTTTCGACAACACCGGATATTTCTTCTCGATAGACGCCATCTGATAATGCCATGGCAGCAACGGGGTCATTAAGATGGCGACGACTTTAAGGCCCCTCTAACCTATATGTCAGAAATCGGCAATGCATATACGTCGCCATTTAAAGAGTAGATGGCGTCCACATTGCAGATTATCGCCTTCGATCTAGTTTACGTACCAGCACGCGTTTATAAACTAGTGCTTAGAACTTGAGAGCGAGTCGAAACATGAAACAAAGAACATTTATGAATGTTTTTGTTAATGCTTTGCACGCAACTGCATTCGTTTGATTATAAAAATCCTCAAGGAATATCGAGATGTCTTGTCCCGAAAAATCCATCTAGCCAAGATGTATAGAACAAAAAAGCCCGACACAATTGTATCGGACATAATTTACTATAATGTCTAGGAACATAACATTTGATACGATTTCGTAC
>CAVFNI010000016.1:0-28842 GCA_963624045.1 Bacteroidaceae bacterium
TCCGTCTTCCCTTCCGCCTTCACTTCGGCCGCTTTAGGGCTGATGCCGACGATTCCCGCCCCAATGGCCATTGCGCTTAGCAATGAAGCGCTTGCAATGATGATGTTTCTTTTCTTCATATTTGTTTTCTCCTTTCTTTGTGTATAACAAATAGAAAAGTCTTATTTAGTGGCCGCAAATTTCTTCTTAATAAGGAAGAATCCGCCAATGGAGATGCCGATAGCGAATACCGCCACGACGCTTGCAATGATGATTTGTAACGTCACCTCGTCCATCCCTTTCTCTTTTAGCGGCAATTCCACATAGAAGGATCCGTAGGTGTCGCTGGAATAAAGGGCCAACCCTTTAGAATAGGAAGTCGCTTCTTGGACGACGGTATAAGTGAAATCATCGTTATCGGTAATCGAGACAGTCTCCGTTTGATAGCACCTTTCGCAATAACGAGAAATATGCTTCTCGTCGCTATCAAGCTTCCAGCCGCCATAACGGTGTCCCAAGGGAGCTATTTCTTTCCTCTCTTCGATAATCTCATCGCATACCGAGCATTTCTTGCCGGAGGTAAGGCCGCTTTGCGTACAAGTCGCCTCTTCTCCTTCAATTATTTCTAGCACGTGGTGCTTGGCGATAAGAAGATCGCTTTCTTTGGCTTCAACGAGGCTATCGCCATCTTGAAGGTAGTATTTATGACACACCGAGCATTCTTCGTAAGCGCGTTTCCCATCTGTGTCGCAACTAAATGGAATTTCATCATGATGGATTAACGTATGAGCAGCGGGGATTCGAAGCTCATCGGCAGTCACTAAGCGATAATCGCTCCCTTCTTTGAGAGCCTCTTGATGACAACGGACGCATTCATAATGGGCCTTAACGCCATCGGTATCGCAAGTGAAGGGCTTCTCATCGACGAAAGAGAAGGAATGCTCAACGTCAACTTGGACCTTATCGATGGTCGTGGCTTCATATGTATCACCGCTCTTAAGGAAGATCTCACTATCATCCGCGTGCCTAGAGCAAGTGTAATATTCGATGTTGCCAGGATGGCCACATGCGGCATCGTGTTTGACATAGTCATGAGGCGTAGAGAAAACGCCCGATAAGGTTCCGTCTTTGGCAATTTCTAAATAGGCATCTTCCTGTAACATAAACGCATATCCGGCATGAGTCCCGCCAAAAAGATGGCCTTTAGGGAAATAAAGGGAGAGCCGATGATCTAAATCCGTTCCAGTCGTTGTGCCAAAGGGGGCGAATTTCACAAGCATAAGCGCTGTACCGCGGCTGGCAGATGAAATCGGACTATCAACGTTTATGAAACCATCCGATTTTAAATTAAAATCCCACAATTCATATCCTTCGCCTCTATCAACATAAGCGGAATTGCCATTCGATGGCGCGGGAGTCGTCGACCAATCGGTTCCTTTTTCATAAGGAACGTAAAATAACCAACGACTGCTATCAGGTTGCGCGCCGCCACTAATATCGCCTTTAAAGGACAATGAAGGAACCTCATAAGTTTGAGCGAAAAGCGCATCCGTGCCGCCATGTTGGAAAACGAATTGACGGAATGACAAATTTCCAGAGCCTTGCGTCCACCAGAAGTTATAATCGTTTCTAAGAACGTATTTTTGGCTGCTTGTCTCGGCAATCACGGTTCCCGCTTCGATATGGAAATGCTTATATGGCAAACTACCTTCGGCGGGACGAAGGCCGTTCCACGCCAATTTGACGGATGAGGAGGCGGCGCTACTTTCTAAGGCCTTGCCAACTTTAGTTTCCAAATTGACATACCAATCGAAAGAAGTTTCCGCATACGCAGGTAATTCGACGTCGGTATTCAAAAGGAGGTAATTATCATTCATCGCCTGCTCGTTTTTGAAATCGAAAAGGATGGTCTCCTTCTCCCCTTCGGCTTTGACATTAGGAAGAAAGCTAGCGCTCATGGCGGAATAGGCATAGATGGAGCTAGTGGCTAAAAGGAAGGTGAATAACGCTACTTTTTTCATTAGGCGGCCTCCTTAGCGTAATGGGCGCGGAAATTGTCGATATAGACGACGCGCTTTTCCTCGTAATATTCGCCCCGTTCGAAGATAAAGCTGAAGCTGTTATGTTCGCTGGTGCCAAGCGCCGACAGATCAAGCTTGATGTGATTGGCGCCCGGCTCTAAGACGAAGAAAATCAGTTTGGTGTATTGAGAATAA
The DNA here is from genome assembly GCA_963624045.1 of Bacteroidaceae bacterium. Lineage (GTDB taxonomy): Bacteria > Bacillota_I > Bacilli_A > RFN20 > CAG-826 > UBA4951. The sequence goes on from CAVFNI010000016.1 coordinate 2,196, forward strand.
TAAAGGTTGCTATTCGAGAAACGGACGGGGATCGGATAATCCATCGCGTTATAGAAATCGACCTCCAGATAATCGCAATCGGAGAAATTGCTCTTTTGGAAATATGACGCGTTAGTGAAGATCGTCATGATGGGATCGAGCTTCTTTAAGGTTTCACCACGTCCGATAATCTCCATTCTAAGGGCCTTCTCGCCATGAGTGACGTAATCATCGCCAGATTCTAAGGAGAGGGTGCCGAAATTGTTCTCATAACGGATTTGAGCAACTTGGTTGTAATTTTCGAAATCGCCGAGCATGAGATATTTCTCGCCATTCTCCTCGACTTCAACATTGCTGACATCGTCTTCTAAGATGAGTGATTTCTTATCGCCTTTTTCCACCGTTTTCTCGTTCTTGGCGGTGATAACCTGACCGTAATCGACATTTTCTTCTTCCTCGTATTGCATCAATGAACGATAGACGCAATCATCGAGGTAGAAGGTGGAAGAGGAAGGCGTGCCATCCTCTTCTAATATATTTGGCAAATAGAAACGGAATTCCTCCAAATCCTCCAAGGAGCGGATGCTTTCTTGGATTGCCAAAGTGACGTTATTCCATCCTTTCTTAAGGTAGATGGTGCCAACGTTAGCATTGTATGTGGTAATCGTCCCATAGGATGCCGCTACAGTCATTTTATAATTGTCCGGAACTTCGTTAGGGACATAGAAGGAGAAGGAAATCTCCGATAATTTGGAGGAATCGCCAATCTTATTGGCCTCGAGAGCGAAGGAAGGCTCATAGCCGCTGCGGTCGCGGCCATTTAAGGTGATGCCAAGCGATTTATTGCCACCGCTATAAATGGCGTCGCTTACGTTCAACGATCCGAAGAGATCAACGCTCCAGCCGTCATAAGTTCCATCTTCGAAATCATTCAAAGGAATCTCTATGTCGGTGATGCGTTTGGTGTATTTGGTGACGAGGTTACCGACCTTCACCTCGAAGGTGACGGAAGGATTATTGGTGGCATTAAGTGGATAATGGTATAGACCATCGGTGCCTTTGCTGAGTTTCTCTTCCCCGACGTAGGCTTCCGCCTCTTCATTAGGCAAAAGGAAGGAGACGTTCAAATCGTTCGCGCTTTCGCCGACTGAACTTGCGCCATATAAAAGGGCTGCCGGAGAGCAAATATTTTCGTAAATCTTTAGGAGCGATTGCCTAGAAGAGAGGAAATCGCTGACGGACCCGTTGGTAATGGAACCGCTAAATTCCTTCTTCATGATCTCATCGAGCGCTTCATTGGCATCGAGGCCAAAATCCTCATATCGCTCATAAATGGCATTGATAATTTCGCCATCCTCCATCCCATCGCGATAGCTTACCGCCCGTAAGGAAGTAACGGGGCCTTTGATGCCATAGGGAGCGCCGGGATAGAAGATCTTGCCATCGGCAACATCGGCGAAAGTGTTAGTCAAATCGCCATAATTGTCGACGATCGGCATCGCCGAATTGTCGTCGTCGGTGTAATTGATGGCATCCCAAATAAGGAAACCGTCGATATCGTAATATTGCTGCATCCAAGAGATGAGCCGCGGAGAGGAAAGATAGGAATTAATGAGCAAATTGGGGTAGGGGTATTGCGGACCGATGCAGGTATACCACCATTCTTGCTGGTTGCCAGAACGGCGATAGCTGTCGCGAATCTCCTTCGAATCGTAACGGTCTAAACTAGCGCAAGCGGATATATCCTCCGCCCCAACGCTTTCGAGGGTGGCGATCGAATAACCGCCCGGGATGATGTTGGGAATATCAATAAGCGTCTGCCTAACTTTTGAGGAATAGAAGGCGTAATTAGATGAGCTAGCTAGCGAGGAATCTAATTCCTCCGCCAAATCCGTCAACATCCTCTTGACGGTCGTGGAAATTTGATGGACGTCTTCCCAAGTGACCGATGGATTACTATCGGGCTCATCGACGAAGGTCGAGAAATAGAAGAAGGCCTTATCGAGATAATCGACGTTATCTTCCAAGGAAGCGTCGATAATTTTGCGAAGGTATTCCTTGCAAAGGGGAACGTTATATGGAATCAGTATATCGTTGTATTTGCTATAAGTGGCCTCATAAAAGAATTTGTAAGCAGAAAATCCTGGAGCGCTATAGTATTTGCGGAGCAATTCGACGTATTTATCGGGGCCTCCCTCGCCTTCGAAAGGAAGGCTGGAAGACATCCGATAATCAAGCATGCGTTCGAAATATTCGACCGTGATCTCCTCGCCGCAATCGAGTTCGGCGCTATTGAAGTGCTCAGTGCCCCAGCGGGAGAAATAATTCATCGTCGTCGGCTCATCGGGAATCACGTAATCGATGACTTCCACCTCAAGCGGCAAATAATGGGCATAGGAGTCGGCCAACACTTTGATTTGACCGCTATAAGTGCCTGCCATCACACTCTTATCGGCAGCGATTTCGATATAGACGCTTTGGTTGGTGTTTTTAGCGAGGGTGTTCTCGCCATAAGCTACCGCCGTCTCGAATGGCAATAAGGCGTCAGGGACGACGGAAGAGACGGGCAAAGACGGGTTATTATATTTTTGATTGATGCCGACGCTCGAAACGTATTTGGCGTTATAAATGGAGATAGCCTCCTTTGGCAAGACATAACGGCGGTCGGAGGAGACCAAATCGGAGACGGAGACGTTATAAGCATTGATGTCCTCGGAGCTACGGAGCATCAATTGCGCCCCTTCCCGCTCATTTTTGGCCATCATGATCTTCATCTTCTTTTGACGGGTGTCGACATCCGAATCATCGCGCATTATCCGCTCGACGCTCGAAACGCTCCATAAAGTGAGCGGAGAGAAAACCGAGCCATCAAGGCCGCTAGAGGCGCAACCGGAAAGTAGCAATGCGAAACTCGAAGCTAATAATGTGATGTGGCGCTGGTTTTTTCTCATAATTCACTCCTTAAGCATTAAAGCTTGGCTAAGACTTTGGTTTGCCAGGCTCCATCGGCGTAATATTCCGAGAAGCGGTTGAAATATTGCTCGGGGGTCATATAGATCTTGGTCGTACTAGAACTCACGTTCATAGCCGCTTCGATGCTATAGCCAGAGGCGTTCATCAAGTTGTAATAAAGGGCGTTGCCTAAATAGAAGACGGGGTTTTTAAGCGAATAGAAGACATAATTCGCATCTTTATTGACGGCAGCGATGCTCTTCTCGGTGGCCGAGAGGGTGCTCTCATCATAGGAGGCGTTGAAAGGCAAGAAACCGCCTTTGACGTTTTCTTTATAGATTTTGATGCTTTCGTCGGTAGCCATATTGAGCAAGAAATCGACAGCGAGTTTCTTCGCATTGGCGTAAGCGGGTATATAAGAAATATGGAAATTGGCCATGGAGGTGGAGATATTTCTAGCTTCCTTCACTTTGGCGAAGTCCTCTTCCTCGACGCCATCATATGACGTTTTGCCTTCGTCAATGGCGGCGACGACCTTCGATAGGGTCGTATCGTCTTGGATTGAGGATTTCGGAAGATTGTTGATGATGGAAGAAATGACGGGCAATTTCATCATCTTGACGGTTGAAGAAGAACCGACGCCGCTTTCTTGCTCAAGCCAATCGCCGCAAGGATAAAGGGCATATTTTTTGGAAGAATCGTAGAAACTCCCTTGAATGTCCTTATATAAGGCAGATTTTCCCGTGGCGGCGTATTGATATCCGAGAGCGTCGCCATCCCTTCTCGCTAACGGTTCGATGGCTTTCAAGGCTTCCAAGCGCCCTTGCTGGGTATAGATGCGGACGTCATTGCCATAAACGCGGCCCGTAGCCTCGTCGATGTATTTGGCGCTAGCGAAATTGTTATAACCATCCACTCCTTCGTATTGCGCCCACCATCCTAAGAACAATGTGCGCGAAATCAAATCGAGTTCGTTGATGAAAAGGCAGAATTTGTTCTTCTCTCCCTTAGCCACGAATTCCTTGCCTAAAGAGAGCAATTCGTCGCTGGTATTGGGGATGTTATATTTCCCAGCGCCAAGCACGTCGTCTAAAACCGTTTCGTTATAATGGATACCTAAGGTCGACGTGGCCCACGAAGTCGAATAATAATGGCCGTCGACGGCGAGTTCTCCCTTGACGGTAGCATTCATCTTCTCGCCATAAGTAACTTCTTCCCCGGGCACTTTGGAAGCGTATAGTTCATCGAGATTGAGGAATCCGCCATCGGTAGAAGCGTAAGTATTCAAAAGCGAGGCAGTCTGCAATTCCGAGACGTCGAAATAAAGATCGTAATCGTTACGCGCCTTGCCGCCTTTAAGCGATTGCGCCAAGGAATCGCTCGAATCGGATTTCTCGATGCTGACATTCACTCCTTCGTGTTCGGCTTCGTATTTCTCGGCCAATTTGTCTAGCCAAGTCGTGCCATAGCCACGGTTGAGGATCATGATTTTGAGGTTGGTGGTATCCTCGGTGTCATTATCGACGTTATTTCCACCGCCGCATCCGGCTAACGTCATCGTCAATAGCCCAGAAGCGACTAACAGCAATTCTTTCTTCGTTTTCATTTTTTGTTCCTTTCTTTATCCTTTCACTCCGCCAAGCGTCATGTTCGACATGAGCGTTTTGTTAAAGCGGATATATAAAATCACGACGGGGAGGGCACTAAGGAAGATACCGGCGAAATAAACCGGTATCGAGCCCTCGCTAGAATGCATCGTGATTTCTTCGTAAGAGAAGAGGGCGGAGGTAAGGGTCCGCCAGTGCGGCAAATATAACAAGGTGGTTTGGTAATCGTTCCAACAAGCGATGAATGTGACAAGGCCCACGCAGACGATGATCGGCAACGCCAAAGGAATCATGATTTGGAAGAAGGTGCGGAAATAGCCGCAACCATCGATCCTAGCGCTTTCTTCGTAATCCTTGGGAAGGGTTTCGAAATAGCTATGGCAAATAAGGAAGAAAGTGCCATGCCCCGCCCCCATCGCCAATAAGAAGAGAGGGGAATCAACGAGCCCAAAGGTCGAAAGCAATTTGTAATTGGCGGCCGTTTGCCCATAAGTTGGAAGTAACATCTGGGCAATGACGATGACATAAAGGACTTTACGGCCCGGGAAAGAGAAGCGGGCGATGGCATAAGCGAAGAAGACCGTTGCGATAAGCTTCATTAAAGTGGCGCCGAAAGAGAACCAGATCGAATTCCATAACATTCCGAAATAATTGGTGTTGTCGAATCTTAACGTCTTGAAGGCGTTCAAATAATTGGAAAAGGAGAGGGTATGAGAAAAGAAATGGGCGTTTTCGGTAGACAATTCCTCTTTCGACATCAAGGAGAAATTGAATCCCCATATCAGCACTAAAACGAAGGACAAAGACCACAAAATGACGATCAAGGCGCCGATATTGAATAACGGCCCTTCTTTGAATTGCTTCTCAAAACGCAAGCAAAGGCGTCCCCAAAAGGAATTCTTATTATGCGACGGGCGATGAGGCAAACGATATTGTTCCATATTAGAATTCCGTGGCCTCCCCATGCCGTTTTAAGAAAATGCGCGAACCGATAAGGACGGGGATGGTAAGTACCGTGAAGAAAAGCCCCGCTGCCGAAGCGTAGTTATAATCGGCTTCCCCTTTGCCTAAGACCATTTGGTACATCCAATAGGAAATCGAATAAGTCTCTGGCCCTGTGCCGAGCAATAAATTAGAACCGCCGGCGCCAAATAGCCCAACCACCGTCAAGGTGATCATCGTAACGAAGGTCGGCCACATCAAAGGCAAGACGATTTTGGTGAATTCCCGCGATGGCGGAACGCCGTCGATTTTAGCGGCGTCGAAAATCGTTTGAGGAATGCGACTCATGCCGCCAATCCAAATAAAGAGATTACCACCGATAGCCACCCAAACATCGTAAATAATCATGTAGGCGAGGGAATGGTCGAGTTGGAAAACGTATAATTCCTCGCTGATGCCAAACCAACTAGAAAGAAGGCCAAAGCTCATATCAGGATCCAAAAGACGGATATATAAAGAAGAGAAGAGAATCGAAGAAATAGCGCAAGGCAAATACAAAACGATTTTGACGAATTTCGAGCCGATCATCTTCCGATAAATGAGGTAGGCAATGAACATGCCCGCCGGGATCAAAAGCAATTGAATCCCGAAATAAATAAGGGTATTGCGAAGGAAAATACCAAAATTGCCGCCTTCCCCGAAGAATTGGTTGATGATGTAGGTAAAATTGTCCCAACCACAGAAAGCATCGGTATTGTAATTGGTGAAGGCCATCGCGATCGTCTGCACCTCAACGCCAGCCCAGAAAACGGCCAAATGGAAAACGGCGGGGAAAAGCATCACCAAAATGAAGATGAGCTTGGCCCAATCGAATTTCTTTTTCCCTCGTCCGTTAAGGGCGTTACGCGATAAAAGCATTATTATAGGGCCTTCTTTCTTTTTATGGCGACAATAGCAAAGACGCCAAAGGCGATAAGGGCGAGGCCCGCTAAGGCGTAAAGAAGATAGGCGAGCCACATAAGGGATGTCGATTGAGAGGGCGTAATCGTCTCGCTTTCCTCTTTTTTAGTTTCCAAAGAAATGATCACATCGCCGTAAACCTCATCGAGGTAATAGATACCGTTCGAGGAAGAGATGGTAGCGGCCCCATCGATAGAAACGCCAGCCAATAGATAACCATCATCAAGAATCACCTCGAAGGAAAGGCTGCCACCAGCTAGCACGGAAGATGAGGACAATTTGATCGAAGCGTGCTCCCCTTCCTCGCTAGATAAGGCGACCGAATATTGCTTATCGACGCCCGTTATAACGATTTTCGTATCTTCTACGAGGGGAAGAAGTTTCAAAGAAAAGACCTTGCCGTTCCTCTCCAAAGACGAGACGCTTTCAACGCCATTAACCATAATAGAAGAAGGAATTTTCCCTTCCTTCATGCTGAATTTGATAACGCCACGCGAGCCATATAGAGGGAAGGAATCATAGGTTGTGTCGATGGCTTCTCCCTCTAAGGAAAGAGAGACGTGGACATCGGAAATCAAGGTATAGGAGATGTCGATCGAAGAAGAGACGCCTAGAAGATTGAGGCTATAAACGCCGTCGGAATAAACCAACTGCGAAAGGGCGTCCGAACCATTAATGAGGAAGGAGTTAAATTTATAGCCGTCATCCAAGACGAAGGAAGCGTTAAGGCTCTCTCCCTTCAAAACATAAGAAGGGAAGGACGCTTTAACGTGCGTTTCATCGGATAAATCGTTGACCTTCAACAAAGAATCCTTGCGATAATCTTCGAAAGATACCTCGCCACCGGCTTGACCGATATAAGGGCCGGTAATGAGCGATCCCAACGATTTTCTTTCGCTATCGTCATCATATTGGGCGACGCGGGTGCCGTTGACATCCACAAAAATGCGGTTGGCAAACCATCTCCCCGTCTCGTTACTCACCTTGGCGAGACCGATGACGATAAGCAAAGAAGATCGGGAGGTTATAGAAGAGCTCTCCGCCCGAGCAAGGGTTATCTCCTCCCCTGTAAGGATGCTGACAACCCCTTGGCTGAAGCGAATGATATAACCAAAATTGGACCAAAAGGAGCCGTTGGACGTCCAAATGCCGAATTTCGTTTGCCTCTCGCCAACCCATGCCGAGCCGTCGATCTTGGGCGTGTTCAAAACGAAACGGAAAGCGTTATTAACTTCATTGGGGATATTTCCAACGCCGTAGGAATCTTGTTTCAATTCATTGAAGGATATCTCTGTTTGCCCCGAAACATCATATAAATCGTGAATGGTGACGTTTTTGTCTTCGTGGATGATTTTCTTGGTGGTGATTATCTTGACGGTGTCTTCGCTAGAAAGCTTGGTGGCGATGAAATAACGGGAGCCATCCTGTCTAAAAGCAACATCCTCCCTTTTTTCGCCATTAATCTCAATATGATCGAATTTAACGACGGTGTCCTCTGCTTCAGGCTTCTTCGTGAAGGGGATATAACATAAAGACCGATTGTAGAACGGACGGCTGCCTGGATCGCCCAGATCGCCATTTTGGATTTCATAATCCTCCGCCTCCACCGTCGGAGAGACCGTCTCCTCATCGCAAGTCACCGTCACGCCATCTTGGTAATAAAGCGTGCACCCATAGCCGAAAAGGAAGGTGGCCAAAAAGGAGATGGTGATTTTCGCGCCGTTGAAATAATAGCCATAACGGCCATTTAATTCCTTCATGTCATCGTAATTGCCTAGGCTTCCTTGCGTATAATTGGCAACATTATCGCGGATGATCGCCTGCGTTTGCTCGTCTTCGGATCCCTTATAGAACAAAAGGGAATAGAAAATGCCAGTTTTAAACATGAAAGAAGCGCGGTCTTGGCAATAATCTTCCCATTTAGCCGTGCTCCTATCGGCCGTGTAAGCTTCTCTGAAGGCGGTTAAGAAGCTCTTATATTCCAAAGTGTCATAAGAAGAGGCTACGCTTGAAGCGTCACTGACGAATAAGCCGCCCTTATCCAAATCGGCATAATCATAAGAAATCTCGTCAAAGATATAGGAGAGACGCGAAGTCTCACCGGTCGTTCTAGCCTTATCGAAGGCGATATAAAAGGGAGCGCCATCGCTTTCAATGCGATAATGGCTGCCGATATTGATGGTTTGGGTATGATAGGTGTCGCCAGTCTCGGCGATAACCTCACTAGACCCCCCCACTTGTGTGAGAGGCAAAAGGAAGGAAGCGAGAGCAATCGTCATAAGATAACGATGTCGGCGCATAAGAGAGACTCCTTTCTGCCAGCCAATCAAAACAAATCGGCAAGCGATTTCCCTTGCCTTATTTTAAATCTACTTAAATAATTAATGCAACAAGGATTTCTAAGCGCTTTCATGAAATGCTAGAATGTTAAGAGAAAATGGCTAAGCAAAAGGATATAAATAACCGAAATAACTTACGAATTGCCAACCAAACGCAAGTCATTTCTTTATTGCGGAGAACGGGGAGCCTTCCTATCTCCTCCATCTCGGAGAAGCTTAATATCTCCTTCGTCGCCACCACCGCCATCGTGGAGGAACTAGTCAATCATGGCCTATTAACTGCCAGTAAAAAGAAAAACGACCAGACTAAGAAAGGGCGGGCGCCCGTCTTCCTATCCATCAACGAAAACGCCGGGGTGACGGCCGCCATCGACCTTTCTTCTAATTCTCTGTCGGTCGCTTTATTCGATTTGAGGGAGCGTTTGCTTTGCCAAGCGGAAATCCCCCACGTCGATTTCGTCGAAGAGAAGCATTTCCAAGAATTAGCCGATCTCTTATCTTCTTTATTAAAAAGGAAAGAAGTTCGGGGAAGGAAATTGCTTGGCATTGCCATCGCTAGCCCTGGCATGATCAATTCGCTCACGGGCGAATACGCGATGGTCTACCGCGTCAAGGATTACCTTAAAATCAATCCACGCACCTATTTTGCCAATCTATATAACGTTCCCACCAAACTTTATAACGACGTCCGCGTCGCTTCGATCGCCGAAAAAATCTTCGCCCCGTCCTTCTCGATGAAAAACTTCCTCTTCATCCATATCGGGATGAGTTCGGGCCTCGCCCTCTTCCTCAACGACAAACTTTATGGCGGCGCCCATGGCTATAGTGGCGAAATATCCATCTATAACCCCGTCGATGAGATCAGCAAAAACACCCGTCACAACAAGCTCTATTCTTTAGGGCGACTTTATCAAAGAATCATCGAGGAAAAAGGCCTTGATCACAAGAAAGAAATGAACGTAGATGAAATTCTTGCCTGGCAAAAGGAAGGCGATCCCGTCGCCATGAAATTTATCGACGAAAGCGCTCGTTATAACGCCATCGCCATCATCGGCTATGCCGATTTGCTCGATCTCGAAGGCGTCGTCCTCGAAGGACCGATCGTCGCTTTGGGGGAAAGCTACCGCAATTTGCTCCTTAAATACGTCAATTTATATAACGCTCACGAAGTCCGCGTCCGCATCCATTTCTCGGAACTTAAGCAAAATAACACCCTTCTTGGCGGCGCCTATTTGGCCAATAACCGCTTCTTCTTATCGGCTATCGAAGACATCACAAGAAAGAGATTATCTTATGAGCCAGACGACCCAGAATTACAGATATCCGCTTCTTTGGTTTGCTAACGAAATCGCAAAAAACCTGCAAAACCCTTACAAAACCAAATAAAGAGGAAAAAATCACAACATAACTGATGAGCATCCCGCTATCATAGCGGGCGGAGGAAAACATGAAAGAACTGCATTTGATTTGTAATTCCCATATCGATCCGGTGTGGCAATGGGACTGGGAAGAAGGGATGGGAGTCACTATCTCCACCTTCAAGCAAGCCGCCGATTTTTGCGAAGAATACGATTATATCTTCTGCCACAACGAAAGCTTGCTATACGAATACGTCGAAAAGAACGATCCAGAGCTTTTCTCGCGCATCAAGAGATTAGTGGACGAAGGAAAATGGGTCATCGCCGGCGGATGGTATTTGCAACCCGATTGCGATATGCCCAGTGGCGAAGCGATGGTCCGACAAATCAAACTGGGACGAGAATATTTCGCTGCCAAATTCGGCAAACGTCCCACCGTCGCTTATAATTTCGATAGCTTCGGCCATAGCGTCGGCCTCCCACAGATCCTTAAAAAATGCGGCTTTGATGGCTATATCATCTGCCGTCCGATGCCCATGTATTACCCTTTGCCTGAGAACGAATTCCTATGGGAGGGGGTCGATGGGAGCACCGTCACCGTCGCTAGAGCCAATGACGAAGGAATCTATACGAGCGGATATGGGACCGCTCTAGCGGAAATCAAACGCAAAATGGGTCATTACGCCGATAGCGAATACGGCCTTGCCCTTTGGGGCGTAGGCAATCACGGTGGGGTCAATTCCAAGAAGGATTTAGAAGACATCAAGGCCTTCCGGATGAATTCCACCGATCTCAAAGTCATCCATTCCACCCCCGAAAGGTATCTCTCTTGCGTCAATCCAAAGACCGTCGTGAAGGAATCCCTTCCCATCTTGCGCGGTTCCTATTCTTCGATGAATAGCATCAAACAGATGAATTCTCTCCTGGAAAGCAAGCTATTCGCCACTGAGAAACTTTGCGCCTATGCCGAAAGCGAGGGACTCTATAAGAAAAACGAGGAAGTCTTCGCCCAAGCCGAGAAAGCCCTCGCCGAAATCGAATTCCACGATTGCTTATCTGGAACCATCGTCAAAAGCGGAGAAACCACCTCCCTTCTAAAAGGACAAAGGGCATTAATGGAATTACAAGAGGAAAAGGAGAAAGCCTTCTTGGCGATGATTAACCATAGCCAAACGGCGGAATTAGATACCTTCCCCTTATTTGTTTGGAACGAGATGCCCTATGTCAGAGAAGCCGTTATCGAAACGGAAGTCCTTATCCCTAAAGCCCTCGTCTCCGATTCCGAGGAATATGTGCCAGTCGCCTATTACGGCAACAAACAAATACCCTGCCAAGTAATAGCCGAAGAAGGAAGCATCAACATGGACCGCCGCAAACGGATATCCTATCGGTTGTCCATGCGCCCTTTTAGCGTCGAAAGAGTCGACGTTCGCTTTGATGTCAAACCCAAAACAAAATTCATCGACGATGGAAAGGACATCGTCTATGCCGATAAATGCAAAAGCCTCCGCATTAACCGCCAAACGGGCTTACTCGAAAGCTATCGAGTCGAAGGAAAGGAACTACTTTCAAATGGCGCCTTCTTACCCGTCATGTATGATGACAATGCCGATCCTTGGGGATGGGACCTTACCAAAATCGGTTCCAATCCCAAAGATTTCTCTTTAAGCAAAGGCAAAAAGGGGCCATTCAAAGGCCGCCCTGCCGTCCGTGTCGTAGAAGATGGCGAGGTCCTTACCGAAGTCGAATCCCTCTTCGAATGCGAAGCTTCTTTCGTTAAGGTCAGTTACAAAATCTATCGCGACCTCCCTTATATCGATGTCTCCTATTACGTTCTTTGGAACGAGCAAGAAAAGACCCTCAAAATAAAGATACCGACTTCCGTATCTGGCGATTTCTTCGGGCAAATTATGTTCGGAGAAGAAACCTTCCATGCTGACGGCACCGAATACGTGGCCCAACGCTTCATCGGCAAAAAAGACGGCCAAAAGGCCCTTTGCCTCTATAACAAAGGCGTCTATTCCTTCGCCGCCGAAGAAAGGACATTGTTCGCTACCTTGCTTCGCGGCGCCGCCTATTGCGCTCACCCAATCGAAAAAAGACCAATCTTATGGCGCGACCGCTTCGTGCCATATATCGAACAAGGCAAACACGAATTCTCCTTCCGTTTTGGCTATAGCGAATTAAACGAATTAGAAAATAACGCTCAAGAATTCGTCGACGACATCCCTTCCTTAAATTTCTTCCCCCATGGAGAAGGCAAGGAATTCGTTAATGGCGTTTCCATCGATAACAAAGCCATTTCCCTTGTTGCCCTATACCGCGATCACGGCCAATATTGCTTCCGACTCTTCAATAACAACGAAACGTCAGAAGAGACCTCCTTCCAACTTTTCGGCGTCAAGGCGAAAGCCTCCTTTGGTAAATTCGAAGTCAAAACATTCGTCTGGAAGGACGGGACGATCGTCGAGAAAGACCTTTGGTGCTAAAAACATCAAAATCCTCGCAAATCGCCATCGAAAATCAAAGGCTTAAAGCGACAGAGCGCTTTAGGCCATCTCTTCGATCACACTTATTCCTTCCTCGAATTCTTTGTTGATACCATCGATTAAAGTTTTCGCGTGTTTGGAGATAACATCTAGGTTCTTATGGAATTTGGAGACATCCCCCTCAGCCCAGCCTGTGATATAGGAAAAATTGAAATTCTGCGTATCCAAACCAAGATAAGTGCATACGATGCAGGCGATTGATTCCGCTTCAACTTCCTTTATCCCTTTCTTCTCGTGAGCGGTTAATCCTTTGAAATCCTCCCTTTCCATAGCATGCGCAAGCGCATGGCCGCATTCATGCACCAAAGTGGAGACCTCTTGCAAATCCGAAAGACCTTCTTGAATTCTGATTCGCTTATCTTTGTGGTTACAATAGCCATAACATCCCTCCCCAATTTCTTCTTTTGATAGATAAGCGACTTGATATCCCATATCTTCAATCGTCTTCCTTAAGCCCCGCAAAATCCTCTCTTTGTCTTCGATGATCTTAGCTTCGTCAAAACGAAAGGCGTTAATTGCCGGACCCTCAGTCTGTGAGAGGTCAAACACCGAGCCGGAACGAAACCCTTTGAGCGCTTTTTCTTCGTCTTCTTCCTTCTCTTCCTTTTTGGAGACGATAGGGACAAAAACGCGGATGGCCCTCTCGCCAGCCTTGACGCGTCTTCCTAACCGGTTCCACCCCCTTAAGCCATGCAATGTTTGCGCCTCGGGGCATTGCATGATGATATATATTTGATTCTTAAGAGAATAGTGTTCTAGGTTTCCCATCTTTATTAGAACGTCCTTGTATTTCCCTTCCTTTATGAAACGCGCTAAATTGCTTTCGATTTCCGTCGATATCTTATCCATTTCCTCATAAGTGATTCTTTTCCCGTATCGTCTTCCTTTATATTTTCGATATTTTCCCATTTCTTCTTATATCCCCCATTAATAGATAGCGATAGAATTAGGTTTTTAAGCACATAAGCCATTGCCTTCTTGCTTGGAATCCAAAAATCCCTGCAAAAACGGCTCTTATTTACGTTCCGTTTGACTCATAAAAATAGGAAAAGAGATAGCAACATAATTCTTTGTTTTGCCAAAGAACGTCGCTTAATTATCTAAAATAAGGAACGGAGATATTGATAAAGATTCCTTGTTTTGTTGCAATAAGAACCTAAGGAAGCGTTCGATAATGAATTCAAATTTCGAATACGCGAACAACATCGACATATGTATTAATACAACATGACTATGATCTGAAAGGCTTTAATCCCTTCGAAGAATACTGTATGTCGGATTTGAATGGATGAAGGAATGGGTGAAGAAAGGAATCCTCGAACCAAATTCAGGAAGCGAAAGGATCACGAGTTATAACCTATCGTCAAATTGCGCGCAGCTAAAAGCATCCGATTTGGGTTTTACCGACTAAATATCGTTAACGATTTTCTCTACCCTATAATCAAATTAATTTGAGTGCTTTTGCCGTCTCGTCTCCTTCTATCAAGCGTTATTCTTCCTTTTTACGATTGTTTCTAATCAAAAGAGGCTTAAAGGTTGCTCTCAACCACATTCTTCTTAGAATATATCCGTAAAGACGAGGAAAACCATGGAAAAAGAAGATAAGCGCTACGCGCAAGCGATCAAGGATTATATCCTAAACACCTACAAGAAGAATTTCCGCGAACCAGTTGCCAACCTCAAACACCCCTATTTGGTGCCTGGCGCCGCCTATTCCCATCAATTATGGGATTGGGATTCATGGCTGACTGGGGTGGCGTTACTCGCCATCGATGACCCGGCTATCGAAGCTTATGAAAAGGGTTGCGTCCTCAATTTCCTCGACGCCCAAGACGAACAAGGGAGGATTCCCATCCTCGTCCAAGACACCCATTGGTGGTTATTTGCCTTAGATCCTCGCGTCTTCACCAACATCCATAAACCTTGTTTGGCCCTTCATGCCATCGCCATCTCAGAGCATTATGGCGATGCCTCTTGGCTAAAAGAGGGTTATCCGAAGATGCAAAAATTTATCACTTATTACGAAACCCATCAAAAAGACGAGGAAACGGGGCTTTTCTTCCCTATCGATGACTTAGGATTAGGCTTCGATAACGACCCCACCGCTTTCTATCGGCCAAAATGCAGCTCGGCAACCATCTATCTTAATTCCTTAATGCAAGCGGAATATCAGGCGATGTCCGATTTGGCCGCGATGCTCTCCTTGCCTCAAGAACAAAAAGAATACCAAGTGAAAGCCGCTCATCTCGCCCAAGCGATTCACGATGAGCTTTTTGACCCCCGCGACGGTTTTTTCTATAGCGCCGACATCTCCTTAAGGAAAGTCGATCCCCACGAATGGCTTCAAAGTGGCGCACCCCGCCACTACCATTCCTTGCCGATGCGCATCGAAACCTGGGCCGGCATCTTGCCATTATGGAACAAAATAGCCACTAAAGAAGAGGCCAAACGCGTTGTGGAAGAGCATTATCTAAATCCCGCGACCCTCTATAGCCCCTATGGCATCCGCAGCGTCTCGAAAGCGGAAAAGATGTTCCGCAACATCAAATCAGGCAACCCCTCTTGCTGGTCGGGGCCGATTTGGATCAACGCCAATTATTTCACCTATCTCGGCTTAAAGAATTATGGCTATGACCAAGAGGCTAAGGAATTGGCATTAAAGACAATTCGCCTGCTTGGCAAAGACGTCGAGGAACATGGCGAATTCTACGAATATTACCATTCGGAAACAGGCGTTGGCTTATGCAATCCCGGTTTCCAAAGCTGGAATTTCTTGGTCCTTTTGATGATCAACGATTTAGAGAAAGTTAATTAAGTCTCCACAAAAGCTTTTTCCAGATAACCATCTATGAAAATGTTTTTATAATAGTCGTAATAACACTTGCAGGAGAAAAACAATGAGCAGTTTCAAAACGTTAGAGCCGAAGGATAATTTCTACCAAACTTCCCTCTTTTTCCCAATGCCCGTCGTGATGGTCGGGACCTTGACGGAAAGCGGGGAAACGAGTCTAGGACCTTATTCTTTGTTAGCGCCATATTACATCGCCGGCAAAGGATATTATGCGATGCTACTCGAATGCCGCAATTCATCGAACACCGCCCAAAACATCCTTCGAAATGGCAAATGCACCCTCAATTTCTTCCCCGACGATAAAAAATTATTCAAGGAAGCGGTGAGGATGGGTTGGCCTGGCGATAGCAGCGAAGAGAAAATGAAAGGCTGCTTATTCACTCTCGAAGAAGGAGAGATGGCCAAAGAACATCCGGAAGAACGCTTCCCGAAAGTGGTCAAAGAATCCTTCCAAGCCATCGAATGCACTTGGATGAGGGAGCTTGATAACGCCGGTTCCGATCAGCCAGGAGAATTGAACGGCTATCCCGAGCCATATCACGATTTTAATGGCATCACCTCCAAATTCGGCGCCCACTTCATCCTCCGCATCGACAAGATCCTCATGAAGGAAAAATATTATTCAACCATCGTTAACGGTGTGACCGCAAGCGGCTTCCCGCGCGTACCCGTTGATTATGGCTATCGCGATTCAAAGAATTTCTGGTGTTCAAAATTTAAAAAGCCGCGCCCCGAATTATTGCCAATGAGGGAAACATCCGTCTCTAGTGTCCGCTACGCCGCCGAAAGGATTCAAACCGACGTCAAATTCACCGACGATGCCTTAGCGCGCTTAGTGAAAGTCCCCCGCATTTTCTTGCCAACCGTGTTAAAAGGCTGCGTCAAATGGGCCGAGGAACACGAGGTCAAACTCATCACCGAAAAAGAGATGGACATCATTAACGACAAACGCGCCAAAGAAAAAGGCAAGGACAAATAACGTCCCGCCATAAAACCAAATTATTCCAAGTCGCTAATCACCGCCGGTGCCAAATATATCGGCTTGAATTCAAGCATGCCATCGTGTCCAATGTCGTTTTGCGAAAAAAGAATCCTGCGCGATATTTTGGCAGAAAATTTATTCGCAAATTCATTGATCGATTTATGGTTGTTGATATTAGATGACTTAACCTCGATAGGAATGATCTTCGTTCCGTCGGTCAACAAGAAGTCAATCTCATATGAATGGGTTTTCCCTTGATCCTTCCAAAAATGATAAAACAGTTTCCTTCCGCTAGCCGTTATGGCTTGAGCGACAACGTTTTCATACAAATACCCAAGATTGGCATCCAATTTGTCGCTTAGCAATTTCGTATACACGTTGTCCCCAACCAGCTCCTTGTCGGCAAAAAGCATCGTTACGAAAAGACCAATATCGGAAAGATATAATTTATAGTTATTCAAATCTCTAGATGACGATAAGGATGTGCCTGGATCGAAGGAATTATAGCAAATCAAAACCGTTTTAGAGTCAACTAGCTCCGACAAAAGAGATTGCGTTGCCACCCCTTTCCTTTTTCGAAGTGCTTTCGAAATAAAAAATCGATTGCTTTTAGATGCTAGTTGACTGGGAATGGAATCGTATAGAAGAGCGAGAGACCCCGTCTCATCAAGCTTCGCGAAATCGTCTTTATAAAGCGCGATTATTTCTCTTTTGATCAAGTCAATTTGCCGAAACGACTTTTTTTCTAGATATGCCTGAACGGCTTGGGGCATGCCGCCAACAGCCATATAGATTCTAAAATCTCCCATAAGCTTTCTGTTGACGGCTTGTCCCATAGGAACATTGGCGCCATTAATGCGCTTGATGTTCGAATATGGCATGCCTATGGCCCAACAAAATTCCTCATAATCCAATGGGAAAAGTTCGATTTTCATTTCTTCGGAAGGGATGAGAATATCTTTGCAATTTTTCTTGATGCTTATGAGGGAGCCGGTCTCGATGTAATCGTATCTGCCATCTTGCACTAAATGCTTGATGGCCTGCCTGGCTTTTGGCGCAAATTGAACTTCGTCAAAGATAATACACGACTCTCTTTCAAATAAATCGACGGATACATAAGCTTGAAGCTTCAAAAAGAAGACGTCTATATTGCTAATATCATCAAATATTCTCATTAATTCTTGCGAAGCTTTGGAAAAATCGATCAAAACATAAGATTTGTAATTCTCTTTGGCAAAAGCCTCAACGAGCGTGCTTTTCCCAACCCGGCGTGCTCCTTCCACCAAAACAGCGTAATTCCGCGACCAATGTTGCTTCCAATCAAGCAATTTTTGATACGCTTTTCTTTTAAATATCCGTTCCATATATCGCATTCTAGAATCGATAATGCATTTTTGCAATACTTCAAGACGCAAAAAATGACATTTTTGCAACACTTCAAAGCAAGAAAAATGACATTTTCGCAATATCGATTTCAAAAACATTCGATTATTACTAACTTTTTATTTTTATCGACAAATCGAATATGTCTTATATAAGCTAAAAGCCCATTCTTTAGAGAATCGCTCGCATAGGATCCAACAGTTTGAAAGAATCCAGTTTCATTGATAGAAAGAGATATCACAAACTATAAAATGGGCTCTGTTTAAACAGAACCTAAATATGAAAAAACGATGCTAAATTATTATCATGCAGGTTCGTATCCGATCTTTTCGAATATTCAACTAAGGTGATGGATTGTTCTTCGAAGACGTTTGTTAAAGCGTACCTATATTCGTCCTTCCAAGTCAGAACATCTTCTAATGATTTCCTTTTTGTTTCGCTTGATACCGTGACCGCTTACGAAATAATCAAAAAAGGAAAAGAAATTAACCCGCGGCAAAGAGATTCATCCCTCCTACATCATGGCTTGGATCGGATTCATCATGAAATATTTCACATATGACACAAACCTGCCCGAAACTTTTTTCTACAAGAAAATAAAACCCGATGAATTGTTTTCTTTATACGAGCCATATCATTCGCTCAATAACAATTTGGTGATTCAGATAATATGCGAAGCCAAAGGCATAAACACCAATCTTAACGATGCCGAATTACTAAAAACTTTCGAATTATAGCTCCGTCATTCATCTTGAAGAAGGAAGGCCATATAGTAAGGTAAGGTCAATATTGGGCCATTATGACCCACATTGTATTCCCCAAATTTGATCAAATGCGAAACACCATATTTGTCTCGATTGGCAAGGATTGTCGATGACGATTTAGTTTTCCCTGACTTTGCCTTTGCCTCAATAAGCGTGACCTGGCCATTGTATTTGGTTATAAAGTCAATCTCTAGACCGCTGTCTTTACGGAAATAATATAATTGCCGACCCGCCTTCGAAAAAGCGTCGGCGATAATGTTTTCATAAATGGCCCCTTTATATATCCCAAGGTTCCCCGATAACACTTCGCCGGCGGTCCCCTTTCCTAACATCGCCACAAAGAGGCCGCTATCTCTCATATAAAGTTTAAATTCGTTATCTATCTTATTGCCTTCTAATGGCAATTCTAAAGTCGATAAATTAAAACACGGAGCCACAATCCCGGCATCGATCAGCCATTGAATGGCTTCCCGATAATCGGCGCTGCGGCCTTTGGTTTTAATCTTGGAATATTGGAATTTTTTGTTTTCCTTCGCTAATTGGCTTGGAATGGAAGAAAAAACTTCTTTGATTCTAGCCAAAAGCAATTCATCCACTTCTTCATTTTCGTCGGCGTCTAGATATTTTCCAAAGTCATCACCATATTCTTCCAAAATATTCCTTTGCATGTTATAGACGCGATTAAAATCCCCGGTGGACAAAAACACATTCACAGCTTCGGGAAGCCCTCCCACGCATATATATTCTTTGAAATAGCGAATCATCGCCTCATGGGTTCCTTGCGAAATTAAAGACCCGTTCTTATAACACTTCCTTATGTAATCAATAACTTCAGTTGCAATCCCTTTGGCCCACAAAAATTCTTCGAAATCCAGAGGGTGCATATAAACGATGTTCTCTGAACCGGTGGGAACCCCTTTTCCTTTTTTCTTGTTATATCCTCGGATGCCAAGCAAGGATCCGGTGGCAATGACATCATAACGTCCGTCTTCGACAAACGGCTTTAATGAAGCTCTGGCATTTGCGCATTCTTGCACTTCATCGAATATGATGAGGGTTTGATGAGGAACGAGGCGAATCCCAGGCATTAACGACGAGAGATCCATAAGAATTCTATCTACATCCAAGTTGTAATCAAAAATCTTCTTCAAATCATCGCGATTTTTGAAATTGATATAAATAGTATGCTTATAATGCTCTTCGCCGAATTTCCTAACTATATATGTCTTTCCGATTTGTCTTAAACCCTTAATTAACAAGGCTTTTTTCTTGACAGATTGGTCATTTTTCCAATCTAGCAGCGTTTGCGTTATTTTCCTTTTAAGCATAATAGCCCTTCTTTTATACGGAAAAGATAAGACATAAATTACACTTTTTCAAGGGAATAAATACTATATCGACACACTTTTTCAAGGGAATAAATACTATATCGACACACTTTTTCAAGGGAAAATGTGTCTACCATGTCAACGAACTTCGCGGCAATACGTCTGAGCCTCTCACGAGAACGGATAGCGCTAATGCTTGACGAACCTTTGAATTGTCACAAAATAATTTGCGTTCGTAACCCATCGAAGCAAGCTGGATTTAAACGCCTTTAAAAGTTGAGATATCTGCGATAGCCGCTTACGGCTTCATTGTTGCTTTCAAAAGCTTTTCTCTTCTCCTCGCTCATTTCCACCATCGCATATTCAATCAAATAAGCAAAGGGGCATTTTTTATTCTTCGATATACACCAATGGTACAAGTTCCATAAGTAACATAGGCAATCTGGATTCTTAATCGTCCTTATCAGTTCATATTCGAAGATTTTCGCTGCTCGTTTTCCAATCAATCTTTTCCTCTCTAGAAAGCATATATAATTCATCAAAGCGAGGAAATCGTCGATGCTTGTTTCAAGTTCCGAATCATGAAAATCATCACCATACCAAGGAACGTTGTAATCTAAGTAATGCTCTATTTCCGAAAGCCTTTCGTTGGATCTAATGACTTTCAACATATCGCCTACAAGGCGAGCTTCATCAACCTTCTTGGTTTGATATAGTTGAAAACAGGTCAGCAAGATCCCTATTATCGCGATGGCGGCCGCCACAACAGCAATAATATTTTCTGTGCTTAAAGACAACAAGATAGACATAATTCTTCTCCCTTTGAAAATCTTTTTTGAAACCCAATTGATGCAAATTGTTCTTATGCTTATTAACATTCGAACAACACATAGGCATCTCTTTATTTACGCGGATACGTTGTTGTTTCATACGTCTCCGGTGAAGTTACCATCGATTATAATGTTGCAAATGAATGCCATCGCCCCCCCTTCTTTGTCATTTAGACTTATCACGATTTATAGATCGCCGCTTGGCCTGACGAATAGATTGGCCAAGCGGATTGATTCAAAGATTGATCGTTAAAACTGGGCGGACGGCGCGGTGGGAATCGTAGACGTAGTCGATGCCGAGGTAGCCGTCGATAGAGACGAACCACGCGCAGAAGGAATAGTCAGAGTGCGGCGAACGGGTCCAGTAAACTCCGTTGTATAGATAGGATGGGTCGGTGCTGTACCATGCCCCTCTCGCCCTGGCGTAATCCGTCGTCTTGCATCGCCTCGCGGCGTCATCGGCGAAATAAGACGCGTTCTTGTAATCCTGATAACTCAGGAGATAGACCTTGTCCTCGGTGTTTTCGCAGGCATATTTATTACTGGATGAATCCGTCGTCGACGCCGAGTTGTCGACGGTCGTGGTTTGGATATGGGAATCGCCGAGGGCGAACGCGGAGGAAAGGAAATCGCCGTTGAGCCATTCCCTTATCTCGGAATTGGCGTAATTGTTCGAAGGATCACCATAACGATGGGCGTCGAGCAACGCGGCGGAGACGAGGGAATAGCTCCCACCGCCAGAGGAAAGGACCTTCCATTCGATCGGCTCGCATTTGAACCAATAGGACGTCCCGGAGACGATCTTCGTGCCGTCGTCGAAAACATAACTGGAGTCGCGTGGTTTTGCGGTTTCTTTCGCATAGTATTGGCCATCATAGAAATACCACCCATTGATATCGGCGGACGTCAATGAATCGAGCGCCGCGACGATCGCGGCGTCGCTCACATGGGTTTGGGGATATAGGCCATAGGTAAACGTGCCTTCCGTTCCGTTTAGAGCCGGCACGATGCCGAGATTTATTTCGGCCTTGCTATAAAAACGCGCAACGAGGGAATATCCGCCGGCGGGCATCGTGAACGAATAGACCTCATCGCCGCTTATCCATTGCAAGTCGCTGTACCAGCCAGCAAACGAGCCGCCGTTCAACGGTGTCGCCTTGACGGTTACCGTTTCGTCCGTGTAGCCGGAGCCGGAGACTATTTCGACCGTCCCCTTGCCCTCGTCCTCGCTGGTAACCGATAACGCATTCAGATTGGCGGACCATTTGGCCGCCAATTCCAAATTGCCGATCGTTCCCTTCTCGATGTACGCGATTTGCTTGCCGCCGCTATACCATCCAAGGAACGTGTACCCGGCCTTCGTCGGCGCCGACAGCGAAAGCGAATCCTCGACCGTGTACGACGAAGGGTTGCCCGAGGAATCGATCCCTCCATTGAGATCGTACGTTATCGAATAGGTGATCGCCGTCCATTTGGCGTATAGATCGACATCGCCATATGAGCCTTTCTTGATGGCGGCGACTTTCTCCGAATGAGCGGAATCCGAATACCATCCGTCGAATGCGTAGCCGGCTTTGGATGGGGACGATAAGGCGATATCATCGCTTTCGATGGTATAAGAGGATGGATTGGAAGGGTCGTTGATTCCGCCATCCAAATGATACGAGATCGAATACGTCGTAGCTTCCCAGACGGCGTCGAGCGTGACGTTCTTGAAAAGAGAGGGATCGATCGATGAGACGAAATCGGAGCCATACCTCCATCCCAAGAACGCATAACTGGGTTTCGCCGGGGCGTATAGCGGCAACGTCCCGCTATCGGCGGTATAGCTCGTCGGATTGTCGGGGTTCTGCGTCCCGCCATTGAGGTTATATTCGATCTTGAAGAGATTCCATTTGGCTATCAGCGTGTAATCTTCATGTGGCATAACAAATTCATATACCGCATTCGTTTCAATAAGTTTTCCTTCGCTATCAAACCACCCTAAAAACCCAACTTCTGTCGATGTGTATGCGGCGATTGTTACTTTAGATTGGTATTTAATCTTTGCTTCTTGGCTAACATCAAAAACTCGCGAGGTGTTTTTGATTGTAACCTTGCCGAGATCTACGTCATATGATTCGACGCGCAGTGTGTATGACGCGTAAGCAAATTTTGCGATAATAGATACATCTTCATTCCACATCATGAACGGATATATCGATTGGTTTGATAGTAACGTTCCGTCTTCGTAGTACCATCCAAGAAAGGAATATCCGTCATTAACATCCACGCTTATAACGACGCTGGTGTTGTAAGCGTATTCCCCCTCTCCTTTTATGACAGCCGCTCCGCTCATATTGGAAGATATTGTCAAATAAGCCGTTTGGGCAAACACGGCTTTAAATGTCATTTTCTCGGCAATTGCCACATTCTTTAACTTGTTGCCTTTGCCATCGAAAATTTTCTGCCCGTTATACTCCCAGCCCCTGAAGTTATAGCCGTCCTTTGTGACGTTGAAAAAGAAATTCTTGGCATCAATCGAAGATATATACCTGCTTCGTGTGTCGCTAGACGTCTTTCCACCATCTAAATCAAAAGAAACGTAAGCGGCAGTCAACATAGAATCGAATGTGGCCACATAAACGGCGTCTTCAGCGACGGGAACAACATCTGGCGTCCAACCGCTAAAAACGTAATCGTAATTATCTGATGCCTCCCTTTTTGGCGTAGCGCCGTCATAACTTGGCATGGAACCAAGTTGAACGTCGCGATCAACCTCAAGAACGCTTCCGTCATAATTTTGCCAAACAATTGTGCAAGCTCCAGTCGAGGAAACGCTTTGGCTACTGCCATCGGAATCATCATTATTAGACCCACTGCAGCCAATCGTTATAAAGCTCACTAAAAGAAAAAACAAAAAATCAAATTTCTTCATAATCACGTTTCTCCAAAATGGTGAACCACATAACGTCGTCATTCGACCAATCCATCCCATATATTTCATGGATATCTTTTTTGAACAATGACTCTCGTACGTCTTCGCGCCCGATGCGGAAATTGTTCTTAGCCTTTATCCCTGATAATAGCGAATCTTTATAAAGTTCTCCTACTAAATTAACTTTGAGCCGTGGATACGGCCTTTTAATTGATTTAAACGGTTCTTTCACATCGATAATGGCTAAACAACAGCGAAAGGACATAGAGGCGTTCCTTCGCGCCTTTTGAGCAAAATCAATTAAACGCATCATCTTTATTTATTAAGTTATTCAAAATCTCATTAGACACGTTGCTTCTCCAAAATGTTCAGATTACTTCTGTTCAATAATTTTGTTCTTTACCCTTTCGATGTAAGATAAGGCCTTGCTTCTTGCGATTTCTTCTTCGCTTCTCGCCTCAATAGAAAATGAGTCCATTTCGCAAGCGTCAAAGAGACGAACGAACAGATCTGATTCGTGTTCCAAAGAATAAATCTTAAGTATCTCGCTGCAATATTCGTTATAAAAACACCGAATATTAAGCGACGGAAGCCGCCTATCTCTGATACGCCATTCATTCGTCTCGATCTTCCTTTGGAATACATTAAGACAAGCCGTTATTTCGTTTGCATTGCTAAACATCTTTTCTCTCCTTTATTTACCTCCTTTCCTTCATCATAGAGAGAGAGAGAGAGAGAAGCAAGTTTGACTTTTCCTTCAAACACACAAAACTCTTCACTCAAGTCAAAAAAAGAAAAGCATCGCAAAAATACTCAAAAACCCATGCAAAATCCACGTATATTACAAAATCCGTAGAACTAAAAATAGATGAATTCCACGATTTTGTTGTCAAGTTAAAACGTAAATAAAAAGCTAAAAAATCTCTTTAAAACTTACCGAACCAATCGATGCGCTTTCATCCATTTGAACACACGCGTTCCAAGTGTTGTATGTCTTATGATCTGGCTAGAAAAACGGTTAAACAGCCTATTTATTCTTCCGCCAACCTACCTCGTCTTTATATTCCGGATGCGATTTAAGATATTCGTCATTCTTACCGCATATCGTATAATCGCAACGCTTGCCATTGACGCATGTCGTCTTCCTGACTAGCCTCGCCCCCATCGCCTCTAAAGCGGGATAATCCACATTGCATAAAGCGGGCGCTATATCCTCTAAATGATGTTGTTTGATAAATTCAGCAACCGGGCATTTAGTGAATTCGTAATATATCGGCTTTCCCTTCTTATACGGAGAGATATTCATCACATAATCATTCCATTTATCGCAACGTCTCTTCGCCGAGCAAAAAGCCTTATACATAAGCTTCCGCCAAAGGGGTTTATCCAAATCGACAAACCATAGCTTTCGAAAGGAAGGTAACGTTAAATCCTCAACGATTCGTTCTATTTCATTAAAGGACGCCTTTTCTTTATGGACCGTGTAATAAGACAAAACAGCGATGCAGTCATAAGTCCCGCCCACGCCGTTATGAAAATTCTTCCTGCCTCCGAGATCCTTGCGCCAATCCCTTAGATATTCGACATATTGGAGTTGAACCTTCGTCCAGGCTTCTTCGCGTTCTTCTTTCTTAAAATGCGAACATATCGCCTTCTTTATCTCCTTTTCACACCTTTTCGAATAGAGCGTATGAGAGCTTCGATCGAATTCTAAATCCTTATTTTTCATGATTCTCGCTTATCCTCCGTTAGAGAAAATTATAAGCGTCATTGTATGCAAAAAAGCTAATAAATCCCAATCGGAATTAAAAAATAAATAGGCATGCTAAATCATCCCTTGATCCAAAAAACGCTCTTTCGAAACACGGCCGCTCCAGCCTCTTAAATTTAAATAAATACGCCAAGCGGTCAAAATAAAAATAAGGTAACACACTACGCTTTAATCTTATGTCATCTATCATCTTAGAGCATATGTGAACTATGTCGTTTCAAAACTACAGCACGTCATTCTAAGCCTTCTGCGTCGCCCCCATAAAGGGGGAAACTTTAACAAAATTGCATTTATTTGGCGGAAATCCAAAAATTTTTAAATTTCCGCCAACAGCTAACGATGATAGGACGGGAGAGAGAACAAGAAAAACTGCTAGAACTATACAAACGCTGTCAAGCCGATTTAGTCGCCGTTTATGGACGGAGAAGGGTCGGAAAGACATTTCTTATTGAAGAGACCTTCCATGACGAATTTCTCTTCATGCACGCAGGGCTTTTCTTAGAGGGGCTTGGAGATAAAGAAAAGCTCGCCACCCAATTAGACGGTTTCTACAAGTCCTTATTGCTATATGGCAGCGATGAGAAGGAGGCCCCAACGACTTGGTTCGACGCCTTCTTCTATTTAGAGAAGCTAATATTAAAAAAAGATAATGGTTCTAAACAAGTCATCTTCATCGATGAACTTCCGTGGCTTGACACGCCCTCCTCCCATTTCTTATCGGCTTTCGAGGGTTTTTGGAATTCCTTTGCCTGCGGAAGAAAGAACCTCTTGGTGATCGTCTGTGGCAGCGCAGCCTCGTGGATCGAAAACAATCTCATAAACGCTCACGGCGGATTGTATGGAAGAGTCACTTACGAAATAAAATTAAATCCATTTAACCTCAAAGAAACGCAAGAATTCCTTCTTCAAAAGCACATCCCCGTCTTCCCATATGAAACCGCCGAAGCTTATATGGCAGTAGGCGGCATTCCTTATTACCTTAATTATTTCGAGCACGGTAAAAGCGTTGCCCAAAACATCAACGACATCTTCTTTAAGAAAAATTCCCCGCTTCGCCTTGAATACAGTCGCCTTTTCGACGTGACTTTCTCCAACGCTTCGCTGGCAAAACGAATTGTTGAGCTCCTCTATAAAC
>CAVFNI010000017.1:0-23249 GCA_963624045.1 Bacteroidaceae bacterium
TCACACCCGTTCCCATCCCGAACACGGAAGTTAAGCACCGCAGCGGCGAAGATAGCAGGCCTCGAAAGGGCCACAAAAATAGCGCGTTGCTGGGCTTTTTTCTTTTATGCGGATTAATCTTGGCTCTATCAATTCTGATGGGGATGGATGGGGATGGAAAAATATACCGTCCAAAACTGTCAAAACAATGGGGATATGGAGAAGGTTGCCGATCGGCGGCCTTTCTTCATTTCTTACCTTTCCATCTTATAAGAAGGAAGCTTTTCTATCACAATCATGATCGATGTCATTTCATAGCGTTAGCGACATGCGTCATCTTGATATGTCTTAACGCAATGCAATGCGTCATTTCAAACCATCCATACAAAACAGTAATCATTGCGCCGAATCCGATGCACCTCATCAAACTGCCTTTGGCACATTTTGCGACGGTTTAGCTAGATTGATTGGAACTTTCGAGCGTCATCTAATGCATAAGCAGATGTTTCTAATTTTTGAAACGATTTTACAAACCATCCATATTTATAGTTTTAAAGGGCTACTTTCAACAATCCCTAGCGATTTGATTAATGCCTCGCTAAGTAGGATAATAAAGAGGTTCTTTTCGAACGTAAATCATGACCATAAATAAAAAAACTCCATATGGAAATATTGCCATCACCGAAGAAGCCGTCGCCTCGTTATCAGGCGAAGCCGCTTTAGAATGCTACGGGGTAGTTGGCTTAACCGAGCCAAGCCTTTCGCGCGCTTATATCCGCGAACTTCTTAAGAAAGAAGAATGCATCAAAGGCGTGCGCGCTAAACAAACGAAGGCCGGATATGAGGTCGATTTGTATATCGTCGCCGCCTATGGCGTTAAAATAACCGAAGTTGTTCAGGAAGTGCAGAAACGCGTTTCTTATGTCTTGAAGAAGACCTTCGGCATGGAAGATATCGAAGTGAATGTTCTTTTGCAACAAATCATTGAAGTGAAGTGAGAAATCTTATGAAAACGATAAATGGCCAGGAATTGAAGCGCCTCTTCTTATCGGGTGCCAATAACCTCTACAATCATTATCCTGAAGTCGATCAGCTTAACGTCTTTCCCGTTCCCGATGGCGATACGGGGATGAATATGAATTTGACCCTCTCTAGCGGCGCTAAAGAGATTCAAAACCGCAACGACAATGACGTCGCTACCATTTCCTCTAGTTTCAGCCGCGGCCTCTTGATGGGCGCCCGTGGCAATAGCGGTGTCATCACCTCGCAAATCTTCAAGGGCTTTTCTAATGCCTGCGAAGGGAAAGAGAAATTAAATGTTTTGGAATTGGCTAACGCCTTCGCCGAAGCTAGGACCATTGCCTATAAAGCCGTCATGCGCCCGGTGGAAGGAACGATCCTTACTGTCATTCGCGAAGCTAGCGAGGCCTTGAAGGAAGAAGTCAAAAAGAAGAAAGAACTTTCGATCGAAGGCGCTTTATCCTTCCTTTTAGAGGCCGCCAAGAAGTCATTAGAACATACGCCCGATTTATTGCCTGTCTTAAAGGAGGTCGGGGTCGTCGATTCAGGCGGCGCCGGTTTATGTATCGTTTTTGAGGGAATGCTTTTGGCCATCAAAGGCAAATTCGTTGAACGCAATGAAAACATCACCGAAAGCGAGATTTCTTCTAGCGTCCTCGCCTCCCCCTATGCGGGCGCTAAGCTTTCGGAAGGGGAAGAAGGCTATGGATATTGCACCCAATTCATTTTGCGTTTAGGGGCGCCAGAAGAAGGCAAGCGGCCATTCGTCGAAAAGAAATTCTCCAATTTTCTTAATTCCCATGGCAACAGCGTCGTCCTCGTTCGCGATGAGGATATCGTCAAAGTCCATGTTCATACCTTGCAACCTGGCGCCATGCTAAATTACGCCCAGAATTATGGCGAATTTTTGACCATAACCATCGAAAACATGAGCGAAGAGCACCATAATATCACCCATGGCGATGCCGCTACGGATATGGAGAGCAATATCCGCCGCGCCAAAGAAAATAAGAAAAGTGATCAACCATTGAAAGAATACGGCCTAATCGCCGTAAGTTCGGGCAAAGGGCTCGACGAGATGTTTAAAGAACTCGGCGTCGACGAAATTGTTTCGGGTGGTCAAACGATGAATCCATCCACCGAGGATTTCGTCAAAGCCATCGAGCGCATCAACGCCAAGCACATTTTGATTCTGCCGAATAACGGCAATATCGTGATGGCGGCCAAACAAGCGTGCGAAGTGCCCGTTTTTAAAGATGGGTATTCCGCTGACGTCATACCTTCGAAAACGATTCCCCAAGGCATCTCGGCTTTGACGCAATTCATGGAAGAATCATCCAAAGAAGAAAATATCGAGCTTATGAACGACGCTCTTTCTAGCGTTTCTTCGGGATCGGTCACTTACGCCATCAAGGATACGGATATCGACGGTGTTCATATCACCAAGGATTATTACATGGCGATGAAGGATGATAAGGAAATCCTCTCCTGCGTCAAAGACAAGAAAGAAGCTCTTCTGTCTTTGTTAGATAACCTGACGAAGGATGGCGATAAAGCGATGCTTACTGTCTTATTGGGGCAGGATATCACCCAAGAAGAAGAAGACGAATTGACGGAAATCCTTCCTGAGCGTTATAAAGGTCACGATTTCTTGATCCGCCGTGGCGATCAGAATGTTTATAGTTTCTTAGTCGGCGCGGAATAGCGCCAAGAGCCTTAAAGACGTAAAATAGTCTTGATATGGCCTTATCTCGTTCTCCCAATGTTTTAGCGGCTTTAGATGAATTAGGCTTAAAAACGCCGCTCGACGTTTTGGAATATCTTCCTAAACGCTTCGAATCCTTTATTTATACGAAATCCAAAAACGGCGATTATGCCGATAAGGAAAGGATCGTTATCTTAGGGAAGGTGCGGGGCGATATAAAGACTCTTCGTTTTTCTTCACGGGCGATTTCGCGTTTTTATTTCGAAACCATCGAGGGCGAAACTTTTCTCGTCGAAGCGTGGAACCGCCCATATTTAGGAAAAAGCGTCGATGTTAACGAATTATACACCATCAGCGGCTCCTTTGACGCCAAACGCCATGCATTATCGTTGCTAAACATCCTTAAAGGGCGAATCGCCCCCGAAGAATCATTAAGGCCCCTTTATCGCTTGCCTATGCCGCTAAGCGATAAAACATATCGTCAGCTCGTTTCGAAATGCCTTCTTATCGAAGAGGGGAAGATAGAGAATGTCATTCCTGATGATTTACGAAGGAAATATCGTCTCATTGACCGCGAGACGGCCTTTCGTTACGCCCATTTTCCACATAACCCCGAAGAACTTCATCAAGCGATGCGCCTTTTTAAATATGAGGAGGCTCTCTCCTTTGAATTAAGGACGCAGATGGTGCGACTCGCTAACCAAGGCCTAAGCAAACATCGTCGGATGATGATAGACAAGGACAAATTCGCGGCATTTATAGCTACCCTTCCATATCCCTTAACCTCCGATCAGCAAAAGGCCATCAATGAGGCTATCGACGATATGAATGGGGACACTTTGATGTACCGCCTTTTGGAAGGGGATGTTGGGAGCGGTAAGACGCTCGTGGCGAGCCTTTTATGCTACGCTTCTTATTTGCGGGGCGAGCAAGCCGCTTTCATGGCGCCAACGGACGCTTTGGCGAGGCAACATTATGGCACCCTCAAAAAATTATTCGCGGCCACGAAGATAAACGTCGTCTTATTGCTAGGCAAGATGAGCGGCGTTAGCAAACATTTGGCGATGAATGACGCGATGGATGGCACGGGTGATATCTTCGTTGGCACCCATTCCCTCTTTTCGAAGAAAATGAATTATTCCAATTTGGGGTTGGCCATTATCGATGAGCAGCATAAATTCGGAGTCAACCAAAGGACGATGCTTCTTGATAAGGGGGAGCATACCGATTTGCTTATGATGAGCGCCACGCCGATTCCAAGAACTCTCACGATGACCGTTTATGGCGATTTAGACGTTTCTTTCCTTCGTCAATTTCCTTTTGGCAAACGAAAGGTGCAAGTGCGTAAGCCGCGTAACGCCAAAGAACTTAGCGTGGCCATCAATAACAGCCTCCAAGAGAAGAGACAGGTTTATGTGGTGGTGCCCGAAATCGAGCCTAAAGAAGGCAAGAAGAACGCTTCCGTGAAGGAAGTATACGAATCATACAAAAAGATCTATGGCGAGAAAGTAACAATGATGCACGGGGGGATGGATGAAGAGAGCAAACAAGTGGCGATGGCTGCCTTTAGCAGCGGCCTCTGCCCCATTTTAGTCGCCACTTCCTTAATTGAAGTGGGGGTGGATGTCCCATCTGCCAACCTCATGATCATTTATCGACCATCTAATTTCTCTCTTTCAAGCCTTCATCAACTACGAGGAAGGATCGGACGGGACGGGAAGGAAGCTTATTGCTATCTCGTTCCCGAAAGCGGCCTTAGCGAGGAGGCCCAAGAGAAATTAGAGGTCTTCGCCCAAGAAGATGACGGCTTTAAAATCGCCGAAGAGGATTTGAAACTAAGGGGCCCAGGCGAGATCGGCGGTCTTCGCCAAAGCGGCCTTCCTTCCTTCAATTATGCGAATATCGTTGAGGATTACCGCATTTTTGAGGTGGCTAGAGATGACGCCATAGAGATGCTTAAAAAGAAAGAGTCGAAAGAAATTGTCGAGAAGATCGTCAGGATGAAGCAAACCTATCGGTCATAAGCCTTGGAAATGTGATATGTCAGTGCCGATAAGATGATGACGATATCTTTCGGACAAAGAAATCGAAGAGAATCTTGTTTTTAAAGATAAAAAGAATCGCGTTTGCCGCATGGTTTCTTAACCGATGAAATCGCAAAATCGCAAAATCCCTTCAAAACCAGCATTTTTTCCTTCAACCGACGTTTGAAACGGTTTTAAGCGTCAAGGACAAGCACATTTTTTCTGTTTATGGTATGCAACCAAAGGTCGTAACCACCTAGCCAATAAGCCTCTTCGCGTTTAAAATAGCGAGGAGGTTTTCTTATGGGCAAAATCGTAATCGACATGTTAGGAGGGGATAGGGGCTTAGAAGCGAGCATCCCAGCCGTTAAGAGGTTCCATCTCGAATATCCGGATATCGGACTTATTTTAGCGGGCCCTAAAGAAAAATTAACCGATTTTCCTTATGCGGAAATCATCGACGCAAGCGAAGCGGTGCCGATGGAATGCGGCGCTTTGGAGGTGCTTCGCCATAAAGACAGTTCTTTGATGAAAGGCTTAACTGCCATGAAGGAAGAAGGGGCCTTAGGAATTGTCAGCGCCGGCTCGACGGGCGGCTTCCTTTCCGCTGCTACGATTACCCTTAAGAAATTGCCCGGCATTTTGCGCCCTGCGTTGGTGACGGCTTTCCCTAAACTTTCGGAAAAGGGGCGATACATCACGATGCTCGATGTGGGGGCTAGTAACGAAAACACCGCCGAGGAACTCGTTCAATTTGCTTTGCTAGGAACCCTATATAGCCAAATCGTCTTCCATAACGAGAAGCCAAAAGTGAAGCTCCTAAGCAATGGTACGGAAGAGGGCAAGGGCTCACCCGTCGGCAAAGAGGCCCATAAGCTTTTGAAAGAAGATAAGCGCATCAATTTCCTTGGCAATGCCGAGGGGAATGACATCTTAATGGGCGATGCTGATGTCGTTGTAAGCGATGGTTATTCTGGCAATATCATGCTCAAGACGACCGAAGGGACGGCCAAAGGGGTCGGCGCCTTGCTTAAAGACGCTTTCAAGAAGAATATCTTCACAAAGATCGGCTATCTTTTTGTCCATAATGGCATTAAGGAAATGAAAAGCAAGATGGATCCCAAACAAGTCGGCGGCGCCTTGCTAATGGGCATTAACGGCTTAGCCGTCAAAGCCCATGGCAATAGCGACGAAGTGGCTTTCTATCACGCCTTGGAATTGATGGGGAAATTAGTAGAGGGAAAAACCTTAGATAAAATCAAAGAGGGCTTGGAAGAGAAGCAATGAGAAGCGTTTCTGAATTGTTAGATAAACTCCATATCGATGGGCATGATATCCCCTTATATGAGGAGGCTTTGACGCATTCATCATATAATGCCACGGCCAAGACGAAGCATCGC
Source organism: Bacteroidaceae bacterium (assembly GCA_963624045.1). Lineage (GTDB taxonomy): Bacteria > Bacillota_I > Bacilli_A > RFN20 > CAG-826 > UBA4951. Next base: position 6,129 of record CAVFNI010000017.1, read on the forward strand.
GATTACGAACGCCTGGAATTCTTAGGCGATTCCTTGATTGGCTTTGTGACTAGCGAGCTTTGTTTTTGCTACCATCCCGAGATGCAACAGGGAGAATTATCGCAATTAAAATCGCAATTCATCCGCACCGAAAGCGAGGCTTCCTTGGCGATGGAGCTAGATTTGGCTAGCTACGTAAGGGTTGGCAATTCCTTTGCCGCCGATATCAAAGGCTCGACGAGGATTCTAGAAGATGTCTTTGAATCATTTATCGGCGCCATCATCCTTGATCAAGGGAGGGAATTCGCCTATAAATTCGTGCGTAACCTCTTTGAAAAACCGATCGCCGAGGGGAAGGTCCTATCGGGCGTCAATCCCAAAAGCGAATTGCAAGAAGCCATCCAAGCCGAATTTAAGGAGTCGGTCAATTATAAATTGTTACGTGATTTCGGTAGCCAAAACGAGAAGCGATATTTGGTTGGTGCCTATTTCGCCGGTTTAGAATTAGGGCGGGGGCAAGGACGAAGCAAAAAAGAAGCCGAGACCGAAGCGGCCAAAGACGCCTTGGCGAAGAACGCCATGCGCACTCTATTAGCCAAAAAGAACGGCAAAAGGTGATAGATATGGGACTATTTGCATTCATCAAAGATAAATTTTCCAAAAAGGAAAATAACGATACCTCGAAACGTTATGAGAAAGGGCTTAAGAAGTCGCGGGAAGCTTTCGCTAGCAAACTCGACGCCCTTTCTAAGCGTTACGCCAAAGTAAACGAAGAATATTTCGAAGATCTTGAACAAATCCTCATCGAAGCGGATGTCGGCGTCGCCCTTACTTTGAGAATCATCGAGGAATTGCTCGACAAATCAAAGAAAGAAGGATTCACCGATCCAAAGCGGATAAACGAGGAATTGGTGGACATGATGTTCGTTGATTACGCCTCGAAAGGGGAAGGGATTACCAACGAAGTGACCTTCTCTAGCGAAGGACCAACCGTCTTATTGGTGGAAGGGGTCAATGGCGTAGGCAAGACGACCTCCATCGCCAAATTGGCTTATCGTTATATCAATCAAGGCAAAAAGGTTTTGTTAGTGGCGGCTGATACCTTCCGCGCTGGGGCCACTGAGCAATTGACCATTTGGGCGAAGAGGCTTTCTTGTCCGATTGTGACTGGGAAAGAAGGCTCGGACCCCGCCAGCGTTTGTTATGACGGCGTATCTTATGCCACCTCCCATCCGATTGATTTGATGATCGTCGATACGGCGGGAAGGCTACAAAGCAAAACGAATTTGATGAACGAATTGTCTAAAATGAAGCGCGTTCTTTCGCGCGGCATCGAAGGGGCGCCTCATGAGACCTTCCTTATTATCGACGCCACGACTGGGCAAAACGGCGTTTCCCAAGCTAAAGCCTTCAAAGAGGTAAGCGATATCACGGGCATTGTCATCACCAAGATGGATGGCACCTCAAAAGGAGGCATCATCCTCTCCATCCGCGATGAGCTTGGCGTTCCCGTCCGTTTCATCGGCTTAGGGGAGAAGATGGAGGATCTTGAGGAATTCGATTTGGATGAATACCTAGGCGGCCTCTTGTTGGGTGAGAAGAATGACTAATAAAGATGATTTGCTCTCTTCACGCGAAGAGGTGACGGATTTATACGATATTTATAAACCCTTGCTCGCTGAGGCGATGATACGCCGCTTCGAGGAATATTATTTCGACGACCTCTCATTAAGCGAGATTGCCGAAATCGAAGGCGTTTCCCGTAGCGCCATTCACGAGGCCTTATCAAAGACTGTCAAAAAATTATTCTCTTATGAGAAGAAGATGCAATTATTAGCCAAAAAAAGGAAAATAACCGCGTTGATGGAAGCGTGCCAACACGCTTATATCAACCAACGAAATCAAGAAATGACGGACCTTTGGAAGGAGATTAACGATGCCCTTTGAATCCTTAAGCGATAAATTTAGCGCCCTCTTTAAGAAAATGCGCAAAGAGGACCGCTTGACTGAAGGTAATATGGCCGAGGCCTTGCGCGAAATTCGCATTGCCTTATTGGAAAGCGACGTCAATTATAAGGTCGTCAAAGCTTTTACTGACGATGTTAAGGTCAAAGCGATCGGCCAAGAAGTCCTTCTTAGCGTTAACCCAGGCGAGCAATTAACGAAGATCTGTCACGATGAAATCGTCACCCTTTTAGGAAGCGAGGAGACCTCGCTAAACCTGCCTAAAAACGGTTTAGGAATCATTATGTTGGTTGGTTTGCAAGGCACTGGTAAGACGACTAGCGCCGCTAAACTCGCCAATCTCTTTAAAGAAAAGGAGCATAAGAAGGTCTTATTGGCGGGGTTAGATGTCTATCGTCCTGCTGCTATTGAACAACTTGGCACTTTGGCTAAGCAAATCGACGTCCCTTTCTTTGAGATGGGCACCGATATTAACCCTGTGGAAGTCGCCAAGAAAGCCAAAGAAAGAGCGGTGGCCGAGGGCTATGACGTCTTGATCCTCGATACGGCGGGGCGCTTGCAGATTGACGCCGCTTTGATGGACGAACTTAAGAATATCAATCACGAAGTTCATCCTGACGAAGTGCTATTGCTCGTCGATTCGATGTCGGGCCAAGAAGCGGTTAACGTCGCCAACGTCTTCAATCGGGACCTGCGCCTAACGGGCATCATCCTTTCGAAATTAGACGGCGATGCCAAAGGCGGGGCCGCCTTATCGATTAAATACATGAGCGGCCTTCCCATTAAATTCGCTGGCGTAGGGGAAAGAATTGGCGATTTGACGCCTTTTTACCCTGAACGTATGGCCGATCGAATCCTCGGGATGGGGGATATCGTCTCCTTAGTCGAAAAAGCCCAAGAGGTAATGGACGAGAAGGAAGCGAAAAGAGACGCCAAGAAACTTATGGATGGCGATTTCACTTTGGAGGATATGCTCCGCCAAATGAAGACGGTGCAAAAGATGGGGAACTTGGGCGCTTTGGCTTCTTTGATCCCCGGCATGCCGAAATTAAGCGAAGAACAAAAGGAAAAAGCTAAGAAAGAGATGGTTTCTTTCGAAGCTATCGTGAATTCGATGACCCCTTATGAGCGGAAGCATCCCGAAATGCTTAAATTCTCCCATAAAAACCGCATTGCCAAAGGTTCGGGCAAAACCAATGCCGATATCAATAGGGTGATTCGCAAATGGGAGCAATCCAAAGAAATGATGAAGCAGATGAAGCAATATTCCAAAAGCGGCAAAATGCCCCCTGGCTTCGGCGGCTTCCGCTAGTCTTAATGTTTGATGAATTTATGGCCTTTTTCGATGGCCTCTTTTTCCCATTTGGGCATTTCTTCGTCGGATAATTCGTCAAGAAGCTTCTTATCGCTTTTTGACAAGGAATAATTGGCGAATAAATCGGGTCGGTAGGTTTTCGTTAAGGTTAAGGCTTGCTTTTGCCGCCACTTCTTGATGGCTTCGTGGTTGCCAGAATATAGGATATCTGGCACGCGGCGCCCATCATATTCATAAGGTTCGGTGTATTGGGGATATTCAAGGAGGGGAGAAGAGAAGGATTCGTCGAGCAAGGAATCGCTAGATATAGCTCCGTCAAGTAACCGTGTGACGGCGTCGCTGACGGCCATGGCGGGGATTTCTCCTCCCGTCAAAATATAGTCGCCGATGGATAGAAGTTCATCGACATAATCGTTAACTCTCTCGTCAATTCCTTCATAATGTCCGCAAATGAGGATAAGATGATCGAGTTTTGCATATGATTTTGCGATTTCTTGGTTAAAGGGTTTGCCACGGGGAGAGAAAAGAACGACGTGGCTATTTTCTTGCCGCACCTTCTTTAAAGCGTCCACGATCGGCTGGCATTTTTGAATTAATCCTGCCCCTCCGCCAATCGGCGGGGTATCCGTACGCCCGTATTTGTCGGTGGTAAAATCACGGATTTGAATGGGAGTGATATCGACGATGCCTTTGCCGATGGCCCTTTTGATGATGGAGGCGCTTAAAAAACCGCCGAACATCTCAGGAAAGAGGGTGAGGATATCGATTTTCATAACAGTCCTTCCATCACGTGGATACGCATTTCCTTTTTCGTTACGTCGACATTGACGACGAATTTCTCATACAAGAAGGGGAAGGTGAAGGATTTGCCGTTTTCTTTAACGGCCTTGACGGTGCTTATTTTGCTATAGTCAAGCACGTCGACGATCGTGCCTAACTTCTCATTGGTCTCATTATCGATGACATGCATGCCGATTAAATCCGCTAAGCGGAAATAACCATCGGGCAAAGAAGCCTCTTCCAAAGGCATTTGAATTTCATAGTCGCGATATTCTTCGGCTTTCTCCACGGTGTCTATTTCTTCGAAACGAATGAAGAAATAATCGTCGGACGGGCGGAAAGAAAGAAGGGTCACGGAGACCAAATTCGATGTTTTAGGATTATACAGGCTATATTGGCGTCCTTTTTTGAAGCGGAGCGAAGGGAAGCTAGTGAGGCTTTTGCCGCGTATTTCCCCTTTGAGGCCGAAGGGCTTTTGGAGAAGGCCTATCGCGATTCTCTCTTCCATAAAAAAGAAGGCCGAGATTACTCGGCGCCCTCTTCCTTCGAATCATTGAAGCTTTCGAATTTCAAGTGGATGTGGATGTTGGAATTGTCGGCCTTGCCGGCTACGCCGATGACTTCGCGAAGGGCGTTGGCGACGGAGCCGTGCTTGCCAATGAGGCGGGCGGTATCCTTATCTTCCGTCACGATCAATAAGGTGACGTCGCGGGAACTACTGCCTGGCAATTCGCGGATGATAACGGATTCAGGATGTTCAATTAGTGGATCGATGAGGCCATGGACGGCCTTCTCGTAGTCGATCATTATTTGTTCTCCTTTTTCACTTTGCTCTCGGCGAATTTGGCCATGATGCCTTTGCGATTGAACATTGCGCGGACGGAATCGCTGGGCGTGGCGCCTTGCTTAAGCCATTTGAGAGCGAGTTCTTCGTCGATAACGGCTTTCTCTTCGCCAAGTTCGGGGTCGAAGGTGCCGATTTGCTCGATGTAGCGACCATCTCTCGACATTCTGGAATCAGCGGCGACGATGCGGTAGAAGGCATCTTTGTGACGACCGATGCGGGTCATACGGATTTTAACGGACATTTGTGTTTCTCCTTGATTAATACAGGGAGATTATAAAGGTCTTATGAATGGTGTCAAGCAAAAACACTTTACAGGTATCTCCTTAGCTTATTCGAATTTTATTGCTTTTGCCTTTCTCCATCGGTATCATACTAGACGCGCTTACGCGCTTCTAAGCTCCGCCATCCATGCTGATGTGAACTTAGCGACTACAATCTAAGGAGGAAACAGCATGAACATGAATCTTGTAGAAGAGGTCACCGCCCGTCAAATTCGCGATGATATCCCGGCCTTCACAAGCGGCGACACCGTCAAAGTGTATGTGCGCATCGTCGAAAACAAAAAGGAACGTATCCAGGTTTACGAAGGCGTCGTTATCCAAAGACGCGGCCACGGCGTGAGCGAAACCTTCTCCGTCCGCAAGATGTCCTATGGCGTCGGTGTCGAGAGGGTCTTCCCGGTCAATAGCCCTTCTATTGCCAAGATCGAGCTCGTCAAAACGGGCCGTGTGCGTCGGGCTAGAATCCACTATATGCGCAAGCTTAGTGGTAAAGCCGCTCGTATTAAAGAAGTCGAGCGCAAGAATGTGACTGCCGAAGTTACCAAACCGGTTGCTGAAGAAAGCAAATAAGGAAGCAATCATCTAGAAGCGTGGTCTTGTTGGAGGCTACGCTTTTTTGTTTGTCTTGCGAACGCGGTTCCTTTATTGAAGTTAGGTCATCATTTCATTGAAGTTGCGTTGAAGTAGACATTGAAGTTGCGTTGAAGTAAAATATATTCAATGAGGTGAATAAGATGAATTTAAGCGATATTATCAAGAATTATGCTGTCGAAGATTTGCAATACGAATGTAAGGCTAGATTAGATAGGAATAATCTTTTGAGTTGGCTTAAAACCGTGGATGGGTTCGCTAACGCGAAAGGCGGGACGTTCTTTGTTGGTGTGGAAGACGGAACAAACAAATTGATCGGTTTCGATGAAAACGGCATTGATAAGGAGAAACTATTTTTTTATCACGCCATAGAAGAGCATTTCGAGACACTTACCAATATAAGTTCTGAAGCCATTCCTTATGAGAATAATGGGAAAACACTATTTGTTTTGAAGGTTAACGTCCATGAATCGCAATTGAAGCCGGTAATTTTGATGTTTAATGGATTACCATGCGTATTCAAAAGAAGAGATGGATATACTTCCGCCGCCACCGCCGAGGAATTAATCGAAATGACTTTGAAAAACAAAACGGCAAAATACGACACGACTATCACCGATATAAAATTTGATTTTGAGGATTTTAAGAAATTGCGCGAATTCTATACTCGATATGCTAATGGCGAATTGACGGAGAAGAAGCTTGCTGCGATTCGTTTCTTTGATGAGAAACGCTGTTTGAGCAAAGGAGCGTTATTGTTCAAGGATGATTATGATGGCAGGGATTCGAGTGTTGTGTGTTCTATTTACGAGGGGATTACCAGAGGCGACAACGTGATACTTGCCAGCAACAAGTTCCAAGGCAATTTGATAGACGCCCTGGATTACATGATGAATTTTGTGCTACTACATATGAACAAAGGTTTTATCAAAAAAGACACGCATCGCGTTGATTTTGACGCCTTCCCTCGCAGAAGCGTCCTCGAAAGCGTGCTTAACGCCTTGGCCCATAGGGACTATCTCATTAATGGAACGGACATCTCCGTCGATCTTTTTAAGAACAGGCTCGTTATAACTTCTCCTGGCTCGATTTTTCGGGAAGATGAGCCCAAAACCACTTATAAGTTAGATAAAATGATATCGAATAGGAGAAACGAGCTTATTTGCGATGTTTTTGTTTTATGCAAAGTCATGGAAGCAAAAGGCACCGGATTCGAAAAGATACTCGACGATTATAAAGAAGCCGATGAAGCGCATAAGCCATTCATAAGAAGCAAATATGATCAGTTTTCCATTACGTTGCCTGATTTAACGTATAAGGATGGCGTTTCTTTGGAAGAAGAAGCGATCTTTTGCAAAAAAATCCTGCAAAACGCGGGCAAATACGACATCAAAATTTTAGCTTATTGCTTTGGGGATTACAAAAACGCCAAAGAGATCGCCGCGCATCTAGGGATTTCCAATTCTTCTTTCATGAGGAAGAACGTTTTGGATAATTTGGTGAACCAAAAATATCTCATTTTGCAAGAAACCCCCAAAGAACGGCTTTATACGACTAACCATGAATTAGTCGAAAGGGTTTAATGAGAGAATGGCGTTGAAGTTAGGTCATCATTTCATTGAAGTTGCGTTGAAGTAGACATTGAAGTAGCGTTGAAGTAAATCTTAAACAGTGTGAATGACCAGGGCGATTGTCTTTCGATTTATTGCCTATCGGTGGCGATAATCCTATAATTTTGGCTATGTCTAACGATCCATCGTTTTTAAAGGTCAGCAGCGAACTGTCCCCTCTTGGAAAGAAGCCGAAACGTCCTTTTTCGGTGAAGAAGGTTTTGCGTTTCGCCTGGAAATTCCTAGCGATGCTCGTCTTCGCTCTCTTAATGGGGGCCAACGCTCAAATCGTTTACGATTACACCCGTTATGAGAAATTTTATGTCAATGGCGAATCGATGTATCCGACTTTGAACCGTACCGTGACGGTTTATGACGCCGACGGCAACGACGTGACGGATACCCGCTATCCGCCTAATCGCCTCGGCGATTTCGTTAGCCCCGGTTCCTATACTTGCGATTACGGCTTGATGGACACGTCCAAGCAAGCCGTTATTGACATCGCCCGTTTCGATATCGTTGTTACCTATTTCCCCACCGATATGACTTACGATGAGCAAACTAAGTCCTATGCCCCGAAAGCGAGCGCCTCCTTGAAGATAAAGAGGGTCATCGGCCTTCCTAATGAGAAAATCAAATTCGATGAAAATGGCGACCTTTTCCTTTTTGATGAGGAGAGGGGCGACTATTCTTTGTTAGAGCAACCCTTCCTCGAAGCCAAGGACGATTGGGACGAAGCCTTGAAAACGTGGATGGAATCCGCCAAGAAGGGCACGATATATAGCAATTCTTCGCATACTACCACCGTGCTCCATCCTTCTTATGAGCTACAAAACGAAGAATATTATGTCGTGGGGGACAATCGGCAGCCGCTTGGTTCGAAGGATTCGCGCGAAGTGGGAGCCATTCCTCAATATTGCATTGTAGGCAAGGTAAAGGCCATCATCGCCAAATGCCTTTATACCATCAACAAAGACGGTTCTTCTTCGCAAAAGCTATTGTGGAATACCGTCTTGATGCCTTGGGATATCCGTTATTTATGATGGAAGGAAAACAACAGAAGAACATCCATTATTTTCCTGGCCATATGAAAAGGGCCCTCCTTTCCCTTGAGCCGCTGGTGAAGGTTTCGGATGTCATCATCGAAGTGGCTGACGCCAGGATCCCCCTTTCTTCGAGGAATCCTCTTTTGAATCAGCCGCTTTTCATGACAAAACCGCGCCTTTTGCTTCTTTCGAAGGCTGATCGCGCTGACGCAACTATCACCAAGGAATGGATTGCTTCATATAAGGGCAACGGCCTTTTGTCAATGGAAGCCAATCTTAAAGGCGCGAGGATTCTCTCAGCCATCAACCCCCTTTTGTCATCCCTAGTGGCCAAGAAAAGAGAGAAAGAAAGGCGATACGGCATGAAAAAGCAACCCGTTCGCCTTTTGGTCATCGGTATCCCCAATGTCGGCAAAAGCACCCTCATTAATAATTTAGCGGGCAAGAAAGTCGCCATCGCCGCCAATCGCCCAGGCGTCACCAGAGCAGAGCAATGGATCAAATTGTCCGAGGAATACGTGCTCCTAGATACGCCGGGCATTTTGCCGATGAATTACGAAGACAAAGCGGTTGCTAGCAAACTAGCTATGGTCGGTTCGATTAAGGAGGAGGTTTTGCCTGTATCAGAATTAAGCGGGGAATTGCTACAATTTTTGCTTAACGGCTATGCCGATAGGCTAAAAGGCAAATATGGCATCGATTTTGATGAAAATACCTTAGAAGACGATATTTTTGCAAAAATCGCCGCCAATCGCGGCTATCTTTCCTTAGGTGCCAAACCCGATATCGCGAAAGCGGCCCTCACTCTTTTAAAAGATTTCCAAAACGGCGATTTAGGACCTATTTCTTTGGAACGCCCAAATGCTTAAAGAAGAAGAGAAATACCGAGCGGAAGGCTATGAACTTATCGTCGGGGTCGACGAGGCTGGTAGGGGTCCTTTGGCGGGGCCGGTTTACGCCGCTGCTTGCCTTTTTCCTTCGTCTTTCCATAACGACGACATCAACGACTCCAAGCAACTTAGCGAAAAGAAGCGGGAAGAGCTTTTCGAAATCGTCAAAAAGGAAGCGCTAAGCTATGGCATCGCCTATGCGAGCGTCGAGGAAATTGATGAACTTAATATTTATGAAGCCACGAAGCTCGCTATGAAGAGGGCCATCAACGATATCAAAGCTCCTTACGATCTCATTTTGACCGACGCGATGCCGTTAAAGGGTTTTTCAAAGCCCGTTATTCCCATCATCAAGGGGGATGCGAAAGCGATCAATATCGCGGGCGCCTCGATTTTAGCGAAGGTAAGCCGTGACCGTCTTTTGATCGAATTGGATAAACGCTACCCCGAATATGGCTTCGCTTCTCATAAAGGATATGGGACGAAGAAACATTTAGAAGCCCTTGAGAAATACGGGCCGATTGAAGGGGTGCACCGCAAATCGTTTGCCCCGGTGGCGGCCTTTTATCACCAACAAATTCATCTCTTTTGATTTTTTCGGTTCATTTTCTTCTTTCCCTCCCTATTTAAATAGTGGAGGTATCAGTATGGATGGACGGGACGCATTATTGGCTTTGTCATTGCAGTTCGAAGGAAGGTGGGATGACATTTATCAAGCCATCAAAAAGAAGGAAAGGCCGTCTTTAGAGGCGGCCGAGAAATATAAGCGGGGCGGGAACCCTCCTTACATAACGATTCTAGATAATGACTATCCGCAGGTTTTTAAGTGCCTCAATAGGCCGCCGTTTATTGTCTTTTATCGTGGGGAGAGCGCTTTATTGAAGGATGATAGGCGGACGATCTCCTATGTTGGCAGCCGCGAGGCGTCTAATTATGGTCTAACGATGACTAAGCGCATCGTCGAGGGGCTCGTGGATGCTGGCATTTGCATCTGCACGGGGTTAGCTAGAGGCATTGACGCCGAGGCCGCTAAGACGGCTTTGGATAATGGTGGCAAACTCATTTGCGTTTTAGGCAATGGCATCGAATATTGTTATCCTAGCTCCAGCAAGCCTCTATACGATAGGGCGGTCAAGTTTGGTCTCGTTATAAGCGAATATCCTGGAAGAGTCGCCCCATCGAAGGAGAATTTCCCTGCCCGGAACCGTTTGGTGGCCGCCCTTGGAGCGGGCATATTGCTCGGGGAGGCTTCCAAGAAAAGCGGCACCCTCATTACGGCCTCCTATGGTTTATCCTTGAATAAAGAGGTCGGCTGCGTGCCCTATAATGCCGATGTTTCTAGCGGTTGCAATATGCTCATCAAAGACGGCGCCTATATGATTGAGTCGGCGGAGGACGCCTTGCTAATGATCGGAGCGAAAAAGGAAACGGGGGATTTAGAAAAAATTTCTGAGTCCTTATAAATAATTACCTTATTTATATATAGGCGGGGCGCTTTTTATGGCGTTGACAAGCACTCTTATGGTACCTAGACTTACTAACGCGAAAGGCCCCTTTCTATGAAATTGATTATCGTCGAATCCCCTAAAAAATGTGATACCATCGGTAATTTTTTGGGCCCTGATTATAAGGTTATGGCCTCGCAAGGACATATTTGCGATTTAAGCGTAAGAGGCAAAGGCGGCTTAGGAATTGATATCGAGCACGGCTTTAAGCCCGATTTCGTCATCAACGAAAATAAAAAAGGCATCGTCTCTTCTTTGAAGACGGCCGCTAAGAAGGCCGATGAAGTGCTTCTGGCCACCGACCCTGACCGGGAAGGGGAGGCTATTTCTTACCATTTGGCGCAAGTGCTAGGCCTTTCCGTTCAAGATACTAGACGGCTCCGTTTTCAGGAAATTACTAAGCATGCCATCCTCGAAGCGATCAAAACCGAAGACCACATCGACATGAACCTCGTCAATTCGCAAGAGACGAGGAGAATGTATGACCGCATCATCGGCTTCAAATTATCTTCTTTGCTTCAAAAGAAAATCGGCGCTCAAAGCGCTGGCCGCGTCCAAAGCGCGACGCTTAGGATGATCGTCGATAATGATGATGAAATCAAAAATTTCGTGCCCGAAGAATATTGGACCCTCGATATCACTTTGGATATTAATGGCCAGAAGCTTGTCGCTTCCTTAGAGAAAGTCGACGGCAAGCCCGTCGCCATCCATAGCAAAGAAGAAGCCGACGCCGTCTTAGCGAGGCTTTTGCCCGAATATCCATTGACCAAATTGGAAGTCGCGAAGAAGAGAATTCCTAGCAAATTGCCCCTTACCACCAGCACCATGCAGCAAGAGGCCTACAACCGTTTTCATTTCTCCACCAATAAGACGCAGTCAATCGCCCAACGGCTTTATGAAGGCTTAGACGTCGATGGCGAGCATGTCGGTTTGATCACCTACATGCGTACCGACAGCACGCGCATCAGCCAAGAATTTTATGAGCGGCACGCCAAACCCTTCATTTTGGAGCGTTTTGGCCCGAGCTATCTTGGCTATATCAAAAAGAGCAAGAGCAAAGAGAGAATTCAAGACGCCCACGAAGCCATCCGTCCTACGGGCACCCATCGTACTCCCGATGTGGTGGCTAAATACGTCGACGCCGACGCCGCGAAGCTATATCGCTTGATTTATGATCGCGCCTTGGCTTCATTAATGACGGACAAGGTCAATGAGGTATCCGTCGCTTCCTTTGAGGCTAACGGCCTGCTTTTCAAAGCTACTGGTACCCGCAAGATCTTTGATGGCTATGAAGCGCTATATGGGGAGCTTGAGGAAGAGGAAACCAAGGTCCTCCCGCCTTTGAAGGAGGGCGAAAGGTACGTTTTAAAAGACAAGGACATGGAAAAGAAGATGACCAAAGCCCCGGCGCGTTTCACCGAAGCGAAGGTCGTCAAGATGATGGAAGAGAAGGGAATCGGCCGTCCGAGCACCTACGCCTCGACAATCAAGACGCTTATCAGCCGCGGCTATGTCCTTTCGAAAGCCGGCGTCCTTACCCCGACCGAGGAAGGAAGCCGCACCACCATCGTGTTAGAGAAATATTTCCCTGAGATCGTCAGTGCCAAATATACCGCCAATATGGAAAACGAACTCGATCGGATCGAAGAAGGGAGCCTCTCGCGCTTAGACGCGATGAACGCCTTCTATGGTCCTTTCATCAAGAAATTCGACGAAGTGGCGGAGAAGATGTATAAGGACCCGCCGCAAGAAACGGGCGAGAATTGCCCCTTATGCGGAGCGCCGCTCGTAGTTAAGAAAGGGCGTTATGGCTCCTTCGTCGCTTGCTCTAATTATCCTAAGTGTCACTATATTCAAAAGAAAGAAAAGGCGGCAGCGCAAGAAACGGGCGAATTATGTCCTGAATGCGGTAAGCCCCTAGTCATCAGGCACGATAAGAAAGGCAAGGAATTCGTCGCTTGCAGCGGCTATCCCCATTGCCACTATATCAAAGGCGCCGAAGAACAAGAAAAAAAGAAAGCAAAAACCTCTTATTCCCCAGAGGATTACGTGAAAAAATGCCCTAAATGCAAGGATGGATATTTGGTGATGAAACACGGCAAGAAAGTCGATTTCCTCGGCTGCACCAATTATCCGAAATGCCATTATCACGAATGGCTCGATAATAAGGCTAGCAAAAGCAAGAAATCATAATGAAAGAAATAACGATCATCGGCGGTGGCCTAGCGGGAAGCGAGGCGGCTTATTATCTTCTTAAGAGGGGCTATGCCGTCACGATGTATGAAAGGCGTCCGTCCTTTGACGATAAAGCCCATGAAACTGGTTATTTAGGCGAGCTTGTTTGTTCCAATTCCTTAAAGAGCAAACGTTTGGATAATGCTTGCGGTCTCTTAAAAGAGGAGATGCGCCTGCTTGGCTCAATCATGATGGAAGAGGCCTTTCATAGCGAAGTGCCCTCGGGCAACGCCCTTTCCGTCGATCGTCTCGCCTTCGCTAAAGGCATCACCGATAAATTGCTTTCCTTTCCTAATTTTCATTTGATCAGAGAGGAATGTTTTTCCTTGCCCACAAAGGGAATATGCATCCTCGCCACGGGCCCTTTGACCTCCGATTCCTTATTGGCGGAGCTTTCTAACGTTATAGGCGCTAAGAATCTTTCCTTCTTTGACGCCTCGGCGCCGATCGTCAAAAAGGAGAGCATCGACTTTTCCAAAGCTTACTATAAGTCCCGTTTTGAGCAGGGGGACGACGCTTATATTAACTGCCCGATGAACCGCGAGGAATATTATCGATTCGTCAATGAGCTTCTATTGGCCAAGCGCGCCGAGATCCATGAATTCGATACCCGATATTTCGAAGGCTGCATGCCGCTTGAGGCGATGGCCTCTAGAGGGATGGAGACGCTTCGGCATGGCCCCTTGAAGCCATTTGGGTTAGAGAAGGAAGGGGAGAGGCGGCCTTATGCGGTGGCGCAACTACGGCAAGATAATCTCCTAGGCGATTTATATAATATTGTCGGCTTCCAAACGAATCTCACCTATGGCGAGCAAAAGAGGGTCTTTTCTTTGATTCCCGGATTAGAGAAGGCCGAATTCGTCCGTTATGGCTTAATGCACCGCAATTCCTATATCAATTCGCCCTTTTCTCTTAATGAGGATCTTTCTTTGACTAAGCGCGATAACCTCTTTGTGGCAGGGCAACTATTAGGCGTGGAAGGCTACGTCGAAAGCGCGGCCTCGGGGATTGTCTCCGCCATCAACGCCGCTAGGAGGATGGAGGGGCTTCCTTTCTTGGAAGTCCCTAAAAACAGCGTCTTAGGTGCCTTATTAAATTACGTGCTAAACGCTAAGGGGGCGTATTTCGCGCCGATGAACGCCAATTGGTCCTTATTCGGGGAAAGCAAGAAAGAAGATAGAGAAGGCATGATCATCGCCTCTTTGAAAGCAATCAAGGAATATCAGGCAACCGTTTCCGATAAAGAAGAAACTTAGCCAAAATGTTATCATAATGGCTAGTTGGATTAGCCATGAACAAGCCAGAAGCCGAATATATATCCCTCTTGCGGGCGAAGCGTTATAGCCAAAGGACGATCGATAGCTACACGAAGGACATCGACGCTTTCTTCGATTATCTTCTCGCTAACGACCTTCTTTTCGATAATTTGAGCCGCCAGGACATCCGTTCCTTCTTGGCGCATGAATTAGAACAAGGTTTGTCTAAGCGTTCTATCCAAAGGAGGATGAGTTCTTTACGAGGATTTTATGCGTTCATGGAAAAGGAGAAATATCTTTCCAAAAACCCTTTTCCCACTATTCATAGCCCTAAAGCGCCCATCCATTTCCCTGATTTATTGAGCCAGCAGGAGACGAAGATCATTTTATCCGCCAACCAAGAGAGGACCGATGATTTAGCCCTTCGTGACCAGGCCATTTTAGAGCTCCTATTGGCTTCGGGGATGAGGGCGAGCGAACTCGTTTCTTTCCGTTACCGCAACATTGATTGGCGGGGTCGTGTGATTCGCATATACGGCAAAGGTTCCAAGGAGAGGCTTGTGCCTTTTGGGAAAGATACCGCCGCCACATTGGAGAGGTATTGGAAGGAATCGCGTCCCATTTTGGTGGCCAATGCGAAACAAAAGAAACCTGGCGAGGCCTTCTTTTTGAATGCTAGAGGTGAGGATTTGACGGTTCGTGGCCTAGAATATATTCTCAAAGAGCTTGATAAAAGGTGCGGAACGTATTTATCTTTGCACCCCCATGAATTGCGGCACACCTTCGCGACTAGATTATTGGATAATGGCGCTGATTTAAGACTGATCCAGACTCTCTTGGGACATGAATCGCTTGATACTACTACGATTTATACCCACGTATCCAAAAAGAAGCTTAAAGCCGAATATGATCGTTTCTTTCCAAGACAGGGAAAGGAGGAGAAATGATTAAAGATTGGTTCTTTGCAGCCATTATGTAAAGCGTCTCGATAAAAATCTCAGATTGGCAAACTAACCTATATTTCGAATGGAAATTCACCCATATTTTTAATTTAAATTCACCAATGTTTCGAATGGAAATTCGCTGTTTATCGGAATATTTAAAAAATTCGCCTCTTTTTTGATTTGGTTTTGTGACGTTAGAAAAAAACGGGAGAAAAGAAGGCAAGACATAAAAAATATTGTAAAACATAAATTACTAAATTATGATTTACTAAATGCGAGAGGGAGCAAAATGAAATTCGTTGGCAGGGAAAAAGAACAGAAAGCTATCGATGGCATCCTAGATAAGGACGGGTATCAAGCCTGTATCCTTTATGGACGTCGGCGCATGGGGAAAACCGAATTGATTAAGCATTGTTTAATGAACAAAGGCGTTCCTTGCATTATTTATCAGTGCAAAGAATCCAACGAAATCGATAACGCCCGCCTCCTTGGAGAGGTTATCCAAAAAGAATTAGGCGTCCCCTATCTTCGTTTTGAGCGTTTCATGGATGCTGTTAGTTTCCTATTTGAATATGCTAGAGAAAAAGAACTATATTTCGTTATTGATGAATACCCATACATCAGGGAATCGATCAAAGGATGTGATTCAAAATTACAGGCCGTCATTGATAAATATGCGATGATCACGAAGATCAAATTCTTCTTGCTAGGCAGCAGCGTGTCCATCATGTCATCGCTACAAGAAAAGGACAATCCGCTATATATGAGGTTTTCTAGTTCCATTCTTCTAAGACAAATGGATTATTATGACGCAGCGAAGTTTTATCCGTCCTTACCATCTGAAGATAAGGTGAAACTATATGCCGTTTTCGGAGGGGTGCCGTTTTATAACGCGCAAATTAGGGAAACCCTCTCCGTTAAAGATAACATCATCAATATCCTGAGCGGCCGTTTTTCCGGCCTAAGGGATTTCTTGGATGTCTATTTAAGAAGCGAGCTGAGAAAAATAAACGGGGCGAATATCGTTTTCGAAAACATCGCTTTAGGAGCCTTCCATTTTTCTGATATCCTATCTAAAACACACTTGGATTCTTCAGCGGCCTTGTCGGTTATCTTGTCCAAATTATTGGAAATGGATCTCATCGAATACGTTCGCCCCATAAACGACAAGAATAACAAGCAGAAAGCCGGATACCGCATTAGCGATCAATGCGTTAGGTTTTATTATAGTTTTATATATCGTAATGAATCATCGCATAAAATTCTTGATGACGACGTTTTCTATGACGTTTTCATCGATGAAGAGCTTGATAAGATGGTTGTGCCTTTGACTTTCGAAAAGATTGCCAAAGAATTTTTGATTAGAAAAAACAACAAGAAAGATATCACGCCATTTCTATTGGATATAGGGACTTATTGGTATGACGATCCGAGAGAGAAGAAGAATGGGCAACTCGACGTGGTTGGGAAAGCCAAAGATGGCTACGTTTTCTTTGAATGTAAGTATAGCGAGAAGCCGATTGCGGATGATGTAATAAAAGAAGAGGTGCTGCAAATATCCCAAACGACGCTCAAACCTTGCCAATACGGCTTCTTTTCCAGAAGTGGGTTTCAATTGAAGCAGACATATTCATATTTGCTTTTCACCCTTAAAGACCTGTATGCGGATGGTTTATGAAGGGATTTAACTTAATCGTCAGTTTTGAAACAATTGTTTGGGTTTTAGGTAGATGCGTCAGCGCGAGCGTTGTTTCTAAACGAAGCAAGAACGTCATACGCTTCCATTAAATTGATTTAAGCATTTGCGTTTTAACGTTTACAAAACCGAAAAATTATTAGCAACCATCGCAAATAAGACTTGTTTTTTTTTTTTTTTT
>CAVFNI010000017.1:23259-28546 GCA_963624045.1 Bacteroidaceae bacterium
TTTTTTTGAAATAGGATATAGGTGTGGGGCCAATGTTTTCGATGCCCATGTTGTTTTAGGAGACTTCCATTTATGAAGTTGAAACAATTGTTATTTGGAGTTGTCGTCGCTTTGCTTTTGGCTGGATGCGGAGCCAGTAACCATTCGTCAGAATCGACGAGCCAGAATTCTTCTAATCATGGCGCTTCATCGAACTCTTCTTCCGGTTTCTCTTCCTCTAGTTATTCTTCGTCTAGTTTCTCTTCCTCCTCGTCGGAAAAGACAACTTATACGATCGACTTTGATCTTAATGGAGGCTCTTCTTCGTCATATAAAGGGCCACAGGTTGTCGAAACGCTTACAAGCGACATTTTCTTCTTTGATTGCATTAAGGAAGGTTATAACTTCCGTGGATGGTCATATGACGGGACGAAGATATTCGACGAGAAAGGCAATCAGTTGGCCAACCCGAAAATGGCTCCCAGTATGAGGTTCGTGGCGTTATATGCGAATACCGCAAAAATGACTATCACTACAAATATGCCTGGAGCCGGCAAAATAAGCGGGGAAGGCGAATACAATTACAACACTATCGTCACATTAAGCGTAGATGTAAACGACGGTTACACGTTTTTAGGATGGTGCTATGAAGACGGAACGTTGTTATCGAAGCAATTATCTTATTCGTTTCAGATGTGGAGCCAAGATGTCACGATTGTGGCGAAATTTGATTATGAGTCTTATACATTGAACGTCGAATCGTACAATACAACGCTTGGGCTGGTGACAATAAAAGGAATTAGTACCATATATCTCGAAAAACAGGAGGCGAAAATCAAATACAAATCGAGCGTGGTTATCGCCGCCTACACTTCAACGGAAACGCCTTTTCTTGGTTGGTTCAATGACGATGGGGCATTGATTGAGACGAATGCCGTTTATGAATTCGTTATGCCATGCAACGATTATAAGCTCGTGGCGAGATGGGATTTATTCCGATTGGAAATCGAATCTTCTGACGAGGCTTTAGGCAGCGTCAATGACGCCTCGGGCAATTATTCAAACGGCGAAAAGGTTAATTTGCTAGCGACCCCGGTTGAAGGGGCCGAATTTGTTGGGTGGTACATGGAGGAAGCTTTGATTTCTTCGTCTACGGCATATGAATTTCCTATGCCTAGCCACAATGCTTCTTTGGTCGCAAAATTCAAATGGAAATCTTATAACGTGAATGTCTATACTTCCGAGACGACTAAAGGCAGCGTTAGCGGTGGCGGCACTTATGAATATGGTAGTCAGGTGACGTTGACGGCAACGCCAAACGGTGACAATACTTTCAAAGGTTGGTATATAGATGGAGAATCGGTTTCAAACGACAATCCCTATGTTTTTAATATCGGGAGCAGTGACTTATTGATTGAAGGAAAGTTTGTTGGGACACTCTATACAATAAGTTTTGTGACTAATGGCGGCGATCCGATTGACGATTTGGTTGCCGAAAGCGGCGAAAAAATTTCCGTTCATCCAAATAGGACGGGATATTCGTTTGTCGGATGGTATACCGATTCGTCTCTTTTTTTGACTTCGTATTTCGAATTAGGCGACACGATGCCATCTTTTAATGGGACTTTGTACGCCAAATGGTCGTTAATCAATTATACGATAATATATCATTTGGATGTTAGAACTACCAATAATTCTGCAAATCCGGCCACATATAACGTTATTAGTGAGACCATCACTTTGCAAAATCCGAGCGTTTCTTATGGTACCTTTGACGGTTGGTATACGGATGCCGAATTCAATCATCCGATAACGCAAATCGTTAAAGGCAGTACCGGCAATTTGGATTTATACGCCAAAGCGACCGCCAACATTTACACAATAACCTTTGTAACCAACGGTGGAAGCGTGGCTTCCCCCATAAGCGGAGCATATGGCGACTCTATCGCCTTGCCTGTTCCAACGAAAGCTAATTTTGTGTTTGTTGGCTGGTTTAGCGACGAGGCGCTAGAAAACAAAACCAACATAACGAAGATGCCAGGAGAGAATACTGTCTTGTATGCCAAATGGGCCGAGATGTACAAAGTTTTCGAAATGGATTCAAAGCAATACATGTATTTTGGCTCTTATCCACAAAGCGTTGTTTCCGATGACAATATCATTGACAAGTTGAAGGCGATTGCCATTACGAATGATCGTGGATATTACGAATACGATGGGAGCGAATACGCCAAGCAAACGGTGAATGCCTATTCTTCATCTTATATTTATTCGGATGGTACGCCAATTGGCGATGGCTCCATTAAATACTTTAAAGTTGAGCCGATTTTGTGGCGAGTGTTAACCAGCGATTCTTCTGGTAATTACATGTTGCTGGCTAGTCAAGCAATAAACGCGCATCGATATGCGGAAAGTTCAAATAATTATGCCGATTCAGAGATAAGGACGTGGATCAATGGTGATTTCTACAATTCCGCGTTTAAGACGGCCGAAAAGGGCGCGATATTGACGACAAATGTCGATAATAGCGCATCTACAACAAATTCAGATACCAATCAATACGCCTGCGAAAACACGAGCGACAAAGTTTTCTTGCTTAGCTATAAAGACTACATTAACTCAATATATGGATTCTCTTCTTCGAGTAGAAAATGCCAACCAACTGATTATGCGCTTGCCAATTATTGTTGTAAATACGATGGTAATTGTTATTACTGGACCCGTTCGCCGCTCCCTGGCGGTTCCAACTACGCGTGGTCCGTCAGTCGCGTCGGCGACCTCTACAGCTTCAGCAGCAACGTCGACCGTTCCGACTACGCCGTCCGCCCAGCTTTGAACGTTAATCTTTGAATCCATCCGCTTGGCCAATCTATTCGTTAGGCCAAGCGGCGCACGAAAAATGAAAAAGCAGATATCGGAGCTCTATGTGATCACGGCGGCCAAAAGGTTAGTGAGCTATTTGGTCGACATCGCCGAGAAGTCGCCAAAGAAATATCGTTATACCCACTTGGCCCAAGTCCATGGATTCGCCTATGGCCTTATAGATGAATTGACGAGGGCCAACGAAACGAAGTTGGGCGATTCGAAAAGGAAGGAGCATCAAAGAGAGGCCCTTCATGACATCAAGATGATAGGATATCTATCCAATTTGGGGAGGGAGATGAAACGCTATACGGCCCATCAGAATGAGCATGTAAGCAGTTTGTTGGCTGATTGTTATAACGCCTTGATCAAGTGGGTCGAATCCGACGAGAGGCGTAATAATAATGGGTGATTGCTGTACGGGCTCCGTTTGGTTTGCGTTGGCCGATTCGCCGAACTCTGACAATTCCAACTACGCGTGGAACGTCAATAACGACGGCAACCTCAACAACAACAACAACGTCAACAATTCCAACAACGCCGTCCGCCCAGATTTGATTCCATTAGCGAGGCTAATACAGTTCGTCAGGCTAGAGTCTGACGCCGCAGGAAATCAAAGGAGCAACCTACCTGGGTAACACCGAAATTGGGGCGCCGTTCCATCGACTAGAAGCGATTCGATTTGATGGATGTGGCCTTTTGCCCGGCACCCCCTAAAAAACGAAAAAACAATGCAATTCGAGGATGTTTTCACTTTCGAAAATCTGCTTAAGGCGCATTATAAATCCCGCAAGAGCAAACGGCACAAAAAGGAAGTCATCCTTTTCGAAGATAATTTGCTGGTCAATATCGAGAATCTAAGAAGAAGATTATTGAACCGCACGTATTGTATCGTTTCCTATAACCAGTTCACGATATATGAGCCAAAGAGAAGAGAGGTGGCTGCTTTAGCGTACGAAGATAGGGTGGTGCAGCATTGCTTTTGCGACAATTATTTGACTCCTTTGCTAAGCGATAGGCTGATTTTCGATAATGCGGCTTGCCGAAAAGAGAAGGGGACGGATTTCGCCAGGGATAGGGTCGTTAGATTCCTTCGTTCTTTTTATGGGCGAAATGGACTAAACGGATATGTACTAAGGTTTGATATCCATCACTATTTCGAGGAAATCGACCACGAGATATTGAAAGGCAAAATAAATAGGGCCGTGAAAGATAAGGCGATCGGAAGCTTTTGCTCGATGATAATCGATTCGTTCCATAAGGATGTCGGGAAGGGATTGCCATTAGGCAACCAAACCAGTCAAGCCTTCGCCCTCTATTATCTGGATGCGGTCGATCGGCTCATCAAAGAGAAATACCGCATCCGATATTATTCGAGGTATACGGATGATGGAGTAGTGGTTTATGACGACCTTGATAAGCTTAAGTTGCTACTATTAGACATAAAGAACGAGTTGGAAGGCTTGCGTTTGTCTCTCAATAACAAGACGGTGATCGCGCCGATTAGAAACCAGTTTGCGTACTTAGGCGTCAATTTTCGTTTGTTGGCTAACGGAAAGGTCCTCCAAACGGTCAACCATATGAAAAAGGCACGAATCAAGAGGTATCTCAAATCAGTAAAGCACAATAAGGACGCCATTCAATCGCTGACCTCTTATTTATCGAAATTCAACGAATGTTGTTTTATAAGAAAGCATTTAATAAAAGCGAGCGAATTGACTGGCGACCTGCGTCCTTATTGAGGATTTTGGCCTCTCTCCGCCACGTTAATCTGAAGAGACGGCACAAGGCGCCTCTGCCGGCGGATTAATGCGGCAATTATATTTTGTCGAGGCTATTGCCATCGATTAGGAACCTATATAAGTCCAAGTAATAAATGCCATTCTTATCGTATCCGTCATATAAGTTGTCATAGACCACAACGATCTTCTTGAATGAATCATCGATGCGAAGCACGCTTTTGATCTCTCTTTCCTTTTTGTCTGGGTCATCGATGGAATAGGCCGATTGAATATAAATGCGTCGGCTCCCTTCGTTGGCGACGAAATCTGTTTCCAGATATTTATTGATTTCTTTGTTTTTGTCGCCTTTAACGATTTCTCTTGTCTCCACCTGGCTGGCATCGATCGAACAGCCTCGGCGACGGAGATCGTTATAGATGACGTTTTCCATCAAATGCGTTCTTTCCACTTGCCGATAATCAAGAACGCCGTTTCTTATTCCGACATCCTCAAAATAGATTTTGTACGGCGTCGAAATGTATTTGGCCCCTTCGATGTCGTATCTAAGGGATTTTTTAAGCATAAACATCTCTTCGAAATGATCGATGTAGTTGGCGATGGTCGATTCGCTAATCGAAGGATGTTTTATGCTGAAAAATTTTGCTGCTATTTTTTTGGGTTTATTAAAGCGGATGTGGAGGAAGCCACAAACAAAAGCAAATCGT
>CAVFNI010000018.1:0-28509 GCA_963624045.1 Bacteroidaceae bacterium
AAATGATAGAATAAATGATAGAATAAATGATGCCGACAGCGTCATCATCTCTGCGATTTCATTAAACAAATTTATCACTATTCGCGAGCTGTCCGAAAAAACCAAAAAATTCGAACCAACCGTAACCCGACACCTCAACAAAATGTCTAAAAGCGGTCGCATCCGTCATGTTGGATCCAGAAAAACGGGATTTTGGGAAATCGTTGACTAAATATTAATTTTAACAAGAACGCCACACGGCGCTTTGACATCGTTAAGCAAATGGATAAGTTGGGGTAAAGTCAATATAGACACAACCATCGGATTGCTAATCTTTGTCACGGTTTTTGTATCCAAAAATCGTAAAATCCTTGCAAAATACGTATAAAGAATTCGTTTTAGCTCATAAAACAAGTCCCTGGAAATTCTTTCGTTCAGCAGTTTATATTCACTTCGGCTGAAGAAAACGGCATTATATTCGCATGAAAAAACGTTACTTTGGCAAACGATTCTGCTTCTTGATGATATTAACTATAGGCTTATTGTCATCCGCCTTGACTTTGCCGATGCTAACCGCCTTTACGACCGCTAACCGCGGCTATGAATATAACGGTGCTTTGACCGTCGGATCGGCTTTCGCTTTCATTTTCGGCGGAAGCGCCAAAGTCTATATGCGCGTCGGCGTCGGCGAGGCGATGGCAACGATTGCCTGTTCAGACGTCTCCGTCACCATGATCCTTAAACTTATAATCGGCCATTGCCTGATGATGGGCGGTGCACTTTGCTTTATCCTATCATTCGTGTTTGTTGCACTAAAAAAACGCAAGACGGCCATTTTGTTCACGTGGCTATCTTTGTCGGCCCTTATTGTCGGAGGCGTTCTTTTCCTGATTTCCAAGCCTGAGATGGCCGCCGCTTTTTATGGAATCGATGAAGAAGCCGCTAAAATCGCCATCGAATCAACAGGGCTTTCCTTTAACGTAGGAATATTGGGAAGCGCCATCTTCGCCTTCGCCGCCTCTTTATCGATTTTCTTGAGTCTTCTGGTCATGCCAAGAATAAAATCGGAGCATTGAAAAAACAAATAAGCGTCAGAAAAATTGAAAACGTTGCCAACTTTGGACAATTAAAAACGACAGCCATTTTGTGTTTCTTGGTCAATAAGTGTTTAAACGTTTTCGACTCGAAAGATTTCTTTGAGAACTTAGACGAAGGAAACGAAGCAATTTTGAATCTAAAAATTACCGTTAGCGAATTGGCTTGGTGTAGAAACGCCCGCTGACAGAACTTAAAGGAGTCACTTGCACAAAGGAGCTGTTGTCCTCTTTCTTGATCAATTTCATAAGGTGCGAAAGCTCATATGAGGAAACTACCATCGTGAAGATATATCTCTCTTGCCCTGTATAGACGCCTTTCCCCACCACCATCGTCGCGCCGTGCGGAACCGATTCGATAAGGAATTCGCCTAAATCGTCACGGCTAGAGACGATTTCAACTTTAACTTTCTTGTTGCGAATATCGATAGCGTCGATAACGGTTTTGGAAACTAACAAATATAGGATGCTGTAAAAGGCGCCACCAACATGAGAGGAGACCGCCGACGAAGAAGACCAACCCTCTTTGGTGATAACTAGCAAGGTAAAGGAGACAAGCGAAATGGAATTCAAAATGAAATTATATTTGCCAACCAAAGTTTTCTTCTTTAGGGCAATATAATAAGCGATGATATCGATGCCGCCCGTTGAGGCGTCGATCTTGAAACAGATGGCGCAACTTAATCCCGTGCAAACGCCACCGAGCAAAACCCGTGATAGCATCCCGCCGTTTTGCGCAATGAAGCGAGCAATTTCACGCATGACTTCGAGATTCTCGCAATTGAGCAACTTCATGAACAAAGAAGTCTCAACAACGTTGATCAAAGTGTAGATGGTGAAGCGTCTGCCAATCCCAATCCAAGCCAAAAGACAAATCGGAGCGTTGATGCAAAAATAAAGCACCGAATAAAGCAGACTTTCAGGGATGGCGCCTTTCGAAGAACCATAACCATTGATGGCTTCATAAATAACTTCGATGATGGCCACGACGACCTGCGAAACGCCCGTAATGCCACCGCTGACGATCTTCTGGCCATTAAGCCCTTCGCCTAATTGCGAGGCGAAGCTACCTAAATCCATGCAACAGTTGAAACCGAAAGCGAAAATCAGCGCGCTGACAGTACAAAGAGTGAAAGAAAGAGAATTGTCGATTATCCTCTTGACCCAAATGTGATCAAAAAGCCAATTGGTCCTCTTTTCTTTGTATTGCTCGTAGCGCTGCTTCAATTTCATCGGGCACATTATAAACATACGTCATGAAGGAACAAAGATATTTTCTCTAAGTAGAGAGCTGGGAAAACAAAATCATAGTTAGAGCCGCAAATGATTTATTGCCACGTATGGCCAGCGATGATATAGTTTAAACACTGTTTCTAGGAAACAGGCTTCTTTTTGTCGGAGGAATCTATGTTTATTCTTAAATCAATTGGTGCGTTCTTCGTTAAGATTTGGCGTTGGATTAAGGAAACCGCTTGGGTGCAACCCCTTTTGATCGTCGGCGCCATCTTTGCGGTTATCTTCTCGATTCCGTCTATCACCAAGGCCGTTCAAAGCTGGTCAAAATCCGATAGCAATTCCTGGTTCTTAAGTTATAAGGTTTCCCTCAACAATGAAACATACGACGGATCTTCTTCCGATGCCGATAGCCTTACCAAACTTGTTTATGACGCCACGCGTTACGCCTATGGCGAAGACAATGACGCCTCGCCAATCCAAAAAATCACCGAGAATTATGGCGAAAAATTCTTCCTTGTCTACACCAGCAGCTCTTCCGGCGATAACACGACCATGGCCAACACCTTCAAATTTCTAAAAGAAAATTGGAATAATTCTGGATATAAAATTGATTGCCATGACGACAAGAACCTCCCCTTCAATTTGAAGGTCATCTATACCGATGAGACGAGCGATAACGATGACGACTTCGAGTCACAGAATAACCCTAGCGCCTTCGAGCGTTACCTCTCTTGCCACACCGACTTATTCAATATCGCTGGGCCGCATCTATATGAGCAACCATACCGCATCAATGCTGGCATTGACGAAACCAAATACGACGCCTTCGCGTTAAATAACACGAGCAGCACCAGCACCACTTTGAGCACCGATTTCCCAAAACCTTCAATTATATTATGCGATTTCACCCAAAAAGGTTTGGATGCCAATAAAGCCGGCGTTGCCGAGATCATGTTCTCCTTGTCTGGCGATACCGATAACGCCCGTGCCGAGACTTTAATGAACATGTGGAACCATACCGATTCCTATTCGATGTATCCGAGTAACAATTTCCTCAATCGCGATTAAATTCGTTCAAAAAGCCACCGCTACTTCATCTATCCATTTGTCATTACCTCCTTTCATCAAGACAAAGAAGCCAGTGGCTTTTTGCTTTTTTCAACATCGTATTAATAGACCTTTCTGCCGATATTCTTCTGCTATTTAAAAAGGCGGGCCATCCCGCCTAGAACACTATCGCCACTAAAGGATCATATCATTGTGTCGCCAGCATCGAAGAGAATCTTGTAAATACGTTTCTCATTGCAAATAAGCGAAGGCCGAGAGCCATCCGTAACAGCCGTTCCATCAACTTCAAGCACATCATAAGACGTGAAGATATCGTCCGTAGTGAAAGTGTTGCCTTGTTCAACGAAATAGACGATCTTTATCTTTTCATAGAATCGCGTGTTCTTTTCCCCGGTCTCCACATCGGTTATGGATTCTTTGCATTTGAACCACGCTTCGACGAACGCCCCTTTATCGGTGTTAAATTTGACATATAAATTCAATTCTTCCGGCATCGCTCCATCTTGGTAAGGTTGGGTAAATTCCTCATCCAGATACAAATCGAAAAGCTCGCCCTCTTTGTCCCAGTATTCAGAAGGCGTGACGAGGAAGTTGGCGTTACCGATTAATTTCGCTTTGGCGCTATCCAAAGTATATAGATCATCGACCAAACACATATCGTAATTGATGATGCAACCTTCTAAATAAAAGGACGTCTGGCCGTAATAGAGATTCCTCGTCGTCTCGGTTTCCGTGGATATGGCGTTATATGTCTCTTCATCAAAGGTGTACTTCAAACCACAAGTGACTTCTTCTTTTTCTTTCTCGTCGTCCTTGTTGGCAAATTTGTCGATTTCCTCGTAACTCCTACAGAAGGAAGCGATGCCAGTCACGTCCGACGTCACCTTTATATCGAAACGTTCAACCGTTTTCAAATAATCGCTATCATTCGATTTCTTCCACTCATTCACGCTTTCGGTATCGAAGGTTAGCGATAAGGTTACCGAATCATCTTCGTTTTCGACGATTTCAAACGTTTTGAAAGTCTCAATTCCATTCTCGCTATTCCATTTAGCTAAAAGAGATGCCTGAAAATCGGCATAAGTATCGCCTTTGACATCAATGTAAACGCCTTCGCTATCGAAAACGGACGACGGAAGGAAGTCCTCGACATATGCTTCAAATTGCCTTGGAGCAATAAAAGCGCCGCCTTTATTGACGTTGCCATCGGCGTCGGTCTCTTCCTCGTATTGCTTATAAACCGTCCGTCCGTGCTCGTTTGTCATTTGCTTAAAACATAGAACCATTTCACCGGCAAAATTAAAAGAACCGCTTTCTGAATCTAGTTCTTCAATGCGCCTTTTTTCGAAGAAACGATTGCCGCCCCTAGAGATCTTTGCGGAAACTTTATCCACCAACGTCTCGCCCGCATATCCGTCATATGCGAACGTTACCGAATAATTGTCATCGCGCGCCAGCGCAAAATCGCGCCCTTCCTTCCAAATGGCAAAAAGCTCCTCTTCGGTTTTCTTTTCTTTTTTCGAGGATGAATCGGATTGCGTAGAATAGCTTGATGCGCCGCTATTCGAAGAAGAAGTCTCGCTAGAAGAAGCGATGCTACTATCGCCATCGTTGGTAGCGCAAGAAATTAAGGATAATGGGGCAAGGAAAGCCATGCCGATAATTAATGGTTTCCTGTTTTTCATATTTTCTCCTCCTGATTGCCATCACAATTTTGATGACAGGAACTAAACTTATGATACGAGAAAACGAGCGAAAAAGAAAAATGTAATCGTTCCATCAAAGCCAAAGGCATTCATGAATTAACGATTGTATTTCTTCTTTAAAGCCACCAAAACGCAAGTGGGAACCAATTTAGAGACGTCGACGCCGCCCAGGAAAAGCTCTACAATGGCGCTAGAAGAGACAAAAGCCTCCTCGTGATGGGCCATGAAAAACACCATATCGATTTCAGGAGCGGCAAATTCGTTAGCGGCCGCTAAGGAAAATTCGTATTCGAAATCGCTGACCGCCCGTAAACCCCTGATGATATGAGTCGCCTCATTCTTTTTGGCATATTCAACCGTGAGGCCATCGTAATAATCGACCCTCACGTTGGGGATATCTTTAGTGGCCTCCTTCATCATCTCCAAGCGTTCTTCCACGTTAAAACGTGAGGATTTGCTAGGGTTAACGGCCAAAAGCAAAATCACTTCGTCGAAGATTCCAATCGACCTTTTCAAAACATCCAAATGACCGATGGTTATCGGGTCAAACGAACCTGGATATAGGGCTCTGCTCATGGGCGTTTCCTCCATAATATGGTAAGGTTGCTTCGGCCATAATGATAATCTTTTTCCTTTTCGAAATAAGAGGAAGGATAAGAAGGTTTTTCGCCTTCGTATTCTAACACGATGACGCCGCCCTCTTGGATGGCCTTTGTTTCAATAAGGGCTTCTATTGCTCGGGGATAATATTCCTTCTTGGCATATGGGGGATCAATCAAAACAACGTCATAAACATCTTTGAATTGTTGTAAGAAAATCAAAAAATCACTGCAAAAGACGCCTGCATTTGCTTCATGTAACTTTTTTAAATTTTCCTTTATCGTCACGCAAGATTCACTAGAGACGTCAACGAAATCGCAATGAGACGCTCCTCTCGAAAGGCATTCAATGCCAAGCGCGCCGCTGCCCGCGAATAAATCTAGCACTCTAGAGCCGATGATTTTCTCACTAAGAGCATTTCCTAAGGCCGTCCGCACGATGCTTTTGGTTGGAACCTTCAAAGAAGGAGGCACTTCAATTTGACGAGAACGATATTTTCCCGCGGCGATCTTAAGCATCCTTCCCTCCGATCGTTAAGATTTTTTTGTTGAAGGGGCCAAACAGAATGTCATCGAAATATAATTGCAAGTCACGCACGGCGACGAACGCTTCGTTATATTCCTTCATCAAAGGATGGTTATCCAAAGCGAGCTTAGCCGAATGGAGTTCACGCTCCAGGTGAGCTTTATTGGAACTTCCATGCGACAACGCTTCTTGATAAGCGATCATAATCGTTTCCATCTTTTGGTGTAGCGAAATAACCTCAGGAGAAGACAATGCAGACGCCTCACTCTCTTTTAATCGAAGGAAACGCGGATCGTTTCGACAAGCTTCCTTGAAGGAAACAATAGCGTCCAACAATTCTTTTTTCATGCAATCCATTCTAATCGCTCGCGCCAATATGTGCTAGAATGCAAATGTTATGTTACGCATCGTCAAAGACAAAGCCGCTTCCTTGCACGCCGTCTCCAAAGCGGTCGAACTACCGCTAAGCCCCGAAGACGAAGCCCTCTTGCAAGAGATGTTAGCTTATTTAAAAGACTCGCAAGATCCTACTTTCCAACAAAGCCACCCCAAAGTTCGGGAGGGGATCGGCCTTGCCGCTCCCCAAGTGGGCGTTAATAAACGGATGCTCGTAATCCATTATCTTTCCGATCCCGAAAAAAACGAATACATCACAAGGATGCTCGTCAATCCCAAAATCATCGCCAATTCCCTTAAAAAATGCTATTTGGAATCGGGTGAAGGCTGCCTTTCCGTCGATAGCGAGCACCCTGGATACGCTTATCGCGATTATAAAATCACCGTGCGAGCTTATGATGCCATAAGCAAAACGGAAATTGTCTTTAAGGCGACGGGCTTCGATGCCATCGTCGTCCAACATGAGATGGACCACCTTGACGGCCTGCTTTTCTATGACCGCATCGACAAGGAAAATCCTTACAAGAAGATTCCTGGCAGCGTCGCCATTTAGCCTCTACCCATCGCTTCTTTTTTGCCTTAAAATGAATTCACTTATGAAAAGAAAACACTTTTTGGCGGCCTTCCCTTTCTTTGCTGCCCTTTGCTCATGCACGCCCGCTAACGCCGATTTCGCTTTGACCGATTACATTCAAACAATCAAAAGCGATTCCTCTTCGCTAAACATCCTCCAATTGACCGACATCCATTGGAATATGACAACGGATATCGCTAAAGCCGAAGCCTATTTGAATAACCTCATCGATGTGGCCAAAGCTAGAGCCTCGGGAAAAATCGACCTCATCGCGGTAACGGGCGATTCCCTTTTGGTGGCTAGCAAAGAGATGGCTGAGCGCCTTTATTCCTTGATTGATTCTTGGAACATCCCTTTCTTCGTCACTTATGGCAACCACGATTTACAAGGCTTATGGTCAGGCGAATGGATGAACGAAAACGTCAGCGCGCCCAAACGCAAGAATTCCCTATATGTCAATTTATCCGACAACATCCATGGCGAATCCAATTATGTCATCAATTGGGAGAAGGGCGGTAAAACGATCTGGCAGATTTATTCGATTGATACCGGCCACTATTTAGCCAAAAACGGCATCAAATACGGCTATGACTATCTTCACGAAGATCAAGTCGAATGGTATAAGAATCAAACCGATTTAGCTAAAGGCAGCGCGACAGATTATTTGCCCTCCCTCGTTTTCGGGCATATCCCCTTACAAGAAGTCAAAACCGTCTCGGAATTAGAGGAGACAAGCCAAGACCGTGAAAGGGCGGACGAAGCGGGCCATCCTTATGGCAATGGCGCTAGTCCTTATATTGGCGGATACGCGCACGAAAAGGATAGTCCAAGCTTCGTCGAATCATCTTTCTTCGAAGCGATGAGAACGCATGGCGGCAAGGGGATGTTCTTTGGCCATGACCATAGCAATGACGCCGTCTATAAATATCAAAACGTCGTCTTAGGATATGGAGTCAAATCGAATATTGAGCTTTATTACACCGATATCAATTTCGAAGGAGAGCAAATGACGATGACCGGAGGTTCCTTATATACCATCAAAGAAGACAAGACCTTCGACATCGAACATATTTACATCGATTATGCCGACAATAACAAAATCGGTGGTTGGAGAAAGGAATCGTTATAATGAAAATCAATCGCAAAACCGCTCTCTTTTTAACGGAAATAATTCTCGCTGTCCTTTCTGGCATTTCCTTCTTCTTCGGCTTTCAAATTCTCGCCTCCGATTTCATGGATTTTTCCCATTTATATCGCACCTTCCCCGCCATTCTTTCCTATTTCTCTCCCCTCTATTTGCTTTTTGTCGTCCATTTGCTTTTGCATCACGAAAAAACGCAAAAACGCCTGCAAATCGCTAGGATAAATGGTTTGGTAATGATGTCATTAGGTCTTTTTCTGACCTTAATGGACGCCATTTATTTGGGAATCGGATTCTATCCCCTTAACGGCGTGATAAACCCCGTCTTCCCCGTCGATATCATCGCGACCTCAATCTTAATAGCCATCATCGGCTTCTTGCTTTTCCACTGTGCTAAAAAAATTAAAGCGGTTGAGCCTAACGAAGAAGAGGAGACAACGAAGAAAGGTGGTTGGGAAGTCACCAAAAAAGTCCTTCATTCCATTTTCTTCCCTTTCTACACCCTAATAGCCCTTTATGAATTGGGCGGGTTAATGTTAGGCTTCGGCTTTGCCGCTTATCGCTCTCCTCTTTTTGCTTATGGCATTCCCGCCTATATCGCGATGTTCTCCTTAAGTATCTTCTTGTTATTGCGGGAAATCTTCTTTTTATATCCGCTTAAAAAGACCTTAAACAAACGAATCGCCGCGATTTCCTTAAGCATTCTTGGCTTATTCTTAGGCGTTTTGCCTTTATTCATGCTAATAGCCTCCCCTACCTACGTCGAGACTTGCTTCCATCCCTATTACCCTCTTGATTTCATGGGCAGTTTACGAATTTCCCTTTATCTATGGAGCATCCCAAATATCCTCGCTCCCATCTTCTTTTTTCTTCGCGATGAAATGAAAGTGCTTTCATGCTAGAAAGCGTAATTTCCCCTTTATCGCTAAGCCAAAGTCTATGTTATAGTAATGTCGCTTTCAAAAATATAGCGGTGTCTCTTTCTTCTATATTTGGCTAAGTTAGGAGTTCGTTATGCCAAAATTAAATTCTTCAGTGAACATCTTCGCCTTGGGCGGATTAGGCGAGGTAGGAAAAAACACCTACTGCTTCGAAACCGACCGTTCTTTGATCCTCGTCGATGCCGGCGTCCGCTTCCCCGAAGCCAATTTGCCCGGCGTCGATTATGTCATACCTGATTACACATATTTGAAGAATAATCGCAATAAAGTGAAGGCCCTCTTCATCACCCATGGCCACGAAGACCATATCGGAGGGATTCCCTTCTTGGTTCGTAGTATCCATATCCCTGTCATCTACGCCCCGCGTTTGGCCGCGGCTCTTATCCGTCACAAACTCGAGGACGCAAGGATCAAGGACAACATCAAAATTGTCGAATTCGATAGCGACACCGTCGTCCCTATCTCCGATGACTTCCGCGTCTCTTTTTTCCGCGTCACCCATAGCATTCCCGATGCCTATGGCATTTGCATCGACACTAGCGAAGGACGCATCATTGAGACGGGCGACTTCAAAATCGATTTGACGCCGGTTGGACCTCAATTCGAACTCGATAAATTATCGAAATACGGCTCCGAAGGGGTCGATTTGTTGATGGCCGATAGCACCAATGCCGAAATCGAAGGCTATACGCCCAGCGAAAAAAACGTCCGCACAGGCGTGGAAGAAGTCTTCGACAAAGCACAAGGACGCATTATCGTAAGCACTTTCTCTAGCAACATAAACCGTATCCAACAAGTCGTCGAAGTGGCGGTCGAACATGGCAGGAAAGTCTGCATCATCGGCCGTTCCATGGAAACTGTCGTCACCATCGCCAGAAAATATGGATATATAAAAATCCCCGACAGTTCCTTAATTAGCGATGATATGGTCCGCAATTACAAAGCCAGCGACGTCTGTATCCTTTGCACCGGATCCCAAGGCGAAGCGATGGCCGCCCTTTCGCGCATCGCCCGCGGCGACCATAAGAACATCCGCATCATCCCCGGCGATACCATCGTCTTTAGCTCCAATCCGATTCCAGGAAACGGCGCCTTAGTGGATAAGCTCGTCAATAACCTCGTCAAGCTTGGCGCCGACGTCAAACAAAACAGCTTGGCCTTCTCTCTCCATAGTTCAGGTCATCCTTCCCGTCAGGAATTGCGTTTGATGCAACGCCTAGCTAAGCCCTCTTATTTCATGCCCGTGCATGGCGAATACCGCATGCTTAAGCTCCATGGCGAAATTGCCATGGATCTCGGTTTAAGCAAGGACCGCGTCTTCGTTTGCGATAACGGCGACGTCCTCACCCTCAAAGATCATAAGATAACCCGCGGCGGTCATGTTTCAGCCGAAGACGTCTATATCGACGGAAATTTCCTCGATGGTCTTTCCAATACCGTCATCCATGACCGCGAAGAACTTAAAAACGATGGTATGGTCGCGGTGCTTCTTACCATTAACAGCCGCAAAAACGAATTGGTGATACCTCCTGTTGTTTATACCCGCGGCTTTAATGCCGGGGCCGATACCCATGTCATCAGACACGCTCAGATGCACGCCGAAGAGGCCGTCAAGGAAATTCTCCAAGGGAAAGCAACCTTCGGCGATATCAAAAGCGCCATCAAAACGACCGTCAGCCATTATATCTATCGCAAAACGGCCCGCAGCCCCATGATCATCCCCGTCATTATGAATGTCGGCGGCAACAAATAATGCTCATTTTAGCCAGCGCCTCTCCTCGGAGGCGCTCTTTATTAAGCAAATTGGCGCCATCTTTTAAAATCGTGACGCCAGAAATAGACGAGCGTTTGCTTGATCCCTCGATTAGCCCCTCCGAATTAGCCAAAGAAGAAAGCCGTCTTAAGGCCTACGCCGTCTTTTCTATCTTCCCATCAGATATGGTTTTAGCTTGCGATACCATCGTCATCTTGGATGGCAAAATCCTCAATAAGCCTAAAGACAGAGGAGAGGCCATCTCAATGCTCTCTTCCCAAAGCGGTCATAAAGAAATCGTCCTGTCGGCCTATACCTTCATCTCCCCTGCCAAAGAGATTTCTCGGACGGTGGCTACCGAGGTCTATTTCCGTCGCTTAAGCCCTAAGCAAATCGAAAGATACGTCGACGAATTCCTCCCCTTCGATAAAGCGGGAGCTTATGGCATTCAGGATGATTTTCCCCTCATCGAAAGAATAGAAGGTTCCTTCGATAACGTGATGGGCTTACCGACCGAAGACCTCAAAAAGCACGTCTTCAATCATTGAATAGCGAATCGTAGACTTTCTTCGCGTTTCCTTTGATGACCAAGATAAGGCCGTCGCTTTTTTGAATGAAGCCGTCGACGCCGATATTTTTGAGCCTTTCTTTTTGAAGAAGCGAATAATCCTTTAAGGAAAGATAGATGCGGGAACCGGTCAATTTGTGGTTAATGACATTCTCTAAGCCGCCAAGCGCCGTCACATAGCTTTCCTTCGGGGCAATTTTGGGGGTTTTTTTCTTCCGTTTCGAGCAAAGATGGGCGACAAGGAAATACAAAAAGAAAAGACCCATGATAGAAAGAGTGACCACCCACCATAGGTTGGAGAGAAAGAAATCGACGTTTTGTGATAAGATTGTTGGCATACGGCTATAATAGCACTGAGGTAGCAAAATGAGCAATGCAATCGAAATCGAAGCCAAAGCCATGATAAACGAGGGTGATTATCGGAAATTGGCCGGCAAATTCTCCAATTTTCCTTCCTATGTCCAAACAAATTATTATATCGACACCGATTCCTTCATCTTGCGGAAGGAAGGGTTGGGATTACGCATCCGCGAAAAGGGCGGATTATATGAAATGACCCTTAAGACCCCTTTAAGCCAAGGATTATTGGAAAAGAATTGTTCTTGGAACAAGGAGACTTTCGAAGACTTCTCGCAAAACGGTATCTTCCCCGATGGCGACATCAAACGTTTCTTGACGATGCTAGATATCGATGTTTCTTCTTTGCATATCAAAACATCGCTAACGACCAAACGCATTGACGCGCCCTATAAAGAAGGCAAGCTATCTATCGACGAAAACCATTATTCTAACCTTGTCGATTATGAAGTCGAATTGGAACACAATAACGAACGCGACGCCGAAAATGGATTGCGAGAATTATTAGAGGAAAATGATATACCCTTCGTCCTCAACAAAAAGACAAAAGTCGCGCGCGCTTTAGACGCCATCGAAAGCAAAGCCAGGTAATTTATTTCAAACGGTCCAAGGCCGTCGGGCAAGTGGCGTATTTTTCGCAACTAGCATCGCAGGAGGTTTCCGCTAGGCGGCGAGCCCTGGGGATGAAAGTTCTAATTTCCTCTTCGTTATAGCCGACTTGAACTTGACGGTCGCTTACGATGATGGGGCGGCGGAGAACGCTAGGATGTTCGCGGATGAAGGCTATAAGTTCAGAAATCGTCATGCTGTCAAAATCGATATCGTTCTCCGAAACGATTTTGCTACGCGGAGAAATGATTTCATCCGTGCCGTCAATTGATTTGGAGATGATTTCCTTAAGATCGGCCACGCTTAAAGAGCCAGAGAAGATATCTTTGTCTTCGTGGGGGATCTTCTGCTCATCGAACCATTTACGGACCTTGCGGCAGGAAGAACAACTCGGTGAATAATAAATCTTGATCATCTTCTCGATTGTAACCCGAACGCCATTTTGGCAAAAGGGGCAAATCGTTTGGCCCGCAAAAAACCAATGAAAAAGCCAAAAAACGTCGAATATATTTAACATCGTTCCAACGATTTTGCTGATTACATTCCACATTTTCCCAAATTTGCCCGAACAGAAGGTAGAAAACAACTAGCATCTCTCAATAAGCCTTCTTAAAAAGAAGCATGGTGCGGTATATAATAATCTTCGTTTTAGAGGATGCCTCCTTAAGAGGCAGAAAGAGATCGTTATGGAAAGAATTCTCTCGGCCATCAAACCGACGGGCCAACTCACATTAGGAAATTATATCGGTGCCCTTAAGCGCTTCAAGGATTACCAAGACGAAGGGGAAATGTATATCTTTGTGGCCGATTTGCACGCTTTAACGATGCCGATCGAACCTAAAGTCCTTCGTGAGAACACCATCGATATAGCTTGCTTTTATTTAGCTAGCGGCCTTGATCCAGCCAAGACAACGATCTTCTTGCAATCAAGCGTAAGCGAGCACGCCGAGCTAAACGCCATCGTCCAGAATTACCTTTATATGGGCGAACTCCGCCGCATGACCCAGTTCAAAGATAAATGCAGCCAAATGAACGACTCGGAAATCGGCTTAGGCATCTTTGCCTATCCGGTGCTCATGGCGGCCGATATCATCCTATATGACGCCGATATCGTTCCCGTTGGCAACGATCAATGCCAACACGTCGAATTATGCCGCGATTTGGTGCACCGCTTTAACAGCCGCTTCGGGAAAGAGGTTTTCAAAATGCCCAAAGCCGTGGCCCCAAAAATCGGTGCTCGCATCATGTCGCTAAGCGATCCGAGCAAAAAGATGAGCAAAAGCGATCCCAAAGGCGATATCTTCCTTAACGATGATTTCTCCGTCATCAAGAAGAAGATCATGTCCGCCAAAACGGACATGCTTGCCAAAGTCCATTACGATCCAATCGAGCAGCCAGGCATCTCCAATCTCTTGACTATCTACGCCTCTTTGACGGATGAGAATATCGAAGAATCTGAGAAACGTTTCGAAGGTTATCTTTATGGCGATTTCAAGAAAGCTGTGGCTGAAAAGGTATTAGAGGAATTAACACCTTTCCGCGCTAAATACGCTCAAATAAAGAAAGAGAAAATCTATTTGAACGTTCTTAGAGACGGAGCCAAAAAAGCCAAAATCCTTGCAAATCGCACCTTAAAGAGGGCTCAAAGGGCCGTTGGGTTACTCAATATCGATGAATAAATTAATCGCCATCGATTTGGATGGAACCCTTCTAACTTCCGATTATCGCCTCACGGCCACTTCCTTGAATATCCTTAAGGCAGTCAAAGAAAAAGGGGCAAAAATCATTCTTTCTAGCGGTCGGCCGCCCCGCAACATCTTGCCATATTATCGAATGCTCGAACTAGACGACCCGATCATCGCCTATAACGGATTATTAATAACCAATCCTTCCACGCCTTCTTTTAAGTGCATCGAAAAACGACTGCCTTGCGCCCTTATAAAAAACGTTTTAT
This sequence comes from Bacteroidaceae bacterium, assembly GCA_963624045.1. Classification (GTDB taxonomy): domain Bacteria; phylum Bacillota_I; class Bacilli_A; order RFN20; family CAG-826; genus UBA4951. The sequence continues at coordinate 14,502 of CAVFNI010000018.1, forward strand.
CTGCCTATGGCGAGAAGATGGTAAATTATTTGATCGAATCTAACGATGGGGCTTTGCACTTAAAAAAGAAAGAACCGGCGCTAAACCCCTATTTCCCTTTCAATGAACGCAATCTTAAAACCTTGGATGAGGTTTTGGCACACGATCCTTATATCGCCGTTTTCGAAACTGATTTAAAGACGGAGGAAAGCATTGCCAAGATGGCTAAAGATTTCGGGCCATACCGCCTTCGTCATTGGAATAAGGCCCCTTATTCCGAGATATATATCGATAGGTGCGATAAAGGGTGGGCCTTAGGCAAATTAATTGAAACCCTAAAAATGAAAAACGACGATGTTATCGCTTTCGGGGATGGCGATAACGATGAAAGCATGATTGCCTTAGCTAAAGATGGCTTCGCTATCAAAGGCGCCAAATCGGAACTGCTTAAAAGGCTCTATCCCATAACGGAATACGATAACGACCACGATGGGGTGGCTAAGACGCTCGAAACCTTGTTACTTAAATGATCAGAGGCCTAGCTGTTTATGAAGGGCAGTCAACAAGGCCTGAGCTCTTTCTTTGATGCCTTCTCTTCTCTTTTGGAAGACCTCGATATAGAATTTGCATTTGGGCTCGGTGCCGCTTGGACGGATGGCGATCCAACTAGTATCTTCGAAAATGAGGCGCACGACTTCCGCTTCTTCGAGCGCCAAAGCGGTCGAATGGCCACTTTGGAGATCGGTGCATAAACGTTTCTTATAATCTTCGACATAAAGGACGCGGTTTCCACCGATTTCTTTGGGCGGCTCTTGGTGGAGAGCGGCCATTAAAGCAGCCATCTTCGTAGCGCCTTCGCTCCCCTCGAAATAAACGTTATCAGTGATGGTCTCATGATAGCCGTATTTCTTTTCGAGGTTATCATAAGCGACATCGAGGGGAACTCCTTTCAAATGATAGAAAAGGGCCATTTCGGTATATAGAAGGATGGCTTGCACGCCATCCTTATCGCGGACGAAAGGCGCAATAAGGCAACCATAGCTTTCTTCATATCCAAAAACGAAACGCGGACCACGCCCCAATTTCTCGTAATAATCAATACGATTGCCGATGTATTTGAAGCCGGTAAGGAACGATTCGCTCGAGATTCCAAAGGATTTTGCGATTTTTCGTCCTAGGTCACTAGTAACGATGGTGTCATACATCACGCCGTTAAGAGGGAGGTTACCCATCTGCTTCCGCTCACTTAGAATATAATCGAGAAGAAGGGCCGCGCTTTGATTGCCGGTGAAGCGTTCATAAGTCCCTTTGCTTGATAGATAAGCCAACCCGCAGCGATCGCCATCGGGATCGGTCATGACGCACAAATGGGCACCGATTTCCTTAGCTAGTTTAATAGATTCAACGAAGCTTTCCGCCGTTTCCGGATTCGGTGAGAGGGTTCCCCCGAACGCGGGATCATGATTGCATTGCGAAACAACAGGATGGATATCATAGCCCAAATCATTAAAGACCTTCATCGCACTTTCATAGGATGCGCCATGCTGAGGGCTATAGACCACTTTGAAACCTTGCTTAGCTAGTTCGGGGTGGATTTGAATGCCCTCGACCAATGATATATAGGAATCGTCGACGTCTTTCCCTAAAATCTCCGTCTCTTTATGAGAATTAGCCACAGGAATCCCGACACTTAATTCGTCAGGCAAAGAGGCAAGAATTTCCAAATACGGTTTAATTGCTTCAGGAGTGAGTTGGCAACCCGTCTCGTCATAAACCTTATAGCCATTATATTGCTTAGGGTTATGGGAGGCGGTGATCATAATGCCGCCGGCGGCATTCTTATAACGGACGGCATAACTTAATTCCGGTGTCGGTCTAAGATCATCGAAGATATAGCATTTAATGCCCATCTTATTGAGGATCTGGGCGGAAGCTAAGGTGAATTCGCGAGAATAATAACGGTTGTCATGAGAAATGACCACGCCCCGCGAAGAGGCGTCTTTATGCGTTTTAAGTAAGAACAAGCCAAAGCCGACCGTCGCTTTCTTAAGCGTAAAGGAATTCATGCGATTGGTGCCAGGCCCTAAGACCCCGCGCATTCCGGCCGTGCCAAATTCAACGTCACGATAAAAGGCATCGGCTTTCTCTTCCTGATTCATGGCCAGGATAATTTCCTTATCCTCTTTGCTTACCGACGGTGAGGATAACCACCGCTCATAATTTCGTTCGATCAAATCCATAGACGTCACTCCTTTACTGCCAATAATTTTATGAAAGTTTCTTCAAACGAGAAAGCAATTCGCTTTCGTCTGGTGGCAAGGGCGCTTCGAAGGTTTGCTTTGCAATACCTTCCAAAGATCCGTTTGTGTCGCCGAAAGAGATCCTATATGCATGCAAGAATTGATGATCAAAATGGTATAGCGACTTGAAAAGGCGATTGGTGGCGAAATCTCCATATTTAGCATCGCCGACTAAAGGATGTTTGATGGCGGCCATATGCACGCGGATTTGGTGCGTTCTTCCCGTCAATAAGGAAATCTCTAACAATGAATATCCCTCATATTGCTGCGAGGGACGATATTCGGTTATCGCTTCCTTGCCACCGCGCTCAATAGGACAAACGGTAACAAGGCCGCGGTGGGGATCTTTCCTTAATGGCAAGGCGATTCTATCAGATGAAGAAACCTCGCCTTTCACCAAAGCTAAGTAGGATTTGCATATGTTTTCACGATTTTTAAAGATTTCCGTCAAACCCCTTAAGGCGGCGTCCGTTTTCCCAAAAACCACCAAACCGGAAGTGTTGCGGTCGAGGCGATGGGCGGGCGATGGCCTAAAGGCTCCTGCGTTAGGATCATATTCGCCTTTGTAATATAAATAATCCACAACTTCGTTAGCCAAGGTCTTGCGATTATCGTTTCCTTCCCCTACCACCAATAGACCGCTTGGCTTATTGACGATCAAAACGTTCCTATCCTCATAAACGATTGGATAGGATAAAGGCTTCTTATTCACTTTAGCAGACGATAAAAAGTCGATTAATTGCTGATCGGTGACATAAATGCGTAAGATATCGCCCTCACGAAGGATTTCATCTTTATTGATCCAATGCCCGTTCCTTTTGATGTCTTTTTTTCGGAAGGCTTTATAGATAAAACCCAAAGGGGCTTCTTTTAAGTAATTCTTAACGAATTTCTCCGCTTTTTGACCGGAATTGTTGTGATCGATGATAATTTCCTTCATCGATGAAAATTGTATCATGAAGGATGCTATAACGGGCGATAAATAAGCGTTGAAAATATTGAGGTCCGCTTCTATAATTCCTCTTGCGTCGATAGGCGCATACGGAGGAATACCCAAGTGGTCGAAGGGGTGGGCTTGGAAAGCTCATAGGCTCGTAACTGGGCGCTAGGGTTCGAATCCCTATTCCTCCGCCATCGTAAAACACGGGTTTGACGCATTGTTGTCAAACCTTTTTTATTGGCTTTGCCGATTTTGCCGTTTCGAATAGCTGCATAACCAAAGGTTATCAAAATAATTTTGACTAATCCGGACGTGACTTTCTCGCCCTTCTCTTCACATCGAGCCTTCCACCGGTGTTGGACAGTATCGCCTGAATGCCCCGCTTGATTCGATAAAGCCCAAGAGTCCCCTTGCTACATTTCCTCTCTAGGCCCGTATCGTTTGAATCATCGCCGAACCCCTTCCCGGCTTCCACGCAACGCCTATATAAGTTTCCCCTCCTCCGTGAAATAGACGCTGGTCGCAGTGACGTCGTAAACGTATTCGTTCTTGACAATCTATGGCCTCTCGCCGTCGGGTATCGCTTTTCTCAGTGAGAATCATGATGCATCCTTGCTTCATGCTAATCCAAGGACCTCTCACATGACTTATAAACATATACCTGGATTTGGCTAAAAGATCCAAAAAATACTAAATTTAGTAAAATTTGGAGTTTGAATTAAAAAGCATCGTAGTTATCGCATTTTATATGAAATGGCAAAGTTCACATAGTGAAGTTACCCCCTCCACTTTGACATCATGAACTTCCAAACACTTTGCAACCTCCTTGATTGGCTTGCTAAGAAATCGGAATTTATCATCGATGCTCCTTTCTGCATAAGCTTAGCGTCGTCTCTTTCTCATTTCTTTATAACTTTTTTCTTCTTTTTCCATGCGTTTTCCTCCTTTTTAGGCGAACCCATTATAAAAGGGAAGAAGGAAGAAAAGGTTCAAATGGGGCTTGACAAATAAAGAGAGACCCGTGGCAACCCAATTTTGCCTCGAAGCATCACCAAAAGCCTATGCGTTCGAAGACGACGGGATTTTAGCGAGCATCCAAGTTAACTTCATTCATGATGCGAGTAATAAAAATTCGTATGGAAAAGTTACTCACACCACCATAGAAGCGCGGGGCAAACGCATCGCTATCAGGCTTTTTCTCGGACATATAAAACTATTCGCTTTAATCCAAGGAAACCATCGAAGACTCGTTTGAATAAATTCGAGCGACTTAATTAATCGTTAATGTGTCCACAAACTTAGACGATTATCAGCTGATTTCATATACTTTTTCCGATTCAAATTTGTGGCTCCCTATCGTTCGATGGAAATCTAAAATTAACTTTTCTACCTCTGGGTCGATCATCAAATATAAATACTGCATCTCAAAAGCGGAAGGCTTCTCCTTTTGATAATACGCCTCAGCGATGGCCCCCGCCATCGCTCCCGTCGTGTCGCAATCGCCTCCAATGGCGACGCAATTGCGGATTGTATCCTCCAAAGAATCGGAAATTAAAAAGCAATATATCGCCTGAGGAACGGATTTCTGACAGATTTCGCTGAAACCATAATTCTTCACAAGATCAGCGAAATCGAATTCTGCTATTTCGGGATAATATTCTTCCACCATCCTTCTTTTTATTTCCTCTTTAGAAACGCCGTGTAGCGCCAAATAGACGCATAAAGCCACCGCCTCGGCGCCTTTAAGGCCCTCAGGATGATTATAGGTGATTTCCGTCACCGTTTTCGACAATAGTTTGAGCTCTTCTTCGTTTTTGGCGACCCATGCGACCGGCGATATCCTCATCGCGCTGCCGTTGCCATATGAATAATATGGTTCTGCAATCGTAGAGGTCTTATAACTAGTTTGGCACCACTCATAAAAGAAACCGCCAAAACCGGCCCCTGGATGAGCGAGACACGTTTTGACGAACCCCAAAGCCAAAATCTCTTGAAGAAATTTTAATCCTTTAGGCGAATAATCAATTGGGTAATGCGCCATAAGCGTTTTAGCCACCTCAATCGTCAAAAGGGGAATCGTCGGTCATCCTCATTCGACTATCATAAATATCAAATTCCTTCGTTTTGCATGGTCGAAATTCATAAATCGATCCCACCATATCGCCAATGATAGCTCCCAACATATCCGAATCCCCTTTCTAATATAACTAGCTAGCCAAGCCTTTTAGAGAACAAAGGCGATGGCACAATATATTATGGGGGCAAAAGAGAGGCGTAATCGTGTTCGAGTCAATTTTGTTCATGTAATAGCACATTATTAGTCTGACTTATCTCTTTTTGTTTAGCCATAGAACAACTACTAAAGAGCAAATCGTTATCGATACGCAATAAATTACATACTAAACGAAGGGTGATTATCGCCGCTGCTTTTCGTTTTTCGCGTTTTCAACAAAGCCCTAACGAAAAATCTGATGGCTTATTTGGCCTCCGTATCACTTTGTTTGATACACCGTGTGTCCTTAGCGAAACTTTAAAACTCTAAAAAGCTTCCTTCTTTCGCTATGAAAAATCAAAAAAGCCCCGCAAATCGCAGGGCAATTGGTTTTTGACGATCGTTTTATACCACTGGCTTCGAAGAAACTTCGGTAATTTGTTCCTCTTCTTTTTTAGGCTCTTCAGCGTCGGCGCTGGCGGCGATGATCTTAAGACGTTTGGCTCGCCTTTCAGCTCTTTCATTATCGACGTCGCTTTTCTTAGCGAAGACATTCAAGAAGATGACAGCGATGATGGCAAAGACGAAAAGAAGCAAAGCACCAAAGAAACGATAGCTCATGTGCATCGCGTCGGTGAAGGCGGCTTCGCCCGTCCAGTTTTCGCTGCTCTTCCTAGGAAGATAGGAACTAATGAAACCCAACACAACGAAAACAAGTCCGGCTAAACCGACAATCGAATCAAAGATGATGCAGACGATTTCCGGTTTGGAAATCTTCGCTTTCTTTTGTTGCTTAATTTCTTCCATCGTCATTACCATTAACGATTAGGCCTTAGCCTCTTCGTCTTTCTTTACGTCCTCGGTCTTCGTTCCGACAATTTTATTGTCGTGTTTCTTGGCCTCTTCCACCAATTCGTTGATGAATGGCACATAGACGGTGCGGAATTCCGGCTCCACTTCGCGAACGAAGGATCCGATCGCGTCTTGGGTTTCGCGGATAGCATCGCCAAAACCTTTGCCCATCGGCAAATCGCGACGGCCGGTCATATATTCAACCAAAGTGAAGACTTTGTCTTGGACGTACATGTATCTCTCGTCGGTCATGTTGCTATTGGCGCGCACGCTTTGGAGCAAATTGATAATTTGGTTGATGTCGTTGCCGATGAATTTGGAAGCGGCGCTTTCTTCGCCCTTGGCTTCGCGACGGGCCTGATTGTAATCGCCGAAAAGCTTGATGAGATGATTGGTGAGCGAGAGATAAGCAACGGCGCGATAAAGCCTTTCCTCCGCTTTATCGACCGCTTCGGCGGTAGCCACGTCGACGTTATTCTTATGGGCGTCGGCTAAGATGCCTTTGACCATCGCTTCGATGTTCTCATGAATCGGCAAAACGCCTTGGAAGATGGCGATATGTTGCGCATGATCGACGCGGAGGCCATCATCGGCCGCCTTGAGGATGGTGCTATGCTCGCCATAGACTTGATCATAGAAATCGCGAATGAGTTTCTCTAGCTTCTGTCCGTTCTCGCCGCTATTATTGATGATTGATTTTAACGGAGTCGGCTGTTCGAGCTCGATAAGGACGCTCCTCTTCTTTTCATTAAAGGCAGCGATGTCGTACGAATCTTTCGTTAAAGTGTACTCCAAGGTGTCCCTGATAGCCACTTTGTAATGTTCTAATGTGGCCAATACTTCGGAAATTTGGTTCATTTCAGTTTCCTTCCTTTTCCATTTTTTTCTTTGAGGTTTTCTTCTCCTCAGACGGGTAGATGTAGTCCTCTAAATCATGGAATCTGTCGATGATGTATGCGGAATGGCTTTGCACGCTTGCAGGCGAATGCGCCATGCAGAAGCTCTCTTTGGGAAAGGCATCGAACATGGGGATGTCGTTACCGCTGTCACCCACAACTATGACATTATCGTGTTTATATTGATTATAATCAAGATAAAACAGCAGTCCTTCCTTCTTATCGCAGCCTTTCGGCGTCACTTCAACGACTTGTGACGACCAAGCCACGGAGAATTCAGGACAACGCTCGGTTAAGGATTCGGAGGCCTTTTTGGCGATAGGCGATTTGCGTTTAGAAGCTCCGAACATAAGCATGACTTTATAGATTTCGCCTTTTTCTAATTCCTCATAAAATATGCGGTCGCTACAAACGAATAATTCACGGTAATTGAATTGCATGAACATGTAGAGGTTATAACCCATGGTCGTCAGGCGAGTCAGTTCGCTTCTTCTGATTACCATCCCGCGATGCTTAGTGAAGATGATTGCCATCGTGATTGGGTAATCCTTTTCGGCCACTTCGATCATCTCTTTAACGCTTTGAGCATCGAAGGTGATGTCTCTTATCAATGCGCCATTGGAAACTATGCAAGAGCCATTACACGCAATAAAGTCCAGAGGCTTGCCAAGGCGCTTAGCTAATTTCTCGCAGGAAAAGCGTGAGCGGCCGCTCACCAAAACGAGCTTCCCCCCGTCATCGGTAAAGCGATCGATGAAACGATGGGCTTTTTTGGACACCATGCGCACCACTTTCTTGGGATAGAAGAGAGTTCCGTCTAAATCGGTTGCGATGATCTTATCGATTGCCATGCGGAGTATTTTAAAATTTTCTTTTGTAAGTATCAATTGCGCTAATTAACCCTGATGCGGTCACTGGCGGCTTTTTGTTTCCTTAAGGTTTTCTCGAACGATGAGAGAGGGGCGTCATTAATGCCATAAACGCCAAGAAATTCGAATCCTTTTTGGTTATTGACGAAAAAGACCATGTCAACATCTGGGTAAATAGCCAATAAGCGATCGTAGAAAGATTCGTATTCTTCGCGAAAATTAACATTTTGCCAAAGGATCCCATCGATTAAGGATTGGAGACGATTGCGTTCAGCACAGAGAATGCGAGCGGCAAATAAGACATAGGCGATGATGCGATATCCCTTTTTCTTGGCTTTAGCAAGCAACGCCACATCTTTTTCGTCGGTCAAAGAGGAAAGCGAATAAAAAGAGGCGCCACTTAAAATTCCTCGATACAAAGGAAGCGAGGGTAAGCATTGAAGGAAAGAATGTTTGAAGCATTGAGCGAAAAGGGTCTTCCCACTCCCCTCAGGACCCAGCACCAAAATGATGGTCGGATTATCTTTTTTCGGCATGGTCGACCTCCAATACGTCAAAGGAACTGTTCATTAATTCGCGCGTCCCATTGCGGTATTCATAGACCAAAAAATTATCATCGATATAGCATACTGGAAGACCGTTTTTAAAACATTCAGCTCGGGCTTTTTGCAATGGATAATCGGAATGTTCTTTGACGAGAGAATACAGGTATTTCTTAAATTTCGTTGACGATGCCGTTCCGAGGTATTTGCTGACCAGTTTTCCTTCCTTTCTCCAAGAGAGATAAAAATATTCGTGGCCCTTGATGATCTTTTTAGACAACGTTTTTCTCATGTTGCCATTTTACTCCACACAAATTTGTTAGTAAACATTTTTATTTTGTTGGTTAACCAATTATTTAATTAAAAAGGTCAAGTTTCGATGAAACCTGACCTTTTTGCTTATGTAATCTTTTTAAGCTTTCAATTTATTCTCCACTTGGATCACACCGTATCCGCCATCATTACGCTTGTAGGCAACGGAGACTTCATCGTCTTCAGAATCCAAATAAATAAAGAAGGAGTGACCTAAGGCATCCATCCTAGCAATCGCGGCGTCAATACTCATCGGCTCAAGATAAATTGACTTTGTTCTGACGACCGTATCATTGGCTTCTTCCTCGTTGTCTTCCTTCAGATTTTCGAAGACGATCGAGCGAGATAAACCCACCTTTTCATCCTTGAGGCGATTCATTCTCGTCTTAAGTCGACGCATTTGATCTTCGAGCTTGTCGATAGCAATATCCACAGCCGCATAAAGATCGTCGTTACGCACTTCCGTGCGCAAGTCCATCTCCTTGCAGAAGATGGTGATCTCGACTTTTGCCCCCACCTTATAGGAGCTGCAGACGGCTCGGCACAGCACGTCATCGTTGATCACGAAGTACTTATCCATGCGCGACAGCTTTTTTTCGATGGCTGCGCGGATAGAATCGGTCACTTCAATGTTCTTGCCGATTATTTGGTATTTCATACCTTATGTACCTCCAGGGCCTTATAGCCCTTACAACCTCATTTTAAGGAAGTTTACGAAAACAACAATAAATAATCTAAATTATTTAGTGTTGATCTAATGTATATTTGAAATGTTAATTTATAATCCTAATTTCTCTTTGATGAGCCCCACCTTATCTGTCTTTTCCCAAGGCAAATCGAGATCGGGACGGCCGAAAGCGCCATAATTGCATAAATCAGCGTATTTAAACGATGGCTTGCGTAAGGAAAAAGACGTGATAATGGCACCAGGACGAGCATCAAAGATGCTGTTTATGGCATTTAAGATCCTGCTCTTATCAACCTTTTCGGTGCCAAACGTATTGATAAAGAGACTTAAAGGATGCGCAACGCCTATCGCATAAGAAAGTTGAACCTCAATTTCGTCACAAGCGCCGCTCGCAACGACATTTTTGGCGATATATCTAGCGTAATAAGAAGCGCTACGATCGACTTTAGATGGGTCTTTACCGCTAAAAGCGCCCCCTCCATGGCGGGCACTGCCGCCATAAGTATCAACGATAATTTTGCGACCCGTTAATCCCGTATCGCCGAGTGGGCCGCCAATAACGAAACGACCGGTTGGGTTGATTAAATACCTAAAATCCTCGTTTAAACCAAAGGATTTGACCACTGGAATCATAATTTCTTCGTGTATATACCTCTTAAAAGCGGCCAAATCAGTCTTCTCATCATGTTGGCAAGACATCAAAACGGTGTCCACACGGGGGTTTGTGTGATCAGTATAATCGATGGTTACCTGACTTTTCATATCGGGTCTAGCCCCGACGAATTCGCCATTTTTTCGTTTCAAAGAAGCCACGCGAACCAATTTATGAGCCATAGAAATTGGCAAAGGCATATAGCCATCAGATTCATTGCTCGCATAGCCAAACATTATTCCTTGATCGCCCGCGCCCATATCGAGGATGTTCTCGCGTTCCACCCCACGCCCGATATCGAGCGATTGGGTTTTAACCCGCACATCTACTCGGCAAGAATCACACCCAATTCCGATTTCAGGATTCGTATATCCTATATCCTTAAGTACTTTTCTGGCGATAGCCTCATATGGGGGAACGTAATTGCCAATAGATAAAGTGACCTCCCCGCCGATAAGTACATATTCCTTGGTGGCGAAAACCTCGATGGCGGTGTGGGCCGTCTCATCATGGGATAAGATGTCATCCAGCAAAGAATCGGCGATTTTATCGCAAACTTTATCGGGATGACCCTCGGAAACGCTTTCGCTGGAAAACAAAACTTTTTCTTTCATGTTACCTCCATTCGCAAAAAAAGAACTCCCACTAAGCGGAAGCTCTTTTAGCGTTCCCTCTCTTTATCGTTCCGGAAGTGGGTTCCGGCTGAGGCGAGCACTTACCTTGGTGTCTCTAAGGAGTTGCTAGCGTTCTTGTTCGGCCTCGATAGACGCTTCTTGATAAAGATTTTTTGCAAGGATTATTCTATGAGGATCGTATAACGAAATAAAGAAGAAATTGACGGGAACGAAAGGATTATTCAACAGGTTCCAATTGGCCGTTTTTAATAGCCAACAAGGCTTTAGACAATTCGTTAGGGCATGAAGTGTTTCCCGTCTTTGAGCCAGGGCAACGAAGACCGGACAAACAAGCGATAATGTCATCTATTTTGCGACCCTCGCAAAGGCGATTGACCCCTTGGGTGTTGCCAGGGCAACCGCGCACCGTGGTAATTTTCTTGATAGTGTCATCGTCATTGACGGTGATCAAAATTTCCTTAGAACAGACGTTTTCCGGATGATAGCGAAAAGTTTTTTCCATAGGATTATTTTACGATGGTACCGTAGATTTCTCCAGCCGCCCATGCAGCGTTGGATTCATCGGTGTCGATATGCATATTCAAATGGTAGCTAGGAGAAACGCGAATGACGGTATCCCCAAAAATCGTTTCGCGGCCCGTGCCAGTGATAAGGACATGCACAATTTGACCGTTCTCGACGCCGAAATTGACAGCATCCTCAGGAGCCATATGAATGTGCCTTTTGGCAATGATGCATCCTTCCGACAAATTCACGGAATTGCCGTTAAGAGGATTAACGAGCTTAATCGGGGCACTTCCTTTGACGTCGCCCGATTCGCGGATTGGCGGATTGATTTTCAAAGTTCTAGCATCGGTGCCGCTAATCTCGATTTGGTCGTAATTGCGAACGGGGCCCAAGATGGACACGTTTTTGATGCACGCCTCCTTGCCCGTCTTTGGATTAACGGGACCATAGATATCAAGTTTGGTGTTAGAAGCGAACATTCCCGGTTGCGAAAGCATCTTCTTAACTTCGAGAGTGGCGTGCTTACCCGCTTTAAGTTCATCTTCGCTTAGTGTGAGGCGATCGAGCAATTCCTGCGTCACATGGATATGGCGGGCGCTGGTTTCGACAAGAAATTTCAAATCAGACATGAGTCTTCTCTCCCTTTTGTTTGACGCCACACATTATAGGACTATCGTTGGCGTATTGTTAAACATCTCTTTTTTCAAAAGAAAAAGTTTCTCTTTTTCCTTTGCCATAGTCTAGACTACCTATAGCAAAAAGGAGGCACTCAAAATGGAAGAGAAGGAAAACAAAACACCCATCGAAGAAAAAGAACAACCAGAAAACGATGCTCCTTTGATCAACAATAGCGATACCCCACATGATGAGCTCACTTCTGAAGAGGTAACGTCCAACAAATTCAATAGCGACATCTTAAAAGCGGCCATCAACGCCCATGACAAAGCCAGGATGCACGAAATCTTCGATAGCGTCCCCGATGCCGACATCGCTTTGGCGGCCGAGGGTTTGGAACCGGCGGAACTTATCACTCTTTTCCGCGACAATCCAAGTTCTTTCACAGCCCCCTTGTTCGACGACCTATCCCAAGAGAAACAAGAGGAGCTAGTCAAGGCGATGACCGACAAGGAACTTGTTTCACTAATTAACAGCCAATCCGCCGACGATATCGCCGATACGATTGGCGATATGCCCGCCAATTTGGCTCGCAAGGTCCTAAGCGCCGCCGATAAGGACATGCGCGAAGACCTTAACCGCCTATTGAAATACAAAGAAGGCACGGCTGGCTCGTTAATGACCACCGAATATTTGGAATTCAAAGAAACCGAAAGCGTTTCCAACGCCATCAAAACAATCAGGAAAATCGGACGCGAAGCGGAAACCGTCTTCACCCTCTTTATTAGAAACGCCAAGCGGAAATTCGTCGGAACGGTCGACTTAGACGACCTGATCTTCGCCAAAGAAGACCAATCATTAAGCGACATCATGAATCGCGATGCCCCATATTGTCACGTCAACACCGACCAAGAAGAGGTCGGCAACATGTTCCGAAAATACGATATCAACGCCATGGCCGTCCTTAACGAAGACGATTGCCTCACGGGTATCGTCACCGTCGATGACGCGGTCGATGTCATCACCCAAGAAACCAACGAAGACTTGGCCCGCATCACCAACATGGAACCGACGGAAAAACCTTATATGAGCTTAGGGATTTGGGAAAACGCCAAAAAATGCTTTCCTTGGATCATCGCCCTTTTGGTCCTTGGCACCTTCACCACGATGGTCCTTAACCGCTTAGAACTGCAAAACATCTTCGTCCATTTGCCGATCCTTATCTCCTTCGTGCCGACCTTAATGGACACGGGCGGCAACGCCGGCGGGCAAACAACCGGCATGATGATCCGTTCATTGGCCACCAAGGAATTCGGCCCCAAAGAAACATTGAAAGTCATTTGGAGGGAATTCCGTAGTTCCTTGCTTGTCGGGCTCTTTGTAGCGATATTTGCTTTCGTTTGGATTATTTTGGAATCCTACACGGGCATTGTAAGCCTTGGAAACGTCGGCGATCCCGATGGCATTAATTACGATTTCACGGGATATAACGTCTGGAATAACGGCTTGGCCTTCGTCGGCCCATTGGCTGGCGAATTCGCCATTCATGTGATTACTTTCTCCGCTTTAGTGGCCCTAACAATGTTTGTCGCCATCAGCGTTTCCAAAATCATCGGCAGCCTTCTTTGCATGGGCGCTGCGGCGATCAAAAAAGATCCCGCTTTGTTGGCTCAGCCGCTTCTAACGACTATCATGGATGTCACGACCTTGTTAATCTATTTCGCGATGGCTTGCCTTTTCTTCCCTAGTTTCGCTAGTTAAAGGCATTCTGGCGCGGACTAAAAATAAGACTTTTTCCATTTTGGCGGAAAAACTACTTAAATGTCTTTCTCTAATTTCGAATCGTACGCAATTCATAGCCATCTCATGCAATGTTAAATTTTCTTGCCTCAGCTAATTGCCACTCGTATAATACACGTTGCCGCGGGAATGGCGGAAATGGTAGACGCGTACGTTTGAGGGGCGTATGGGGCAACCCATGCCAGTTCGATTCTGGTTTCCCGCACCAA
>CAVFNI010000019.1:0-25156 GCA_963624045.1 Bacteroidaceae bacterium
GCATTTATTCCTCATCTTTCATGGTGACGCTTCAAAACGGCTTCGTTTTGACCGTCAAATCCTTTTTCAAAGCTCTCTTTTTTTCCTTTCTTCTTGTTTTGCCGCTATTCTTTCTTTTCGTTCCCTCGACGGCGTTCCGATACATCGCTTTGATCCTTTGCTTTTTACTGTATTATCCCATTGTCCTTTTTGCGTTTTATTTAATGGACATCGCATCTTTCGACGAAATGATCAATGCTCATCTCAATAATGGCTTATATCATAAAGGATTATGCGATGGGCAGTGGAATTACGATGAATAAAGATCCTGATTCTCTTGTCTCTTTATAATTCTTTTTCGCCCTTTCTAAATAAGAACCTTAACCATTCAAAAAGCGATAAAAACGAAGGGAGACAATTTTTCTCTTGCGCTAATCTAGTTTTGAATACTAATATATCTCGTGTCAACAAACATTTAGTTTCGCGATTCGTTTAGGAGGCACTAATATGAGCATCAAGATTTATACCGACGCCGGCAGCAACCTCTTTCAGAAAATCCTAGAGAAGAGGGGCTCAAGTATCAGCGTCCTCCCGATGTCCTTATTTATCGATACGAAGGAATATGTTTGCTATCGGGATGATATCGACGTCGAGACGATGTCGAAAGAATTCTATTCGAAGATGCGTGAAGGACTTAAGCCACGGACCTCTCTAGTGGCGCCTGGATTATTCGAGGCCAAAGCCAAAGAAGAGATATCCGCCGGCAATGAAGTTCTTTATGTAACCCTCTCTAGCGGCATCTCCGGCACCTTCCAAAGCGCTTCCCTCATCGCTAGAGAAATCAATGAAGAGATGGGGAGAGAAGTGGTTGGTGTGATCGATTCTAGAACCGCGGGATTCGGGGAGGGGATGATCGCCCTCGAGGCGGAGCGCCTCGCTATTAGCGGCCTCTCCTTAGAGGAAGTCATTAGAAAAACTGAGGAATATCGTTCGAGCGTGCGTAGCGAATTCACCGTCGATAGCATCAAATACCTAGCCAATACAGGGCGCGTCTCCAATTTCACCGCGATGATGGCCGATGTGTTATTGATCAAACCCTTGCTATATGGAAGCGAGGAAGGGAAGATTGTCGTCACTTCCAAGGTGCGCGGCCGAAAGAACGCCTTAAAGAAGCTCGAAGAGCAAGTCCTTGAGAATATCGCCTACAAAGACGAATTGGTTTATATCGCTCATTGCGACGCCTTAGAGGAGGCTGGCGCCTTAAAAGAGAAATTCCTTGGGGCGGGCATAAGCAACATCGAGATTTATTATTATGATCTTATCACCGGGGCTCATGTGGGACCGGGGACGATCGCCGTCTTTTATCGCGGCAAGAACCGCGCGATCGAGAAGAAATCAATCGTTTCCCTTCTCCTTGGCCGAAGCGATAAAAAAGGCCAATAATATCCGTCAAGAAAGCTTTGCGTTGCCGCAATATGTGGCGATATAATCATCTAATGATTGATTTGCACGTTCATTTAGACGGCTCGCTTATCAGGGAGGAAGTAGTGGCGCTAGCCGCCCTTTCGGGCTTGGATATAGAGGAAGCCAAAAAAGCCCCTTTAAGCGTTGATCCCTCTTGCGCTTCCCTTAATGAATATATCGCCTGTTGCGATTATCCGTTGGAAGTGATGCAAACCGCCGAATGCATCGAAAAGGCGGTCTATATGCTTCTTGCTCGTTTATATCGAAGCGGCCTCCTATATGCCGAGATCCGTTTTGCGCCGCAACTGCATACGCGAAGGGGCTTAAGTCAAGATGAGGTGGTGCAGGCGGCCATCGCCGGATTAAATAAGGTCAAGGAAGAATATTCCTTTCCCGCGCAGCTAATTCTTTGCGTAATGCGGGGGAGCGATAACGAAAAAGCCAATTTCGAGACGGTCGAAGTGGCGCGTCGTTATTATAAGAAGGGCGTATGCGCTTTGGATTTAGCGGGCGCCGAAGCCGTTTATCGGACGATTGCCTTCGCCTCAGTCTTTCAAAAAGCCAACGAATACGCTTTGCCTTTCACTATCCACGCCGGGGAGGTTGGCGGCCCCGAATCGGTTTGGGAGGCCATTAAGATGGGTGCTAAGCGCATCGGGCATGGCGTTAGGGCGGTTAGCGATCCGCTTCTTATCTCCTTCCTAGCGGGAAGCGGCATTTCCTTTGAGCTTTGCCCCACTAGCGAAGTGGATACGCATGCCATCCCTTCTTATGAGGCCTTGCCGATAAGGAAATTCATGGAAAAAGGGATTCTTTTCAACATCAACACCGATGATATGACAATCTCCAACATCACCTTAGATGAGGAATTCGCGAAATTGCAAAAAACCTTTCATTTCTCGGATGAAACGCTTAAAAAGTTCTATCTTAATGCCGTTGAGATGGCCTTCTTAGAAAGCGATCAGAAGGATTTCCTTAAAGAAGAAATCGAACGGATCTACGAAAAGAAAGAGGGTTAAAGGGCCTTCGTTAGGGTGTATCCCGCCTTCATGATGGCTTCTTTGGCCGTTTCTAAATCGAAAGATGCAGCGAAGAAGGAGACTTGCTTATTGGCAAGATCGACGTTGATTTCATGGTAGCCTAATTTCTCTAAAGCCTCTTTGACGTGCTTAGCGCACATCTCGCACATCATTCCTTCCACTTCGATGACGATTTTTTCCATTTTTATTTCCTCCTTGGTATGGATGTTATTGTGTTTCTTTCGCTTAGGGCGAGCCCGTTGTAAGGAATAGAGGTTGATTCTTAAAGCGTTAAGGACGACGGAGACGCTCGATAGGCTCATCGCGGCCGCGCCCATCCATGGCTTAAGGGAAAATAGCCCCAAGGAAGAATAGGCCCCGGCGGCGATAGGGATCATCACCAGATTATAAAAGAAGGCCCAAAAGAGGTTCTCTTTGATGTTGACGATGGCTAGGCGTGAAAGATGGATGGCTTTTAGGACATCCATAAGGCTATTATGAGTGAGGATGATATCGGCGCTTTCGATGGCGATGTCGGTGCCATTTCCTATGGCGATCCCGATATTGGCCTTCGTTAAGGCCGGGGCGTCGTTAATGCCATCCCCAACCATGATGACGCCGCCTTCTTTCTTTAATTTTTCGATAACGAAAACCTTGTCGGCGGGAAGAAGGCCCGCTTTAAAATTATCAATGCCGACTTCTAAGGCGATCCTCTTGGCCGTCTCAACGTTATCCCCAGTTAGCATCACGGGCGTATAACCTTCCTTCTTTAAAGAAAGGATGGTTTCCTTCGCGTCTTCTTTTAAAGTGTCAGAAATCGCAATAACCCCGCAAAAACCCTTTCCTTTAGCAAAATAAAGAGGCGTTTTGCCTTCTTTCGATAAAGCGATGGCATATGATCTAAAACGTTCAGGAATGGAAGATGTAGCATTGATGAAATCATAATTGCCACCTCGACATATTTCATCGTTTATCGTGGCTTGAACCCCTTTGCCGAAGGTTGCTACGAAAGAGGAGGAAGTGGGGATAAGCATATTCTTTTCCTTCGCTTCGGCTACGATGGCTTTCGCTAGAGGGTGCTCGCTATTGGCCTCGATGGCGCTAGCCATAAGAAGCAAATCGTCTTGACTATAACCGTCACTAGGCAAGATGTCGACGACGCTCATAAGGCCCTTAGTCAAGGTGCCGGTTTTATCGAAGACGACATAATGACATTTGCTTATTTCCTCTAGCGCCTCGGCGTTCTTGAATAACAGCCCTTCTTTCGCCCCTTTCCCCGAGGCGACCATCACGGCGACGGGAGTGGCAAGCCCCAAAGCGCAAGGGCAAGAGATCACTAAGACGGAGATGCCTCTTTCTAACGCATAGCTAAAGGTGCCTTCGTAATGCGTTAATGAGGAAACGAAATTCCCTCCGAAAAGTAACCAGCTAAGGAAGACAAGTAGGGAGATGAGGATGATGAAAGGGACGAAAAAGCCCGCCACTTTGTCGGCTATAACGGCGATTTTCGGTTTGGAAGCAGAAGCTTCTTCGACTAATTTGACGATCTTATTGAGGGTCGTTCCTTCGCCTACCTCGGTCGCTTCCATCTTCAATAAGCCATCTTTGTTGATGGTTCCGCTATAAAGGGGGGAGCCTCTTCTTTTGCTTACAGGCATCGCCTCGCCCGTGAGGGCGCTTTCATCGACGTGCGATATCCCATCAAGCACGATGCCATCGACGGCGAACCCCTCTCCAGGGCGCACGATGATGATATCGCCTTTACGCACGTTTTCGGCTAAGATACGGCTTTCCTTATTGTCCTTATAAAGACTTACTTCTTTAGGCGCTAAATTGAGCAAGGAGGCGATGGCTTTGCTTGTCTTCCCCTTCGAAAATGATTCGAGGGTTTTTCCTAGCAAAACGAAAGTGGGCACCATGCCCGCGCTTTCGAAGGAGAGATTCATCGATAAATGCATTAAGTGCTCCCAATTGCCTTCGAAGGCCGAAGCGTTCATCAAAAAGAGGACGGCTAAGCTATAAACGAAAGATACCCCTGAGCCCAATGCGACGAGGCTATCCATGTTAGGGGAAAGGCGAAAGAGGGAACGAAATCCAGAAAAGAAGAAGCGCAGATTGATGACGATGATGAGGCTTGAAAGAAGTAATTCTATCAACGCTAGATCAAGAAGGTTCTCGCTTAGATATCCTAAAGGCCAGGAAAGCATGCTTCCCATGCCTAAATAAAAGAGAGGCAAGAGGAAAAGCGAGGAAGGAATTAAGCGGAACAATAATTCCTTCGTTTCTTTCTTATTGCCATAAAGATCATCGTCTTTAATTGGTTTTTTCTCGCTTTTATTGTCGCTTAATTTGGCATTATAGCCGGCTTTGGCGATGGATTTTTCGATTTTTTCGGCCGAAGCGGGTTCTTCGTAGCTCACTTCCATGGAATTGGTTAATAGGCTTACGGAGGCTTCGAGGACGCCGGGGACGCTTTTGGCGGCTTTTTCCACGTGGGCGGCGCAAGAGGCGCAGCTCATCCCCTCAACGAGGAATTTTTCTTTCTTCACCTTCTTCATTTTAACTTTTCCATCAAGGCAATCGTCTCTTCGATGATCTTTTCATCTCCCGCCAGCAATTCGTCTTTGACGCAGGTCTTCATGTGCGTCTTCAAAAGAATGGAAGCCACTTTCTTTAAAGCTTCCTCAGCGGCGGATATTTGAATGAGAATATCGCCGCAATAACGATCCTCCTCGATCATCCTTTTGATGCCGCTTAATTGCCCAAGGAGGCGGTTAAGGCGCTTTTCTAATTCCTTCTTCTCTTCCTCGGAACGCGGTTTCTTTTTGTGAGTCACATCGTTTTCGTGGCAGCAATTTCCCATGGTTTTCACCTCGTCTATAATATACCCCCATAGGGTATCTATAAGTCAAGTGGAAAACGTTGTTTATATAAAAAGAAGCGGTGCTTCAAATAATCGCGTCAACGGTTTTATCGAGATAATCGCCAGCGTATTCCTCGATCTTCCCTTCATCGATTAAGGAAGTCAAGGAAGGGTCGATTGGAAGCTCGTCAAGGACGGGGATGCCAAAATCTTTGGCGATTCTTTCTTTATCGCTTTTTCCAAACGGGTGAATCTTCTTGCCGCAATCGGGGCAAAGGACATAGGACATATTTTCCACTAATCCGTAGACGTTGATATCCATTTCCTTGGCCATCGTCACCGATTTCTTGACGACATCTCCCACTAAATCCTGCGGGGAGCTTACGAAGATGGCGCCGTCAACGGGGACTTGTTGGAAGACAGTCAAGGGGATATCGCCAGTGCCGGGCGGCATATCGATCAGTAAGAAATCGACTTGGCCATAGACGGTCATCGTATACATTTGCGAAACGAGGTTAGAAACGAGGCTGCCGCGCCAAATGATCGGGGCGCTAGGGTCTTCTAAAAGGTTATTGGCGCTTAGCAAACGTATTCCCTTTTTGCTTTCGGCGGGGAAGATGCCATTTTGATCGCCATAGGCTTGGTAATTATTTTGGCCAAAGGCCTTAGGAATCGAGGGCCCTGTGACATCGGCGTCTAAAATCGCCACCTTCTTTCCTTTGTTAAGCAAAGAGACGGCTAAAAGGGAGGTGATCAGGGATTTCCCCACGCCGCCTTTGCCGCTCATGATGGCGATCGTTTTGCCAATATGGGTGTCAGGATGAGGACGAAGTTTCTCAATGGGTTTACGCGATGGGCAATCGCTTACCCCGCATGAATCGCATGAATGCGTGCATTTCTCTTCGCTCATAACTACCTCCTGATTTTTATTGGCGAAGGCCATTATCCGACCAAATGTAGTCGGCATAAGTGGGGACGTCCACAAAGGGGTTACGACCATAGCCTTCTTGATATAAATAATCGTTGATCTGCATTTCCATCTTCGTCACGGGATATTCGCGGTTCCAAGCTAGCAAAGTGCTAAGTTTTCCCATCGTGTGGTTATTTTGGTCATCGCTATCCGAATTAATGAGTTCTAGAGGTTTGCTGCCTTTGCTAGTTCCGCCTTGGCCGCAAGTGCCATAATACGCCGTCGCGGCATATAGGATGACCCTCGACGCTTCGCCTCTTGCCCCTTCATATCCGCATGAAGCGGGATCCCAAGAGGAGCTAGTTAGGCCATAAAAAGAATTGCCGCGGCTATTATTTTCCTTCGTCAAAGTCGGGCGGATGATGAAAGGATCGGCGCCAGGTCCGCTTTTGCCGCACCCTCTCGAATTAGGCCAGGTGTGCTCGCGATTGCAAGAGCCGACGGTGGTGGTTGTAGCGCCGGAAGAGCCGCTATCGGGGGCGCTATGGTAGAAGGGGACGAAGGTCGATGAATTTCTGTTAGGATAGGCGGCCGCTTTCGCGCCGATGGACAAACAATCGCTATAAGAGGCCGTTTTGGTTTTATAGCTCTTGATGATTTTTTGTAGGCTTTCACGGAAGTCGTTACCAGATTGCGTGAAATCTAATCCCTTCCAATAATCGCTAGGCGAGGGGGTCGGCAACGAGGAATCGCTAGAGGAATTATTTTTCTTTTCGACGTAAGAAGGAACATAGAAGGAAACGATGGCGGATTCCTTGTACGTTTCTTTGGCGCCGCAAAAGGACGAATTGTAATATTCGAGATAGACCTTATCTTCGCTATAGCAATGAAAGGAGCCGTTCGTCTCTTCGACATTAAAGGCCGTCGGCTCATTTTTGAGCGCCAAATTGGCGTGGACGCTGCCTGAGGAATCGGTGACGTATCCCGCCCATAAATAGGTGTTTTTACCTTCGAGGCCGATGCTTATCGTCGTATCTGACAGGAAAGAGATGTTCAAAAAGCAAACCGATGCATTCCAATCCAATATCGACGAATCGCCATCGATGGAATTTAGGGAAACGGCTTCGTGATACCATTCTTTTTCGGCTTTCGGAGTGCCGCTATAACCATAAAAAGAGGTGCCGGAAGAAGCGACCATGATCACTTTTTTGGCGCTCTTTAAAGAAGATAAATCGTCTATTTTTTTGTAGCAGTTATCTTCCTTGATCTCATTGGAAGAATAAGACGAGGAATCGTCTCTTGAAGACGAAGAATCCTGCTTTGAAGAGGAATCTTCGATGCCGCATGAAGCCAAGATGGCGGCGACGGAGATGAGAAGAAGGCGTTTTCTAGAATTCATTTCAACCAAAAGACTATAGCGCTTAGCTTATTGGATTACAATTAGCGGCAATCGACATAACTAGCGAAAATTTACTTAACAATCATTAATCAAAAATAATTGCGAACGATGTTTTATGGATAATGTAGGTTTTTGTGTGGCGGTAAAAAAGTCGACCTCATCACAAAACTGCAACAAAAAATGTGAAGTTACCACAAAACCGTAGGGTTAAAACGTCTAAAAATCACAAAACTATAGATTTTGAACGCCAAAAATCAGCAAACCCTAGGAATGGTCGAATTAATTAGACTTAAAACAGTGAACGTAAAAGCCGTTCTTTCCGCCACGCATATTGACAATGGGAGTATGATGATAGCGGTATGAATCCCGAAAGCGTCAAAGAACTAGCCTTAGATTCACTATATGATTCTCTTAAGGTCCTCGCCCTGGCGGTGCTCATCTATGTCCTTCTTTCCTTTTTCGAGGCCAAACTCGCCAAATTGCTCGAGAAGAACAAGAAATGGGGTCCTTTCTTCGGCTCCTTGGTCGGGGCTATACCCCAGTGTGGCATGAGCGTGGTCGCCAGCGACCTCTATTTGAAGAAACATTTGACGATGGGGACGCTCATCGCCATCTTCTTGTCGACTAGCGATGAGGCTTTGCCGATTCTATTAGGCGATTTTTCGGGCCGTTGGTATATGGCTTTCCTTGTTATTGTCATCAAGATAGGGGCGGGTTCTCTTTTTGGCTTCCTCGTCGATTTATTGAGCCATCGTAACGACGAAGAGGTGGATGAGCACTTGTCGGAATGCCATGGGGAGACGGATATCCACCATGGCTGTTGCGGACATCGAATCGAGCATAGTGACGAAGGGCCGTGGCACGAGCACTTGCTTCATCCGCTCCTACACTCGCTTAAGATATTCCTCTATACCTATATCGTTTCCTTTCTTTTCGGTTTGCTGATTTTAGGGATAGGGGAGGATAACCTTAATTCCTTCTTGCTCGCTAATTGCTACCTCTCGCCATTGGCGGCCATTGTAGTAGGGATGATCCCCAGTTGCGCTTCGAGCGTTTTGCTTTCCAATCTTTATGTGGCGGGGGCTTTGCCTTTCGGCGCTCTCCTTAGCGGCCTTTCGATGAACGCGGGCCTCGGCCCTATATATCTATTCAAAAGCAAAAAGAATCTGAAGAATTCCCTTCTCATTATGGCATTGCTTATGCTTTTCTCTTTGGCTTTGGGTTATGCTTTTATTGGGATCCCGCTATGAACGAGAAGGAAAAGAGAAGATACGTCCCTAGAAAGAAGGAAAGGACGGGAGAGGATATCGATATGCTTCATGAAAGGGAGATGGAGCCGGAAAGCCATTCCAATGGTTCCTTTTCTTATCGCGATCATATCGATTCATATTAAAAACCATGCAAAAACCCCATCAATTGGATTTTAGAAGCCGTGTTAGAATGGCTTTTCATATCTCTTCCTATGTCCTTTTGGCCATCTTCTCCCTTATTGCTTGTTTCTATTTTCTCTATTCGGTGGTGGCTTTCGGCAACGTTAACGAGAATTATCTGCTTTGGGCGCAAGGCGGCTTCTCCTTATTGGCTTTGGCTCTATATGGTGCGTTATTATTGTTTTCTCTTTTGCCTCTCAAACAGACCTTCGCCCATTTCAAAGCCTTGGACATCTTGGCTATCGCCCTTCGCTTATCGCTATTAGGTTCTGCTTCCTTGATGCTTGCCATTTCTTATATTAGCGATGAAACCTCTTTCCTTCTCTTCTTCCGCGCCTACGCGATATTTTCGCTGGTTTTCGAAACGGTCTTCCTCATCTTCTCTTTCTTATCCCTTGCTTGGTTTACGGAGAATCGAGACCGTTACCATTATGAAGAGCGGGAAGAGGAGAAGAACCTCCCTGACCACAAATAGGCAAGAGGTCCATAAGAAAGACGCTTCTTTTCTTGCCATAAGGAAGAAAGTGCGTAAAATAAGCCTTGCCTTGGGGTGTAGCCAAGCGGTAAGGCATGGGTCTCTGAAACCCACATGCACTGGTCCGATCCCAGTCACCCCAGCCAGAAGCTAAACGCAGCATTGATACAAATCGGTGCTGTTTTTTGTTTCTTAGGAAAGGGAAGGGGAGGTTATTGGTGCGATTAGATACGCATCAAGCGAAATTTATCGAAATGGGGTAACGCAATGAGAAATGGGCATGACGAAGAATTTAAGGCCGTTTTGCGGGGTTATTTGATGAAAAACGGCAATGACAAATCTTTTTTGTAAATGACAAAAGCATATAATGAATGACAAAAGTATTCGAAATGACAAAAACCCTTTCGATGCAACGTTTGGAACTTTATCTTATGATCACGAAATCGAATTGGCTCGATTAGTTTTAAGCCTTAACAATGGCTAGCACGATGTCGATCATCCTATGGAAATCGCATAGGCTTAGGTATTCATAGCGCCCATGGTGGTTATAGCTGCCCGTTCCGAGATTCGGCGTGGGGCAGCCTAAAAAGGAGAAAGTGGCTCCGTCGGTGCCGCCTCGCACAGGCAAATGGACGGGGGTGATGCCAAGGGAATCGAAGGCTTTGATGGCATGAGCGATGGCCCGGTCGTCTTTTTCGAAGACCTCGTGCATATTGCGGTAATCGTCTTTGATGGCAAGAGAGATTTCCGCCCGTGGGTATTTGGCCTTAAGGAAATTGACGGCGTTTTCGAAATCTTTCTTTTGCTTTTCTAATTTCTGGCGGTCGTGGTTTCTGATGATGTAGCGACAATGGCACCTGCCGCTGGTTCCCTCTAAATTGATTAGGTGATTGAAACCATCGTATCCATCGGTGTATTCCGGTCGGTCGAAAGCAGGGAGAAGATTGTCGAATTCGCTAGCTAATCGCAAGGCGTTAATGAGTTTTCCTTTGGCCTCGCCAGGATGGATCTCCACCCCCTTGAAAGTCAGATCGGCATGGGAGCCGTTGAAATTATCGATGTCGATATGGGAGGGGTAGTCGCCGTCGATCGTGTAGGCATAAGCGGCGCCGAATTTCTCATTGTCGAAATGCTCGGGGCCGCGGCCGATTTCCTCGTCGGGCGTAAAGAGAATGGAAAGGGGATGATGCTTATATTCGGGGTGGTCATGAAGGTATGCAAGAACGCTCATGATGATGGCGATGCCTGCCTTATCATCGCCCCCTAATAACGTGTCGCCGCTAGTGACGACGAGATCGTCGCCTAAATGATTGTTAAGCGAAGGGAAATCTTTAGGGGACATCGTGATTTCCTCATTGAGACGGATATCGCCGCCGTCATAATTTTCGATGATTTGCGGCTTGACGTCCTTCCCCGAACATTCGAGGGCGGTGTCCATATGGGAATTAAGGCCGATCGTCTCTAACCCCTTTTCGCCAGGCAAATGGGAATAAAGGCGGCCGTATTCATCGATTTCGGCCTTCATTCCGAGCTCTTCTAATTCTTTTTGGAGCAATTTGGCCAGGTTAAGTTGCTTAAGGGAGCTTGGGGTGCTTTCACTATTTTCGTCGCTTTGGGTGTCGATTTTGACGTAACGCAAGAAACGTTCTAAGGCTTCATCTTTGTTCATGGTGTTCTCTCTTTCTAACTCGCAAGTATTTTACTCTTTCGTCGTGGCGATGGCAAAAGATGACATCTTTGGTTGCCTATTAGCGCCCGCGCGTTAAAATATGCGATGAAAAACAAAGGAGTTAGTTATATGAAACACACGTCTATGGGCGCTCTCGATACGGAAAGAAGAAGCGCCATCGTTTCTTCTTACGAAAAAGAAAGTAAGAATAAGGTAGTGCGCCATGCTTTAAGCCGGCATAGCATCTCCAACGTCATTTTCGATTCCTCCTCTTTGGCTATGGTGGCGCCAGTCTTCTCTATCGATTTAAAAACGCTACCCGTTGCCAACCAAAAACAAAGCGGGCGTTGTTGGATCTTCGCCGGGCTTAACGTCCTTCGTGAGATCGTGGCCAAGAAATGCGGCCTTAAGGAATTTGAATTGTCGCAGAATTACATTTCCTTATACGACAAAATCGAGAAGAGCAATTTTGCGCTAGAGACGATTCTCTCCTTAGCGGATCGCGATCATGATGACCGTGAGCTCCATTTCATCTTATCTAGCCCCGTAAGCGACGGCGGACAATGGGATATGTTCGTGAATCTCGTGAAAAAATACGGCTTGATTCCCCAAAACAAATTCCCTGAGACCTATCAATCGGAAGGGACGAAAGAAGGGGACCAGATCGTCAATAACGTCATCCGTTCCTTTGCTGCGAAGGCCGCGAAGCTCCTTAAGGAAGGTAAGAAAAAAGAGGCTCGCGCCCTCAAAGAGGAAACGATGGATAAAATATATCATTTCTTCCTCAATTGCTTCGGCGTGCCGCCGAAAAGCTTCGATTTCGAATACGAAAACGCCCAAGGGTATCACCTAGAGAAGGATTTGACCCCCCTCTCTTTCTTTGAGGAATACATCGGCCAGGAAATCGATGAATATCAATCGATCATCAATTCCCCGACGAAGGATAAGCCGTATTTGGCCACCTATACCATCGATTATCTAGGCAATGTGGTGGAAGGCAAACCCATTTGCCACCTCAATCTCCCGATGGAGAGAATCAAGGAATTAATCGTCAAGCAACTATCTAGCAAAGAACCCGTTTGGTTTGGTAGCGACGTTTCTTTCTATCGCGACCGCAATAGCTTCAGCTGGAACGATAAGGCCTTCGATTACGAGAGCGCCTTCGGATTCTCCATCGAATTCGATAAGGAAAACATGCTCGATTATTGCGCCAGCGCCATGAACCACGCCATGGTGATCGTCGGTGTCAATATTGAGAATGAGAAACCCAATCGTTGGAAGATTGAAAATAGTTGGGGCGGCGACAATGGCTTAAAGGGCTATTATGTGATGAGCGAAAGCTGGTTCGACACTTTCGTTTACCAAGCCGTCATCAAGAAGAAATACCTTAATGAGGAAGAAAAAGAAGCCCTTAACAAGGAGCCCGTCCACCTTCATCCCTGGGATCCGATGGGAACTTTGGCCGATTAAGAATCCGTCCCTTTCTCTTTTCTTATAGCGAGAAACAGTCTTCCCCATGCCCGAGATCATCTTGCGAGATATCGCGAAAACCTACCATCCAGGCGCCATGAACGAGGTGAAAGCCCTTCATGACGTCTCTTTTACGGTGGAAAAAGGGGAATTCGTCGTTATCTTAGGCAAGTCCGGAGCGGGGAAAAGCACCTTGTTAAATATCCTGGGCGGAATGGATTTGGCGACCTCTGGCTCCTATCGCCTAGGTGAAAAAGAAGTCACCTCGTATAGCGAAAAGGAGCTTTCCCTCTTCCGTCGCGAGGAAATCGGCTTCGTCTTTCAGTTCTATAACCTTATGCCTAACCTCACGGCGCTAGAAAACATCGAACTTGCGGCCACTTTGTCGCGAAAGCCATTCGATGCTAAAAAAGTTCTCGATCAAGTGGGGCTTACGAAACGGGCGAATAATTTCCCTAACGAATTATCGGGCGGCGAGCAACAGCGCGTCGCCATCGCCAGGGCCATCGTCAAGAACCCCACCCTCCTTTTATGCGACGAGCCGACGGGCGCTCTCGATTCGAAGACGGGCGGAAATATCCTGTCTTTGCTGAAGCAGGTGTCCGCCGAATACAAGAAGACCGTTTTGATTGTCACCCATAACAGCGTTCTTTCCTCGCTTTCCAACCGCCTTATCACCCTCCATGACGGTTCTATTGAGCAAAACGTCACCAATTCCTCTCCTAAAAAACCCGAGGAGATAGCTTGGTGAAAAGAAAGCGCCCCTTTTCTCTTTTCTTTAAGTTAGCGCTTAGGGAGATCAAAAAGAACTGGGCGCAGTTTTTGGCTATCGTCTCGATCGGGGCGATCGCCGTCACCCTCTTCGTTGGACTTGAGGCCAATTCCGCTAGCCTCTCTATGAGGGTCGAAGAAACCTACGAAAGAGGGAAGATGGCCGATTTATGGGTCACCTCGTCGCATTATGACGAAAGGGAGGAGAAGGCGATACGTTCCCTTTTAGCGGAAGGGGATGGCTTCGATACGCGCTTCGAGATGAGCGCTACTGCCGGCTCCCATAGCGTGGTGAGCGCCATCGCCGAATCTCTTCCTTTAATAAGCGTTCCTTATGATACTGTTACGAGCCAAGAAGATGATCCTTATTCTTTTTGCTATATCGATGAGGCCCTTTCTAGCAAGGATCCGGCCCAAAAGGCCATAGGGCAATATCTTATCGGCGAAGATATAACGCTCGTATATGACCTCTCTTCCTTTAGCGACGCTTTTCGCTTGCTTTCTAACAAACTTGGATTCGCTTCCTATTTCGCCGATGGGAAGAATCCTTTCGAAGAAAATAAATGGTCCTATTCCTTTCCGATAACGGGAACGATGAAATATCCCGAGAATATTGCCAAAGCCTCTTATAACACCAGCACCATCTTAATTTCCTCGCGCCTGTTCCTTTCTGTCGTCCGTAATGATTTCGTTTCGCGCTTCCAAGCTTCTATGTCTAAAAAGGACCGCGAAAAAGCGTTATCGACGATGGCGCAAGTCTTTAGCGAACTTGGTTATCTTCAAAGAAACGAAGCGGGCGATTTTAAGGTCGCTCCCAATCAGTATTTAATCAAAATCGCCGACAAAAGCCGCCTCGATTCCTTAGAAGATGACCTCTCCGCCCTTTCTAAATCGCCACGTTTTTCTATCCTCAACGTCAGCGGTCGAAAGAATATGCCCTTCTTTTTGACGATCAGCAACGAAATTGCCCAAGCGGAGGGGTTCACTTATCTTTTCCCTTTCGTTTTCTTTTTCGTGGCGGTGCTCATTATTCTAGTGACGACAAGCGAGATGATCATCAAAGAAAGGCTACAGATCGGCACCCTTAAGGCGCTAGGGGTCAAACGAAATGGCATTTTGCTTTTTTATGCCGGCCTTATTTGCTCGCTCGTCTTTATGGGTATTCTCATCGGGGAGATTTTAGGCCCCATCATCGTCCCCGCCATCATGAGCAATAAATACAGCCTTATTTATACCCTTCCCGCCTTAACATATGTTTTCCCCGTGGCCGAAGGCCTCCTAAGCGCCGCTATCTTTTTATTGGTTTCCGCCCTGACTTCTTGCTTAGTCGTTTGGAAGGAAGCCAAAGCACAACCTTCCGAGTGCATGAGGCCGGCTGCCATTTCCTATCATAACCATTCCAAAAAGAAGAAGAAGGGCAAGGATTCGGCTCTTCTTTTATCGGTCAAAATGGCCTTCCGTAATATTCGAGTGAGCCTAGCTAAATCCCTTATGGTCGTTGTCGGGGTGATGGGCTGCACGGCCTTGCTTCTTACGGGTTATGGCATCGAAGACACGGTCAATTACGGCATCGCCCACGATTTGGCGAAGGTCGGCAATTGCGATTTGACCCTCTCCTTTAACGAAGCCAAGAAGAAAGAGGATTTCGCTTCGGATATCTCCTTAGTCCAGGCCGTGAGTAATTTCGAATTATATTCTAGCCTTGTCGGCACCGTTTCCTCCTCTAGGGAAAGCATGAACACGACCATTTACCTTCTGGGCGATATCGCCCATACCCATTTCACTTTCGCCTCAGGGCTTTCCGACGATGAAGTCACCATTTCCAACAAGGTGCAAGAAACCCTTTCCTTAAAAGTGGGGGACACGATATCCTTCACGATCAACGGTCTTAAATATTCCTCGCGGATCGCTTCCGTTTATGAGGCTTTCTTTTATGGCGGCATCGCCATCTCCTCTAGCAATAAGGCTTTCCAAGGGAAGGCGTTTAGCTATAACGGCGCCTATTTGGATCTTCAAAGCGACTCTGACGTCGATGAGGTAAGAGAAACCCTGCAAAAGAATTTCACTTATTTTTCTAGCATCCAAAGCCAGGAAGATTGGGAAAGGAAAATCAACGACGTATTGCAGGGGATTCTGGTGATGACGGGGGCGGTTAAGGTCTTTGCCATCCTCTTAGCCGTCGTCGCTTTGTATAACCTATCCCTTCTAAATTTCAATGAACGAACGCGGGATATCGCCACCTTGAAGGTATTAGGCTTCAATCTATCGGAGATCATCATGGGGCTTTTGGTGGAGACGATGACCCTTACTTTGGTGGGTGTTTTGATGGGGCTTTGTCTCGGCTATCCTTTCTTGCTTGCGGTCATGGGGCTCAATAAGGTGGAATTAGTCACCTATTTATATCACCTCTATCCTCTTTCTTATTTATATAGCTTCTTGCTTTCCTTTGTCGTGGCTTTCATAGTCAACCTTTGCTTCGGCTTCCGCTCGAGGAAAATCAAGATGGTGGAATCGCTTAAGAGCATCGAATAAACGCTCTTCAAAAAGGGCCTCTTGGCATTTAGAATTGAGTTAAGTTATGAAAAGAGAAGAGAACAAATACGCCTACCGTTTCCGTTGCTTTAATTGCGGCAGCGTTTTTGATGTCCCCGTTTATATGAACGGGCAAGACACCTGCCCCTTTTGCCAGTGCCCGACTCCCTTGTTCCAGGAATACGTCGATGAAAAAGGCAACTATCCTCCTTCGAATAAAAATAACCGCAGATAGTGAATATATTGGGGTTTTGCAGGGATTTTACGCTAAATAGAAATCCAAGAATTTCTTTAATAGCGGCTGGTGCTTGTTAATGGCCTTCGATTGTTTATAGGCGATATAGCCCGATGAATAAATCTCCACGTCGTCCTCGGAAAGGCTTTCCCCAAGCAAGGAATCCTCTTCCTTGTTATCGGCGAAGCATTCGCTATTGGCTAGGCGCGAGGGATCATAAAAGGAATCGGCGATATAGTAGGCGCCATCCTTTTCCTCAATCACGTCATTGAAGGTGACGGCCATATCGCGAACCATCATCGCGGGCTTATCGTTCTTTATATCGCCTTTGTTATAGACGATGAAGCTCGGGACATAGCCTTCGCCATAGCCGAGATCGGTATTATAGACTTCGCTAAGGCCATAATCGTTTTTGAAGGCCTTCCAATTGTCGCTCACGAGGCCGCCTTTCTTATCTTCCTCCGTCTCGAAGCGGATGCCGACCTCATCACAGTCGAGATAATAGCTTCGCGCGTGGTCTTCTTGATTATATTGATAAAGGAAATGCTGGTCGATATAAGAGCAATCTCCGCAGCTAATTCGCCCAAAATAAACCAAGAAAGAGGGACTTGCCGAGGTGAGGAAGAGATCGTCAAGTTGTTTTTTATTGATGGCGAGCATATCGCTATAACGGATGCGTTTTTCGATCCAGGAAAGGAAGTTGTCATATTCGACGAAATCGTCGTCGACGCCCGTGGTGCTTCTTTGGGCGAAGACCTCTCCTTCTTTGATCACAACGATATTCTCTTCGTTAGAGGCGTATTTGATGCCGTGCGTTTCCTTCCCGCCCATGAATTCGCTAGGGTCGATGCCATAGATGGCGACGTTTTTGGCTTTCATGAAACGCAAGAGGGTCTCTTCGTAGCGGTACCAGCAAGTGCAGGTGTTGCCTTTTTCGTAAACGAGAAGCAAAAAGGATTCCTTGCGGCTAAGCTTGCTCTCCAATTCGCCATAAGTGAGGGATTCGCTATGATTGGCGAATTTCTTATTGGCGGTATCTAAATCGATGGAGGCGTCATAAAGGCGGCCGAAATTTAGCGCGGCCACTTCCTTATCGCCCTCGCCTCCGCATGAAGGCAAAAATAGGCTAGGAAGGAGGGCTATGGAAGATAGCAATAACACATGTCTTTTTTTCATATAGAAGATTCTAAAAACCTTTTGCGTTTTTCACAAGTGGCAAGGCGAAGAAAAAAGAAGGCTTTGCTCATGAAGGGAAAACGAAGATTTTTCGTCGTTTTTTCCGCTTTCAAAAAGAGCGATAAAAACCCGAAACCATCGTTAGAAAGCCCCTTTTTGACCTTCGCTAAAAATCATGAGGGAAAAGAAAGAAGAAAAATGCGAAAAAAATGTTTGATTTTTCTTTTGCTTTACCGCATATTTTTCGCCGTGAGAAAAACGAACTCATAAGCAGGCGTTCTCACTTATCATTATTTGGCTATTTTGGAGGGCTTGAAATGGATGGTAACGAGTCGATTATTTCCTTGGTCCACGTCTCGAAGGTTTTTGATAAGACCTTCACGGCCGTCAACGACTTCAATCTGGAGATCAAACGCGGCGAATTCGTCACTTTGCTAGGTCCTAGCGGATGCGGGAAGACCACGACGCTACGGATGATTGCCGGCTTCGATATCCCGACGAGTGGCAAAATCATGCTAAACGGCTTGGATATCACCAACCTTCCGCCGTATCAAAGGCCCGTCAACACCGTCTTTCAGCATTACGCTTTATTCCCCAATCTCGATGTTTATGACAACATCGCCTTTGGCCTAAAACTCAAGAAGATCCCTTATGTCGATAAGAAGGGGCGCACCAAATACCGCCATCTTGACGCCAAGGCGATCGATGAGAAAGTCGCCAAAGCCTTGGCCATCGTCGATATGGAAGAGATGGAAGACCGCGATATCAATAGCCTCTCTGGCGGCCAGCAACAGCGAGTAGCCATCGCCCGCGCCATCGTCAACGAACCGCAGGTCCTCCTTCTCGATGAGCCCTTAAGCGCCCTCGACCATAAGATGCGGCTCGATATGCAAATCGAGCTTAAGGAAATGCACCGCAAATTGGGCATCACCTTCATTTACGTTACCCACGATCAAGAGGAAGCTCTCTCGATGTCCGACAAGATCGTCGTCATGAAAGACGGCGAAATCGAGCAAGTGGGAACCCCCGAAGAGATTTATAACGAGCCTTCGAGCGCTTATGTGGCCGATTTCATCGGTGAATCGAATATTTATAACGGCACGATGTCCGCTAAAAACAAGGTGCGCTTCTTAGGCGGTTTATGGGATGCCGTCGACGATTTCCCCATTAACGAGAAAGTTGATGTCGTTATCCGCCCCGAAGACGTCGAATTAGGCAAACCCGGCGAAGGCGTGATCGACGGCGTCATCGATTCGCGCGTTTTCAAAGGCGAGGATTATAGCTACGTCATCCTCGTTGGCAAAAGCGAGGTCCTTTGCCGCGATCAAAAGAAATACGAAGTCGGCGCCAAAGTTTCCATTTCCGTCGACAAGGAGAATCTCCAAATCGTCCATAAAGACGTCACCTGCAATGAATGGGACGACGCCTTGATCAATTCCGATGGCGATGTGGAAGTAGGGGACATCGTCCTTCATGCCGATTTGACCAAATTGCTTAAAGGCTCCTCTTTGGAGGACGCGACGAAATTAATTGATCCTAAGAACCCTGAGCGCGTTTATGACCTATCGGGTGCGAAGGTCGTGGCCTCTTGCTCATTGGAGGATCCGATCATCAGCGACAACCTCGAGGAGGGACTCGCCAAAGGAACGATCGTTCAAGCCGTTTGGATCGGCGACCATTATCAATACCTCATCCGCACCGAAGGGGAGGAGGATTTCATCGCGAATTCCCCTTACCAATGGAACATTGGCGATACCGTTTCCGTCGATATTGCCAAAGATAAGATCAAATTGCGCCTAAAGAAGGATCTCGCCTCCTATGTCGTCGAATGAGCTTTCTTTGAAGAAAGGCAAGATGGCGCGCTTTTTTGCGCTCAAACGGAAACATCTAGCCTTCCCTTATGCCCTCTTCTTAATTTTGTTCGTGGTGGTTCCTCTATTTACGATTCTAATTTACGCATTTAGCAAGACCACCTACGACGAATATAACAACAAAGTCGTCTCTTTTTCCTTCGACGCCGCTTTAAGCTTCTTCACTAAGAGCTATAAATGGGAAGTCCTTTTCGTTTCGCTTTTCATCGGTTTGCAGACGACGGCGATCTGCATTTTGCTAAGTTATCCGGCCGCCTTCTTCTTAGCCGATAAGCGCTTTAACAAAAACGCCGTGTTGGTAATCCTCTTCATCATGCCGATGTGGATCAATTTCGTCATCCGCACAGGCGCCACCCGTGATTTGCTCGGATGGATGGGTATCGACGGGTCGACAAACCCATGGGGAGCGACCTTGATCGGCATGGTATATAACTATATTCCCTTCACCATCCTCCCTCTTTATACGACGATGCTTAAGCTCGATCATAGCCAAATCGAGGCTTCTTACGACCTAGGGGCCAATCGGGTGCAGACCTTCTTCCGTAACGTTCTCCCTCAAACCCTTCCTGGCATCGTAAGCGCTGCCGAGATGGTTTTCATGCCCGTGATGTCCAGCTACGTTATCAGCGATACCCTTTCCGAAGGCAAAATCACCCTCTTTGGCAATTACATCTATCTCGATTTCACCAATTCCCTTTGGAACGAAGGTTCCTTCATGGCTTTGGTGATGCTCATCCTCATCGGGTTATCGATGTTCTTAACCCGCGGCGTCGACAAGAACGCCGCTTCGAATAGGGGAGGTGCGTTATGGTAAGCAAGAAAAGATCGCTTCTAAGCAAGGAAAAGAGGCTCTTTATCTGGAAATGCATCGGCCAATCCTATATTTGGCTATTGCTCATATTGATGTATCTTCCCGTCTTGGTGCTGATGGTCTATAGCTTCACCGTCGGGGAAAACGGCGGCGATCTCAATTTAGGCGAATGGGGGAAATTCAGTTTCGATCTCTATATCGCCCTCTTTAACGACGCCCAAGTTCAAAGGGCGATCGGCAATACCGTCATCATCGCCGTCTTGTCCGCTTCCTTGGCGACGATTATCGGTACCTTCGGAGCCATCGGCGTCTTCGAATGCAAGAAATTCTCCAAACGCTCTTTGGAATTCTTGACGCAAATCCCCGTCGTGAACCCCGAAATCGTCATCGCCTTGTCGCTTATCGTCGTCTTCGTGGCCCTTGGCGTCCATCTTTCTTTCTGGACCCTCTTGCTTGGCCACCTCGTTTTGACGGTTCCTTTCGTCTATCTTTCCGTCAAACCTAAGCTGATTCAGATGGATCCCGCTTTATATGAGGCGGCCCTTGATTTGGGTTGCACCCCGCGCCAAGCCTTAAGGAAGGCCGTTTTCCCGGAAATCGTGCCGGGGATCTTTAGTGGCTTCCTTATCGCCATCACCTTGTCGCTCGATGATTTTATCGTCACCGCCTTCACGACGGGTCCGGGCCTTTTAAGTGGCAATAGCGATATCCAAACGATTTCGACCTATGTCGAAGGCATCATCAAAAAGCACCCTTTGCCCGCTGAGCTAAGGGCCTTATGCACCATCATCTTCCTATTGGTCCTAGCGGTGGCCATATCCTTTACGGTCTATCAGAATCACCGCGCTAAGAAAAACAAGAAAAGGAAAGGGAGGGCCTACTAATGAAAAAAGCGTTGATCGGATTATCTTGCTCCCTCTTGCTTTTAAGCGGCTGTGCAGCCGCCAATCAGAATAGCCAAGGCAATATCGTCATCAACATCGCCAATAGCGACGATTATATCCTAACTTACGATACCGATAGCGGTTTGCCTCGAACCCTCGTCGACGATTTTATCGACTACGTCAAGAAAACCGATGGCGTCGACATCAAAATCAATTACAGCGTCTTTAGCACCCCCGAGGAGATCCTTTCGAAGGTAACGGCGGGAACCGCCTCTTATGACCTCGTCAACAATAGCGATTACATCGTTCAAAAGATGATGGCCCTCGATATGCTCGAGCCCTTTGCAACGGGCAAGGAAAGGGAGACCTTATATGGCAAAACAGCCAAGGACTGGGAAGATTATTACCTTGAATATGCTTCTCCAACCCTTGTCTCCTTGCTTGATGGAATCACCGCCAAAGTCAAAACGTCCGACGGCATCGAGGAAAGAAAGCTTGGCGATTACGCCAGAGGCTATATGTGGGGGACCTTAGGAATCACTTATAACCCCGCTTTCTCGACTTATTCTGCCCGCGGCCTAAGCGAAGAAGACGTCAAGGTGCAGATGAGCGATTGGAACGCTTTGTGGGCCTCGCAATACCATGGTACCTTCCAAATCAAGGATTCGATGCGCGATACCTTCGCCATCGGTCTTATGCACGTCTACGATCGCTTCTTCAAAGCGGCCCGTTCATGGTATATCGATGGCTATGATAGCGCCCATAATCTCTATCCTAAAGAGCAATATCAGCACGACGTCAAGGTCCTTTTCAATAGCCTTAATTATCTCGACGAATTCAACGCCTTGGCCAAAAAAGTCGATTCGTCTTCGCCGACTTATAGCAAGGAGATGATCCTCGATGAGGTCCAGGCAGCCCTCATCACTTTGAAGGACAATAGCTTCGGTCTTGAGGTCGATAGCGGCAAAACCGACATCACCACTGGCAGCAAAAGCGGCATCGACACCGCTTGGAGCGGCGACGCCATCACCTCGATGGATTTAGGCGACGCCAATTCCGCCAACCCCGTTTCCCTTTATTATTCGGTGCCTTTGACGGGAGGCAATATCTGGAGCGACAACTGGGTGATGCTTAAAAGCAATGTCCACGACGATCCTATCAAAAAGCAATATTGCCAAAAATTCATCGATTATATCTCCAATCCCGAACACGTGGTGACCAACATGGATTATATTGGCTACACTTCCTTCATCGGCGGCGATGAGGTGCTCGATTATATCCGTGAATCCTATGATCCTCGTAGCTACGCAATGTACGTTTATGACGAGGAGGAAGAGGCCTTTTTGGAAGATGATGACGGCGAATACGTCTATAAGGACGGCAGTGGCGAGCACGATGGCTACGATTATGGCGAAAACGATATGCGAGGCAGTAGCTATAGCGAGCCGGTAATCGATGGCGTTGCTTCTACTTGGGAGGCTTATTCGAAAGGGGAATGGCAAGAGATTGATCTGTCTTATTTCTTTAATGACACCGTCTCGGGGGAAGAGGGGTACGTCAATGACGTCGATACCGTCTTTTATAGCGACGAATTGGAAGAGGTGACGGGAAAGAACCTAGATGGTGAGGAGGAGACCGTTCTCGTAGGACGGCAATTCCTCGCCCAATACCCCGTCGAAGACGAAGGGATGAAGGGAACCGTCCTTTGCTCGATGCCTTCCCTTTCCATCATGGAGGATTATGGCAATAGCGCTTCCGACGTCCTCTCGATGTGGGAACAAGTTAAAAGCTCCCCTTTGCCTACATGGGCCGTCGCGATTTTGGTCACGGAAGCTCTTTTGACGGGCGGGTTATTGCTCGCTTTCATCGTGACGAAGAGCGCTTCGAAGAAACTCCGTCAGAAACGGCGCGAAGAAAAGAAAGCCAATAGCTAAAAATTAGCTTCCTTTCATACACAATGCCCTCTTTCTTGCATTTAGGAAGCAGGGCATTTTGTTCTTTTTCGGCGATGAAGCAAAATGAGGCGCACAAATTGGCGGTGGCGCGAAAAGCGAAGAGAAAGTACAATAAAGAACCATGAAATCAAATCTTCTTTATTTCCAAAGCGGTGGCCCGACCTCGGTCATCAACAGTTCTTTATACGGCTTATTCATGGCAGCTTCTTCTTCGGGCGATATTGGCGAGATATACGGTGCCAAATACGGAATCGAAGGGGTTTTGGCGGGGGATTTTGTGAATTTGCGGGCAATTGATGAAACGCAAATGGCATTATTGAAGCAAACCCCCGATATGTTCCTAGGCAGTTCGAGACTCAATCTCCCTAGCGATTATTCATCGCCTTTATATGAACAGATCGCTAGGCAATTAGATCGTTTCCATATCGATGCCGTCTTCGTTAACGGCGGCAACGATTCGATGCTAACGGCCATGCGCTTGCATGCCTTTTTAGAGAAACGCGAAAGGCCCATCAAGGTCTATGGAATTCCTAAGACGATCGATAACGATTTATGCGGCTTGGATCACACTTTAGGCTATCCTAGCGCCGCTTTGCACGCCATTTCTCTCACCAAATGTGTGGCGATCGACGGAATGTCCTACAAAAAAGGCAAGATACAAATCGTCGAAACGATGGGCAGGGACACGGGCTGGCTTGCCGCCGCCACTGACCTTTTGGAGGAGCCGTATCACCCTGATTTCATTTTGATTCCGGAGCTAAAGATCGACGAAGAGGCTTTTTATCACGATTTGATGGATGTCTATGATCGAAAAGGACGCGCGCTCGTCGTCTTAAGCGAAGGCGTCAATTTCCTCGTTCCCGAA
Organism: Bacteroidaceae bacterium; assembly: GCA_963624045.1. Taxonomy (GTDB): domain Bacteria; phylum Bacillota_I; class Bacilli_A; order RFN20; family CAG-826; genus UBA4951. The sequence goes on from CAVFNI010000019.1 coordinate 23,779, forward strand.
GAAACCGATCCTTTTGGACACGAATGCTTAGAAGGGGCGGCCAATTCGTGGAAGGAAGCCATCAAGAAACGCCTGGGGCAAACATGCCGCACGACCATTTTTTCCTCGCCGATGCGTAGCGACCCCACTTTGGCAAGCCAAGTCGATATCGAGGAGGCGCTACGGGCAGGGGAGAGTGCTTTCGAATATTTCCTAATGGGGCTTAATGGCGTTTTGCCAGCCCTAAAAAGAACGACAAAAGGACCATATTCCTCTTATTTTGAACCGATGCCTTTAGATAAAGTGGCTAGCAAAGTCAAATACATGCCCCAAGAATTCTTATGCGATTATCGCCATATGAGCGAAGCCTTCCGTGAATATCTAAGGCCTTTATTGAAGAAACGCGAAATATCGACTGATGAGAGGGGCATCTTCTTATCGGCCAAATTGCCTTCTTAGAAGAGTTCTTGTATGTTCGCAATAAGGCGTCATGAGAGATGCCTTATTAATAACTTTTGTAATGCATGTAGCGCTCTGCTTAGATGACTTATTTACCATTTCACTTTCATTTTGTTTCTCGCTCACCTTTTCGATGATGCCGATTGGCTTAATGGGCGATTGCATTGAGAAAACATATTCGGAAACGAAGGCGCGTCTTTGATATATTGTTCTAAAATATCTTAAAGACAACCGATAAACGCTGGGAGTTTTTCGATTTTTCGAGCTATTTTCTCGCTCCTTAATGGTAATTGATTGAAATATTCCTAGGTGCTATAATCCTCTCGCTGCATCCGTAGCCAAGCGGTAAGGCAGGTGACTGCAACTCACCAACCGACGGTTCGATTCCGCCCGGATGCTCCATTTAAGAAAACATAGGTTTGATACAATTCGTGTCAGACCTTTTTTCTTTTGCGGATACGGAGATTTTTCCTTTCCGCCAATTACCTGAGACCTAGATTGGGTGACTTCGGTCGCTTGTTCTGGGCCTTTCTTCTTTTCATCTAATCAACAATTTAGCAAAAGGTCTGTTTTTCACCTGCCGTTTAGCAAAAGCTCTGCAATTTAGCGAAAAGGTCAGAAGGAAGGTTTTGAAGTGGAAATGAATGGATAGATGGCATATAAACCACATCTAAATTTCAATATATCAAATCATATAATTCTTTAACTTGAAATTTTGTGTCTCATTAATTTCTTTAAATGCTTGTTCTCTATTCGTTAAATTCGCCACCTACTACAACGCTTTAGATTTTGAGATGGATTTAAACTCATCGGATTGATACCGATCAAGGACTGTCCACACGGATGGCCCTTTTATCGTTTTCTGGCACGGGTTGAGTTACGCTCACCAAACTCGTCAAATTCCTGCTATCGGCAAAACATACACACCTTCCCCAAGTGA
>CAVFNI010000020.1:0-20212 GCA_963624045.1 Bacteroidaceae bacterium
TACTTAAATATAATCATCTTGGCAAAAATAAAAGGAGGGCACATATGGAAAGCAAAGCTATTCGCTTAAGAGAATTGATGGCAAAGCCCCAAGAAGAATTAAAGGAACTTCATGATGTTACCATAGAGGGGTGGGTTAAGACCAACCGCAACAATGGGAAAGTCGGCTTCCTTCATATGCATGACGGCACTTGCTTTAAGAATCTGCAAGTCGTTTATACGGACGGCTTATCCAATTACGACGAGGTCTCCCATTATCGCTTGGGGACGGCGTTAAAAATCAAAGGCGACATCGTCTTGACTCCCAATATGCCTCAGCCTTTTGAAATGCACGCCAAAGAGGTCAAGATGCTCGGCGATGTAGCGGAAGATTATCCGTTACAAAAGAAGAAGACCTCTTTCGAATTTTTAAGGGAGGAAGCTTATTTAAGGCCACGAACGAATACATTTGACGCTCTTTATCGCGTTCGTAGCGTTCTCGCCATGGCTATTCACACCTTCTTCCAAGAACGTGATTTTGTATATGTCCATACGCCAATCATCACTGGCAACGATGCCGAGGGGGCGGGGCAAGTCTTTACCGTTACTACCGATTCTAAGGATCCAATTAACGATTTCTACGGCAGGCGCGCATCTCTTACCGTCAGCGGCCAGCTTCATGTCGAGGCGTTTGCTTTGGCTTTTAGAAACGTTTATACATTTGGCCCGACCTTCCGCGCCGAGAAAAGCAACACCCCAAGGCACGCTAGCGAATTCTGGATGATCGAACCGGAAATTGCTTTCGCCGATTTGGAAGACGATATGAATTTAATCGAGGATTTAATCAAATTCTGTATCGATTATGTTTTGGAGAAATGCCCAGATGAAATGGAGTTCTTCAATAAATGGATCGATAGCACCGTCTTAAAGAAACTTGATGACGTCCGTCATTCTTCTTTCAAGAGAATGGAATATACCGAAGGCATCGCCTTGCTCCAAAAGGCGGTTGCCGAAGGGCATAAATTCGAAAATAGCAATATCGAATGGGGGATGGATCTCCAAAGCGAGCACGAAAGGTATCTCACTGAAAACGTCGTCAAAGGCCCTGTCTTCCTTATCAACTACCCCAAAGACATTAAAGCGTTCTACATGCGCTTAAATGACGATGGCAAAACCGTCGCCGCTTGCGATTTGCTAGTGCCGGGAGAAGGGGAGATTGTCGGTGGCAGCCAACGTGAGGAACGTTATGATTTGCTTAAGGCCAAAATGGATGAGATCGGCAATTCGAAAGGGCTTGAATGGTATCTTAACCTCCGCAAATACGGCGGATGCAAACATGCCGGTTTCGGCCTAGGTTTTGACCGCTTCCTTATGTATTTAACTGGTGTTGGCAACATTCGTGATACTGAACCTTATCCTAGAACCTCAAGCGCGCTAAAATATTAAAGAAATGGAAAATACCGTCAACGAAACAACAAAGCAAAATGATTTAACGCCCGAAGAGGAGAGGAAGAATCGTTCCCGCAAGCGGATTTTTTGGACGATTGTCGGTTTCGATATCGCCTTAGCCATCCTTTTGTTGTACGTGATCGTCGATATGTTTATTTAGTAGTCGTCTGGTTGTTTTGATTTATGGCGGCGCCTTCCATCGTGGGGGCGCCGTTTTTGATATCATCGAAGAAATTGAAATCGTCGAGGTTTTTCTCGAAGACGGTGTGGGTGCGTTTGTTTAACAAGAAGGCCCTGGCCAAAAACGCTTGGCAAGCAACCAAATAATAAATGACCGAGATGATCCATAGCGGAACGAGGATATAGGAAGCCCAATATTCGTTATGCCAAGAAGGGACGCGGATGGCTTCTGGCCATTTGGCCAACAAGGTAATGCCAAAGACGTTGGCGTAATTGTCTGGGTTTCCCCAATCGAATTGGTAGAACAAAGTGGAAAAATTCCCCCAATAATCTTCCTTCCAGTTTTTGCATATTAGGCTATAGGCGATATAGAAAATGAGGCTAGCGATGGCGATAAGATAAGCCGGTGAGGCTTGCTTCCAGAACAATTGGCGATTTTTGGCGCGTCCATATTTGGATAATTGCTCAGGCGTTTGGATGACGCGATAGACGACGGCGTCATGAATTTCGTAATCCATCCGACGGGACATCCGCTTATTGAGGTAGCGAATGAGCATGCCTAACGCTCCTATTAACAAAAAGACAATTAAGGCGATCACTAGCAAAATGATGAGCAAGCGGCGATCGGAATCATTAAGCGTAACGCTAACAAATGTTCTCATAATTCTCCTCCGGCGTTATCGCTCGATATTTCATTGTACGTCGTTTCGTGCTCGTCATAGACCGTCTCGGGGTTAGGAGAATAAGGTATCTGATTGACGTTTGGTTGATTATTTTCGACAAAATGATTGGGAATTGCAGGGTTATTCGAAAAATTAGATGGATTTTGATTAAGGTATGGGGTTTGTGAGGAGGCGTTAGCTTCCTTGATAAAATCCTGAAGATTTTGGTTGGGATCTTTTTGATAATAGTTTTGTTGAATATAGACATTGGTGGGGGGAGGGGTGGTTGCCGGCTCGTTTTTCGGAGCTTCTTGAGGCAAAGATTGTTGAAGTCTCTTTTCTTTGATGGCGAGGACTTCTAGATCCTCTGGCAATTGTCTAAAGCCCTTCTCGCCTTTAAAGAAACGGATGGTGTTGCGGCAAAGCTCTACCAAATAGACGAAGAAAAGATAGACGGCTGCCATAGCAAGCAGCAATAAAAAGAACGGCAAGATGAAGATGGTGAGTAACCCTAGGCCAAAATTCTTAAGAAACTTCATCGCGGTCCTTTCCCTTTAATAGGTTAGATAAGAGGGCGAGGAAATCAAGCGCTATTCCGAAAAAGGAATAGAGAAGGAGCCCTTCGCTATACAAAGGCGATATGGCGGCGCGTAGATAAAACGCCACGATAAGCATCGCTACCAAGGCGATATACACCCATGCCCTTTTCTCATTATGGAAGCAAGTGATGGACATAAGAGAAAAATAAAGGCTACACACCAAAAATAAAGAGCCCCATAAACGGCTTATGACGCCGATTCCTAGCGATAATGCGCCCATTGCGATTCCTAAAAACGGATACAAAAAGCGTTCAAACGGATGATAAACCCACCCCTTTTGCTCCCGGTGTCCTATAGATAACAAACCGAAAAAGAAATAGGTGAGACTGGTTTGTGCTAAGGCAATGCAAAGCATAAGCGAAGGCACTAAACTTATCGTCCTTTCTTTTCCTTCCAAAGCGAAAAGGCGCAAAAATGTATCGATTGGATTGATGGCGATGCTCGCTTCTAAGATGCCTACCGCCATGTAATCGAGCCCTAATTGTAGTAGCCCCGTCAAGAAAACGATTAAGCCAGACGCTTGCTTTTTGCTCAATAAGAAGCCCATTAAAGTGCCGGTAAGGATCGAAGGAACGACGATAAGCAGAGGTTCGGCGATGTTAAAAGAGGCCACTCCCAATGCTAAAGCGGTCGCGGAGAGAATGTATGCCGGCAGGTATTTAGGCAAGCATAGATACCCGATGGCAGCGCTTAAAAGAGGTAAGAGGAAGATAAGCCCGATGCCGATTTCTGGCACGAAGGCGATAAGCAAAGAAGCGACGCTTATTATCGCCCCGGCGATGGCCATCAAGGAGACGTTTTCCGTCGGTTTGTTCCTTTTCCGAAAAAGATCCATCTTTCTAATTATCGTCATTATGGCCGATTTGCCAAAATAAAGATGTATCCAATGTATATAATTATCGATTTTTAGCGCTTGGACACGAGCCTTCTTCTATAATCTATAGAAGAGATGAGCGTTTAGCGCTATGCTATTTGGGCTATGCCAAATTATCGAGAAACATTGAATCCGAAACAATTAGAAGCGGTGGAGACCTCTTCTAAATACGTCCGTATCATCGCGGGGGCGGGGAGCGGGAAAACGCGAGTTTTGACTTACCGCATTGCTTATCTTATCGGCGAGAGACGCGTGAACCCCTCAAAGATTTTAGCCATTGCCTTCACTAACAAAGTTGCCAATGAAATGAAGCAAAGGGCCAGCAAACTCGTCAGCGAGATTTTAGGCTCTTCCCCCTTCTTATCGATATCCACGTTCCATTCTTTTTGCGCCCGTTTCCTTCGTGAGGAGCATAAGGCTTTCGGTTATCCGGCCTCCTTCACAATCTTCGACGAGGATGACCAAAAACAACTAATCGGCAACATCGCCTCTGAATTCGGCTACAAGAAAAAAGATCCGTTCGTGAAAAATGCCACTCTTTTCATCAATAAAAATAAAACCAAAGGCATCTATCCCGAGGATATTTCCCTATCAAAGAACAGTTTGGAAGACGAGAAGAAATATGTGCAATTCTATCTCACTTACGAAACGATGAAGGCGGCTTGCAATGCCCTAGATTTTGACGATTTATTGCTTTATACAATCAAAATACTGGAGAATCGCAAGGATATTCGAGCCAAATGGGCATCGCGATATGAGCATATTCTCGTCGATGAGTTTCAGGATACCAATGACGTTCAATTTCATTTGATGCGTTTATTGACCGCTTCAGAAACATCGGTATATGTCGTAGGCGACCCAGACCAAACTATCTATACTTGGCGCGGCGCTAATCAGTCGATCATCTTGAATTTTGATCGTACCTATGCCGGCGCCGAAACGATCGTCCTCAATGAGAATTACCGTTCTACCAAAACCATTTTGTCGGCGGCCAATAAATTAATCACCAACAACAAAAAACGCATTGCCAAAGATTTATTCACCAACGGACTAGAGGGCGATAAAATCGTCACCGATTGCGAACCCAATAGCGAGGACGAAGCGGCGTGGGTTAGCAAACGCATCGCCGACATCGCCAATCATCAATTCATGCCTAATGGCGATCACGATTATCGCAATATCGCCATTCTTTACCGTTCGGCATATATGACTAGGCCTTTTGAAATGGCCCTTAAGAATCGGCGGATACCTTACCGCATTTTCGGCGGGCTCCGCTTCTACGAGAGAATGGAAGTCAAAGACATGCTGGCTTATTTCAACCTTTTAGTGAACCCGCTCGATAACATTGCTTTCGAAAGGATTATCAACGTGCCAACTAGGGGGATAGGTGCCACTAGCCTCGATCATCTAAGGCAAAGCGCCAAAATGGCATCGGAAAGCGAATACGCTCACTTAATGAAGATGGTTTATGGGGAAATACCATCATGCCTCTCCCCTAAAGCCCTCAACGCCACCAAATCCTTTGTGCAGATCATTGAAGAAACCAAGAACGAACTGAATGAGAATTTGGAACTTTATAGCAGCGTCCTTAAGAAAATGGCTACCCGTTTGGGATATTTCGATTACATTAGCGAAGAGGAAGATCCTGAAGAGGACAGGGTGGCTAACGTGAACGCTTTATTTGATGATATCTCTCATTTCATCAGTGATAATCCCGAATCGACTTTCGCCGAATACCTTCAAAACGTTTCCCTTCTTTCTTCGCAAGACGACATCAATGACGGCAATTATGTTTCTTTGATGACGATTCACGTCGCCAAAGGGCTTGAATTCGATAATGTTTTCCTTATTTGCCTCAACGATGGGGCTTTCCCCAATCAACGCAGCGTCGCCGAAAGCGGACAAGACGGCGAAGAAGAGGAAAGGCGTTTGGCGTATGTCGCCTTTACCAGGGCCAAAAAGAACCTCTATGTTTCCTGCAATAACGGCTATAGCTACACCACCGACACCAATGCCACGCCATCTAAATTCATCGGCGAGGCTGGATTAAGTTTGCCACCGGGACGTGGCTATTATGGCGGCCGTTCATGGAAACCGAAATTCGCTAGCCGCGACAATGATGATGGATATTATATGGATGAGCCTGCGCATAACGATTTTGGCTATGAAAAGGCACAGCCAAAGGAGGATTATAGTAAACCTCTAACTAACGGCATCACAGACTGGCGGGCGGGCGACCGCATTCACCACGAGCGTTTTGGTGATGGCGAGGTGATAAAAATCATCGATACTAATATTATGGTGGTGCGCTTTGAAACGGCGGGACAGAAGACCTTGCTTTCTTCGCACCCCATGATTTCTAAAATTAGCAGCAAAGGAGGAGACGCATGAATCTAAGCGAAGCTAGCAAACGCGTCGAGGAATTAACCCAATTGCTCGATCGTTATAACTACGAATATTACGTCCTCAACCAAAGCAGCGTGAGCGATGCCGAATTCGACCGTTTGATGAATGAGCTAAAAATGCTCGAAAATGAATTCCCCAAACTCAAAAGCAAGAATTCCCCGACGGTGCGTGTCGGCGGCGAAGTTCAAAGCGAATTTAAGAAAATCCCCCACAAAAGGCTCATGCTTTCGCTCGCTAACGTCTATAACGAAGATGAGATGCGGGAATGGGAGCGCAAGATCAGAACGGCTTTAAAGAAACCCTCCGTCGATTATATGGGCGAGGTTAAAATCGATGGCCTTGGCATGTCATTAATCTATGAGGGCGGCGAATTACAATATGCCGTCACTAGAGGCGATGGCGTGATGGGGGAGGATGTCACGGCCAACGTCAAAACGATTCGTTCGATTCCCCTTCGCGTGGCGGAAAGGCGTTCTTTCGAGGTACGAGGCGAAGTCTATATGCCCAAAGCTTCATTAGAGAATTGCAATATCGAGCGCCGCTTATCGGGCGAAAGCGAATTCGCTAATTGCCGTAACGCCGCCGCCGGTTCGATCCGAAACCTCGATCCGAAAGTAGCCGCTTCCAGGAAATTGGATGCTTTTTGGTATTATTTGGTCAATGCTAGGGAACTTGGTATTCATAAGCATAGCGACGCCTTGGCTTTTTTGGATAATTTAGGTTTCCGCACCAATCACGAACGGAGGCTTTTGAAGACTCCCGATGAGATTATTGCCTATATGGGGGAATACGCAAAGAAGCGCCCGTCCTTGGATTATGATATAGATGGTTTGGTCGTAAAAGTGGATAACATCGACGATTACGATGTTTTGGGGTACACCGCCAAAGAGCCGAAATGGGCGATTGCCTATAAATTTCCGCCAGAAGAGGTCACAACGAAATTGCTCGACATCGTCTTGACCATCGGGCGGACGGGAAGAGTCACTCCTAACGCTATCTTAGAACCCGTTCGCGTGGCAGGAAGCGTCGTTCAAAGAGCGACTCTTAATAACGAAGATTTCGTTAAGGAAAAAGGGCTTATGATTGGCGATATCGTTTCCCTCCATAAAGCCGCCGATGTTATACCGGAGGTGACGGGACCGGTATTGAATCGTCGGGATGGGAGCCAAATTCCTTGGATCATGCCCAATGTATGCCCCGTGTGTGGCCACCCTCTTACCCGCGTCAAAGGTTTGCATTATTGTCTTAATGCCGATTGCGATTCGCGAAAGATCGAAGGGATGGTGCATTTTGCTTCTAGAAACGCGATGGATATCGATACGATGGGTAGCAACGTCATCGAAGAGCTTTTTGCCGAAGGTTTTTTGCGTGATATCCCCGATATTTATTGTTTGAGCGACCACGCAGCCGAAATTAAAGCGCTCGATGGTTGGAGCGATCGTTCTATGAATATCTTGCTCGATGGCATCGAGGCAAGCAAAAAGCAATCGCTTGAAAGGTTGTTGTTCGGACTTGGTATCAAAGAAGTCGGCGAGAAAATGGCTAAGGTCTTGGCTAAGCATTATAAAAATATCGACGCTTTAGCCTTGGCTAGCGAAGAGGAGCTAATGAAAATCGGTGACGTGGGCCCCGTGGCTGCCGCTTCCATATGTTCGTTCTTTGCTGATCCTAAGAAAAAGGAAGAAATTGAAAAATTGAAGGGCTTTGGCGTAAACACCGTTTATTTAGGAACCGACACCGTCGACGTGAATAGTTTCTTCTATGGCAAAACAATCGTCTTGACCGGGACCTTAATTAAATATTCGCGGGAAGAGGTGACGGATATCTTAGAAGGCATTGGTGCTAAATGTTCGGGGAGCGTATCCAAAAAAACCGATTTGGTCATCGCCGGCCCTGGCGCCGGTTCAAAATTGCAAAAGGCTCAAGAACTCGGCATTCAAGTGATCGATGAAGAGACCGCTTTAAATCATTTAAGCAAAACCGGCCATTAAGGTGACTCATAGCCATGATTATCGCCCTATATATGAATGAGGGCGGCTTTTGGGGTTTTCTTGCGTTAGGTGCGGCAATAAAGATGAGCGATATGTAGGCTACTATAAAGATGGCACGCCTTATTGTCGCGCTTGTATTGGTTTTCAAGGCACGAATGTAGAGCCGCCTAAGGAACGCAATAAAAAGAAGGTACATTTTTATTTGCCATTCTCTTTGTCGAAAGAGCAAAGCAAGATATCGCATAAGATTGTTTCTAATTACCAAAACGGTATCGATACGTTAGTTTATGCCGTCTGCGGTTCTGGCAAGACAGAAATATCTTATGGCGTTATTGCATATGCATTAGGGCGAGGGGATAGAGTGGCTTTCGCTTTGCCGCGACGCGATGTTGTAGTGGAGCTATATCGTCGTTTGAAGGAAGCATTCAAAGATAACGTTGTAGTGGCCGTCTATGGTGGCCATCATGATTGTTTAGAAGGCGATATCGTGGTGCTTACCACCCATCAACTATATCGTTATCCGCAATATTTTGATTTGATTGTTATGGACGAAATAGATGCCTTTCCTTATAAAGGGGATGACGTTTTGCAGGGATTTTTCAAAAATTCGTTGATTGGGAACTCACTTTTGATGAGCGCGACGCCAAGCGATGAGATATTAAATGAATATCAAAAGAAAGGGCACGACATTCTTGAACTTACGACCCGTTTTCATAAGCAGCCGATTCCTGTTCCGATTTCTTGCTTGCTGCCGCGCATTGGGCAAATCTTTTTTATTGCCAAGCTACTTAGAAGATATAAAAAGGAAAAGAAGCCAGCGTTTATTTTTGCTCCGACTATCGGGGAGGCCGAAAGCCTTTATGCCACTTTAAAGTTTTTTAGTAAGGGCGGCGCCTTATTGCATTCCCAAACTGATCGCAGGGAAGAGAAGATTAAGGATTTGAAAGAGGGAAGATTATCTTATTTGGTGGCGACTAGCGTTCTAGAACGCGGAGTCACGGTGGCTAATCTCCAAGTGATCGTCACCCATGCCGACCATGAGGAAATTTATGATAAAGCCACTTTGATACAGATAGCTGGCAGAGCGGGACGCAAAAAGGAGGCGCCTACGGGCGACGTTTATTTCTTGGCCGCCTATCAAAGCAAAGCCATGGAGGGGGCCGTCAGTGAAATCAAGCGGTGCAACGCGTTTCTGTAAGATTTGTTTCAAGGAAATAAATGATGATTCCTTGTATGCGCTCCATTCCGAGGAGAAGATCTGCGCCGAATGCTTCGCCCATATGGAAGCGGGCATGCAAAAGATCAAATTGGATGCTTGGCGCGGGTATTATTTGTATCCCTATAACGAGACGCTTCGGAAGATGATTTATAACTTTAAAGGCTGTTATGATTATGAACTTAAAGAAACCTTTTTGAGTCGACAAAAAGCTTATCTTCGTTTTCTTTTCAAAGACTTTGTCATAGTACCCGCGCCTAGCCATCAAAGCCATGACGAAAGGAGGGGATATAATCACGTTATAGAAATATTCGGTGAATTGAATTTGCCGATTATTCCAGCCATCAAAAAAGAGAAGGATATCAAGCAAAGCGACCTCCATTATGAAGAACGCAAAAAGATCGGTTCTATTCTCTCCGTTAGTGGGTTAGAAAAACTGCATGGGAAAAAGATACTCTTCGTCGATGACATTCTAACTAGTGGGAGCACAGCGCGAGCGTGCCTCTCGCTTTTGGAGAAGGCACATCCTAAATGCTTACGCTTTTTGGTCTTGTGCAGAGTAGAGCAAAAGAAAGAAAAAACCTCCATAATTTCAAAAATTACTGCTAAAACGCGCCTATTTTTTGACAATCTCACCAAGCAAAAACCGAATGACTGAAGGAGTTTTGAACAAGGCAAAAACAAAGTGTATGGCATTAAATTTATTGAAATATAGGAAATTAATATCAAAAAGTCCCTTGAAATTTAATATAAATGTAAAGAAAAGTCCCTTGGAATTTAATAAAAATATAGTGATTGATGACGTTTTGATAGAAGGAGGTCGCTATATGTATTTGGAAAGAAAAATCGATAAATGGCTATTGGATTGGAAAAAAGAGATAAGAAATCTCCGGCCTTGGTTGTTGGCATTAGGCAATGCGGGAAGACTAAGAGCATCGAGAATTTCGCCAAATCCTATCATAATGTCATTAAAATCAATTTTTGGGATCACCCAGATTATTGTCGTGATTTTGACGGCCCTTTAGATGTTGACACCATTATTTCCAATTTGTCGTTACGATTTTCTCAAACGCGCATAAGTCCACATGAGACGCTTATTTTCTTTGATGAGATACAAGAATGTCCTCGAGCCAGGCTTTCATTTAAGAACTTTGAATTAGATGGCCGATACGATGTTATCGGAAGCGGGTCGTATTTAGGAATCAATGGATACAACATCGGAGATGCTACGCCGGTGCCGACCGGATATGAAGATGTTTTTCAGATGCGTACAATGGATTTCGAAGAATTCTTGTGGGCCAATGGATATAAAGAGGAAAAAATATCCCTGCTTCGGCATTGTTTCGAACGCAGGAAAGAGGTTCCTGAGTCTGCCCATGGCGTATATAGGGATCTTTTTTTGAAATACGCCTGTGTTGGCGGTTTTCCTAAAGCGGTGACAGCCTACTTAACGAGAGACAAGAACTTAATGGAAGCGGTTCGGGTGACGAAAAGCGTTATTTTTGAGATGAAAGGAGATTTTGGAAGAAGGCGAGGAAAGAATGGAGAACCTATTTTCAAAGCAGCTGAAGTCGCCAGAATCCAAGATGTTTTTGAGCTCATCCCCGCTTGCTTGGCGCAGGAAAACAAAAAATTCACCGTTTCTAAGATATCTTCTGGATCATCGCAAGAAAAACATGATGCGATTGAATATTTGCAGCAAGCTCATATCGTCAATAAAGTTTTCAACGTATCGACGCCATCGCTTCCGTTATTGGGGAGCGTTATCAGAAGCCAATTCAAATTATTTCCCGAAGACATATCTATCGTTACGTCGATGTATGGCAAGCAGACCTTTATTGCGATGAATATGGGTGAACTCGGGCAAAATAAAGGGGCGATTTACGAAGCGCTCGTTTATGACGGCTTATCCAAGGCTGGTATTGAGCCGTTTTACTTTGCCAAAGACAGCGGTTTGGAAATCGATTTCGTGATCGCTTATCAAGGGTTTCCTTATTTGGTGGAAGTCAAATCGAGGACTGGCAACGCGAAATCCAGCAAAACCATCATGAAACATCCTGAACACTATGGGCAGACGAAGCTTCTTAAAATTGGAGATTATCAAATGGGCGAGAACGGCGACATATTGACGATTCCGCATTACATGATGTTCTTATCAGGAGAAAACGATGAATGGTAAGGGATTTTAGTCGAATTCGTTGGGGACAACTTCCCGCGTTGCTTACCATTCATGGTAATGCTATCATTCATAGGCGTATTTTTAGGAGCGAACCGTGGCAAACATCATTGAAAAAATTTTCCATCTAGAGAGAAGAGAACTAAACCGTTACGAACGCGAAGCCGATCAAGTAATCGCCTTCGACGAGGCGATGAGCAAATTAACTGACGAAGAACTCAAAGCCAAAACAGAGGAATTTAAGAAAAGAGTCGCCGAAGGTGCGACTTTGGAAAGCATCAAATACGAGGCTTTCGCCGTTGCTAGGGAAGCGGCGTGGCGTGTCCTGCATCAAAAACCATTTAAAGTGCAAATTGTCGGTTCATTGGTCCTAAACAATGGCGATGTCGCGGAAATGAAGACGGGCGAAGGTAAAACCCTAACGGCCACGATGGCTGTTTATTTGAACGCTTTAAGCGGCAAGGGCGTTCACGTTGTTACCGTCAACGAATATTTGGCTTCTCGTGACGCTGAATGGATGGGACAAATCTATCGTTGGCTTGGTTTAAGCGTCGGCGTTAACCTCGCCGCCAAGAGTGCTTCCGAAAAGCGCGCGGCATACGCTTGCGACATTACTTACACAACCAATTCCGAATTAGGCTTCGATTATTTGCGTGATAACATGGCTCCGAATCTCGATGGCCGCGTTTTGCGCGGGCTTAATTTCGCCATCGTTGACGAAGCCGACTCCATCCTTATCGACGAATCGCGCACCCCGCTTATTATTTCTGGCGGTCAAAGAAGTCTAGCCTCCCAATATTTGGTTGCCGATCGTTTCGTTAAATATTTGAAAAAAGACGTCGATTTCAAAATCGACATCAAAGACAAAGCGGCTTCTCTTACCGACGAGGGCAATAATAAAGCGGAACAAATGTTTGGCGTTCCCAATTTATACGCCCCCGAAAACGAGGATTTGGTGCATCGTATTCATCAAGCCCTTAAAGCCAATTACATCATGGCTCGTGACGTCGAATACATGGTTGATAAAGACCGCCAGATTCAATTGATCGACCAATTCACCGGCCGTATTATGCCAGGCCGCGAATATAATGACGGCCTTCAACAGGCTATTCAAGCCAAAGAAGGGGTGGAAATTAAACAGGAAACGGTCGTTTTAGCCACCATCACCTATCAGAATTTCTTCCGTCTATATACCAAACTCTCCGGCATGACTGGCACCGCCAAAACGGAAGAAGAGGAATTCGGCACGATTTATAACATGAAGGTCGTTTGCATTCCGACCAATCGCCCCGTTCAACGTATTGACGACACTGATTTGATCTTTGGCACCCACGATGCCAAATTAGCCGCCTTGGTTAAAGCGATTGGTGAACGTCATGAAAAGGGGCAGCCGATTCTTATTGGCACCGTCAGCGTGGAATCCAACGAAGAAATAAGCTCTTTGCTAAATAAAGCTAACATCCCCCATGAAGTTCTCAACGCCAAAAACCAAGCGCGAGAAGCGGAAATCATTTCGCATGCCGGTGAGCAAGGTGCCGTCACCTTGGCCACCAATATGGCCGGGCGTGGCACGGACATCAAACTTGGTGAAGGAGTGCGAGAACTTGGCGGATTATGCGTCTTTGGCACCGAACGCCATGAATCGAGGCGTATCGATAATCAGCTCCGCGGCCGCAGCGGACGTCAAGGCGACCCAGGTTATTCCCGTTTCTTCATTTCCTTTGACGATGATCTAATGCGCCGTTTCGCTCCAGAAAACCTCCGTAAGATGTTCACGGAATCTTTGGCTGGCGAATCTTATGAGAACCGCATGCTTACCAACGCCGTTACCAATGCCCAGAAGCAAATCGAAGGACGGAATTTTGATATCCGTAAGAACCTCAAAGATTATGATGATGTCTTGGCCAAGCAAAGAGACATCATCTATAAGAAACGCGACGCGATTCTCATGGCTGAAGACATCGTTGATTTGATTCATGATTTCTTTAAAACCACAGGTCTATATTTGGCGAAGAAAGCCGTCGACACCACCAACGCCGAAGGCATTATTAACGGCAATGACCTTAAGAAATTGGTGGAGCCCCGTTTCTTGCCTGCGGGTTCTATTAACGCATCCGCTTACGATGGCGCTCCCTTCGAAGAAGCGGGCGAGGATTTAGGCGAATTGCTTTATGACACCTATTTACAAAAGAGAAAGACATGGCCCAAGGTTGATGCCGATATGGCCGAACGGCAGATTTCTCTCCATACCATCGATCATAATTGGCAAGGCCATATCGATACGATGTCGCACCTTCGTGAAGGCATCTCCCTTAGAAGCTACGCCCAAACAAATCCTTTGCAGGATTATGTCAATGAAGGTTATGACCTCTTCAAGGAAATGAACGAGAAAGTGGCGGTTGATACCACCTTCAACCTTCTTAACGTTCGCTTGGTAAAGAAAGAGCCGGAAGCAGCCGCGCCTAACGAAGATAAAGTCGTTGACGAGAAAGAACCGACCAAAGAATAAATAAGAAAAGGAATAAAATGAAAGAGCTAATCGAATTAAAGCAAGAAGCGACGAATATCGGCCGCCTTGTTTCGCAGCTCGGTGATTCTCTTTGACCTCGACAAGATCAAAGCAACTATTTCCGAATGTGAAAAAGAACAAGACGACCCTTCTTTTTGGAATGACCAACGGTCAGCCTTAACGGTGGTTAACCGCCTAAAAGAAGCTAAAAATACCTTGGAATCATACGAGGAAATCAAAACCTCATATGATGATTTGGCAGGGCTTTTAGATGACCCTGATGCCAATAACGAGGACATGCGTCTACTTCTAGAGGAAACGGAGACAAACCTTAATAAAAACATAAAATCCCTGCGAAACGCCCTTCTTTTCAAAGGTGAATACGATGATTTGAATGTCATGATGGAATTTCATCCCGGGGCCGGTGGCACCGAAGCGATGGATTGGGCCGACATGTTGCTTCGCATGTATGGGCGTTATGCGGAAAGGCACGGATTCGGTTGGCAAGTTCTTTCTTATGAACCAGGGGAAGAGGCGGGTTGCAAAAGCGCGACCGTCCGCATCAGTGGCCCTCACGCCTATGGCCTACTAAAAGGTGAAAAAGGCGTTCATCGATTGGTTCGTATTTCGCCTTTTGATGCCAACGCCAGACGCCATACCAGTTTTTCTTCGATTAACGTCGTTCCTGAATTTGGAAAGGTCAGTGATGTGGAAATCGATCCCAAAGATTTAAGGGTTGATACTTTCCGTAGCGGTGGCGCCGGGGGACAAAACGTCAACAAGGTTTCTAGCGCCGTGCGTATCACCCATTTGCCGACGGGCATCGTCGTGCAATGCGAAATCGAACGCTCACAGCTTATGAATAAGGCGACTTGCATGGAAATGCTAGCCGACAAGCTCATGCAAAGGAAGCTTGAGGAAAGAGATGCTAAGATGAAATCAATCGTCGGCGAACAAAAGAATATCGAGTGGGGCAGTCAGATCCGTTCATATGTTTTTTGTCCGTATACCTTAGTTAAGGATAACCGTTCTGGATATGAGACCACTGACGTCACCGGCGTGATGGATGGCGAGATTGACGATTTGCTATTCAGCTATCTAGAAATGCTCTCGCGCGAAGGAAAGGCTTCCTAAGATGGGAAACGAAAGGCGCTTCAAACTCGTTTCGCCTTTCTCTCCTACGGGCGATCAGCCAGAAGCCATCAGGAAAATTCTTTCGGGGGTGACGGCTGGCAAGCGTTTTCAGGTCATTTTAGGAGCCACCGGGACGGGAAAGACCTTTACCGACGCTAACATCGTCGCTGCTTTAAATAGGCCGACGTTGGTGTTAGTTCATAACAAGACATTGGCTTCGCAACTATACGCTGAATTCAAAAGTCTTTTCCCAGAGAATCGCGTGGAATATTTCGTTTCCAATTTCGATTTCTACCAACCTGAAGCCTATATCCCCAAAACTGATACCTATATCGCTAAAGATGCGATGATGAACGACGAGATAGAACAACTTCGCACTAGCGCCGTCAATTCGATTTTGGAACGGCGCGATACGATTGTCATCGCTTCGGTAGCCGCCATATATGGCTTAGCTGACCCCGAGGAATATAGCGGGCTCGTCTTTGAAATGCGAGTGGGGGAGACCATTGACCGCAATCGCTTATTCTCTCGACTTGTTGAGGCTCAATATCGTCGTAATAATTTCGATTTGGCGCCAGGCAATTTTCGCGTGCACGGCGATATCATCGATATTTGCCCGATGATGAACACCGATTATTATGTGCGAATCGATTGTTTTGGCGATGAGGTCGAAAGCATCAAAAAAATCGATAAATTGACGGGAGAGGCGAAAGAAAGCTACAAAACCCTTCCCATTTACCCTGCTTATGACCATGCTAGTAGCAAGAAAAGAATCGAAGAGGCATGCGTTACCATCAAGCAAGAACTAAGGGAACGTCTCGAATATTTCAAAAAAGAAGGCAAGCTCTTAGAGGCTGAGCGCCTTGAGATGCGAACCCGTCAAGATATCGAAAGCCTACTAGAATTCGGCCGTTGCCCTGGCATTGAGAATTATTCCAGGCACATCGATAAGCGCGCACCCGGACAGAGGCCATGGTGTTTGATGGATTATTTTCCTAAGGATTATCTATTGCTGGTCGACGAATCGCATGTGACCTTCCCTCAAATAAGGGGGATGTATTTCGGCGATCGCTCTAGGAAGGAGACTTTGGTTCAATATGGTTTCCGTTTGCCTAGCGCCCTCGATAACCGCCCGCTTAATTTTGAAGAATTCGAAGGGCTTATGGCTTCTAATGTAATTTGCACTAGCGCCACGCCAGCCGCCTATGAACTCGCTAAAGCAGGCAATGAGGTTACCGAGCAAATCATCCGTCCGACGGGATTATTAGATCCGATAATCGAAGTCCGCCCGCCTTTGGGGCAGCTAGACGATATCCTGCATGAGATTGAGGAAAGGATAAAGAAAAATGAACGGGTGATGATTGTTACCTTAACCATCAGAATGGCAGTTGACCTCACTGATTATCTTAAGGAAAAAGGCATCAAAGTCACTTATTTACAAAACGAGACAAAGACGCTTGAACGAACGGAGATCATTTATCAATTAAGAAAAGGCAAATATGACGTTTTGGTCGGAATAAATCTGCTTCGCGAAGGGCTTGATATCCCCGAAGTGTCTTTGATTTGCATTCTCGATGCCGATAAAGAAGGTTTCTTAAGAAGCGCGACTTCTCTCATCCAGATTGTTGGCCGGGCGGCAAGAAACGCCAACGGCAAAGTCATTATGTATGCCGAGGGCATAACCAAATCCATGCAAGAATGCATCGATGAGACGAAGCGTCGTCGTAATATTCAAAATACCTATAATTTAGAGAACGGAATCATACCGACGACCATTATCAAAGAGGTTCGACCGCCTTTGTCTAATAAGGGTATTGGAAATGAAAAAATCGCAAAAACCGATGCAAAACTCACACGGACTGAATTGGATGCCACGATCAAGAAATTAGAAAAAGAGATGCGGGAAGCGGCTAAAGGATACGATTTTGAGAGGGCTGCCGAAATCCGTGATGTCATCTTTGAGCTAAGAGATAAGAATGCCTCCTAAAGAGATTGCCCATCCTATCAAAGGATGATTGCTTCGTTACAATTGATGAAATGCATATGTTCAATTTCTTTGATTTGCTTCATTCAAGCGTTGCTAAAAAGGACCTTATAGTCTAAAGTTAATGAGCGCTTTTTCTTCGCGCGGAGTTTATTCATGAATTGGTATGACATTATCTTCATTATCGTTGCCCTCATAGTTATCGTTTTATCTTTGTTACAAGGTGGTAAATCAGAAGGCGCTTCGGGCGCTATTACGGGCGGCGGATTGAACGTTTTCGCTAAGACAAAAGAACGCGGCAGCGAAAAAGTGGTCAGTTGGCTCACTTTCGGTTTCGCTATTCTCTTCCTTTTCTTGGCTCTTCTTATTATGGTCATCAATTCCCGTTCTTCGGGTAGCGATTCTAGCTCTTCTTCGGAAGCTTCGGCCGCTTTGGCGATCGTCACATCGCTTTTATAATCGCGCGGAGGCTTTATGGATATTCGCGAATATGTTCATATAGCCAAAGAAGGTATCAAGAAAGAGGTAGCTGTTTTTGCTACGCCTCCTAAATTGTCCATTATCACCGTCGGCGAAGATCCGGCGAGCCAAGCGTATGTACGCGGCAAAAAGAAAGATGCCGCAGAAGTTGGCATCGAAGTCGTTCATTCTCTTTTTCCTGCTTCCGCTAGCGAGGAAGAAATCCTTGCCTTGATTCGTCGCCAAAATGTCGATCCGTCTATCGATGGAATCTTAGTGCAATTGCCCGTCCCTCCTCATATCTCCGAAACGAAGATCAACAACACCATCTCTCCCGACAAGGATGTCGATGGCTTTACCCCGACCTCGCATTTTTATCCATGCACGCCCAAAGGGATCGTCGATTATTTGACTTTCTTGAAATTCCCCTTTGCAGGACTTAATGCCGTGGTGCTTGGAAGAAGCAATATCGTGGGCAAGCCGATGGCCAAAATGCTTTTGACTAAGAATATGAACGTTACGGTCTTACATAGCAAAACCACCGAGGAAGACAAATGTTTTTATCTTGCTCACGCCGACTTGGTGGTGGTGGCCATAGGCAAACGTGATATCGTCGATGCTCATTATTCATTCAAGCCATCCGCTTATATCGTTGATGTAGGCATCAACCGCGATGAGAACAACCATTTGCATGGCGATGTCTCTCCTTCTTTGCCGGTGGCGTTACAAACCCCAGTTCCTGGTGGCGTCGGCTTATTAACGCGTCTAGCGTTATTGCATAATCTTTTGGAGGCTAAGAAGAATCATGAAATTTGCTGTTAATAACACCTATGTCTACGGCCTTGAAAGAGCCGTCAAAGCGTCCGGCAACCCTATGAGGACGAAAATTGATGTTTCTGAACCAACTGAAAAAGACTTTGCTAGAGCCATCCGCCTAGGTTCCACCAAGGGCGGGGAAGGCCATGACAATTTCTTGAAAGGCATCTTAGTGCAATTAGATGTGGTGGCTCCTTTATATTGGTGGAAGGAAGCGCAACGTTATCATTGGTTCGATTTTATTTCCTCGCAGTCGACGATGCATTGTTTATTGAAATTCCAGGTTGGCGAACAATGCGTGGAAGAAACTGATCCGGTTATCTTAGCTAGGATGAGCGAGCTCATTGCAGCCTACAATCTCATCCCCGATGATGTAGAGCATCAAGCGGAGAAAAAAGAGAAGTGGCGCATCTTAGTGGCCTCTTTGCCGTGCGGTTTTTGCTTAGGCGCCACAATGACCACCAATTATCAGCAACTCAAGACGATGTATCGTCAGCGCCGCCATCATAAACTCAAAGAATGGCATGTGTTCTGCGATTGGTGTGAAGGATTGCCACGCTTCTTAGAACTAACTGGCGTTAACGAGAAATAGGATATGAAAAAACCGCGTCGACGAGGCGCGGTTTTTAAAATACATTGGGGATTTGCGGCTAATTTTCGTGTTTTTCGTTGTCTAAGTTATCGTGTTCTTCTTCTTTTTTCTCTTCGATGACTTCTATTTCTTTTTGCTCGGTTATTTTTTCGTTGTTGCTATTGGCATGAACCGCTTCCTTCACGGTGGTATGAACGGCGTGAGCCGTTTTGATGGCGCGGATAGTCACGACCGCTAAAGCGATGCCGGAGATAATGAGGGCGGCGCCTAAGACAATAAGAACGGCGATGGCCATGACTTCTTCTTTTTGCAAATAAATGATGGCGACCACGCCTAAAGCGATTAAAACTGCGCCAAAGACGATTTCGATGATCGGCAAATAAATCTTATAAAGCTTGCTGACGATGAAAGCAATGGCAAATAAGATAAGCGAGACGCCTGCGACTAATAAAAGGACGCCGACAAAAAGACCAAGGAAACGGGAGATGAAGGTTATGACGTCGCCCAATAAACCTTCGCTATACATGGCCACTAAAGCGATGCCGCCGGCAAGCTCAACGCTGCCGCCGATGACCAAGTCATAAGAGAGCTCATTTTTGATTTTCGTTTTGACGATCGCTTCCAAGTGATTGGAGGCGAAAACCGGCATGAAATTGGCGATGATTTTAAGCGATCCGCCGACGATCAGGAAGATACCGACGATGTTAAGCAAGGTCGACATCATGTCGTTTAGCTTATTTTTGTCTCCGCCAGCTTGGCAAACGAAGACGATGGCTAAAATTCCTAAAATAAGGAATAGAGCGGCTTCAATGAAATTCCAAACCGACCAAATAATGCCGCCTTTTTCGAAGGAGAGCAGCTTGTTTTCCTTCTTTTTCGTTTTGATTTCTTCTTCCATGGGATAACCTCCATTAATGATGTGAATATATTCTAAATTAAACCTTTTTAGAAAGACTATCCAATTTTATACGTTTGTCCAAAAAGATGGCGATTATCCCAGCTTCAGGAAAGATGAAGATTCTTGCCATTGGCTCTTGCCATCTCTATAATTGTTCCACGTTGGGGCTGTAGCTCAGCTGGGAGAGCGCGTCGTTCGCAACGATGAGGTCGCGGGTTCAAACCCCGTTAGCTCCACCATTTAAGAAACGATAGGATTGATACCAAAAATATCAGTCCTTTTTTTATTT
>CAVFNI010000021.1:0-19236 GCA_963624045.1 Bacteroidaceae bacterium
ATGGCGCGCCCGAGCCGACTCGAACGGCTGACCCACAGCTTAGAAGGCTGTTGCTCTATCCGGCTGAGCTACGGGCGCAACGCCCATAATGTTACTAACCTATCGCGAAATAAACAACTGCGAAAACGCTTATTTGAGGTTTTTGACCTTCTCATATAACCCTTTGGCCACCTCAACGGGAAGAAGTTGCTCGAGTTCCGATAAGGACGCTTTTTTTAGGGCATCCAAAGTCGGGTAATTTCGGTTAATGATCTCTTTTCTTTTCTCGCCGATCCCCTCGATTCCGTCGAATATAGAAGCATGCATCGCCTTTAGGCGGCTCGCCTTATGGAAGCTGATGGCATAGCGATGCACCTCATCTTGCATCCTCATCAAAAGGAAAAAGAGTGGCGAGGAGATAGAAAGAGGGTATTTCTCCATATGAGGACCGACGATGCCTTCGGTTTGATGTTTATCGTTCTTATATAGCCCATAAACGGGGATTGTCACCCCCACCGCCTTTAACCCCTCTAATGCGGCTTCCACTTGCGGATAGCCGCCATCGGTCAAGATGAGATCGGGGAAGGATAGCCCCTCTTCCTTAAGCCGGCGATATCGGCGGGAAATAACCTCCACCATCGAATGGTAATCGTCGCCGCCGTTTTTCGTTGCAAGATGGTATTTGCGGTACATCTTTTTAGCGGGTGCCCCGTTAATGTAGCAAACCATCGCCCCCACGGGCGAGGAGCCTTGAAGGTGCGAATTGTCGAATAATTCGATGCGATAAGGGGTTTTTATCGATAAGAGCTTGCCTAGTTCCTCCAATAAAGAAAGGTTATCGTCTTCGAGGCGAGCGCTAAGGAAATGGGCGTCGAGGGCCTCTTTGGCGTTTAAGGAAGCGATCTCCAACAATTCTAATAGCCGCCCTTCTTTTGGCTCCCGTATCTTCGCCTCGGGATAGATGGCTAGGAAAGTCTCTTGGAAAGAAGGGATCTTGCAGATTATTTCCTTAGGCAATTCCTCTTTTTGGTAATATTGGGCGATCAGTTCGGTAACTTCCTCCCCCTCTTCGTCGATTAACGGCACCACTTGGGCCTTTTTGCCAAGCAATCGCCCTCCTCGGCAAGTGAGGATTGTCAATGCCAAATAGCCATCGCGCGAGGAATAGGCGAAGACGTCGCGGTCGCTTCGATCGCTAAGGATCTCGACGTTTTGCTTGGCGACCGTCTTCTCGATGCTCTCGATCGTCTTCTTTATCTCGTCGGCGTCCTCATACCGCATCTCTTCGCTGGCCTTAAGCATTCTTCGCTTAAGAAGGGCGAGGATTTCATCGGTTTGGCCATCGAGGAAACGCTTGATTTGTTCATAGAGCCTTTGAAAATCATCTATTTTCAGATTCTTATTTACGCAAGGGGCCAAGCACTGCCCCATATGCATGTATAAGCATGCCTTAGCGGGCATTCCATGACACTTTTTCGTCGGATAGATCCGCTCAAGGAGGCGGATTGTCTGATAGGCATCGCGGCTATTGGGGAAAGGGCCGAAATAAAAATGATGGGTTTTGTCGCTTGCCTTCCTCGCAATCGAAAGGGAGGCGTCCTTCTTATGGAGGGCGATATAAGGATAATGCGAATCGTCGGTCAGCATGATGTTATAACGCGGATAATATGTTTGGATAAGGTTCATCTCGAGGATGAAGGCTTCCTTTTCGCTATTCACCACGATGAAATCGAAGGAATCGACGTGACTAACCATCGCCAAAACCTTTCCTTCTTGCTCCCTTAGGAAATATTGGGAAACCCTCTTCTTGAGGTTCTTGGCCTTACCGATATAGATGATCTTCCCTTCGATGTCCTTCATCTCATATACGCCTGGCTTATCGGGCAAGAGGGCGATCAAAGATGCGATTTTAAGCGAGAGGGGCTTACTCATTTAAGATGGAAGATGGTGGCGCCACCCCCTCCTTCCTCGCCGTTTGCCCCTTCGAAAGAAAGGATGATTTCGGGATGAGCTTCGGCGTAGGAACGAACGAGTCCTCGCAAAGCGCCGCTCCCCCAGCCGTGGATGATCCTCACCCTCTTATAATGGCGAAGCAAGCAATCATCGACGTATTTCTCTAACGTTAAGCGCGCTTCCTCGATATGCATGCCAATCAAATTGCATTCGAGAGGAACGCTTTTGCGGGAAGAGATGGCATCGATGGAAAGGGCGAGGCCGTGCGTTTCTTTTCGTTCTTTTTGCGTCGGCTCATTAGTCGGTGCCAATAATTCCTTTTTGACTTTCACGGAGAGCCCTTCGGGAGTTTGCACGATGGCCTTCCCGCCTTGAAGGGAAAATAAGCGCCCTTTTAAGAACAAGGAAGGGATGGCGACGTAATCCCCTTCTTTGAGAGGTCCTTCATAGGTGATACCGGGCGTCTCTTCCTCCCCTTGGCTTGCGGCTTCCTTTAATAAACGCTTGGCTTTGGTGACTTCATGAAGCTTAAGGCCATCGTGCCTAAGGCTATCGGCTATTTCGTTTAATTTCTGCTCATATTCCTCTAATAAGAGGGCTTTCTTCCTTCCTAAATCCTCTTGGAAGGAATCTTCCTTCATCTTGAAGGCCGCTTCTTGGCTTTTCAAGACTGTTTTCTCTTTGGCTAACGCCTGCTTCTCTCTTAGCAATTCGTTCTTAAGATCTTCGGTTTCCTTGGTTACCGAAGAAAGCTTCTCGATGGCGAGGGAAACGCTTTGGAGGGAAGGGTCGGAAAGCTCCCTTTTGGCACAAGAAAGGACTTCTTCCGGGAGTTTGTAGCGGCTAGCGAGTTCCAATCCATAGCTCTCCCCTGGCAAACCCATCTTGAGGCGATAGGTCGGTAAAAGCCTCTCCTTATCGAAAAGCATCGAAGCGTTGCTGACGCCCTCTTTTGAAAGGGCGTAGGCTTTTAAGCCCTCGAAATGGGAGGAAACCATGGCGAAGGCCCTCTTTTTTCGCAGGTATGATAGGATTCCCATGGCGATGGCCTCACCCTCTTTAGGCGAGGTGCCAGTCCCTAGTTCATCGAGGATGACGAGGTCTTTGCCGCCGACGGAAAGAAGGATGTCGGAGATGGCGGCTAGATGGGCGCTATAGGTGGAAAGGTTGTCGCTGAGGGATTGGTTATCGCCGATATCGACGCAAATGCGGCGAAAATAACTGAAATAAGCGCCGTCTTTGGCGGGCACTAACAAGGCGCATTCGGCCATCAAGAGCAAAAGGCCCAAAGTCTTTAAGGCGATCGTCTTCCCGCCGGCGTTAGGGCCGCTTAAAACGACGATGCGGCAATTAGCGTCCAAATGGAAATCGTTAGCCACCACCTTGCTTTTGTCGATTAGGGGATGGCGGGCATTAAGGAATTCGATCGATGCTTCCTTAACTAGATGCGCTATCGAGCCATCATAGGAGGCGCCATATAGGCATTTGGCCATGAGGAAATCGAATTCCCCTAATAAGGCGTTATTCTCTTCTAGTTCATCCGCATTAGAGGCGACCGAGGAAGAAAGGGAAAGCAAAAGCCGCTCGATTTCTCTTTTTTCGTCACTACGAAGGGCGGCGATGCGGTTATTGAGGCTCACGACGGCCTCCGGCTCGATATAAGCCGTCTCCCCTGAGCCCGAAAGATCCCATAAAAGGCCTTTTACCTTCCGTTTGTAGGAACTAAGGATCGGCAGGACGTAATGGCCGTTTTTGATCGAATACGTCGAGGAAGAAAGATATGGGCGGCTATTTTCAAGCGCTTCCAAAAGCTTCTTTTTGACGCTTGCTTCCAAGCGGTTTAAGGCAAGGCGGGTCGTTTTGAGCTTAGGCGAGGCGTCGTCACGAATCGATAAATCGGGGGCGATGACGTCGTGGATGGCCTTCTCTAAAGGCGATAGCGATGAAAGACGCTCTCCCATCCCCTTTAACAAAGGAAAGGAATCATCGAGGGACGACAAACGGCGTTTGACCGATAAAGAGGTAAGAATATCGTTAGCGACCATCTCAAGATTATCCTGATGCAGCACGCCGCCTTTCTTAGCGAAGGAAAGAATGTTGCTTAAATCGGCGGAGGAAGAAATCGGCAAGCGCTCATAACGAAGCAATAGATCACGCATCTCCTCCACTTTGGCTATTTCTTCCCTTAATTTCCCTTCTTCGGGGATAAGTTTCGTCGCCAAAGCCATCTTCTTGCCGCGCTCGGTCAAAGCGAAAGAAGAAAGGGAAGAGAGGATTTTATCGAATTCGAATTTTTCGTAAGCGCTCATTTCTTTCACCTTTGGTGATTATACGGCTTTTTCTTTCTTTTAGGAAAAGGGAGAGCGTAAAATGCTAACATATCCCTATGATCAAGCCATCGAAGTGCTACGTTCTCACCCTTAACGAAGAAAAAAGGAAGGATTTCCTTTCCTTTTATGAGCCCTTCGCCTCTTTGCCGCCAAATCCCAACATCTCGCTATTCGCCAAGAGCGACGAAGTGACGGTGTCGTTGTATAAACCCGACAAAAAAGGCGCGTCAAAGGCCCTTTTCCAAGGGGAAGGAGCCTATAAGGAGGCGCGGATATGGGAACCCTCCCTAAAAGAGGATGACGCCCCTTCGCCAAAACCCTTAAAGGATCCTTTAAGGCTATTAATCGGCTACCCGCAAATTGGCAGCGACGAAGTGGGAACGGGCGATTTCTTCGGCCCGATCGAGGTTTGCGCCGCCTATTTGACACGGGGAGATTTAGAGGAAATCAAACGCCTAGGCGTCAATGATTCCAAGAAGATGGACGATGATAAGATCCTATCCATCGGCCCTATCCTCATTAAGCGCTTCCCTTATTCCCATCTTTCCCTTGATAACGAGAAATATAACGAAATCAGCGCTTCCAACAACATGAACGTTATCAAGGCGAAGATGCATAACGCCGCTTTGCTAAAACTTCATAAGCGCTATCCCTCCGCTTATCTATATCAAGATCAATTTGCCGAAGAAAGCTTATATTATTCTTACTTAAAAGGCGAAAAGGAAGTCTGCCGCAATATCCTTTTTAGCCCCAAGGGGGAATCCCATTTCCCCGCCGTCGCCTTATCTAGCGTCATCGCCCGCTATTCCTTTTTGCTTAAAATGAAGAAGATGGGCGAGAAATACGGCGTTTCCTTCCCTTTTGGGGCGGGGGATGGCGTTAACGACTTCGCCATCGAATTCGCCAAAAAGCATGGCGTTAGCGAATTAAAGAAGGTCGCCAAGATCAATTTTAAGAATTACCTAAAAATCCTCGATTATTTGGGGAAATAAGGATGCAATTTCGCCAAAACCCCCTCGAAGGCGGCGGGCAAAGGGGCTTCGAAACTCATATCCTTCCCGCTAGAAGGGTGTTTTAGGCTCAGACGATAGGCGTGAAGCAACTGGCCGCCCTGATATAAGTGACGGTTATTGCTTCCATATAAGGGATCGCCTTCGATCGGATGGCCGATGTATTCTAAATGGACGCGGATTTGATGGGTCCTTCCGGTCAAGAGGTGGCAGTCGAGCAAGCTAAAGCGCTCGCTATAGCGTTCTTTCGTCTCGAAATAAGTGATGGCTTCCTTGCCTTTAAGGAGATTCACGGCGAATTTGATGGGGTGCGATGGATCGCGCCCGATCGGAGCGTCAATCTTTCCTTTCTTTTCGGCGATTATGCCATCGACTAAAGCAAGATATTCGCGGTGCATCGAATGGTCTTTGAGTTGCAAAGAGAGGCTAAGGAAGGCCTTATCGGTCTTAGCGATGGCGAGTAACCCGGAGGTATCTTTATCAATGCGATGGACGATCCCCGGGCGGAAAGAGCCGCCTAAAGAAGACAAGGAAATGCCCTTGGCTAGCAAGGCGTTTACGAGCGTTCCCGAGGGATGGCCGTTGCCTGGATGGACGACGAGCCCAGCCGGCTTATTGACAACTAAGATGTCATCATCTTCATAGACGATATCAAAGGGGATGTTTTCGGCGATAGGAGATAGTGAGATATTAGTAGTTTCTTGGTAAGTTATAACATCGGAAAGAGATACGATGTATCCTGGCTTAGATGGTTTGCCATTAACCAATATTTCATTTTTCTTGATTAGCGATTGTATGCGGCTTCTAGAAGGCCAGATTCCCATGGAAAGAAGAGCCTCGTCAAGGCGCTTGCCCCACTGCTTTTCCGTTAACGAAATCGTCTTCATTTTTGCTTAATTTCTTTTTCTTTTTTATCGGCTTTAATCTCGCGATATATAAGCAAGAGGATTAGGACGATGATGGCGCAGGTAAGATACATGTCGGCGACGTTAAATATGGCGAAGGAGCTCTTCCCCTCCCCGTATCCGAAGATATAGAACTGGAAGAAATCGACGACGCCGCTAAAGCCGACCGTCCCCTCCCAATAGAAAGTGCGGTCGATCCCATTGCCGAGGGCCCCAGCCAAACAAAAGGAAAGAAGAACGTCAATGAAAGTGTCCCTCTTCCGCCAATTCCTGATCCCATAAACGAGCATCCCCGCCGAGGCGGCCCAGGAAATGACGATGAAGACGTAGCGCATCCAAGGGATATCCCCGCCCATCCCAAAGGAGGAGCCTTTGTTGTAAGTCAAGGTGATATAAAAGAAATGGGGTATCACCTCCACGCTGCTAGGAACCAAGGGAGAGACGTATTTGACGACCAACCACTTGCTCATTTGATCGATGGCGACGAGCAAAAGAGGCAACCAAGCGAGGAAATAAAGGAAAGGACCTTTCTTCTTGCCTTCCTCTTTTTTGGCGAAAAGAGGGGTTTTAGTTTCCTCTTTTTCCTTCCTTTCCTCGTTTTCAGCCATTATTCTCTCCTAAAGCGCTACGACAACGATGGCAGAGATGATGCCCTTCATCATCTTCTTCTAGCCCTTCTTTATGCAAACGGCAGCGTTCGCAAAGGGGAAGATCGCTCTTTCTTACCTCATTTCCCCCTTCTTCTTTCATTATATGGATTTCGCTGACGCCGAAATAGGAGGCGGCCTCTTCTTTGCTTAAGGAATCAAGATAATCATATAACCAAGGATCATCGACCTTTAAGGTTAGCGAAGCGTCGGTGCTCGCCCCGATAATCCCGGCATTGCGCGCCTCTTCGAGCTTTTTGAGGGCAGCGCTACGAAGAAGGAGGAATTTGTCGTATTCCTCGTGGTCTTTTTCGTTATAGATATGGCTCTCTTTGGGCATATCCTCGAGTTGAGGTGAGGTTTTCTTAGCTCCAGGCAAATAGGAATAAACTTCATCCATTGTGAAGGAAAGGATGGGGTTATATAGCAAGCAAAGGTCATGGCAAAGGGTGTATAAAACATACAAAACCCCTTCTCTACGCTGGCTAGTAGGCCCATCGCAATACAAAACGTCTTTGGAAACGTCGAGATAGAAGCTCGATAATTCCACCATGAAGTTGGTTAAAACGCTTAAGGCGCTTGAAAAGGAATAGGATTCGTAGGCTTTAAGGGCGCTATTCTTCGTTTCTTCTAACCGCATCAAGATGAAATGGTCCATCTTCGTTAGCGCGGGAGCTTTATCTTTAGGCAGATATGGCTTCCCCTCTCCTTCGTTGAGGTTGCCTAGCATGAATTTGAAGGTATTGCGGATTTTGCGGTATTGGTCGCTGATGGCGGAAATGATGGATTCGCTGATGCGGACGTCGCTTTCGTAATTGACGCTGGCGGCCCATAATCGCAACAAGTCGGCTCCGAAAAGGTTTGCTACCTTGTTCGGATCGATGCCATTCCCAGCCGATTTTGACATCTTCTTCCAGCTTTCGTCCATCACCCAGCCATGGGTGAGGCAATCCTTAAAGGACGCTTCCCCCGTCACTGCCACGCTTAAGATAAGCGAGGCATTAAACCAGCCGCGGTATTGGTCGTTGCCTTCGAGATAGAGATCGGCGGGATAGCCGATGCCCCTTTCCCTTAAAACGCCATTCCAAGAGGAGCCGCTGTCGAACCAAACGTCCATGATATCCGTTTCTTTGCGGAAATCACCATTCGGCGAGCGGTCGTTATGATAGCCGGGAGGCAATAATTCCTTAGGGGAATGGGCGAACCAGCCGTTGGAGCCCTCCAAGGCGATAATCGAGCGGATATGTTCGAAAACCTCCTTCTCGATGATCGGCGAATCGTCTTCGTTATAGATGATGGGAAGGGGCACCCCCCAGCTTCTTTGGCGGGAGATGCACCAATCGTTACGGTCTTTGATCATATTGACCATCTTTTCCTCGCCCCAAGAAGGCATCCAATTGATCTTATGGACGGCTTCGAGCAATTTTTCCTTGATGGGTGAGATGGAGCAGAACCACTGCGGCGTGGCGCGGAAGATGACGGGCTTATGGGTCCGCCAATCGTGCGGATAGCTATGGACGATGTCCTCTTCTTTGAGGAGATGGCCGTTTTTAGACAAGAGGCCAATCACGACGTCGTTGCTGTCTTCATAAAACAAACCGTCGATGGGATCGCCCTTTTCCATATGGACAACGCCTTTTTCGTCGATCGGGCAATAAGGCTTAAGGCCATAGCGCAAGGCGGCGTTGAAGTCGTCGGTTCCGAAATCGGGGGCGATATGTACGCATCCCGTTCCGTCGCTATCGGTGACGTAAGTCGCCATGATGACAAGCGATTCTTTCTTATATAGCGGATGCCATACCTTCACCCCTTCGAGATCCTGGCCATGGAAGGAGCGAAGTAGCTTAGTTTCCTTCAAACCGAGTTTCTCTTTGATTTTCTCGATTAAGGAAGTGGCGAAAAGGAGATTCCCCCGCTCCGTTTCGTAAAGCCCGTATTCGAATTTGGGATTGAGGGCGATGGCCTGGTTATGGGGGATCGTCCATGGCGTCGTCGTCCAGATGACGATCTTATCGTCGTTAGATAAGAGGCCTTTGCCATCGCTTACATCGAAGGAAACGTACATCGTCTTGGCGGTGACGTCTTGGTATTCGACCTCCGCCTCGGCTAAGGCGCTTTCGCTAGAAGGCGACCAATAGACGGGCTTTAATCCTTTATAGATGATGCCCTCGAGCGCCATTTTGGCGAAGACGTCGATTTGTCTAGCTTCGTATTCGGGCAATAAGGTCATATATGGATGGTCATAATCGCCAAGGCAGCCCAATCGGCGGATTTGCCCCTTTTGGTGTTCGACTTGCTTAAGGGCGTATTCCTTGCATAGATTACGGAAGGAAGGAATGTCCATCGCCTTGCGGTTGATTCCGCTTTTGGTGACCTTGATTTCGATCGGGAGGCCATGGGTGTCCCAACCGAAAACGAAGGGCGTCTTATATCCGCACATGTTCTTATAACGGATGATGAAATCCTTTAGGAGGCGGTTAAGCATATGGCCGCAATGGATGTCGCCGTTGGCGTATGGCGGACCGTCATGAAGCAAGAATTCCTCGCATCCTTCGCGGTTTTCGTTCATCTTGCCGTAAATGTCTTCTCGTTCCCACCTTTCAAGCATCTTCGGCTCTTTGCTCGTGAGGTTGCCCCGCATCTCAAAGCCGGTCTTCGGCATAAGAAGCGAATCTTTAAGTTCTTTCATCTTTCCCCTCCAAAATAAAAAGGTACCATCTAAGGACGCTTCCGCGCGGTACCACCTTAGTTTAGCATAGCTACCCTCAAGCCCAATAACGCTAGGAACGCGCCTTCCTTACTTCGTTCGGGAAGGAGGCTACGACAGTGATGCGGCTAACGTGCCCCGTTCTCATCCAGGGGGCTCTCTCCTATTTGCTTGCCTTGTCTGTCATCTTGGCCAAGGAAACTATATAGAAGCGCCTCTCTTTTTTCAATAAAAAGAGCGGCCCTCCTTATTGTTTGTCGGTTTGAGGCGCCCCTTTCTGACTTATCGCCTTCTCTTTAGTTAGCATACGGCTATAACGGATGCTCATGCCGATGGCGAAGGTGGCCGTAAGTAGCTCCGTCAAAGGCAAAGCCAGCCAAAGGGCCCCTCCGCCAAAGAGGAAAGGCAATAGGAAGATGAGAGGGACGCTAAGCAAAAAGCCGCGGAGCAAAGAGACCATAAAGGCGGAGAGGCTACGAAGAATCGATTGGAAATAATAGGTCGAGAAGACGTTGAAGGGCAATAAGAAAAAGCCGATCGCATATAGCCTTACGGCCGTTTTAGATAACGGCAAAAGGCTTTCGCTATCGGCGATGAAAATCATCGTGTAGGCGGAAGGGAAAGACAATGAGAAAACGCCCCAAAAAAGAGAAATTACGCCGATGGAAACTAGGGAATAGCGAAGCACCAATTTGATTCGACCCTTCTTTTTGGCACCATAGGAAGCGCTTAGAAGCGGCTGAGCAGCTTGCCCTACCCCATAGGCGCAGCATTGCACCAGGGTGTTGACATTTAAGATCACGCCGTAAACCGCTAGAGCATCCGCCCCGATATAGCGCATCGCCTGCTGGTTGAAGAAGACGGTCACGATCCCCATAGCGAAATCGACGAAGAAGCTAGAAAAGCCGTTTTGGATGATCGCTAACGATCGCCCGAAGAATCCTTCTAAGGTCGCCAAGGAGAGAGTGTTTTTCTTCTTGAAGAAATGAATGAGCATGATTGACAGAGTGATGAGGCTTCCTATCGCGGTCGCTAGCCCCGCCCCGAACATCCCCATATCGCAAACGAAGACGAAGAAATAATCGCCGAAGACGTTAGAGACCCCTCCGCCTAGGACCGCCACCATCGCTAAGGTCGGATCATCGTCGTTCCTAAGGAAGGCAGCCAACAATTGATTGAGGCCGAAAGAAGGCAGAACAAAGAGAATTGGGTAAATATATTCTTCGCATAGAGGCAATAATTCCTCATTGGCGCCAAAGAAAAGGAAAAGCGACTTGCGAAAGAAAACGAAGCAAACGCTAAAAAGAAGGAGGACGATGGCGGTTAATAGCAAAGAAGCTACGAAATAGCGATTCCTCTTTTCTTTATCTTCCCCTCTCCCTTTGGCGGCGCCGTAAAGCACCGATCCGCCAATGCCGCCCCATAAGCCGATGCTATAGACGATATTCCATAGAGGGGCGATAGCCGCCAAAGCGGCCGTCCCCTCGCTCCCTTGGTATTGCCCGACCATCGCCATGTCGACTAACGAATAGACGGAGGCGATGATGGCGGAGCCAAAGGCAGGAAATAGAAACCGAAGGAAAAGCTTTTTGACGTCGTCGTTAAGGATATCCATTTTGGAGGCCTCCTAGAAAAGCGCCCACCTATCTTCGTTCCTCGCCCCTTTCTTACGTTACAAAGGGGCTCCCAAGGGGATGAAAGGCATCTTTTCCGGCTCGCGAATACGTTCTTAAGCCTCCGATGCGATGGCTATTTTGCCATATATAGATCGATTGGCAAGCCCCCAAATCAAAGAGGGAGATCCTTCTTTTTGAAGACGATGCCGCTGGCGATATAGCCAAGGAAGATGATCGCCGCTAAGCCGATGAGCTTGAGCCAATAAACGCTTATCTCCCCATTCATGACCGCTAGAGGGTCGAAGAAGGAGATGATGGTGAGGTAATTGAAGAAATTCATCGAGCTGATGCGGACGGTGCCGGGGATCGCCGAGGAGCCGAATAGCCCCAAAATCGAGCAAAGGAAGGAAAGGACGACGAAGCCGCCCGAAACGCCGAGGGAGAAGCCGCTTTTGTTGAAGAGGGAGGTAAGGAAGAAACAGATGGCGCTGACGGCTAGCGTCACCATGAAATTGCCGAAGATGTAATAGCAGAATTGGTCGAGCGGCAAGGAAGAGGCGATATCGGGGCTCCCCATGGCGATGCCGATCTCCCGCGCCAAGAAGCTTCCCAAAAAGAGGATCGCCCCCATGACTATCTGGCTGAAGATGAGAAAGGCGCCTTCGGTGAAGATGAAGGAATCGCGCGTCAAGGGCGTCGAAAAGGTGAAGGCCAAAGAGCCGTTTTCGACCTTTTGGGAGATAAGGGAGGTCGCTAACATCA
Organism: Bacteroidaceae bacterium; assembly: GCA_963624045.1. Taxonomy (GTDB): domain Bacteria; phylum Bacillota_I; class Bacilli_A; order RFN20; family CAG-826; genus UBA4951. The sequence goes on from CAVFNI010000021.1 coordinate 11,910, forward strand.
CCGTATAGACCATCGGGATCAATAAGCAAGCGATGGCGAAGCCGATTTTACCGGTGATGATGCCATAGGTATTCATCGAGCCCATCTCCGTCAAGGAGTCGTTGACATCGACGGGAAGCTGATCCATCACCCCGCGCCCGCCGATGGAGGTGGCGATGAGGCGGCTTTCGCTTTCGGTATAACCTTTTTCTAGCTTTTGCTTATAGGCATGCTTATATGAGGATACGCCGCTTGAGGCGTAGCTATAGACGGCATCGACGATGGCGGAGCCGCTCATCCCGCTTTCGCGGGCGTCGATGGCGGTGATATCGGTGTATTTCGTCCCGTATTTCTCGTTGTATTGGGCTAAATATTCCTCTTTTGCCTTAACGACGACCTGGCTAATCGCCTTCTCTTCGATGGCCTCCTTATCGCGGGCGCCATCGTGATAATAAGGGTTATTCTTGTTAGAGCGGTCGGTATATTCGCCCATAAAGGAGCGAAGATCGCTTTCGAGGGTCGTTATGGCTTCTAGCGCCTCTTCTTTGGCCTTCTTTATCTCCTCTTCGCTATAACCCTCGCCCGTCAAGGCCTCCTTATGCATCTTCTCGACGATCGTCGCGGGCGTGCCAAGTCCTCCGTTTTTCGTCACGAAATTATCGGGAAGATAGCTTTTAATCTCCACTTCCATGATGATGGGGTTGCCACTAGAATCCTTCTCCCCGGTTTCGAGATAAGAGATCGGCCAACCTAGATCCGAGGTCTCGTATTCGACGGAAAAGGAAGGCAAATAGGCGTAATAGCCACTCTCTTTGGCGGTATCTATAACGAAGCCGACGACGGAATCGCTGATGGCGTCGCCGCGGTAAGAGGCGTCGCTAGCAAAGCGCTCATTGTCGCTTTCATATGCCTCTTTGACCTTATAAAAGAGCGAGGAATAGGTCGCGTCGCCCATATAAACGACGGCGATCTCCGCGATTTCGATGGCCGCCTCATAAGAAGCGACATCGAGGGATTTTCCGTTATCGAAATATTCCTTGAAGGCGGTTTCTAATATCGATAGGACCTTCGCTTCGTCATCTTTGCTAAGAGCCATCGTCGAGGCGAGGGTTTCGCTAACGACCTTCGGCATGATTTCCTTCATGATCGCCTCGTGGGAGAGGGAAGTGTCCTCTTTATACATCGAGAAATAGGCCACGAGCACTTTTTTGGCCAAGGCCTTCTCGTCGCTAGAAAGAGAGGTATTCGTCTCGATGGCGCTATTACCTAAATCGACGGCGGTCTGATATGCCGCTTCCTTTTTGGCGTTTTCGTCTCCCGAGGTGATGCGGTAAGCCGCCCCATAAGCCAATCGGAGAGTTTGCATCGAGGATTTTTGGCTCTCGTCTTTGACGCTAGAAATAGCCGAAGAGACGCTGCTTTTAAGTGTTTCCAAGGAAGAGGAGACGCTCTCATAGCCCTCACTGGAGGAATCATATACTTGATAATAGGAAATGGCGCCCGTCTTGATCGTCGTCTCAAGGGAAGCGCTGTCAAAGAGGTTCTTCATCGCGGTACTCGTGGCGTTGATGTTGAGGGTCGAAAGGATAGCGACGATGATGATCATCAAAAGGGCATTGGCCCCGCCCACCATCAGAATGTGCTTCCAATTGCTCTTCAAAGATTCGAAGAAAATGGCCTTCGAGAAGAGATGCCCTTTCTTTTTGATGTGATAGCCGCTTGGCTTTAATGCTTTCTCGTTACTCATTTCGTTAGTTCCTTTCTGACTTTGCCCTCCCGTCTTTCGGCGAAATAGGCGGTGAGGTTATATGGCACTTCGCTTAGATATCGAAGCGGTTTATCGGAGAGCGCCCTTAGGAATGGGACGATCTCGCCTTTATTGATGCGGAGGGTCAATTGATGGTATTGCCCTTGGTCGCGGATGACCTTTTGCCGATATCTTTCCTTGGCCCAAAGGTAATCGTTTTCGCTCATGAATTCGACTTTATAGTCTCGTTCATCGCGGTTTTTGATGGCCGCGCAGTCGGCGATGTCGATGAGATGCCCTTTGGATATGAGGGCCACGTAATCGCTTACCTTCTCAAGCTCTTCGATGGTGTTCGAGCTCATGAGGACGCTTTTGCCGCGCTTCTTTTCCTCTAAGATGAGGGAGAGGAAGGTGTCGCGCATCAAGGGATCGAGGCCCGTCGTCGGCTCGTCCATGATGAGAAGTTCGCCATCCTTCATGAAAGCGGCCACGATGGAGGTCTTTTGCTTCATCCCTTTCGACATCCTTCTTGGATAGGCGGAGATATCTAGCTGAAGCGCTTGGATAATCGCCCCCATCTCGCCGATCCTCTCCTCGGGGATGGCGTTCTCTTTGGCGTATTGCTTAAGGAAGTCACGCCCCGTCGGGAGGTCGGGGAAATTGATCTCGCCCGGGATATAGCTAACGAAGCGCTTAATCTCGGGGGCCTCAAGAAGGCAATCGTGCCCGGCTATATAAGCCTGTCCGCCAGTAGGTTTGATGAAACCCATCAATAGGCGGAGCAAAGTGGTTTTGCCAGCGCCGTTTTCCCCGACCAGCCCCAAGGTTTTGCCTGCTTCGAGGCGAAAGGAGATATCGAAATCCCCTCGCCCCCCGCCATAATCTTTGCTTAACCCTATCGTCTCGATGATCGGGGTTTTCTTCTCGCTAGATCCGCTCATAGGTTCTTTCCTCCTTATAAAAGGACATGAAATAATCCTCTAGGGTTTCCTTCTTCTCGCTGAAATCGAGGAGCCTCTCACACGATAATTCCCTTAATGCGCCGTTAATATCCTTCTCTTCGATGGCGATGAGGACGGCGTTATCTTTTAAGGAAGGGTCGACGATTTTAAGGCGCTTATGAGGGGCGAGGACGAAGCCTTTGCGGTCGATTTCCTCCTTGAAGGTCAATATGTAAGTCTTGATGGTCTTGTGCTTGAGGTCATCGGCTTTGAAGAAACTCACGATCTTGCCGTCTTTGATGATGCCGATGCGGTCGGCTAAGGAATCGACTTCCCCGAAGATGTGGCTAGAAAGAAGGATCGTCTTCCCTTCCTCTTTCTTCTTTTTGATGAGGGAGACGAAGACCGCTTGCATCTCGGGATCGAGGCCGCTAGTCGGCTCATCAAGGATGATGACGGAGGGGTCACTAAGGAAAGCCGAGGCCACCACTAGCTTCCTCTTCATCCCTAAAGACATCGATTTGCAAAGCAAGGAAGGGTCGAGTTCGAAGGTTTTGATCAATTCGTTCATGAGCGATTTATCCTTAACCCCTTTTAATTCCATCTGGATTTTAAGGACGTCATAGCCCGTGAGGGTCGGCGGCAAGGCGATTTCGCCCGGGATATAGGAGACGCCGTTCATCACGTTGGCGCGGTCGGAACGCACTTCCCTCCCTTTGATATAGGCTCCGCCTTGATCGGGGTTGGTAAAGCCCATGAGCATCCTGATGGTCGTGCTCTTCCCCGCCCCGTTGGGGCCTAGATAGCCGAAGCATTCGCCTTCGTTGACTTCGAAGGAGACGTCAAAGACGCCCCGCCCATGGCCGAAATCCTTGCTTAGATGATCGATTTTGATGATCGGTTCCATCCTTCTCCCTCCTTTTCCTGCCGTATCTTAAGGGCGAAGAAGAATTAAATTAACAAACACTTTTATACATTTGTCTAAATTTTATACAAATGGACCTTTTTGTTTTTTTGCGATATCGCGGGATGGAAAAAGAAAAGTGCCATGGAATCGGCAAAAGAGAAGGAAAGCCGCGTATAGAAGCCACCGCTATAGATAACTGCAATAGGGTATGTTTTTATTTTTGCAATTTCTTTTCAGTCGATAATATTTATCAATGCTTATGCCTAATTCTTTAGCGGCTTGGGAAGGTGTGATTTTCTTTCTTTCCACTCGCGATAAAACGTCGACAAATTTCATTTCGTCGACAGCAATCGGCTTTCTTCCCTTATATCGCCCTGCCTCTTTGGCTTTGGCTATACCTTCTTTTTGCTTCTCTTTCCCGAATTCATACGATCTCGAATATAGATCCAGGAAGATATCATGAAACATCTTTCGGTTGCCATCGTTTATGGTTTGATTATTAATGATGACGTCATTCCCAAAACAGACGTTTTTAAGAACTTTCTTAATGACAGCGGCATTCGTTTCGTGGGTTTTCTCGTCTAAAGAAACGGTCTTCTTCCCTTCGTAAGGAAGAAGGAACAGCTTGTCTCCCGAATATTGTTCTTTGCTTCTGATCAAATATTCGATTGGATCCATGTATTCCATGCCGACCTTAGTCAAAAGCGAAGAATAGTCCTCTCTCTTTTCCGAGGGGACTCTTTCCGAAATGAAGGTAGGAATCCTGTTTTCTCTTACGTATTCCCCTTTCTTTAAATCCAAATCTAACCCCGGTATGCCTTGGAAATATCGTGAGCCGATGAGCTCGATAACCGGATAATTCGGACTGAAAACGTATTTAAAAGAATCGTCGCTATTCAAATAATAGGAAATATCGCAAATCCTATAAATAAGATCGAACGGCCCGCTTGCGCAGATTATCCCCTTGGAAATGTAAGTCTTCATGTCCTTTTGCCCATTAATTTTTCATACGAATATTTGATTATTTTCCGATATCTGTTTTCGATCATCGTTTTATAGAATTTCTTATGTCCTTCGCTGATGACGCTTATTTCATCGATGAGATTGAATATCTTTTCTAAATCGATGAGGGGATATATCTTAGCTAGCGCCTTATTCATCTCCTCATAGCAAAGGGAGGATATGACTTCGAAATACGAGCTTTTCTTGCCGGATAGCCTTATTTGCGAAGTCGGGAACGTATAGACCCTCAAATCGATTTGCTCTTCATCGTTTATGGTGGCGAGCATCTCATCCTCCTCTACCATATTGGGAAAAAGACACGATCCGTTATCGAAAACGGGCGCCAAATAATAGCGGTTCTCCTTCTTCAAGAACCCCCAATTTCCGCCATGGCGGTCGAAATTGCCTAAAAGGGCGTCCACGATATATATCTCGAAGAAAGAGGAAATCGTTTCTTCGACTTTAGTAAGCTTTTTGTTGGCCGCCAACAATTTGACGATGTCTTCATAACTGTATTGATATTGTTCTCTGTCTTCCTCGATCGTCGATTCCCCAACGTCGTTAAAAGGAACGAACTGGCACCCATCGGCCACGAAATCCTTGCACGCCACCACATTTTCATCGTGGTAAGTGCCAAGGTAAGTATCTTGGCAATCGAACCCCAGCATCTGATAGATATGGCTGCCGAGATATTCGGAAATCGTGTTGTATCTAGTTCCAAACGGCGTCTTTTTCTGAAATTTCAACATATAAGGAAAACCGCCGATCACGACTCCGACCTTCTTTTCGGAACCGCCGTATGATCGGCCGCTAAGTAAGCATTCAGCGAAATCAAAGATCGTCATATCGTTTCCCTAATCGTATTATGCGGCAAAAATATATATTTGCAATAGGGTATGTTTTTATTTTTGCAATTAATTTTAAAGAAAGCGTCAAATTTTGGTTTTTCTCGCTACCGTACGATGCCGTGAAATCGTGTTTAATGCGGTTGACGGCAGGCTATACGAGAATATCGTCTCGGCACCAAAAGATTGACGTCTTTGAAGCTCTTTCAATGTTGTCTTTTCCGGAATTTGGCTCCGAATTGGCCATTTCAGGCCCGTTCTCCCATCTATTACACATGCAACTATTACTTTGAATTGCATTGAATGCCAGTTCGCTCTCGGGAACGCCGAAAATCGCCCATATCGGGCGTTTTTTCGTTACTTAGATGTATTCGATAGGCAAGCAAACAAGATTATCTCGCAAATAGAGTTTTTCTGGATAAGTGCATAAGATGACGCCGATTCCCCTGCGCTTGCTTATGTCTTTGTCTAAAACGTCAAATTCGTTGGCCATGGAAGCCGTCGGGGATTCCGTTTCCTTGATTTCGATGGGATATAGGCTATCGCCTTCCTGTATTATGAAGTCGATCTCCCCTTCGATTTCCTCCTCAATAACGCCTCCGTCGGTCTTGATTCTTCTCTTTTTCTTATCCTTCCCTCGGTAATAAAAAACGGAGAAATCATATTTCTCGCCGGCGTTCGAGAAACTTTTGATAAGCTCATTGATTAGAAAGGTCTCGAAGAGGCTTCCGGCCATATTCCCGTTTTGCGCCGTTTCCTTAGTCAGCCACCTCGTCAAATAGCAAGCTAAGCCAGTGTCCCTGAAATATACCTTCGGCGACTTTATGACTCTGGATAAATGGGAGCTGCAATACGGCTGCAATAAATAAATGATGTTGCTTCTGAGCAAAATGCCAACCCACGCGCTTATCGTTTTCTCGTCCACCCCGACTTCGCTAGCGATATTCGAATAAACCAAGATATTCCCCGTCCTAGCTGCCATGGAGGTCATGAATCTGGTAAATTTTAAGAGGTTATTTGTGTTCACCAAATCGGCAACGTCCCTTTCTAAATAGGTGTTTACGTAAGAAGAATAGAAATCCTCCCATTCCTTTTCTTTGTTCTCGTATAATTCGGGGTATTGCCCACGGTGTATGATTCCCCATATATCATCGTATTTTTTTAAGCTCTTCTCTCTGGAGGAAAGGTATTCATCGGTTGGAACGAAGTGCATGTTAAAATCTATATCAAATATCTCTCTTAGCGATAGGCCCGACAATTCGTTCGTGCTAATTCTTCCGGCAAGAGTCTCTTCCCCTTGATGCAGCTTCAGTTTTTGGCTGCCAGAAAAAACATAGGAGCCATAGCCGAGTTTTTCCCTCTCGATTTTGTCTTTGATGGCTTCGAAAATGGTCGGAGCCTTTTGCGCTTCGTCAATGAAAAGAGGGACGCCTTGCTTATCTAGGAATCCCGCTTCATCGTTCATTGCGGCGCCTCTTAAGATCTTATTGTCGAAATTGACTTTTTTGATTTCAGAAAAAAGATGGTCACAAAGGGTCGATTTGCCCACTTGCCTAGCCCCGCTTATGGATAAGATCATGTTGTTTTTGAACCTTTTTTCCAAAACGGGAACAATGTGTCTTTTGATCGTGTACATAGTTTTTCCTCCCCCTCATGAAAAAGAATAGCACCATTATAAGTGCAACCAAAAGAAAATGTTGTCTTTTCCGGAGTCTAATTCCGGATTAGCCATATTAACATCGCATAAAACATCGATTTGATCTGTTTCGCGTATTTGTCTAATCTGGCAATCGGCAAATTCATCGTGTTATCGAATACCGGCGGCTAAAACCGAAAGAGGCGAGCTTCAGGATGCCTTTTCGTTACTTTGCTCCCTGATATTTTCATGTTCCTTTGAGCGATACGG
>CAVFNI010000022.1:0-17378 GCA_963624045.1 Bacteroidaceae bacterium
GGCGCCCCTTTTTCATTGCCTAGATATGGAAAAGCAAATCGCCATATGTAGGCACGGGCCATAATTTCTTAGGCACAAGCAACTCGGCTTCGTCAATCGGGGAACGGAGGTTCTTCATCGCTTCCTTTAATTTGCCAGCGGCAAAGAAGGCCCTCTCCTCTTCGTCTCTTTCTCCTTTGGCGTCCTCTTTGATGAGATTATCGATCTCTAGAAGGGCATCGCTTGCGTTCGTAAGCACCCGTTTTAAGGAGGCTATCTCATCATCCAGCGGAGCGAAGGGCGAAGAGAGATAATGGCTTTCCTTTAATCTTTCAAGCAAGGCGCTATGGATGGCGGGAAGATAAAGCTTATGGGCCATTCGGGACATCGTCTTGGCTTCGATTATGGCTTTGCTATGGTAATCCTGGTATTTGATAGCGATGCGGGAGGAGATCTCGTTGTCGCTAAGGATGGCGTTAGAGACGAGTAAGTCGCGGTTTTCTTTTCTTTTTAACGAGGAGATGGCTTCGGGGGTGGTCTTAAGGTTCGCCAATCCCCTTCGCGCGGCTTCTTCTTCCCATTCCTTGGAATAGCCGTTGCCGTTAAAAACGATCCTTAGATGCTCTTTAAGGTTTCTCTTGACCCATTCCCAGGCGGCTTTTTCGTGGTCGCTTGATTTTTCGATATAGTCGCTAGCGGCGTTAAGACTCTCGGCCAAGATGGCGTTAAGGTAGGTATTCGGTTCGGCGATGTTTTGCTCGCTGCCGACCATGCGGAATTCGAAGCGGTTGCCCGTGAAGGCAAAGGGGGAGGTGCGGTTACGGTCGGCGTCGTCTTTCTCTAAGGAAGGCAAGCTCTTGCTCATATTCAAACGGCTTTTGTTCTTTTTGGCGTTCGGCGCCTTTTCGCCGATAATCGCTTTGACTATATCGAGAAGCGTCTCGCCTAGATAGACGCTTAAAATGGCGGGCGGGGCTTCGTTGGCGCCTAATCGGAAGTCGTTGCCATAGCTTGCCACGCTTTCGCGGAGCAAATCGGCATGCAAATCGACGCCGCGCAAAACGGCGGCTAGGAAGAGCATGAAGCGGAGGTTGTTCTCTGGATCCTTGCCGGGGGAGAAGAGGTTATTCCCCGTGTCGGTTCCCACCGACCAGTTGTTGTGCTTCCCCGAGCCGTTAATGCCTTCGAAAGGTTTCTCGGCCAATAAGCAGACCATGTCATGGTGTTTGGCGATGCGTTTAAGTAATCGCATAACCAATTGGTTCATATCGGCGGAGAGGGAGCTTGAGGAATAGATGCAAGCGAGCTCGTGTTGGCTAGGAGCCACTTCGTTATGCTCCGTTTTAGCGGGGATGCCTAGGCGCCAAAGGGCGTCGTTTACTTCCTTCATGTAAGAGGATATCTTCTCGCGGATGGGCCCAAAATAGTGGTCGTCGAGCTCTTGGCCCTTGGGGGCATAGACGCCAAAGAGGGTGCGCCCGGTATAGACGAGGTCCTTGCGCTTAAGGAAATCGGCGGCATCGAGCAGGAAATATTCCTGTTCCGCCCCGGCGTAGCTATAGACGCGATGGGCGTTTTCTTCGCCTAATAATCTCAATAATTTAAGAGCCGCTTCGTTAAGATAGTCTTCGCTCCGGAGCAAAGGCGTTTTATCGTCGAGCGCCTCGCCGTTATAGCTATTGAACGCGGTCGGTATATAAAGGACCGACCCATCGTCGTCACTTAAAACGAAGGAGGGGCTTTCGGCATCCCAGACGGTATAGCCCCTCGCTTCGAAGGTGGCTCTAAGGCCGCCAGAAGGGAAGCTAGAGGCATCGGGCTCGCCTTTAATTAACTCGTTGCCGCTAAAATCATAGGAGATATGTCCGTGCTTATCGGGCTTTCCGATGAAAGCGTCATGTTTCTCCGCCGTTTTGCCGTTGAGCGGATGGAACCAATGGGTGTAATGAGTGGCCCCTTTCGAAAGGGCCCATTCGAGCATCCCCTTAGCCACTTCATCGGCGAATTCCGCCGCTAACCCTTCATGCGAATCGATGGCTTTTTGCAAAGCGGAATAAGCTTCTTTAGACAGATATTTCTTTTGCGCTTCCTCATTAAAGACGTCCACGCCGAATTCTTCGATGATTGATTCGTTTCTCTTCGCCATAAAAAGCCCTTCCTTATTTATTTTGGTAGGAATCTTTGCTTTCCTATGGTTCTTTATTGTGGCGCAAAGAGAGAAAGAAAGCACGATAAAGCGCTTTCTTGATGACGATTTTTTCTAAGCCTCTTTCTTGGCCGTCTTTACGCCCGAAGGCAAAAGGACGATAATGGCCCCATGGCAGAAAGAATTAAATTGGACATCCTCTCCCACGCCGACATGGCGGAGGCGCAAGGGGTATTGAGCGTCTATCGCGAGCAGACGCGCATCTTAGAGAAATACGGCAAAGACGATTTCGAACTGACTTACAACAAACTGCATGGTAAATTCGATCTTTATCACATCCATTCGGTGAATCCTTCCTTTTATCTCTTCGCTTTGAAGAAGAGGAAGCCGACCATCGTCTTCGTCCATTTCCTTCCTGACACCCTCGATGGCTCGGTCAAACTCCCTAAAATTGCCTTCAAGGCCTTTAAATGGTATGTGACCTCCTTTTATAAGAAAGCCAAGGAAATAGTGGTGGTGAATCCCTCTTTCAAAAAGGAATTGGTCCGCTTCGGAATCGATGAGAAGAAGATCACATATATTCCCAATTTCGTTAGCCACGATTCCTTCTTCCCTAAGAATCAAGAGGAGCGTCTCGCCCTTAAAAAGGAATATGGCTTGCCTCCTGATAAGAAAGTCGTCATCGCCGTTGGCCAAGTCCAAACGAGGAAAGGCGTCCTCGATTTCGTCAAAACGGCTGAGCGCTGCCCGGAATTATATTTCATTTGGGCGGGAGGCTTCTCTTTCAAAGGCATCACCGATGGCTATAAGGAATTAAAGGCCGAGATGGAGAAAGAACGTCCCAACCTCAGATTCTTAGGCATCCAACCGCGGGAGAGGATGAACGATCTTTATAATGCCGCGGACATCTTCTTCCTTCCTTCGTTTAACGAATTGTTTCCGATGGCTCTCTTAGAAGCCTGCAATTCCGGCTTGCCATATCTCGTGCGCGACTTGGATCTATATAAGGATATCCTGATAGGCGATTACCTTAAGGCCGATGATGTTATGGGCTTTGCTTCCATTCTCAAGAAATTATCCGCCGACGAGGCTTATTTCGAAGAAGCGAAAGCCCTTTCGAAAGCCATCGCCGATACTTATACCGAAGAAAATAATTACGCCCTTTGGAAGGACTATTATCGAAAAACGTACGACAAATATCATAAAAAATGATTAGCAAAGACAACCGATTGTCTTTTTTTATGGCTGTTATCAAACCCTATAGAGGTGGAAAAAAGGAAAGAGATGTGGTATAAAATGCCTCGCATCCGTATATTCTTTGCGAACTAATTCAAAAAAGGAGAAAAGAATGAAAAAAGCAAAACACGCGCCGTTATTAGTTTTAGGAGCGCTTGCCCTAGTAGGTGGAGCCCTAACTTCTTGTGGCGAAAGCGGCAAGGATCTCACCGTCGATTCCATCAAAATCGTATCCGGTTCCATCAAGAGTAGTTATTACCTCGATGCCACCCCATCTTACGAAAATTTGGCAATCGACCTATTCAATGTCTCCAAAGAGAAAATCAAAACCCTCAAATACGCCGAGAATAAGACGGCGATCAGCTTTACTGCAATCGATACTTCCTCTTTAGGCGAAGGGAAGGTTTTCACCGTCACTTACGTCGAAGCGGAAAAGAATTTTCAAGACACGATGACTTATAATGTCACCAATTCCTTTGCATTCGAATCGTGGTCGGAGAATAGCAATTACGGCCAGACGATGGATGTCATCGCCAACGAGAAAATATCCTCCGATGAGGACAATTTGGAAAACGGCTTCATGAAGAAAGGCGAATATTATATCGGCAACCTTAACGCCGCCAACCTTCTTCCGGATATGACCGCCGTTGATAGAACGACTTTCGATACCCTCACTTTGGACGCCATCCCCGAAGGCGCTAGCGCCAAACTTAAGAAAGGGGAAGAAGAGGTGACGATCGGCGATTATGTCGAAAACGTCTCTTCGTTCCTAAAAGACGGCAAACTCAAATTCAAAGACACGGTTGAAGGGGAATTCACCTTGACCCTTTCTTATCCCGGACTCGATGACATTAATTACGTTATGAATGTCGTTAAAGCTTATAACGTAAGCGAGGCCATCGATCTTTTCGCCCTCGATAGCGCCACCCCAACCTATCCGTATTATGAGAATGTCTCCACGCCGATGAAGGCGTTTAAAGAAGACCATAATCTCCCATATGTCGATGCGCTAGTCATTCAAAACGATATCACGATCGGCAAAAGCGATCTTCCTTCCTTCTATTATTGGACGGCGGAAGAAGGGGCCGATGAGGCAGTGGTCGGAAGCCTCAAAGATTGGCTTCATATAATTAATTACAATTTCGACGAAGCGAATGAAAAAGCGATTATCTACGGCAATTCCCACCTCCTTTCGCTTAACGATAAGGAAAACGACCCCGAAGCCATCCCCTTTATCAAAACGGATAGCAGTGAAGGGAAGGCTCAAGAAGCCAATAAGCCGATTTCCTCGCACGCTTCCTTATTCTATGGCCTTGCCGATTACGAGAACGTCGATACGAGAGATTGCAAATTCCATATCCAAGACCTTCAACTCACCGGCAACATGGGCGTAAGCGAAGATGAGACAATCCAAAATGGCGGGCCGATGTTATTAAAAACGGAAGCCGATGTCGAATATGACAACGTCCTCGTCTCCAAATTCTATATGGCCATCATGGCCGATGGTTCTTGCGTGGGAGGTGGCGACAAGAAATATTCAGATGGCAGTCACGTCTCTCCGACTTTGACCGTCAAGAATTCCCGCCTCCGCGATTCCTTTAACGCCGCCGCCTATATTTATGGCTCTGGCAACATCGACATCAAAAATAGCGAACTCGTCAAAGCGGGCGGGCCATTGCTTTTCCTTAATCCGGGTTGCGAATTGCTTCCTAGCGATGCTTCTTCCGTTATGGATTACGCTCCTGCCACGGCGGTGGAGGCTGATATCGACGCCGCTTCCTTCTTATCCAATTTCACGGCTGGGAAGGGCGGTTGGTTCGAGGCTTATGAGGGGGCGAGCGCGATGGCTGGCTCATTAGTGAGCGCGAATCAGCTTTTCTCGCCTTATTCGATGAGCTTCATAAGAGAGAAGAACGGCGTCAGCAAATTCAATTTGCTGATGGTTAATCTCCCCTCGTCTGGTGGCGAATCGCTTTCCCTTGATTCCAATAAAGGCGGCGTTAACGTGAACGTCCGTAAAGATGGGAAGACCGTTTATTCCACCATGGAAGGCTATATGGATACGATGCAAGCCGCTTTCGCTTATGCCCAAGCTAGCGACGATGCCTCGAAAGCGATGGCCGCCGCCAATTATATCGATAAGCTCTCTGGCACCTTCTTTGGCAATAACCTCGCTTATTGCACAACTCCGCAAGAAACCGTCTTTGTTACGACTACTGCCGATGGCACGCACGAATTCGCTCCTCTCTATCAAGACTCGACATCTGGAAACCCTTTCTTGGCTTCTAGCGCCTATCTTATCAAGAGCGGCTTCGGCTTAGATGGCGGCTCGCCAACTCCTAGCGACAACATCAAAGCGGCCGGTTATTTAGCTGCCTCGATTAACGACGTCAATGCGCAAGCGGGCGGCGCAAGCGACCCATTATCCTATAAAGGCGTGGCCAATTACGGCGTTATCTTAGGCGATTATCACGCCGTCTGATTTTTATGAAAAAAGTCCTTCAGAATAGATATATCGTTCTTTTTGGAGGGCTTTTCCTTTTGCTCGCCCTTTCTTTTGGGCTTTCCTTCATTGGGTATGGCGGATACGCTTTAACGTATCTGCCTTTTGTTATGGGCCTAGCGCTTCTTTTTTTGGGCTTTCTTTTGCTTAAAGACGGTAAAGCAAAGGCCTATCGCTTTCGCCCTCTCTCCTTCTTAAGCGCCAAATTGGCTAGCAAAGAAGCCAAGCGCTTTCTCTTTTTGGCCGTTTCTTCGACTTGCTTGTTGTTGCTTTTCTTCGCTCGATATTATTTTTGGCGCGGGCGTTACGATTACACGGACTCCTATGGACGTAACGGCTTCTTCTATTATTACGATGTCTTACATCTTGAAAGCCAATTGATTGTCAATCGCCTTCCTTCGTATTTATTGTCCCGTTATGAGATGGTGGTTGGCACTTTGTCTAACGATTTATGGACGGCTGCCGCTATTTTGGCGCTCGTTAGCACCATTTATTTGAAGGAATCTTCTCTTTTGGCAAGGCGCTATATCGGCTCACCGATCGCTCTTTTGCTAACGTTGGCTTTCCCCATTCTTCTTAAGGGCATCGTGGGGGAGGAGATATATTCCTATCGGGCTTTTTTGATGGGGATGGAGCTTGCTCTGATCGATTTCTCTTTCTTCAGCAGCTTCTTAGAAGAAGGAAGGATCAAATTCAATAAAAGGGAGATTTGCAAGCTTTTTGCGATTTTGATCCCACTTCTATTGACGATGTCTAGCTCTTATACGGCCTCGTTATTATTCGGGACGACGATTAAATTCGGCGACCGCAGCCTCACCAACCCGCATGACCCCGCCGACCTCTCCCATCGTTTCTTCATTTATTCTTCCTTCTTCTTGCCGATCCTTTATTTTTGTCTTCTTTATCCTTTATCGAAGCAAGACCGCAGGGGGATGTTATTGCAAATATCATTGGCTACTTTCTTCGGTTATATTTCCATTAACCGTTTTAATATTTGGCTAGACGTCACCTCATGGCCTCTCCATTTGTGCAACACAGCCATGTACACGATGCCGATCACCTTGCTTTTCCTAAGCTATGGCCTATATTATTTCACCTTCTTCATCAACGTGCTTGGCGCTTTCTTCGCCTTGCTAATGCCCAATTTCTCCGAATCGCTGGCCGTTTTCGATCCTGAGGTCATGGCCTTCTATATCAATCATTTGCACGCTTTCTTTATGCCCGTGCTCATCATGCTTCTTGGCGTTTATAAGCGGCCCAAGATGAAATATTTCATCTATTCGCAAGCGGGTTTCTTTCTTTATTTTGCCTTGGTGATGTTCGTAAACGTCGACCTGACTGCCAAAGGCAAGTCAGTCGACTTCTTCTTCATCAACAGCGACTTCGTGGCCGATAAGCTAGGCAAATGGGCCGAGGATCTCTTTGCCATGGAAGTTACTTTCGAACGTGATGGGTTAACTTACAATATCCATCTGATTTATGACATCATCTATTATTTCGTTTATGTAATCTTGGCTTTCGGGATGTGGTTTGGCTATGAATTACTTTTCCGAAGCGTCGATGAACTTGTGGCTATCCGCGTAGCCAAAGAGAGGAACATATCGCGGCATGAGGCTTATTTAGCCATCAAAGAAGGAGGGTTTTTTATGGACAAAGGGAAGGCTAGTTTATCAATCGAGCATCTTTCAAAGAAATACCATGGCGCTACGCATTACGCCGTGACGGATTTTTCTCTTTCGTTAGAGGGTGGCAAAATCTACGGCTTCTTAGGCAAAAACGGCGCTGGCAAAAGCACCATCATCAAATCGATCGTCGGGATCCATGGCTTTGACGAAGGGGTGATTCGCGTTTCGGGATATGATGTCCTCGAGGAACCTTTGGAAGCGAAGAAGGAAATCGGCTTTGTGCCTGATAATTACGCCTTATACGAAAATCTCACCGGAC
Organism: Bacteroidaceae bacterium; assembly: GCA_963624045.1. Lineage (GTDB taxonomy): Bacteria > Bacillota_I > Bacilli_A > RFN20 > CAG-826 > UBA4951. The sequence goes on from CAVFNI010000022.1 coordinate 7,809, forward strand.
GGCAATACGTCGGCTATGTCGCCGACTTATACCGCGTGCCGAAAGAAGAAAGGAAACGCATCGAAAACAATCTCGTCGAACGGTTGGAATTGGGGCAACGTTACGACCAGCCGATGAAGACTTATAGCCACGGCATGAAGCAGAAGATCACCATTATCGCCGCTTTGATACACAATCCGAAGATCTGGATCCTCGATGAGCCGATGACGGGCCTTGATCCTAATAGCATCTATCAGATCAAAGAATGCATGAAAGAACACGCTAAAGCGGGCAATATCGTCTTCTTCTCGAGCCACATCATCGACGTTGTGAAGAACCTTTGCGACGAAGTTATCATCATCAAGAAGGGACATTTAGTGGAAACCATTGATTTGGATATGAATCCTGCCAGAAGAGAAGATTTAGAGGAAACCTTCCTTCGCCTTACTAGCGATGATGAAAAGGAAGCCAATATATTGATCGAAGAAGAGAGGAAGGAGAAGGCCGCAACGTGCTGAAGCCTCATTCTGCCAATAGGATCAATTCTTCCGTTCATCGCTTCTTCCACGTCGAATGGCATTCTTTTTGGGTGCTTATCAAGATGTTGCTTGCCAATTCCTTCTCCTTTGATTGGAAGAACAAGAAAAAGGCGATCCTTAAGATCGTCACCAGCGTTTTGGCTTTTGCGGTGGTGGCCGCTATCTCTTACGTTTTCTTCTATTTTTGCATCGTCTTTGGCATCTTCTCGTTATTGGCTTTCGTCCCGATGAGCGTGCCTTCGATCATCGTGACCATCTTGCTTATCTTTTCCTTTTGCTCCTCGCTAGGGAGGGTGACGGAGGATTTATATTTCGCTAACGACAACAAAGTCCTTTTGACCTTGCCAACTGACGGCAACACCCTTTTCTTGGCGCGTTTGTTCGTGTCTTTCGTCAACACCTACATGCGGGCGTTGCTACTGGAGATACCTTTCCTTATCGGTTATTTCCTCGTCAGCAAATACCCCGTTTACATGTATTTCGTCATTTTCTTCATATGGGCTCTTATCGATTTGGCGATGTTGCTCCTCGCTTCTTTGTTTAGCGTTCCTACTTATTTCATCAAGCGGTTTTTGAGGACCAACACCTTGGCGCATGTGATTACGACCCTTTTGCTCATCGTCGTTGCCCTTTCTTTCTGTTCTTTCCTAATCGCCATTATCCCCGATGAAATCGATGTCTTCTCCAATTGGGGCGCTTATTTCTATCGGATTCAGAATGTCTTGTCATATTATCGAAATAACCTTTCTTTCTTCTACAAGGCCTCGATGCTATATCTAGGCGAATATAGTGGTTTTACTTTCTCTTATTTCTCCAAGATGGCTATCGACGGCTTATGGGCCTTTTTGATCTTGATTGGGGCTTTGCCTCTTTTATTCGTCGCTTCTTTGTCTTTGGCTAACCCCTTATATCTAAAGCTCGCCAGCGGCACCGATGAATTGCAAAGCAAAAGCAAAAGCAAAGAGGGAACGCAAAAAGAGAGGCCTTCCCTTTCGCCCATCTTCGCCCAGCTTAAGAAGGAATTCGCACTTTTCGTCAAAGATCCTAGCGTTTCCTCGCCCTATGTCGGTGTCTTCTTGGCCCTTCCTTTGATCGTTTCCCTCGTCAGCAAGCTCTTTGCGGCGATGGACGTCAATTCGCGAGGCGAGGGGATGGTGCAAGTGGCTTCCCTTTTGATCGTTCTCCTAATCGTCCTCAACGCCAACGCGACGATCGCCCATATCTATAGCCAAGAAGGGGGCGCTTTTAAATTAGGGCACACCTATCCCCTTAAAGACGATTGGACGGTCGGAAGCAAATTGATTATCCCTTCTCTCGTTGGCATTTTAAGCCTCCTTGCTTCCATCATTTCGATGGCTTTTATCCGCCCTCAGATGGCGGGAGGGACAATCATGATGGGAGCGGGGGCCGTCTTCATATACGTCGGGCACCTCCTTTATAGCGCGGGCCTTGATTTCAGTAACCCCAAGAACCCCTTTGGCGAAGCCTCTCTCCTTTCCTCTAACGAAAACCGCAGCACCATCATGGCCTTCATCACGGCGGCTTTGGCGTCCCTTCTTTATTATTTTTATCTCCAAGATGGGATTTTATGGCTATCTAACATCGAGCAAAGCGCTGGTTTTAAGGTGTTACTCATCGGATTATTGTATTTGGCACTCAACATCATCTTGTACGTCAGGAAAATCCGCTATATCTATAAAACGGGGGAGCCGCTATGAAGAAAGCCGTTTCGATTCTAGTGTCCGCGATATGCTTGGTGGCGGTGGTCTTCGTCGCCATCTTCGGCACCAAACCCCAAGGCATCGTCCCTAAAATTTATATCGAAAGTTTGACCATCAAGCCAAGCGACGATAGCGAATACCGCACCAATTCCGAAGGCGCCCATCAGTGCATCATCCATTATGACGCCAACCAGGAGATAGAATATGACGGCGCCTTCTATATGCCTTACGTATTCATCACCGAAATCGCGCCGGAGAATGCCACCGATCGCTCATTTGCTTATTCTAGCAACAAGAAAAGCGTTATCGATTTCCCTCCCGATAGCGAAAACGCCCATCGCCGCGGCGCCTTCCTTATCAAAAAGGTGGAAGGGAAAGATTTCGAGATAGCCAAGATCACCGCGAGGCCAGACGACGGCGGAAGCGGCAAGGCGGATGTCTTGATCCTTGTCATTGTTTATAACGCTTCGGCGGGCGAAGATTTTTAGTTTCTGTTGTGTTTGCTGGCGTTTTGCAGGGATTTCTCGCTTTTGGAATGCTTAGAGAAGGCCAGCATACCGAAAATGGCCACTAGAGAAACGTTCAATCGTACCCTTCTTGGATTCATGAGAAAATCTTAATTGGGACTGCCATTTTCCTTCTTTTGTAATATCATTCATGCCATGGGTCATCCGTTTAAGCATTTCCTCACCGTGCAAAAGCATCGCCATCGCGTCATCGCCAACGCCTGGCACATGGGGATTTTCTTCCATGCCCTCAAGCATGATTTGACCAAATTCTCCCGCATAGAATTCCATAATAGTTCCATCTATTTCGCCGGCGATCATTCGCCGGTTTACGAGCAACGTCTCCGGAATGATTATTATTCTTCGATTTGCCAACATCATACCCGCCGTAATCCCCACCATTGGGAATATTGGACGGATTTCTTCATGGGGCGGGTGATGGCCAAGACGATGCCTTACAAATACGCGACCGAATATGTTTGCGACATGCTAAGTGCCTCCTATACCTATAACCCCAAAGACTTTAAGCCAGAGACAACTTTGAATTATTTTTTGTCGCACGCCCCGTACTATTTTATGACCCGAGCCACTTATGAATACGTCAAGTGGTGCTTAGCTACCTACGCCGAAAGTGGCTTCGCCCATTTGCATAAAAAAGAAACCAAGAAGAAATATGAGGAAATCGTTTCTTCCTTGCCCGACACGGAATTCTTTGAGTCGATGAAACTTGGAAAAGAGCTACCGCCTCTAAAAAAGTAAGCGCTTTCTAGATAAAGAAGCGTTTCCCCTCTAGCCAACTGTTTATAAAGGTCTATCATAGCGGGGCTTTAAGAGATTTTATGACGCAGCCCGTATCCCATCGACTCAAAAGCAAATGGCACCTAAAAGACGCCTTTTCGCAGGATTTGGATCTTACGAATGGCAACCTTTTCGCCAAAATGGGAATCTATACCCTTCCTATCGTCTTGTTATCGTTGTTGCAGCTTCTTTATAGCAGTGCCGACGCCATCGTCGTCTCCTATTTCGGCGGCGGATATAGCAGCATGAACGCCATCGGCAGCAATAGCGCACTTATTAACCTTATCATCGGCTTATTCGTCGGCGTTTCCGTTGGCGCCAATGTGGTGGTGGCTAAGGCCTTTGGCGAAAAAAATCAAAATACCGCGCAAAAAGCCCTTGAATCGTCAATCGTCTTAAGCGTTATCTTCGGCATAGGCGTCGCTATCGCCGGCTATTTTTCCGCCCGTTATTTGCTTATCGCCATGCAAACTCCCGACTTCGTCCTCGACAAGGCGACGGATTATTTGCAGATTTATTTTCTCGGCATGCCGTTTTTGCTTCTTTTCAATTTCGGTTCGGCGATTTTAAGGGCTTTGGGGGATAGCAAGCGCCCTCTTTACGCCCTTATATTATGCGGGGCCATCAACGTCGGACTCAATTTCTTGTTCGTGATAACCTTTGAGCTTGACGTGATAGGGGTGGCGCTTACCACCTTGATTAGCGAAGTGTTGGAGGCTTTCTTCGTTTTATGCTTCCTCGCTTCTAAGAGACAAAAATTCATTCGCCTTACTTTCAAGGGTTTGCGCCTATATAAAGAAGAAACCGTCGATATCCTCAAAAACGGCATCCCCGCCGGCTTACAATCCTTCGTTTTCTCAGTCGCCAACGTCTTCATCCAAGCTTCCGTCAATTCTTATAGCGACGCCACCATCACCTCGGAAATGGCGATGACGGGGAATACCGCTTCGCAACAAGTTGAAGGTTATATTTATATCTTCCTTAACGCTTTCAGCGTGGCCACCACGGCCATCGTCGCTCAAAATTATGGAGCCAAGAAAAAGGAAAACGTCAGGAAGGCTTTGTATATCGGCCTCCTTTATGTCACGGTGGTGGGATTAATCGTCGGCGGAATCTGCGCTTTATGCCGCGATCAGTTAAATGGCATTTTCATTTCCAAGGAATCCTTCACCGACGCTAGCGGCTTCAATCAAGAAGGCTACGAGCTTTCCTTGGATATAGCAGGGCAACGCCTTATCTTGATAGGGTTAACTTATTTCCTCGATGGCGTCATGGAGATTTTTTCTTCGTATTGCCGGGGCTTAGGACATGCCAAGACGCCTACCGTCATTATTTTCTTCTTCGTTACTTGCCTTCGCCTCACCTTCATCTTCGGCGTTTGGAACATCGTGCCTGCCATCCATACCCTCCCTTGGCTATGGAGCACTTGGCCGATTAGCTGGGTCTTCGCCATCATCGCTTTCCTCTTCGTGGTGCCGCGATATTCCAAGGAGGCGGCGACTAAGATAGACGCTTCCATGGTTAGAGCGACATCCGCCAAATAATTTGCTTATAATCAACAATCCGACGGGGATTTGCTATGATTTTCGATCTTTTAAAACGCCAGAAACCAGTTATAGCAGATTCTTGAAGCCCCTATGGGGCTAGAGTATAATCCGCTTATGGCAAGAAATAACATCGTCATCATTGGCTTAGGACGCTTAGGGGCTGGCATCGCCGAAAGGGCGGCCGCAAAAGGGGAAGACGTCATCGTCATCGATAAGAATCCCTCTTCTTTTGCTAGGCTCGATGATACCTTCTCTGGCTTTACCATCGCTGGCGATGCCACCGATCTATCTTTCTTGGAAGGCGAGGAAGTGATACAATCGGCCAAAGAAGTCGTCATCACGACTGGCAACGACAACGTCAACCTTTTGTTGGCTCATGTTTGCTCGACCGTTTTTGAGGTGCCGAAGATTTTCGTTCGCTTCGACGATCCCGATAAAAGCGTATGCATCGCCGGCTTCCCCAACATTAAAGCCATCTATCCTTTCGAGCTCACCCTGACTAAATTCGATCTCATCGAAGAGGAGGGCGAAGAATGAAAATCGTTCTAGCGGGCGGCACCTTCGAAGCTTCCTATGGCATCGATATGTTCAATACCCCCGAAAACCGCCTCATCGTTATCAATCCTAGCGACGAATATGCCCATTATCTCTTAGAAAAGAAGCATATCCCCGTCACCGTGGGAGATCCATGGCGTTATCACATCTTGGATGCGGCGGACGCTTACGATGCCGATATCTTCGTGGCCTTGATGGAATCGGACACCGACAATTACGCCTCATGCGTGATCGCTAAGAAAATCTTCAACGCCAAGAAATGCATCTGCACGGTCAAGAATCCGCGCAACGTCGATCTCTACCGCAAACTCGGCATCGACAGCGTCATCTGCAGCACCTATTTGCTGGCGCAAAACATCAAAAACGAATCGGACAGCGAATCCCTGATCCGCTCCCTCTCCCTCGATAACGAGAATATCCGCATGATTGAGGCGACTTTGCTACGGAAATACGCCATTTGCGACCGTTCCATCGCCGAAATTGGCTTCCCAAAATACGCCTCCATCGCCTATATCGTCCGCAATTACAGCTTCGTCATCCCCAATGGCCAAGTCGTCTTGAAGACTAAGGATGTCTTGGTTATCGCCTGCGCTAAAGAAAATGAAAGCGAGATTCTCGCCTTCATCAAGAAAACCAAAGACGATAACAACCTTCTTTCCAATCTCAAAGACAAGAAAGAAAGGATATCCGAGAAGAAAAAGAAGGGCAAAAAGGCCGACAAAAAATGAAAACGAAGAAGAGCAGCGGTTTCCCGCTTATCTTGGGATATCTAGGCCTTTTTCTCATCTTCGAAGGCTTCCTCATTTTAGTCCCTTTGTCGGTGTTAGCTTTTTATCGTGACGAATGGCAGGGGATGCTCAATTTCATCATCCCCGGCTCCGGGGCTATTTTGCTAGGGCTCATTCTTTATTTCGTCTTCGGCTTTGGCAAAGAAAAAGCCCGTTTCAACAAAAACGACGACGCGTTGCTGTTGGTCCTTATCTGGGTCTTCGCCGTCATTTTGGGGGCGTTACCATTTTATCTTACCTCTTTCCCCGCCATCAATTTTGGCTTAAGCGAGATGGATCTAGGGATGAGCTTCACCGAAAGTTGCTTCGAATCGATTTCCGGCTATGCGACCGTCGGCTTGACCGTTTTCCCTTCTCGCGCTTATCTAGGGGTCGACGCCAACGGCGTTTTAGTCGATTATTGCACGACTTATCCCTCTTCGCATTTGTTTATTTTCCATCGCGCTTGGCTACAATTCGTCGGCGGCATCGGTTTGATCCTCATCGTCACTTCGGTTATTTCCAGCCGCAATAATTTTCGTCTTTATTTCGCTGAGGGTCATGGCGATAAAATCGTCCCTAACCTCGCCAAAAGCGCGAAGATCATTCTTTTGGTCTATACGGGATGGGTCATTTTCGGTGCCCTGGCTTTATGGCTATGCGGGATGACGCCGTTTGATTCCCTTTGCCACGCCATAAGCGCTCTGGCAACGGGCGGCTTTAGCACCCGCACGGTCAATGTGTATGCTTACGAGATATTCTCGATCCATAATGGTGTTTATGCAGTATCCAGCGCCATTCCCCTCGAAATCGTCCTTTGCGTTCTGATGATGGCGGGAGCCACCAATTTCTTGCTTCATACCTTCCTTCTTAGAGGACGTTTCAAGGATTTCTTCAAGGACATTGAGATCCGCTTCGGCATCGTTTTCTTTTTGTTGCTCGCTCTTATTGCTTCTTTTTCCATATCCTTCCTTTACCGCAATGACCCGACGGGGGTGAGCTCCGATGGCATCGATATAGGGACGGCCTTCCGTTATGGCTTCTTCCAAGCCGTCACCTCCATCTCCACGACGGGCTTCTGCAATTATCCTGACGTCCGTTGTTTAGGAGAAGTCGGGGTTTTCGTCGGATGGATCTTGATGGCAGTTGGCGGTGGAGTGGGCTCCACGGCGGGCGGCATCAAGCAATATCGCGTGGCTTTGCTTTCTAAGGAATTCTATTGGTCGCTAAAATACAAAAACAGCAGCAAAAAGACCATCAATCCCCGTGTCGTATACCATCTTGGCGAAGAGAGGGAGGTGGATTCCTCTAGCGTCAGCGAAGCGCGGAATTACGCCTTGCTTAACCTATCCTTCTTCGCGGTCGGCGCCCTTAGCTTGATGTTTTTCCCAGGCGTCAGCTTTAGCGAAGCCTTTAACGAATTCATGATGGGCTTTTCAAGCACCGGTCTCACCTATCTCGATTTGGCTGCTTATAAAGCCAATCATGCCCTCGGGTGCTACCATGGCGTCTTATGGATTATCAATATCGGCATGTTCCTAGGGCGTTTGGAGATTTTGCCTTTATATTTCGCTTTCCATCGCCTGGTGGTCGATCCGATAGAACGGGTCATCGAGAAACGCAAACGTGCTAAAATATCCATAGAGGTGAATTGATATGTTGATCGACGAAATCAAAAAAGCCAACATCGAGGCCATGAAGGCCCATGACCAAAACGCCCGCAGTGCCTATTCAATTCTTTTATCGCGATACGCGGAAAAGAAAACGTCAGGGACTGGCGTGGAAATAAGCGACGTCGATGTCCTTGCCATGATCCAAAAGCTTAATAAAGAGCTTGACGAAGAAAAGGATGGTTACCTTAAAGCTGGCCGAGAGGAGCAAGCGGCGAATGTCGACGCGCAAAAGGCCGCACTTCAAAAATATCTTCCTAAGCAGCTTAGCGAAGAGGAGATAAGGAGCATCATCGCTTCCCTTCCTGACCATAGCATGCCGGCCGTGATGAAGCATTTCAAAACGAATTACGCTGGGCGTTGCGATATGGGATTAGTAAGCAAAATAGCGAGAAACGGATAATTGTCGTCGATTTTTGTCTTGCTTACCGAGAAGGCCGTTCTTATAATAAGCGAGCCGTTGGGGGAATGGTTCAATGGCAGAACAGAGGTCTCCAAAACCTTTGATGTGGGTTCGATTCCTTCTTCCCCCGCCAAGGTTCATGAAATTTCCCCCATGATCTTGCCCAAGCGGGCAAAATGAAATGGAGGATTTTTTTATTCCTATTTTGCGGAGATGCCCCTTTTTATTTAAAATGCAAAAATTAAAATGACATTTGTTAAAAAACGAACGACATAAAGCTTTAGGCATAGGAAGTGAAACACTAGAATTTAATGAATCGACCCTAGAATTGCATCAATCTATCGAACCTATCGGAGCAATTTTAAATAAATACGGATATGGCGAACTGCATTTTGGCGTTTATGATAATGGAGAAATTAAAGGGGATATAATTAAAGAAGGCTGTTTATCTTCTAAATGAGTGGACGATCATTAGATGTGATCTTGAACCCATAATAGGAAATCATTGTATAAAACGCTACCTGAAGCCAATGATAAAAATTCATCTATCATTTCATCGTTTGTTGCAAGTAATATGATGCCATTTGCTTTTAGACCTACATCAAGAACTTTTGCGGCGATCCTCTTGTTGCCATCGTAAAACGGATGATCCATCGCAAGCCCAAATGACAGTCTTGCTATCTTATCGACTATAGTAGGGTATAAATCCGACGAATCGAATGTTTGAAGTGGCGTGTTAATGGCTGATTCAAGCATTCCTTCATCCCTGATTCCGTCGCTTCCGCCGAATTTGAGAATCGACTTGCTATGCAAGTAGATGACGTCCTCCTTTGAAAAATAGAACATTATTTGGCTAACTCCTCATAGGCTTTCTTGTATTTGATGTCTGATTCATCTGACAATTCATCCAATTTAGCTCTATCTAGAAATTGAATTGTTGGATTCTTTGAAATTTTAAAAGGAATCGATTGCTCTCTTACAGCTTGCTTGGCGAACATGTTGAATGCTGCATTCATCGTCAATCCTAGTTCAGAGAAGAGTTTCTCGGCATTCTTCTTATCGTTCTCATCCATTCTAATTGTTAC
>CAVFNI010000023.1:0-16496 GCA_963624045.1 Bacteroidaceae bacterium
GCAGTTCGGCTTGGGCAAAATGCGATTTCTATTTAAATGAGCAGAAAACCATTGTGTGTCTCAAAGCCAATGACATTGCATATAACATAGTATATAATAGTGAAAAGAGATAATGTTATATAAATCCTATGCAAGAACTATTGAAGAAAATTAGAGAAAACGCCGATTGTAGCCAAGTTATGATGGCCGATGAGCTCGGCGTGTCTTTTGCGACGATCAATCGCTGGGAAAACGGTCATGCGATCCCGAATAGGCTGGCGCAAGAACGGATATACGATTTTTGTTTGAACCATTCGGTGCCACTATATGATTTCATCATCCAAAAGGTGCTGGATGTGGCGAAAACGATAAATGTTGGGGGCGATAGAATCGTTTTGTATCACGGCTCCAAAACGGGTCTCGAAGGCAAAATTGAACCGAAAAGCAGAGATATGTGCGATTTCGGGAAAGGCTTTTACATGGGAACGGAGCCTGGGCAAGCGCTGACGCTTGTATGCGATTTCCCGAAAGCGGCTTTCTACATCGTGTCGGTCGATATGAAGGATCTTGACGTGATAGAGGTTCCCGTGAATATCGAGTGGGCGATGTTAGTCGCTTATTATCGTGGACGCATGGACAAAATAAAAGGGAGCAAACTCTATGCGAAATATAGGGATTACATCGTAAGGAAGGATTTGGCAATTGGATGCATCGCCAATGATCGTATGTTTTACGTGATAGACAACTTTTTTCAAGGCCTTATCACCGATCGGGCGCTAGTTGGAAGCTTAGCGGCGTTGCAATTGGGGAAGCAATATGTAGCGCTTACTCAGAAGGGTTGCGACAGGGTGAAAATCGAGAAGAAAGTGAGCTTTTCTTGGCTGGAACGCAAATGCTTGCGAATCGTTAGCGAAGGAAACCGAATCAAAGGCGTTAACATGGCGAATGAAATTTGTAAAAACTATCGCCGTGAAGGGAATTTTTTCGACGAAATATTGGAATCGTCGCTAAATGAAAGGGAATAAGATGGATCCTATCGAAAGCAAGATTTGTGATATCCAAGGCAGATTGTTCGAGTTATCCCTTCGGAAAGGTTATGACAGCGAGGCTTTCGTGAAGCGCTTTATGCTATCGAAAGTGGCCGAAGATCTCGATTCAGTTTATAACCGCATGCAATGGGTGGGGGAAGAATATCTTCTAGAAGAGCTTATCGATGAATGCGGGGGAGTCTTGTTAGAAGGCGATAAAACCGCCACGAAAGACGAAATGTATTGGATGGGTTACGTCTACCGTTATTGGCATTATTACAAGAAGGAGAGTAGCAAAACCATCTATAGGCAAGCTCCTTATGAAAGGATGAAAACCAATTATTTGATGTTCCACACGATGGCACCTGAAATGGCGATCGACGATTTGATGGAGATATATAAGCAAAAGCGAAGCAACAAATAACGTTCGGACGTCGTGATTACACGATTTTTTAGAGGTGATGGGAAACTTAAACGATATAGGCAAGCTAACTATAGGCTTGCAGGAAAGGAAGGGGCCAAAGGGCGTTTGACAATTCGTCGCCTTGCTTATAATCAAGGGCAAATCCTGAGTCGCTAGACCAATGGCAAAAGAAAAACAAGAAGCGCTTGACGTTCCCATCATAACCCTTAGATCATCCAACCATCTTAGCGATGAAAGGAAGCATACCTTCGGTGTTTTCTTGATGAAAAGTCGATATGGTGGTAACCTTTCCTCGATATTTATTTGTGGAGGCGGATATGGACCAAGTGCGAATCATCGAGATCAAAGAAAGCGTTTTCCATTCGAACGAGGAAGAAGCGGCCAAATTGAGGGAAGAATTAAAGAAGAAAAAGACCCTCTTATTAAACCTTATGTCTTCGCCAGGAAGTGGCAAAACCACGACCTTATGCCAGGTTCTTTCCTCCCTCCAAGACGAATTCAAAATCGCCGTCATGGAGGCCGATATCGATAGCGACGTCGACGCCAAGGCCATCAATCAATTAGGAAAGGTGGAAGCCATCCAACTCCATACGGGCGGCATGTGTCACCTCACGGCCGATATGACCCGCCAAGGGATCGCCTCCTTAACGAGCCAAGATCTTGACCTCATCATCATCGAGAACGTCGGAAACCTCGTTTGCCCCGCCGAATTCGATACGGGGGCCTTCAAGAACATCAACATATTAAGCGTCCCCGAAGGCGATGATAAGCCTCTCAAATACCCTCTCATGTATCAAGTCTGCCAGCTCTTCTTAATCAATAAGATGGATGTGGCTCCCTATTTCGATTTCTCTTTGGATAAGGCCAAAGCGAATATCCTAATGAGGAACAAGGATGCCATTATCATCCCGATATCGGCCAAGACGGGCGAAGGGATCGAAGAATTCGCCGATTGGCTAAGGAAAGAAATCAAGAAATTCAAAGGAGAATAAAGATGCCAGAAATGTCGAAAGCGGTCACCCCGCCCCATATGAGCGACAAAGTCGCTAACCCCAAAATCGTCAAATTAGGAAAGAAGATCACCGACGTCGCCGCCCATAAGCTAGGCACCGTCAAGGTGAGCGACCCCGAATATTGGGGTTTGGCGGAGATCGTCACCGATGAGATGGCCGACGTCGCCCTTAGCATGAAGGTTCGCCATCACTATACCTTCGAAGCCCTTTGCAAGAAGAACAAGGAGAAGGCCAAGGACAAGGAGAAATTCCAGAAACTCCTCGATGAGATGGCTTATATCGGCCTTCTCGAATACGATTATGGCTATCATTATGACCATAATGGCCGGACGGCGCCTTTAGGGGAACGCCGTTATTGCTTGCCGCTTTTCGTTCCCGGCAGCGCCGAGCTATTCAACATGGAAGAGAATTTCCTCTCGCCCGACGGCAAGCGAATGAAGAATCAGCGTTTGGAGGATCATCCGACCCTCGCTTCCTTCTTTGAAAGGATGACTTTCATTCCCCTTGATGGCATCACCCAACTCGTCCCGCCTGGCGGTGCGGGGGTGGGGATGCATGTCATCCCCGTGGAGAAGGCCATCTCGATGGAAAACAAATCGGTCGATTTGGAGCATCTATCTTATTGGTTAAAGAAATACGAAGGCCATATCGGCGTGGGGCAATGCTCTTGCCGCGCCTCCAGAGCTGCTCTTAACGACGGTTGCGCCGACGATCAATACAATTGGTGCATCGGAGTCGGCGATTTCGCCGATTATTGCCGCGAGACGGGCAAAGGCCATGACATCACTTACGATGAGGCGATGAAGATATTAAAGAACGCCGAGGATAACGGCTTCGTCCATCAGATCACCAACATCGACGGGGAGAATAAGATCTTTGGCATCTGCAATTGCAACGTCAACATCTGTAACGCCCTAAGGACCTCCCAGCTTTTCAACACCCCGAACCTCTCACGGAGCGCCTATACCGCCCATGTCGACACCAAAAAGTGCGTCGCCTGCGGCAAATGCGTCGAATATTGCCCGGCGGGCGCCGTCAAACTCGGGCAAAAGCTTTGCAAGAAAGACGGCAAATCCGTCGTTTACCCCAAGCACGAGCTTCCCGACAATATGAGTTGGGGCAAGGACAAATACGACGAGAATTATCGTGATAATAACCGCATCAATTGCTATGAGACTGGCACAGCGCCCTGCAAGAGCGCCTGTCCCGCCCACGTGGCTGTCCAAGGTTATCTCAAATTGGCGGGGGAAGGCCGATATCGGGACGCTTTGGCGTTGATTAAGAAAGACAATCCCTTGCCCGCCATCTGCGGACGCATTTGCAATAAGCGTTGCGAAGAGGCTTGTACGCGTGGCAAGATCGACCAAGCCGTCTCTATCGACGCCGTCAAGAAATTCATCGCTGAGCAGGATCTTAAGCAAGAGACGCGCTACCTCCCGCCCGTGACCATCGCTTCCAACCGCTTCGAGCACTGGGAGGAGAAGATCGCCATCATCGGCGCCGGCCCAGCCGGATTATCATGCGCTTATTATCTAGCCACGAAAGGCTATAAGCCGACCATCTTCGAAAAGAACGAGAAATGCGGCGGCATGCTGACATATGGCATACCATCTTACAAACTCGAGAAAGACGTCATCGAAGCGGAGGTCGATATCATCCGCGAGCTTGGCGTCGAAATCAAAACGGGGGTTGAGGTCGGTAAGGACATCACCCTCGACGAATTGCGGAAAGAAGGCTACAAGGCTTTCTATATCGCCATCGGCTGCCAAGGTGGCAAATTGCCAGGAATCGCGGGGGAGGAGGCCGAGGGCGTCCATCTCGCCGTCAGTTTCCTTCACGAAGTTAGCGAGCATCACGACAAGAAGCTTGAAGGCGAGGTCGTGGTGGTCGGGGGCGGCAACGTCTCCATCGACTGCGCCCGTAGCGCCCTTCGCCTAGGCGCGAAGAAGGTGTCGATCTATTGCTTAGAGAAGCGCGAGGAGATGCCCGCTAGCAACGAAGAAATCGCGGAAACCTTAGAGGAAAATATCGAAATCAATAATTCCTGGGGCCCCAAAGAGGTTAAGAAAGACGAAAAAGGGCACGTCGTATCGGTCGTTTTCAAAAAGTGCCTATCGACTATCGATCCAACGACGAAACGCTTTAGCCCCGTATATGACGAAAACGAAACCGTCGAAGTCAAAGCAGACCATCTTATCTTCGCCATCGGCCAAAATATCCTTTGGGGAGATTTGCTTAAAGGGAGCGAAGTCACTTTCTGGCATGGCAATTACCCCATCGCCGATAAGCTCACCTTCCAGACGGCGCAAGAGGATATCTTCGTCGGCGGCGACGTCTATACCGGGCCGAAATTCGCCATCGACGCCATCGAGCAGGGCAAATGCGCCGCTGAATCCCTCCATCGTTACGTTAAGAAGGGGGCATCGCTTACGATCGGGCGTAACCGCCGCGATTTCGTGATGCTTGACAAGGACGATTTGAAAATCGAAGGATATGATACCTGCGGCCGCCAAGAGGCGGGCTTCGATCCATCGATCGATGTCCATCGTTCTTTCCTAGACGCCCATCTTACCCTCACCGAGGAGCAAGTCCGCAAAGAGACGGCCCGTTGCCTTAGTTGCGGCGCCAGCGTCGTCGATCCCAACAAATGCATCGGATGCGGCGTTTGCACCACCAAGTGCGTTTTCGACGCCATCGCATTGGTGCGCGACCACCCCGAAGCCACCCATATGATCAAATCCGAGGATAAATTCAAAGCCATCCTTCCTTATGCCATCAAACGGGGCATCAAGATCAAATTCGGCAAGCACACGCCTGAGGAGAAGGCTTCGGAAAAGAAGCATAAGGAATTCGTAAAAGCCAGCAAAAAAGCCAAGAAAGAAGCCAAGAAGAAGGCCTAGATGCACGAATTAGGAATCGTTTTCCCTATCATCGACACCGTGAAGGAGGTGGCAAAAAGCAATAACGTCAAGCACGTTAATTCCGTCACCCTCGAAATCGGCGAGGTCTCTTCGGTCGTCCCCGCTTATTTGGAAGACGTTTGGAAATGGGCGGTCGCCAAAGAAGAATTGCTTAAAGGCGCCTCTTTGAAGATCGAAATCGTCAAAGCGGTCACCTATTGTGAGAATTGCGGGCATGAATATAACACGGTCGAATACGCCAAAATCTGCCCGAATTGCGGTAGCGATAGAACATATTTGCTAAGGGGCAACGAAACAAATATCAAGGAAATCGAAGTCGTTTGAATTCTTTTTGGGCTCCTTGAATCAAAAGAGTTCTAAAGAGTTCTGAGAGTTTCTAAAAGTTCTAAAGGGTTCTAAAAACGTTCATATACTATTTTGTTAACTAAATAGGCGTTTAGCTTTTTACCGAAACGAGATTTAAATCGCTTATTCATGGCTTCTAGCAAGCAAAAGAAAGATTGTAATCGCTTTCAAGAGGAAAGCCATTGCAATGGTGTTTTCTAATCGATATCATTCTATCGGTAAATTATTACCGAATGAATTGTATGAAAGCCTATTCCAACAATCAACTTAAGCGCTACCCGATCTATCTTAAACTTTTCCGCTCTTTGCTAGACGGCGGCGAATCCGTCGTTTCCTCCCCGCAAATTGCCAAAGAACTTGGTTATAGCGAGGAGCAAATCCGCAAAGACCTTCAAGCCATCAGCGATTGCCCAGGGCGTCCGAAGAAAGGGAGAGACCTCCGCAAACTCGTCGACACCCTCGAGGCGTTCTTAGGCTACCGCGAGGAGACAAGGGCCGTCCTGATCGGCGCTGGCCATCTAGGCAACGCCCTTATCAAATACCCCAATTTCAAGGAGATGGGGCTATCGATCGTGGCCGCTTTCGATAACGATAAGGAGAAGGTCGGGCAAGAGATCGCTTCCCGCCCGATTTACGATATTGAGGATATCGTGACGAAGCTTCCTCTTCTTAACGCTAAGATCGCCATCATCTGCGTTCCCGCTTCCTTCGCTCAGGAAGTGGTGGACAAAGCCAGCGATAACGGCATCAAGGCTTTCTGGAATTTCGCCCCGACCCATATCAATGTCCGAGACGGAGTGACGATCGAAAACGTCAATCTCGCCTCCTCGCTTGCGGTGCTCTCTCACCGCCTTAACGAAGAATTATCCAAGGAGGGATAATATAAATGGAAGAAAAGAAGACTGCTCCCGCATCGTCGGAAGCCATTAACGAGGTCAATGACCTTGTTGCCAAGGGCCTAAAAGCCCTCGATGAATTCGCCAGCTACGATCAAGAGAAAATCGATTACATCGTCGCTAAGATGTCCGTCGCCGGACTCGATCACCATGGCTCTTTGGCTCGCTTAGCCGTCGAAGAGACCAAACGCGGCGTATTCGAGGACAAAGCCACGAAGAACCTCTTCGCTTGCGAATACGTCGTCAATAACATGCGCCACACTAAAACCGTCGGCATCATCAAAGACGACCCCGTCACTGGCATCACCGAAATCGCCGAACCCGTCGGCGTCATCGCTGGCCTTACCCCGGTCACTAACCCGACATCGACTGTCATCTTCAAGTCTTTGATCTCCATCAAGACCCGTAACCCCATCATCTTCGCTTTCCATCCGAAAGCCCAGAATTCCTCGAAGGCGGCCGCGATCGTGATGCGCGAGGCCGCCGTCAAAGCGGGCGCTCCTGAGAATTGCATCCAATGGATCGAGCATCCTTCGATGGATGCCACCAGTGCCTTAATGAAGCATCCTGGCGTGGCCACAATCTTAGCTACGGGTGGCAACGCCATGGTCACGGCCGCTTATAGTTGTGGCAAGCCGGCTCTTGGCGTTGGCGCGGGAAACGTCCCCGTTTACGTCGACGAAAGCTGCGATCAAGACCAAACGGTCAATGACGTGGTGATGTCGAAGAATTTCGATAACGGCATGATCTGCGCCTCCGAAAGCGCCGTCTTCATCCATCAAGCCATTTACGATGAGATGAAGAAGAAATTCACCCGTTTCAAAGTCTATTGGGCCAACAAAGAGGAAAAGAAACTCCTCGAGAAATTCATGTTCGGCGTCGTAAGCGGCGAAAAAGGCCTTGAAAACGCCCGTCTTAACGCCGATGTGGCCGGCATGAGCGCTCCTTGGATCGCCAAACAAAGCGGCTTCGAAGTGCCTGCCGATACCTCCATCATCGCCGTTGAATTAAAGAAAGTGGGGGTGGAAGAGCCCCTTTCCCGCGAAAAGCTTTCGCCCGTCTTAGGCGTCTATAAAGTCAAAGACGCCGATGAAGGCTTCGCCCTTTGCGAGAAGATGCTCGAATTCGGCGGCCTTGGACATAGCGCCGGCATTCATTGCAAGGAACAGTCGATGGCCGATGCCTTCGGCGATAAGATGAAAGCCATCCGCATCATCTGGAATTCCCCGACGACCTTCGGCGGCATTGGCAACGTCTATAACAGCTTCTTGCCGTCTTTGACGCTTGGCTGCGGCTCCTATGGCCATAACAGCGTGGCCGGCAACACCAGCGCCATCAATCTTCTCAACATCAAGAAAGTCGGCAAAAGGAGAAACACCATGCAATGGTTCAAGGTCCCACAAAAAATTTATTTCGAACGCAACAGCATCCAATACCTTCGTTCTTGCAAGGATATCGGCAAGGTCTTCATCGTCACCGACCGCAGCATGGTCGAACTCGGCTTCCTTAACAAGATCATCGACGAATTGAATCTTCGTCGTAACCCTGTCACTTATCAGCTCTTTAGCGAAGTGGAACCCGATCCCGATATCTCCACTGTCCGTAAGGGCGTCTCCATCATGAACGAATTCAAGCCCGACACGATCATCGCTTTAGGCGGTGGCTCTCCGATGGACGCGGCCAAGGGCATGTGGATATTCTATGAACATCCCGAAGTCAATTTCGATGACCTCAAGCAGAAATTCATGGATATCAGAAAACGCGCCTTCAAATACCCAGAACTCGGCAGGAAGAGCAAGCTCATCTGTATCCCGACCACCTCTGGCACGGGCAGCGAAGTCACTCCTTTCGCCGTCATCAGCGACAAAGCCAACCTCAAGAAATACCCCCTTACGGACTATAGTTTGACGCCATCGATCGCCATCGTTGACCCCGAATTCACGACCAATCTCCCCGCTAGGGCGACCGCCGAGACGGGCATGGACGTCCTTACCCACGCCATCGAAGCCTATACCTCCGTCATGGCCAGCGATTTCACCGACGGCCTTTGCTTAGAGGCCATCAAGCTCGTCTTCGAATACCTCCCTCGCGCCGTCAAAGATGGCAAACATGACCTTAAAGCCCGCGAGAAGATGCATAACGCCGCGACGATCGCCGGCATGGCCTTCGCCAACAGCTTCTTAGGCTTAGTCCATGGTTTAGCCCATAAGATCGGGGCCGAATATCACACCGTCCATGGTCGCACTTGCGCCATCCTCTTGCCGCACGTCATCCGCTATAACGGCAGCGTGCCGACCAAGCTTTCCGTCTGGCCGAAATACGAGGAATACCAATGCGATAAGAAATATCAGCAAATCTGCAAGATGCTCGATATCCCCGCCGCCACCCCCGAAGAGGCGACGAAGAACCTTTCCGACGCGGTGATGAACCTCGGCAAGGAAATCGGCATCGACATGAACTTCCAATCCCTCGTCCCCGATGAGGAATTATGGAACAAAAACCTCGAAACGATCGCCTATTTGGCTTACGAGGACCAATGCTCGCCAGCCAATCCACGCGTCCCGCTTGTGCCCGAGATGATCGAGATCCTCAAAGCGGCCTATAAAGGCAACTAAGATGGTTAACATCGCCATTTGCGTGGGCTCTAGCTGTCACCTTAAGGGTTCCTATGAGGTGACCGAGGCCATCCGCGCGGAAATCAAAAAACGTAACCTTGAGGGAGCGATCTCCCTCAAGGCGGCCTTTTGCTTCGGCAAATGCTCGCATGACGCCGTCACCATCAAAATAAATGATGACATCATCGTCGGCGTGACGCCGGAAAAAGTCCCCGAAATCTTCGACACCAACGTTCTTCCTTTGCTACAATAAGGAAAGAAACGAGGTAGCTTATGGAAGCGGTTCTTTATAGTAAGGAAAACGATTGTCGCGGATGTTATAAATGCATCCGTTCTTGTCCGACTAAATCGATCGCCTTCCATCATGGTCAGGCCTCTATCATCAAAGAGGAATGCGTTTTATGCGGCAAATGCTATGAGGTTTGCCCCCAATCATGCAAATGCATCCGCTCGGATTTAGAGCGCCTAAAAGCGATATTAGAAGGAAAGGAAGGAAGGGTCATCGCCTCGATCGCCCCTTCCTTTTTTAGTGCCTTCGCCGGCGTAAGCCTCGCTGACATGAAAGAAGCCCTTTTAAAGGTCGGCTTCGATGAAGTGGAGGAGACGGCGCGCGGGGCGACCCTCGTCAAGCGCGAATATGACCGCCTGCTAGCGGAAGGAAAGAGCGATATCCTCATCAGCACCGCCTGCTATAGCGTCAATCTCCTCTTTGAAAAGCATTATCCCGAATTATTGCCGTATTTATGCCCCGTCGTTAGCCCGATGCTAGCGCACGCTAAGATGATCAAGGAAAGGGAGCCTAACGCCAAAGTTGTCTTCATTGGCCCATGCATCGCCAAGAAAGAAGAGGCCGATAAGCATCCTTCTTTAATCGATGTCGCCATAACATTCAACGAATTAGAAGAACTTCTCACCGAGAAAAAGGTAACGATATCGTTTGATTCTAAGCCGATTAAGGAAGAGAAATCGCTAACGAGGCTCTTCCCGACGGGAGGGGGGATACTTCTTTCGATGGAAAGGAAGGAAGATTATCATTATCTATACGTCGACGGGATGGAACGTTGCCTTTCCCTCATCAAGGAAATAAAGGAAGGGAAGATCAAACATTCCTTCATCGAAATGAGCGCTTGCGAAGGCTCTTGCATCGGCGGCCCGGCGATGAAGGAGGGGCGCCGTTCCCTCTTTAACGGTTATCTCCTCACCCACGAGGTGGCGGGGAAGGAGGATTTCGAAGTCCTTTCATTGAAGGAAGAGGAATTAAAAACCATTTACCCAAACGAAAAGAAGCCCCTTCCTTCATTCTCAGAGGAAGAAATCGCCAAGGTCCTAGCGAAAATCGGCAAAACGAGCAAGAAGGACGAACTCAATTGCTCGTGTTGCGGCTATCCCTCTTGCCACGATAAGGCCATCGCCGTGTTAGAAGGGAAGGCCTCGCTAGAGATGTGCTTGCCATATTTGATGAAGAGATCGCAAAGCTTCTCGAACACTATCGTCGAATCGATGGATTCCTCGGTCATTGTCCTCGATGACGACCTTAAAATCGAACTCGCCAATCCCTCGGCCGCCAAGCTTTTGGGCCTTTCTAGCGCCGCCCTTATCGCTCATCCAATTTCCGAATTCTTCGATCCCGAATGCTTCGGCTTCGCCTTAGGGGGGAGCAACATCCACCATCGGAAGCTGTCTTTGCTAAATTCCGAAAAAATCGTCGAGGGATCGATCGTTTATGTGAGCGAATACCATATCCTCATCGCCATCCTTCATGATGTGACAAAGGAGGAGAAGGCGAGGATACAAAAGGAAGGGATGCTCGAGCAAACGGCCAAAATCACTTCCGAAGTGATCGATAAGAACATGCGCGCCGTCCAGGAAATCGCCTCTTTGTTAGGGGAGACGACGGCCGAAACGAAAATCGCCCTCACTAAATTGCGGGACGTTTTGGAAAGCGAAAAGGAAGATGCTTGATAAGGATGACGTCCTCGAGATGTCCTATAGTTCCCTCAACCACGTCGGGGAGGAATTATGCGGCGACCACGTCGAAACCCGCTATAGCCCCGAAGGGAAGGTCACGATGGTCTTGGCCGATGGGCTGGGAAGTGGCGTGCAGGCCTCGATTTTATCGACCCTCACCTCCAATATGCTCTCTTCGCTTATCTCTGGCGGGGTCTCTCTTGATGAGGCGGTTGAAAGCATCATCAAGACCTTGCCATTAGCTAAAAACCGCGGCAACGTGGCATATAGCACCTTCACGATTTTGGAGGTTTTGCCGGATTTCACCTTCCATTTGGCTAATTACGATAATCCGACCCCCGTCTATATCTCTCATGGGTCCGTCATACCCCTCGGGTATAACGAACGGACGATTTTTGGGAAGAAGATCGCCCTTGCCTCAGGGAAATTGGAAGAAAACGACACCATCATCATGATGAGCGACGGCGTCTTGCACGCGGGGATTGGGGAAACCCTCAATTTCGGCTGGAGCGAAGGGGAGATATCCTCTTACATGGGGGCGTTATATGACCCTTCGATCTCAAGCAAAAACCTCGCCACCCTCCTAACCGACCATTGCGATACCCTCTATAACGGCCGGCCTGGGGATGACACCACTTCGGCGGTTTTGCGGCGCCGCAAACGCGTTCATGCCCATTATATGGTGGGGCCAGCCACTTCCAAAGACGACGACAAAAAGATGATGGATCTCTTCTTCTCCCCAGCCGACCGCTACATCGTAAGCGGTGGCAGCAGCTCCCACGTGGTGGCCAATTACCTCCATAAGGAAATCGGCACCGAGCTCGATTACGTCGATCCTTCCATCCCGCCCATTTCCTATATCGAAGGGGTGGATTTGGTGACCGAAGGGGTCATCACCCTCAATCGCCTCGTCAATATGGCCAAGGATTATTTAGGCCCCAACAAAGGCTATTTCGATTGGAGCTATAAGCAAGATGGCGTCTCCTTATTAAGCAAGATGCTTTTCGAAGAGGCCACCGATATTGATTTCTACGTCGGCTGCGCGGTTAACCCCGCCCATCAAGACCCGGCCTATCATATCGACATCACCATCAAATTGAAGCTCGTCGACGAACTCGCTAAATTATTCAAGGCGATGGGAAAAGGGATCGCCGTCCATTATTTCTAAAGGAGCGCATATGGCATTATTAAAATTCGACACGCAAGTGCAAGAACTCAAATATAAAGTCTTAAAAGAAGTGGCGCGTAGCTATTATAACGGCACTTTGGAGAAGGATATCCCCGATATCCCGAAGAGGATCGCCCCTGGGCCCCGCCCGACGATGAGATGTTGCATCTATAAGGAAAGGGCGATCGTGGTCGACCGCATCAAACTCGCGATGGGCGGGGATAAGGATAACCCCAACCTTCTCGAGGTTATCGAAGCGGCGTGCGATGAATGCCCCATTGGCGGTATGCAGGTTAGCGACGCTTGCCGCGGCTGCCTCGCGCACCGTTGCCAACAGGCTTGTCATCTAAACGCCATCAGCTTCGATAAGAGCCTTCGCGCCCATATTGACAAAGATAAGTGCGTCAATTGCGGCCTTTGCGCCAAGGCTTGCCCATACGGCGCCATCATCAATCACCGCCGCCCTTGCGAGAGCGCTTGCAAGGTGAAAGCCATTCATGAAAGGGAAGATGGCATCAGCGAAATCGACGAAAGCAAATGCGTCAGATGCGGCGCTTGCAGCTATTCTTGCCCCTTCGGCGCCATCATGGACAAGAGCTATATCCTCGATTGCATCGATATGATGAAAGGAAACGAAGAAGGGAAATGGAACGCCTATATGGTCGTCGCCCCTTCCGTCTCCTCGCAATTCCATTACGCCAAATTGGGCCAGGTCATAACCGGCATCAAGCATCTAGGCTTCCACGCCGTCCTTGAAGCGGCTCTTGGCGCCGATATAGTCGCCTATCACGAAGCCAAGGAATTGTCTGAGAAGGGCTTTTTGACCTCCTCTTGTTGCCCTGCCTTCGTACGATATGTCAAAACCGCCTTCCCCGAATTGAGCGATAAGGTAAGCAGTTCCCTCTCCCCGATGGCCGCCTTAGCCAAATACATCAAAGAGACCGATCCGAAGGCCAAAGTCTGCTTCGTCGGCCCTTGCATCGCCAAGAAGATGGAAGCCCTAGAAGGGGAGAGCTCCTCATATGTCGACTGCGTCATCACCTTTGAGGAATTGCAAGCCCTGATCGATAGCCGCGACATCGTCTTGTCTTCGCTTCCCGAATCGCATCTTGATAACGCCTCTTATTTCGGGCGCATCTTCGCCCGTTGCGGCGGCTTAAGCGAGGCGGTGGGCGAATCCCTTAAGGAACAGGGGATCGATTTTGAGGTTAAGGGCGCGATTGGCAACGGCTTAGAGGAATGTCGGAGAACGCTGCTCTTGAATAAGGGCGAAAAGAAAGCCAACAATTTCATCGAAGGAATGGCTTGCGTGGGTGGTTGCATCGGCGGCCCATCTTGTCTGACCCACGAGATGCGCGACGCCGCCAGCGTCGATAAATACGGCCACGAATCGAAGGAAACGACCATCAAAGGATCGCTTAAAAACATCCTCGTTTTGGAAGATTGACCATAAAGAATTCCGCTTAATCGAGAAAATCGCTCCTTATCTCATAGGTGAAGCGTTTTTTCGGTAAACGCCTAATTTAGACCTGTTATTTATCGGATTTTATTTCGCCTTCGCCTTGAAAACGTATAAACCGATGGAGACGGCGTTATCGAGGTTAAGGGAATCGACGCTTGGCGATTGCTCGATTATTAGCGGCTCCCCCGTCGATAGGAAAGAAGAAGGCAACCCCGTCGCTTCATTGCCGTAAATCAAGGAATAGGGCACTTTCGGCGTGACGTCATTAAGTTTTTTCTTGGCTTGTAACATAAAAGGATAGAAGTGATTGGAAGGGAATGATTCCATATATTCTTCGAAGGAAGCGTAATAACGAAAAGGCAAACGGAAAATGGCTCCCATCGAGCCGCGGACGACCTTCGGGTCGAAGATATCGGCGGCGGGGGAGATGATGGCTAAGCCGTCGATCCCTAAAGCTAACCCCGAACGAATGATGGTGCCGAGATTGCCTTGGTTCATCGGGTTTATTAGCACGAGATGATTGCCATTAGGGAGGTCTATGACGAATTTTTCGAATTCTCCGATGACCATCACGTTCTCTTTGTTAGATAGATCATGAAATATCTTGGCGTTGTTTTGAATGATTTTGATGTTATGACGACGCGCCAAAGAGACGATTTTATCGTAGGTTTCGTCGCGATGTTGTTTTTCGCTAATATAAATTCTTCTAAGGGAGGAGGGCTTATAAAGAAGGGCTTCGATCGTAAGTGTCGTCCCCAAGGAATAGGAGACGCCTTCTTTTTTCTCGTAACGATACATAGGTCATATTATAGTTTCTTTTTTCTTTCCGTCTCCTTTTTTCGTTTTCTTCGCTATATGTAAGAGGAGGATAAGAAAATGGATGATGTCTATATCGGCAGGTTGTCGGAGAAAATCAAAGAGGGGTTAGATCTAAAATTAGGGAATAACGACCGTTGCTATTTGGCGGAAAAGAAGGCCGACGAATTCGCCAGAAGATGGGAGGATAGCTACTTAGCGAAGATAAGCGAGGCCAAAAAGATCCTTCGCTCTCCTCGTTATGTGGCCAAAGACGAGGAGCGGAAGGAATTATATTTCATTCGGGATTACCCATTAGAGAGGGGTGGCATAAGCTTCGCCGGAGTCATCCTTTCCTATCGAAAGCAACTTTCTTTAAGCGATATCAAATGCTTTAAGGGAGAGGAGATAACCTCGCTTTCATGGCGAAGGGCTTAGGATGGGCGATGAAGGATAGCGCCCGCTAATAAATAGCTGAGGAACAAAACGATAAGGGCGGAGCATAAATCGATGGCAAGAAGGGAAAAAGAAGCGATGGCTACGCCATTCCAACCGTCATTGCCTTGGAAGAGGGGAGGCAAAAAGGAATTGGAGAGGAAATTACGGGGATCAAAGATGGCGGTGGCGTAAGCAAACGTCTCCCCATGGGCTAGATGGGTGAACAGAGAAAGGAGGTAATATAGAAGTGGCAAAGCCACGATTTCCAATAGATGCATGGCTTTGACGTTGCCTTTCTCGCCGAATAATAGCCAATCGAGGAAATAGCCCAAAGGGAAGAGGACGGATAGCAATAAGGTATAAAGCAGTTCCTCCCCGGCGGGCATATAAGGGGCGCCCGTCAAGTAGCAATAGAGGGGGTGCCCAGCCATATAGCCGATCTCAAGGGATAAGAAAACGAAGGTGATGGCGGGGTAAATGCCCGAAGCCATCCGCTTATTGCCATGGGTGAAGATGGAGATGATATTGACGATGACCTCTAGCAAGATGGCCAAGACGGAAACGAGGGTCAGGCAAGAGGCGAAATTACGGAAGGTGTTTAGGGGGGAGATGACGCTATCATGGAGGATAGCGACGGATAAAACATAGCACCCGAAAGCGAGCAATAATATTCGATATATCAAAGCGGCGATCTGATTGCGGATGACCATGGCAGTATTTTCGCCCTTTTCAAGGTGATTTCAAGGGAAGATACTTATTTTATGATTCTCAATTTTCATCTAAACGACGACCAATATCCTTACAAAAGGAAGAAAAGGAAGCGTATCGCCGTGCGGGCCTTCGTCATGGCGGGGAGAGGCAATTACCTGCTTCACCATCTATCACGCGAGGATATCTTCGGGAAATATGAATATTTCGAATTGCCTGGAGGTGCCGTAAAAACGGGCGAAAGCTACCTTGAAGCGCTAGAAAGGGAAATTCTCGAAGAGACGGGATATCTCATTGGCGAAGCCGTGTATTTAGGGAAGGCGGTCGATGCCTATAACCCCCTGGGGTGGCGTAACGTCACCCATTATTTCCTGGTCGAGGGGAAGAAGGTAGCGGAAGCATCCTTTCCTAGCGCAGGCGACCATTTGATCAAAGAAACCTTAATTGTCAATAAGCGAGAGGGGCTATCCCTCTTAGCAAGCGTTCCTAATGATGGGATAGCTCTATTGGTCAAAAGAAGGGAAGCTCCCTTCTGGCGCCTTTTAAGCGATTAATAAAGGCGGTTGCTCATCCCTTTTCGACCGATATCGAAAAAACTTGCGCAGCGCCATGATGGCGGTTAAACTATACGGCGCTGGCGGAATTGGTGAAGTGGACTAACACAACCGGCTGTGAACCGGCCATTCACGGGTTCGAATCCCGTATCCCGCCCCATTAAGAAACGATAGGATTGATA
>CAVFNI010000024.1:0-16147 GCA_963624045.1 Bacteroidaceae bacterium
TAATCAAGGTGACAGGCCTACTCTTAATTGATTTCTCAATTTCTTTATAGATGGTCCTGCTTATCATATTGCACCTCCATAATTGTTGTATCTTATTGTATCTTAGTATTTTAGGGAATTCAATTCCCTATTTTACTAAATCCAAGTAGATGACATACTATGCATACGTATACCTTAATAAATTATTGAATATAGTATTTCGTGGCATCGCTCAATTTGCCTCTTCGAAAAATTTAAAAGAATGAGATAAAAACTCTACAAACTATTCACAAAGGAGAACATTAAAAATAGACCAAAGAAATTGATTGGCTTTTTTATGACTGATTTCAGCTTAAATTAAAGGCGAGGTTTTTGAAAGATACGATTCGAAAATAATAGTTTTCTTTATCTAACAATTAAGTAGGGGTACGCATTTTGTATCAAAATAGTTAGTCTTTGCCAAATATAAATGACAAGATCGTCGAAGTCCTGTTTTTTATCTTGCTGATATACGGCGGGAATTCTCGTTCTGACGTTATTTGGCAAAATAAAGAGATGTTTGTTTTCTGATGGATGGAATAACTGGGTCACGCCTTGTCGCGTGGTCATGCGGTCCTTTGCGATAACTTTGTCATTTAACGGTAACGGCAATTTCTAAAACTAACACTTGCGCTTATGGGCGTCTAAGCATATAGTTTAAAGGCTATTTCAAGGGAAGTAGCGGCATGCGCCAGTAGCTCAGCTGGATAGAGTATCAGACTACGAATCTGAGGGTCACGAGTTCGAATCTTGTCTGGCGCGCCATCTCGGGATGTAGCGCAGCTTGGTTACCGCGTCTGCTTTGGGAGCAGAAGATCGCGAGTTCGAATCTCGCCATCCCGACCAGGCTGCCATGAATAGGCCTCGTTAGAGGCCTTTTTTGTTTGATCAAAAAAAGAAAGGGGTTTTATGGAGAATTTTTCTAATAAAAACAGAAAAACCTTGCAAAACCCCTATATTTCGTTCCCTTTCTATTCGGCGGAGGCGAATTGCGAATTATATAATTCGGCGTAGAAGCCGTTCTTCTCGAGCAAGGTGAGGTGGGTTCCGCTTTCGACGATGTTGCCATCTTTTAGGACCAAAATCAGATCGGCGTTTTTGATCGTGCTAAGGCGGTGGGCGATGATAAAGGAGGTACGGCCATGAGTAAGTTCGTCCATGGCTTTTTGGATGACGATCTCCGTGCGGGTGTCTACGCTCGAGGTGGCCTCGTCTAGGATCAACATCGGGGCGTTTTGAATCATCGCTCTGGTGATGGTGAGGAGTTGCTTTTGGCCGGAGCTAATTTCCAAATGCCCGTCTAAAGCGGTGTGATAGCCATGCGGCAAGCTCTTAATGAAGTGGTCGACGCCGCAGATTTTAGCATCCCCCTTCATCGTGGCATCGTCGATATTAGGATTATTGAATTTGAGGTTCTCGCGGATGGTGCCGTTAAATAGCCATGTGTCTTGCAGAACCATCCCGAAGAGGGAATGGACGTTTTCTCGACGCAATTCGCGGATATCGATCCCATCGATGCTGATCGAGCCGTTCCATATATCGTAGAAGCGCATCAACAAATTGACCAAAGTCGTTTTGCCTGCCCCTGTGGGGCCGACGATGGCGATCTTTTGCCCAGGCTCGACGACGGCACTGAAATCCTTGATGATCGGATGCCCTTCTTCGTAGCCGAAGCTCACGTGGTCGAAGACGATATGCCCTTTGACTTCGCTAGGATCGATATATTTGGTTAAAGACGATTCGTCGCTTACTTCCTTTTCCTCTAAGAAGGCGAAGACGCGTGAGGAAGCGGCGGCGCTTTGTTGCAAATATGGGAAATCCTGGGCGATGGTCGTTAGGGGCGAACTAAAGAGTCTGATATAAAGCATGAAGCTCGTGATGACGGCCAATGAGGCGTTCTCATTATGGACGAGCAAAGCGCCCACCACGCAGACGGCCACATAGCCGAAATTGCTCATGAAATTCATGATCGGCATCGCCAAATTGCCAAAGAACTGCGACTTCCAATTCATTTCATATAGACGGTTATTTAAAACGGCGAAATTCGCTTCGTTTTTCCTTACGGCGTTATTGGCGCGGATGACGCTATGGGAGCCATAATTCTCCTCGATATGGCCGTTTACCTTAGCGACGGCCGCTTGTTGGGCGGTGAAAAGCTTTTGGCCTCTGACTAAGATAATGGCCGCGATTACGCCGCCGACGATCGTGGCTCCGATGGCGGTAAGGGCCATCCGCCATTCGGAGATGAACATCATGATGGTGACGCCGCAAAGCTGCACGCCGCTGGAGATGAAGGAGGCGATGCTATTGGCCAAGGATTGGCTGATCAAATCGACGTCGTTGGTGACTAGCGACATAATGTCGCCTGCTTCCTTGCTTTCGATGGTCTTTAGAGGGACGCGGTTAATTTTGTCGCTTACGTCTTTACGCAATTTCTTGCCGATTCGGTTGGAGACGATCGTCATGATGAAGGATTGGGCGTAGCTAAAGACGATGCTTAAGGAATAAAAGAGAATGAGCAAAAGGCAAATTTTGCCGATTCCTTCTAGATCGATGGAACCGGTTCCTTGAATCTCTAAGACGGCACCTTCTTGCAAAAGGGTGGTGATTTGTCCGAAATAATCGGGACCTAAGATGATCAAGACGGCTCCGGCGATGGCAAAAAGGATGGCGATGATGATGGCGGGGGTGGCTTTCTTGCTATAGGAAAGCAATTTCTTCATCCCCCAATAGGATTCATGGAAAGAGACTTTCTTTTTCTTTGGGAATTTTTGCTCATTCATGGGAAAGTTCCTCCTCGCTAAGCTGGCTCTCGGCTATTTCTTTATATAAGGGGCAAGAGGATAAAAGCTCTTCGTGTTTGCCTTTGCCGAGGATTTTGCCGTTTTCTAAGACGATGATCGTATCGGCTTCTTTGATGGAGCCGATACGTTGCGCTACCACGATTTTGGTGGTTTCAGGGTATTCTTGGTGAAGGGCTTTACGGACTTCATAATCGGTTTTGAAGTCCAAAGCGCTCAAACTGTCGTCGAGAATGATGATCTCGGGGTTTCTTGCCAAGGCGCGGGCGATGCTAAGGCGTTGCTTTTGTCCGCCCGATACGTTTTTGCCACCCTGCTCGATATGGCTATTGAGCCCTTCGTTCTTTTTGGCGATGAATTCTTCGCTATGGGAGATATGGATGGCTTTTTCTAAGGATTCATCGCTATAGCCGTCGCTATCGCCATAAAGGATGTTGTTTTTGATGCTGTCGTTAAAGAGGACGGCTTTCTGCGGGACTAACGCTATTTTGTTATAGAGGGAAAGGAAGGTGTATTCGTTTATTGGATGGCCGTCGAGAAGGATTTTTCCCCTATTCGGGTCATAGAAGCGCATCGCTAGTTGGATGATGGTGCTTTTGCCGCTTCCTGTCGGGCCGATAATGGCGAGCGTCTCACCTTTTTTGACTTCGAAAGAAATATCGCTAAGAACGTCTTCGTGAGCCGTTTTATCGGCATTGTCGTAACCAAAATAGACATGCTCGAAGCGTATTTCCCCCGCGCTTTCCGTCTTCCCGTCAAAAGAACCTTCAACAATGCTATCTTCTTTTTCGAGAACTTCTTGGATGCGCTTGGCGGCGACGAGGCTACGCGGCGACATCATGATGACGATGACGATCATCAAAAAACCCATGATGACGAGGGTGGCGTAGCTAGAGAAGACCATCATGTTAGAAAAAGTGGTGAGCTTATCGGCAGGGTTATTGGCGTTATGGATGCTATAGGCGCCAATCCAGTAGATGGCAACTGGCAATCCCGACATCACCGCCGTCATGACGGGGGAAAGAAGGCCCATGACGAGGCCGGCGAAATTGTTCGTTTTCGTAAGCTCTTCATTGGCTTTGTCGAATTTGCTTCCTTGGTAATCCTCGGCGTTGAAGGCCTTGATAACGCGTAGGCCTTGGATGTTTTCCCTCGACATGGCGTTTAACGTATCGATCTGACCTTGGATTTTCTTGAATTTGGGGACGGCTAGTCCACCAAGAAGAGCGATGGTAACGACCAAAAAGGCTACGGCGACTCCCACGGTGATCGTCCAAGCGTCATTGCCTTTATCTAGAATCTTAACGACCGACCAAATAGCCATGATGGGGGCTTTGAAGACTAAAGACATCGCCATGGTGAGGAGTTGGGTTATCTGGGTGATGTCGTTGGTGGTGCGGGTGATCAAAGAAGCGGTGCTGAAGGATTCGATGTCTTGTTCGGAGAGGCGTTGCACTTTAGCGTAAAGCTTCGCGCGAAGCCGCATGGAGAAGGAGGCGCTGATACGGGCGCTGATGAAATAAACGATGGCCATGTCGATGCATGTCGCCACGGCGCAAAGGATCATATAACCGCCATCGACGAGAATGGACGAGATATCGGCATCGTTAGATAGAAGAGTCTTGGACATCGTTCCCATGTAGTCGGGGATAAGCAATTCCAAATAGACGCTTAAAATGATTAAGCCAACGGTCAGAATGACGCCGAGCCAGTCTTGCCAGCGAAAGTTTTTTAGCAATTTAAACATAGTTCGCCTCCTAACTATCGGTGGATAACTTAAGAGTTATTGAAGTTAATGTCAAGGGTTATAAGAATAATTTTTCATGGTAATTTTTACCTTTGAATCAAGAAGACGGAAAGATATAAAATATCTTTCGGAGAGAAAAAATGGAAAATGAAATAAAAATCGTCGTCAGAGTGGAGGGAATGCGCTGCTCGATGTGCGAGGCTCATGTTAACGACGCCATTAGAAAAGTCCCGGGCGTTAAACGGGTAAAGGCGAGCGCCACGAAAGGGGAGGCGCATATCATCGCCTCCTCCGATATCGATTTAGCCACCATCAAGGAAGCCATCACCAAAGAAGGGTATGGCGTAATGGGGATGAAAAGCGAACCTTATCAAAAGAAGGGCTTCTTCGCGCGATTATTTTATTAGCTTAACGCCACATCCAAGACCATCATGAGAGCGAATCCTATAGCGAAGCCGACGGTGCCAAGATTCGAATGCTTGCCGCTTTGCGCCTCGGGGATAAGCTCCTCGACGACGACATAAAGCATCGCCCCGGCGGCGAAGCTTAGGAAATAAGGGAGGATCGGCTCTAAAACGCTGACTAGCAATATCATCAAAACGGCCCCGATCGGCTCGACAATCCCGCTAGAGGCGCCCATCAAGAAAGCTTTTCCTTTGCTTTTGCCTTCCATGAGCAATGGCATCGATATGATGGCCCCTTCGGGGAAATTCTGAATGGCGATGCCTATCGCCAAGGAGAAGGCGGAGGCCATGTTGATGCCGCTATCGGGGTCTAAGGCGCTAGCGAAAACAATGCCAGGGGCCATGCCCTCGGGGATGTTATGAATCGTCACGGCCAATAGTAGCATGCTCATTTTGCTAAAAGAGCTTTTTAGACCCTCGGGTTCTTCGCTTTCGAGGTGTTGGTGGGGGGTAAGGGCGTCGATAAGCCAAAGGAAGAGGAAACCAAGAAGGAGCCCGACTAGCGCCGGCACCCATTTCCAAATGGCTTCGTAAGCGGTTTGCTCAATCGATGGGATCAAAAGGCTCCAAATCGAGGCGGCCACCATCACCCCTGAGGCGAAGCCCAAGAGGATCTTCTCGATTTTTTGGTTCATCTTATCGCGCAATAAGAAAACCATCGAAGAGCCTAAGACGGTTCCTAAGAAGGGCAATGCGAGTCCGATGACGGTCAGAAGTATGGGGTTCATAGATACATTATATTATAGGTAAGAAGAAAGGAGGCTTTTGACGCCTCCTTAATGATTCCAAGCGGGTTTCGCTAGGGATTTTTGTTTTTTCTTTCTTCTTTTAGGGCCTTTTTCTCTTCCTTTGCCTTTTGCTTGCGGTAAGCTTTAAGCAAGGCTTTCGGATTATGCTTATAACCGCATTCCTCGTTGACGGGAGGCTTTCCCTTCATTTTGTGATAGATCTCGATTCCAAGATACCCCAGGACGAAGAGGGAAGCGATGACGATGGTAGCGATCTCTAAGGGGCCCATATTCGATTAGGCGCTAACGACAGCCTTTTTCTTGCTATAGAAGAAGATGATAACGAGGGCGATAACGAGGGCGGGAAGGATGATGGCAATCGTCCAAGCCCAATCGATCATCACATAGAAGGCGGCGGCGGTGAAATAGCTTACCGCCAACCAGAAGAGGATAGTGCCCCAGAAGTCTTTTTTGCTGGCAAGCTCGCCTTTGGCGGTGGCAACCGACGCGAAGCAAGGGATCGTCAAGACGTTGAAGATGATGAAGGAAATCATGCCGCCGGTCGTCCAAGAGGTGGCGCTCATGATGGCGCTCATGGCTTCGGCACCTTCTTCGATGGCTTCTCCGCCAGTTAAGATCGCTCCCAAGGAGCCGAGGGTTCCGACAACGTTTTCTTTGGCGATCAAGCCGTTGATGGCGGCCACGCTATAAGCCCAGCCGTTTTCGCCCGTCTGGCTTCCCCAGCCAAGCGGAGTGAAGATCGGTTGGATGACTTTGCCAATGTTAGCTAAGATGCTGCTGGATTGCATTGCTTTCAAGGAAGTGTAGCCGATGGCGTTGATTTCGGCGAGACCGTCGGCGGTTTCATCGCTAAAAGCGGGGATAAACTGCCAAGAGGAGGTGAAGTTCGAGAAGACCCAGACGAGAATCGTCGTCACCAAGATGATGGTGAAGGCTTTCTTTAGGAAGTGCTTGGCCTTGTCCCAAATGTGGATGGCCAAGGCGCGAGGTTGCGGCAAATGGTAGCTAGGAAGCTCCATGACGAAGGGGGCGACTTCCTCGCGTTGGGTGGTGTGGTTCATCACAATGACCATCAAGATGGCCATGGCGACGCCAAGGATATACATCGCGAAGGTCAATAACCCGGCGTTGATGCCAGCGGCGCTAGCGAGGGCGCCGGCGACGGCGACGAGGATCGGAAGCTTGGCGCTGCAGGCGAAGAAAGGAATGACGCGGATGGTCTTTGTGCGTTCCTTATCGCTAGTCAAGGTGCGGGTGTTGATCATGGCGGGTACGCCGCATCCAAAGCCCATGATCATAGGCAAGAACGCTCGTCCCGAAACGCCAAATCGGCGGAAGAGACGGTCTAAGACGAAGGCGACGCGGGCCATATAGCCGCTGTCTTCGAGGATGCTGAAGAAGAAGAAGAGAAGGAGGATTTGCGGCAAGAAGCCGACGACGGCGAATAAACCGCCGAGGACGCCTTCACAAATGAAGCCGTTGACCCAGGAGTCGGCGGGGATCAAAGTGCCAATCCAAGCTTGGAAGGCGCCGGTGCAGGCGTTAAGGAGATTGGCTAGGAAGGTACCTAAACTATTCCAGCCGTCGGCTGTATAGAAGAGCCCGTCGAAGACGCCGGCGATGCGTCCGCCTTCCTCTTCGGCGCCTGGCATATGGACGAGGTTATCGAGGAAACCGTCGCCGAAATCGACGCCCATGGCCTTTAAGTAAAGGACGTCGCTATTGAAGACGATTTGGAAAATCAGATAGAAGAGGACGATGAGGATCGGGAAAGCGGCCCAACGGTTGGTCAAGACGCGGTCGATCTTATCGGAAAGGGAAAGTTTCTTCTTTTCGCTGTTTACGAAGCCGCTACGGACGCCCGATAATTCCTTGGATATATAGCGGTAACGGTAATCGGCGCTCTTGGCTTCGAAATCGACGCCTTCGGGGACGATGGAATGAACCTTTTGGGCGGCCGAGGCGTTCTTTGCGAGTTCGATCTCGTCATTTTCGAGCGCTTTGATGGCGTGGAAGGTCGGGTTTTCGATCTTTTCGGAAGAATAAACCTTAACGGCTTCCTCGATATAGGAAGCGATATCGGAAGCGTCCCAAACGACGCGGCCTTGGCGCGGATGAGTGGCGGTGGCGATGGCCACGGCCATTAATTCCTCTAAGCCTTGTTGCTTCAAGGCGCTGACGTTGACCACGGGTACGCCAAGCTTCTTCGAAAGGGCTTTGGCGTCGATTTTTTGTCCTTGCGCCTCCAAGGCATCGGTCATGTTAAGGGCGAGGACGACGGGGGTGTCCATCTCCAAGATCTGCGTGGTCATAAAGAGGTTCCGCTCTAAGTTGGTCGCGTCGATGACATTGATGACGCAATCGGGCTTCGATTCGAGGATGAAGTTGCGGGAGATGACCTCTTCTGGCGAATATGGCGATAAGCTATAAATGCCTGGAAGGTCGGTGATTAAACAATCGCCAAGTTTCTTGTTTTTATAGGTTCCTTCGCGCTTTTCGACGGTGACGCCGGGCCAGTTGCCAACATAGGCCGTGCTGCCGGTCAAACTGTTAAAAAGGGTTGTTTTGCCGCAATTGGGGTTGCCAGCCAAGGCAAAATTCATTTTTCGTTCGCTCATTGTTTTTGCTCCGTTTCCGTAACCTTCATCATGACGAAGGAAGCTTCGTTCTTCCTAAGGGTCAGTTCATACCCGCGCAAGGTCACTTCGATCGGGTCGCCAAGGGGAGCGCGTTTTCTGACGAATACCTCGCATCCCGGGGTTAACCCCATATCAAACAAACGCCGGCGGATCTTTCCTTCGCCGGAGACGCTTTCGATGACGCCGAGGGCGCCAACGGGCAAATCCTCTAGGGTGGCTGTTGAGCCGACTTCCAAGGAGGGTTGCGCTTTTACTTTCTCTTCACTCATAGTTTAAGAGAACTCCTTTTCTTAGCACGCGACCGTGATTCGAGAAGCGACGTCATGGTCTAAAGCGAGTCGCGATTCCTTGACTTTGACGATGACTCCACTGGGTTGGAGGGATAATAACGTGAGTTCGCCTTCCTCAATGATGCCTAAAGAAGCCAAGTGGGATTTCACTTTGGCGTCTCCGCTGACCCTCTTGATTTTTAGAGGAGCGTTGGTTGGAGCGATGAGTAATGGCATAATTTTTACCTCAGTTAGAATTCGCTAACAGCCGTATTATGAAACATCCGCATAGGAAATCAAGCAAAAGTTAATTGTTACTAACTAAATTGACTTTTCCTTGACAAAAAGTAGTTTTTTGCCAACAATTAGCCAAAGGTGAATGATATGGAAAAAACACACGAATCCGCCGAAGACTATTTAGAAAGAATCTTGATGCTCGAGGAAAAAGGGGTGAAGGAGATCCACGCCGTCGATCTCGCCTCTTCCTTTGGCTATAGCAAAGCGAGCATCTCCGTCGCTTTAAAAAAGCTCGAAAATGGCGGATATGTGGCGTTAGGACCTCGTCAACAGCTTTATTTGACACCATCAGGCTATGCCCTTGCCAAGAAAATATACGAAAGGCATCGCGTCATCAGTGAGCTATTGATCAATATCGGTGTCGACAAAGAAACGGCCCTCAAAGACGCCTGCCGCATCGAGCACGATCTAAGCGATGAGACCTTCGAAGCCCTCAAAAAGACCCTGCAAGAGCATTTCCATTCGGAAGGAAAATAAGGGAATCAAACGAAGAAGAGGCGACTAACATCGCCTTTTTTCTTTATTGCATGGTGAATAAAGGAAGGTGGCTTTAAACGGTTGCTTTTGCTTATGTATGTTAGAAGTGACAAACTCGCAGGGCGCTTCCTTTATTCCGCCAATCGTCTATAATGGGCGCACGCCCCGATAGCGCAACTGGATAGAGTATCAGACTTCGAATCTGAGGGTTGCGGGTTCGATTCCTGCTCGGGGCGCCATTTTTGTATTCAAAAACAATAAAAGACAGCATTTCGCATCAATCGCTTAGAACACCCTGTTCGAATTTAAAAGACGCTAGAAAATCCTTGATGAGAAAGGTGCAGAAGTGCGGGAAAGTGTAGATATTGGAATCGAAGCCGATGTTCCCTTTTATGATTTTTATTCCAAAACGGATTTCCTCGTAATTGTCACTTTTTATTAAAGTGGAAAGAGATTTTGAATTGTTGTTTTTGACTTTCATCTCGATCGGAACGAGATAATCTTTGTACCATACAAAGAATTCCTCTTCCAAGGTGGAATTTTCCTTTTTGTAGTAACGAAGGTCGTAACCGGATTTCACGAGCGCTTTGCCAACGATGCAATAATCTAAGAATAGATCGTTATAGATTTTAAGCGCGCCAAGGGGGAGCGCGGTAAGCGACAACATATGGGACAAGATGTCTTTCTTGATGGATTTGCCATAGCCAAACGCCCATAGGAATTCTTCGAAGTCGAGGTTTTAGGCTATGCATATCTAGATACGTTCAATGAGCGGAGCGCATACCGAAGAACCGCCGATCTTTCCATTTACGTTAGCCCCGAGCACCTTCATGAGCATGTCGGCGGGAAGCTTCTTAAGGAAATAGAGATGTTAGCCAAAGAAAGAGGGATAACGAACATCATCTCGATAGTTACTAGCGAAAACGAGAATTCTTTGCGCTTCCATCTATATAACGGTTTCCTTCTCGAAGGGACGATCCATGAGATGGCTTTCAAGTTAGGAAAGCTTATTGACGTCCATTATTTAAGGAAAAGCCTTCTAGATTGATTGGAAGAAGCCCTAAAGGAAATCCATCGGCTTTTGTGCGTTTAGAGTGCTTTAAATCGTGATGGTTTATCAAAAAAAGGAAACGCATTTGACAACCGTGATATAATCGCAAGCAAAGGAGAGGAATCATGATTAACGAGACATTAGAGACCATTAAGAAAAGACGGAGCGTCCGTAAGTTCCTAGATAAAAAGGTGCCTTCCGATTTGTTGGATGCCGTTTTGGAAGCGGGCCTATATGCGCCCAGTGGCAGAGGCGCGCAATCGCCGATTCTCATCCTCATTGATTCTGATGAATATCGGGCGAAGATATCTCGCCTTAACGCCAAGGTGATGGGCAAGGACATCGATCCGTTTTATGGCGCTCCACATTATATCCTCGTGCTGGCTGAAGGAAGCGTCAGCACCTTTACGGAGGATGGCTCTTGCGCGCTTGAAAATATGATGCTTGCCGCCGCTTCCTTAGGATTAGGCAGCGTTTGGATCAACCGCGAACGGGAGATTTTCGATAGCCAAGAAGGTAAGGAAATCTTGAAAGAGTGGGGGCTTCCGACTTCGTTACGAGGTGTGGGCGCGCTTGCTGTCGGCTATCCTTTCTCCGCGCCTTCCTTAGCGGCCCCGCGAAAAGAAGGGCGGATCATCAAAATCTAAGATGGAAGAACCTCTAGAAACGTTATCGCCTAGGAAAAAGATCAAAATCCCTAGTGAAATAGCCTATTTTTTAGCGCTCGCTTTCCTCTCTTTAAGCGTGGCGATGATGACGGCGGCCGATTTCGGGATCTCGATGATCGTGGCTCCCGCGTATCTACTTAGCCTCAAAAGCGGCTTCCTTAGCTTCGGCCAGGCCGAATACATCGTCCAAGCGGTGCTACTATTGCTATTATGCCTCATCATTTGGCGCTTTAGGCCAATATATTTATTTGCTTTCGTGACTTGCTTGATTTATGGCGGCATCTTGGATTTGTGGCGCCTTATCCCCTTTTTCAACCCGTCGACGACCCTTCCTGGCAGCATGGATTTATGGGTTCGGATATTAATGTATATAGCCGGGGTGCTTCTGACATGCTTGGCGGTGGCCTTGCTCTTTAAAACCTATTTATATCCCCAAGTCTACGATTTCTTCATTAAGGCCATCGCTTGGAGATATAAGGTAAAAATATCGATACTTAAAACCGCGGTGGATATCTCCTTCCTTCTTATAAGCGTCGCCATGACCTTCATCTTATTCGGCGAGCTTAAAGGCGTGGGTTGGGGGACACTTGTGATGGCCCTAACAAGCGGCATTATCACAGGGTTATGGGGGAAGGTATTGGATAAAGCCTTCGTCTTTGAGCCATGGTTAAAACGCTTCTCCACCCTGTTTGAATTAGAAAAAAGGCCTAAGGAAGAGGCTGAGCCTTAATGCCAGTCCTTTAACAATGAATAGCCGAATCCCTCGATCGTTTTGGCGACCTTTTTCGGGCTTTCCTTCTTGCCGCTAGATAACCAACGGTAGACGATTTCCTTGGCCCCGCCGAAGACGAAGCTATATAAAACATCGGCCTTTTCTTGCTTATCCTCGGGGATATTTACGAAATAAAGCTTCTTTATTTCCTCAAAGACGCGGTCGAGGAAGGAACCGTGTTCGTTGCTAGAAAGGATAAGCAGGGCGACGTTTTGGTTTTTGTCGATGAATTCGAAGAGGCTTACGGGGACGATGTTGATGGAACCATCCTTGCTAGCGGAGAGGACGCTTTCGAGGACGAAAGAACAAAGCCTCTCCTCAATGGCGCGAAAAGCGTCCTGAACATCGACGAAATGCTTATAGAAGGTCGTGCGGTTGATCCCCGCCCTTTCCGAAAGCTCGGTGACCCCGATTTTATTTAAGGACACGCCTTCGTTAAGGAGGGAGAGAAGGCTATCTTCGATGAGCCTTCTTGTGACTTGGATCCGCACATCGGTAACGTTATCTGCCATTTCCCAAATTATAGTCCAAAAAAATGGCGACACAAGTCTTGAAAAGAGACAAGTGTCGCTTTAATATGTGCACGCATGGGAAAAGAGAACAAGAGAGAACCAATCGTCCACGCCGACAAAATCACCAGGTATTTTATGACCTCCGGTACGGAAGTAAGGGCCCTTAAAGGCGTTTCTTTCGATATATACGAGGGCGATTTCACTTTGATCTTAGGCCCAAGCGGCTCGGGCAAGACCACCCTTTTGAACATCTTAGGCGGGATGGACGCCCCTAGCGGTGGCGAACTCATCGTCAATGGCCGCCATATCGAGGAATTCTCCAAGAAGGAGCGGTGCGATTACCGCCGTTATAGCGTCGGCTTCGTCTTCCAATTCTATAATCTTATGCCGAATCTGACGGCTTTGGAGAACGTCGAACTCGCCAGCGAACTTTCCAAAAACGCCCTCTCTCCCGTCGAATCGCTTAAGAAAGTGGGGCTAGGGGAGAGGATGAAGAATTTTCCCGGCCAATTATCGGGCGGTGAGCAACAACGGGTCTCCATCGCCCGCGCCTTGGCTAAAAACGCCAACCTCTTGCTTTGCGATGAGCCGACGGGCGCTTTGGATTATAAGACGGGCAAATCCATCCTCAAATTGCTTTATGATACCGCTCATAAAGAGAGGAAGACGGTCATCGTCGTCACCCATAACGGCGCCATCGCCCCGATGGCCGACTGCGTGATCCATATCCGAAGTGGCAACATCCAGTCGATCAAGCGCAACCCCTCTCCCACCCCGATAAAGGACATCGAATGGTGAGGCTATGCGGAAGGTTAGGCTTTCCTCTTTGCGGGGGTTCTTCAAAAACTGGACGAAATTCTTGGCGATGAGCCTCATCATCGCTTTGGGGTTCGCTTTCATTTTCGGCGTTTCCATCACCCCTTCGAAGGTGCGCGATTCCTTTGATATGTCGCTAAAGGAGAGGAAAATCTCCGATTTCAATCTCAAAAGCACTTCTTCTGACGGCTTCCTAGATAGCGACATCGAGCAAATCCAGGAGGGTTTTGCGGGGGTTTTCCTGGAAAAGGCCCTGGTTTTGGACGCTCATACGCTTAGTGGCGAACTTAGTTTTTATGACGTCCTCGACGATTATGGCGTCAAGACCCTCGTGAAAAACGGCTATACGCCTGAAAAAGCCTCTAGCCGCATCTCCTTTATCAAATCCATCTTGCCCGACAAGAAGGAATTCTTCGTCATCACCCCATCCCTTATGAGCGATGGCAACGACCGCCTTTTCGCCTTCCCTGATGCCAAGAGCGATGAAATAAACCGCCTCAATCTCATCGAAGGTAACTTCCCTTCGAGCGACGGGGAAATCATGCTCGATTCGCTTTATCATAAGGAGACGGAAAATATCGGCGGAAGCGTTCTTCTTTTCGGCAATGAATACAAAATAAGCGGTTATGTTAGCAATCCCCTTTATTACGCTAGAACCAATGAACCGAATTTTGTCGATTATAGCGAATTGGATTCGATTTATTACCATTATGGCGCCATAAGCGAGGTCCCATCTTTGAATGAATCGCTACAAACCGCCTTGCTTTCCTATATCGAAGAGACTTTCTCATCCTTGCCGGAATTCATTAAGAGCATCGTCGATTTGGATGCGCTTAAGGAATTGCTTAAGGACGTCAAATATTCTCTTCCTAGCCAAAGCGACCTCTTCCTTCGTTTCCCCGAACGCGATTCCTATAACCTCTTTTCGGAGGAATATTCGCGCTTCCAAAAGGAAAAGGGCGGACTTTTGGAAGGCGCTTTCCCGAGTTCAACATATGTATTGAGTTTATCCGATAACTATTCCTGCTATCTTCTAAGCATCTCTTGCAAGAAGATGGATTCCATTTGTTTAGTCATCCCCATCTTCTTTTTAAGCGTGTCCGCCCTCGTCGTCTCCATTTCGATGAGCCGGATGATCGAAGAGGAAAGATCGGAGATCGCCTGCCTCTCTTCCTTAGGTTATCGAGACATGAAAATATCCAAGAAATATGTTTATTTCGCTGCCATATCGACGCTTATGGGAATCGGGTTAGGCCTATTGGTCGGCTATTTCCTCGTCTTCCCGATCATCTATGAGGCCTTCAATTACCCCTATTATCTGCCTGGCGCCATCGCTTCATCGCTAGATCCTTGGCTCACCTTCTTTAGTGCCATTGCGATGGTCGTGGTGATTTTAGGCATTACCATCGCCCAGCTTCGCGACACCCTTCACCCCTTGCCGGCGGCGTTATTGCAACCGAAGACGCCCGCCGCGGGGAATGCCCTTAAAATCGAGCGGACGCCCCTATGGAAGAAATTTCCTTTCCGCTTCAAGAGCTCCATCCGTAACCTCGTCCGTTTCAAGAAGAGGCTTTGGATGACCTCCATTTCCGTAGGGGGAAGCACCGCCATCGTCTTTATTGGCTTCGCCCTTTTGGATATCGTCAACGCCCTTGGGGAGAATAGCGGTGGCGGTGCGGTGGCAAGCTCCATCGTCCCTGTCTCCTATTTCCTTATCGTCTTCGCCATCCTTTTGGCCGCTTTGGTGCTATATAACCTCACAAATATGTCGATTACCGAACGTTCCCGCGAACTCGCCACCTTAGAGGTGCTTGGCTATTACGACAAGGAGAATGTCGCCTATTTGTATCGGGAAACCGGGGTGATGGCCGCTTTAGGGGTGCTCTTGGGGGTGCCGATTGGCGTTGGAATCATGCGCATCGTCGTTATCTATTTGGAATTCGGCTCCCTAGCCGACATCAAATGGTCTTCTTACCTTTTGCCCGTTCTTGTCATTGCTTCCTTTGCCGTCTTAGTGGACCTCTTGCTTCTACCGAAAATCAAGAAAATTGACATGATAAGCTCTTTGAAGTCGGTGGATTGACTTGAAAGGGGGTCACCAAGGTGGTTATAATACGCGGCGATGGGGCTTTAGCTCAGCTGGGAGAGCGCGTGCTTTGCAAGCATGAGGTCGTCGGTTCGATCCCGATAAGCTCCACCAAATAGAACAAAAATAAGTGGCAGTCACATAATTAGAATATATTATATACCTGGTCACTTCGTTGTAAGGGCGCAGATGGATGTTGCCCGTAATAGAAAGAAGAACAAATAGTGGTGAATGCCACTATTTTTCTTTTACCATCCCGAATTGCAATCCTGCAAATCGCTTTTCATTATTTGCATGCCACTTTTTGATTTTGGTTTTGCTGTTATTTGAGTGATAGTCTATATTTTGTTTCAGATTGAGCTTATTTTTTTAGTTTATTTCCTACCTCCTGAGTGTGGTCTATCTATCACTCTAAAAGGCTTAAAAGTCAAGCGATTCGGCAAAGAAAATCATATATTTTAAATGCAAAACAACTTGTCACAAACGCTAGGCAAATCGCTGGTCACTTGACAAACTAAAGTACAAGAATTAGCCCTTTTCGGGCCGTTTCGGCCGTTTGCCCCTTCATTTTCGCGATTACATTGTCAAATTTTGACCTTTTTGGCCGTTTGGGCGAAAATGGGGGCGAGCCGAAAAGGCATCCGCGAATCCTGTGACTAAGTTATCGCGAAAGCTGCCTTGATCGGTTTTGCGGCCCCGGACGGCCCGCCTAGGAGGAACGTCAGACCAACGGAGTCAGCCTGACCTTCCTCCTATCCACCTTCTTGACGCCAAGGGCGTC
>CAVFNI010000025.1:0-15592 GCA_963624045.1 Bacteroidaceae bacterium
TGGCGGGGCGATGACCATAAACACGTCTTTTGTGTCGCTTATTGCAACTTGACGGCGTTATTTGGTGCCTTATCTATATCTAAAAGATATAATAACCAAGCGTTATTATGGATTCTAGGAAGTACATCATCGTTAAAGGGGCGCGAGAGAATAATCTCAAAAACGTCGATATTGCCATCCCGAAAGACACTCTTACGGTTTTTACTGGTCTTAGCGGCAGTGGCAAATCCACTTTGGCTTTCGATACGATTTACGCCGAAGGTCAACGTCGTTATGTCGAATCGCTTTCCCCATACGCCAGACAGTTTTTAGGCGGAGTCGATAAACCCGATGTCGATTCGATCGAAGGACTTTCCCCAGCCATTTCCATCGATCAGAAGACGACTTCCCACAATCCGCGTTCGACCGTTGGCACCGTAACGGAGATTTACGACTTCCTAAGGTTACTTTTTAGTCGTGTCGGCGTGCCATATTGTCCTCATCACAATATCCCTATCGTGGCTGTTTCGCCCGCTTCGATGACGGAGACGATCCTCCGTTTTCCTGTTGGTAGCAAGATTCAGATCCTCGCCCCGGTGGTTAGCCACGAAAAGGGCACCCACAAAGCCACCATCGATAAAATTAAGGCGGCTGGCTTCGCCCGCTT
Source organism: Bacteroidaceae bacterium (assembly GCA_963624045.1). Lineage (GTDB taxonomy): Bacteria > Bacillota_I > Bacilli_A > RFN20 > CAG-826 > UBA4951. Next base: position 647 of record CAVFNI010000025.1, read on the forward strand.
ACGAATTGACGGTTCCTTTTGCTTGATTGAAGAAACCCCTGAATTGGATAAGAACAAGCGGCACGATATCGCTATCGTCATTGACCGATTGGTCATGAAGGATGGCTTGCGTAGCCGTGTTTCCGAAGATGTGGAACTCGCTTTGGATTGGGGGAAGGGCTATCTCATCGTTATTGACGGCGAGGAAGAGAAGCTTTTATCGAGCAACCATACTTGCCCCGAATGCGGTTTCAGCGTCCCTAAGCTCGAGCCGCGCCTTTTCTCTTTCAATGCCCCCGCGGGTTGTTGCCCTACCTGCAAGGGTCTAGGCATTTCGCGGTCTGTCGCTGAGGATTTGCTTGTGCCGGATCCCAATAAGACTATCAATCAAGGCGCCATTCGTTTTTATAAGAACGTGGTGGGGACTAAGAATCTGGAATGGCAGGAATTCTGCGTCCTTTTAGATAACTATAAAATCCCTTACGACGTGCCATGGAAAGACCTAACCGATAAGCAGAAACATATTATCCTCTATGGATCTGACCGCGTGATCAATCATTCTTTGACCTCATCGAGTGGCAATATAACCCACAAATATGGGTATATCGAAGGCGTGAAGACGATGATCGAGCGCCGCTATGCCGAGACGACGAGCAAATGGATGCTTCCTTATTACGAATCCTTTATGCGTGACGCCATTTGCCCCGAATGCCATGGCGCTCATCTTAATGAAGCCGCTTTGTCGGTAAAGGTCAACGGCTTAAATATTTATCAAGTAACGCAATTGACGGTTGACAAGCTTCTTGAATACGTTAATGAAGTTCGAAGCGTCTTAAGCCATAACGATTTGGAAATTGCCAAGATGGTGCTTCAAGAAATCGAGAACCGCTCGCGCTTCTTAGTCGATGTGGGACTCGATTATTTGACGCTTGACCGTTTGGCGATGTCTCTTTCGGGAGGCGAGGCGCAACGCATTCGCTTAGCCACGCAAATAGGTTCACGTCTATCGGGCGTCCTCTATGTTTTGGACGAGCCCTCTATCGGTTTGCATCAAAGGGATAATGCCAAACTCATCAAAACGATGAAGGAAATGCGCGATTTGGGGAATACGCTTATTGTGGTTGAACACGATGAAGACACCATTCGCGCTGCCGATCATTTAGTCGACATTGGTCCTGGAGCTGGCGTTCATGGCGGAGAAATCGTCGCGGAAGGAAAGGTCGAAGACTTAGAGAAGTGCCCTCAAAGCATTACGGGCAAATACCTTTCGGGCGAAGAATATATCGCTTTGCCTAAAGAAAGAAGAAAGGGCAATGGCAAGGCTATTATCTTAAAAGGGGCTTCGTGCCATAACCTTAAGCACATCGATGTCCGCTTTCCTTTGGGTTGTTTGATTCTCGTCACTGGCGTTTCGGGAAGCGGTAAGAGTTCTCTAATCAACCAAACCCTTTCGAAGATATTGCAAAAGCAAATCAATAAAACGGAGACTTTCCCTGGCGAATATTCCTCCATCAAAGGGCTTAATTACGTCGATAAGATCGTTAACGTCACCCAAGAGCCGATTGGACGGACGCCTCGTAGTAATCCCGCTACATACACCAAAGTGTTTGACGATATTCGCGCTTTGTTCGCCGAAACGCCCGAAGCTAGGGCCAAAGGTTTTGATAAAGGGCGTTTCTCTTTCAATGTGGTAGGCGGGCGTTGCGAGAAGTGCCAGGGGGCGGGCGTGACGGTGGTGCCGATGAATTTCTTGCCCGATGTTTACGTTAAATGCGACGAATGCGATGGCATGCGCTATAACAACGAAACCCTTTCTTGCTATTACAAAGGCAAAAACATTTATGACGTTTTGGAGATGCGCGTGGAAGAGGCGCTTCATTTTTTCGAAAATCGCCCGCAAATCCAGCGTAAAATTAAAACCCTTTATGATGTGGGGCTAGGATATTTAAAATTAGGGCAGCCCGCCACAACCCTTTCGGGAGGCGAAGCGCAACGCATCAAACTCGCTTATGAATTGCAAAAGCGTCCCACGGGGAAAACCGTCTATATTCTCGATGAGCCGACGACAGGGCTACATGCCGCGGACATCAAACGATTAATCGCTGTGTTGGAAAGCTTAGTTGACCATGGCGATACAGTCATCGTTATTGAACATAACCTCGATGTCATTAAAATGGCCGATTACATCATCGACTTGGGGCCCGAAGGCGGAAGTCGCGGTGGTCATATCGTCGCTAGCGGCACCCCTGAAGAGGTGGCTAAGAACGATAATAGTTACACAGGGCAGTTCCTAAAAAAGACCTTAGAGAGGTCGAAATAATAAAAAAGGGGAAAATTATGGATAAGCAAATTTCTAGCATCATTTGTCTAATTATCGGCTTGCTTTTGTTAGCGGGGGCCGCCGCTTATCTCGTTTATTCTTTGCGGAAATTCGTCAAAGCGAAAAGCCAAAACGAAATAAGCAAAAAACAATTGTGGCTCTGGATTATCGCCTCTATTGGTGCCGGCTTGTCGATATCTTTGCTATTAGGTTCCCTCTTTTTGGCGAATCCCTCTTGGGGCGAGCAAAGCGCTTGGCTTACGGGGCCATATAAAGATAAGGCGATAAATTATGCCTCCTCGTTGTCCTTATCTCTCATAGGTGGCTTTATTTTTGGGGCGTCCAATGCGGTTTTGTGGTCGGCTTTCTCCTTGCGTTTTTATAAGACGAATTTGCTCGACAAGGCCTTAAGTGGCGTTAAGTTGGCTTTATACGCCTCGATCCCGTTTGTTATCTTTGCGGCGCTTATATGGTTAGAGGGGATCGCCCCGTATTTGAGCTACCCGTTATTTAATGGTTTTTCCATTGACGGAAGCGGCTTTCATTTCACTAAACCGAACGGTTTTGATGGCGCATCGACTGGAGGATTGCATATCGCCTTCTATGCCTTGGTGATCCTTTTTGGCGTGGCTATCGCCTATTGGGTGAGCGATCATCGCTTTTATCAGAAATATCATAAGCATGGCATCCTTGATACTTTGGTCCTGGTGGCTTTTCCCGCCGGCGTCATCGGCGCCCGTGTATGGTATGTCGTCGGCAATTGGGACCGCGAATTCGCTGGGAAGAGTTGGACGAAACCTTTTGAAATCTGGGAAGGCGGACTTACGATTCTTGGCGGCGCGGCCGCAGGGGTGCTTGTCGGATATCTCTTCTTGCGGGCCACTAAGAAATTCGTGGATATGCGTTTCGCAATCGATGCCATCGTTCCGACGGTCTTGCTCGCCCAGGCGATGGGCCGCTTAGGCAATTTCTTCAATTTGGAGGTTTATGGCCAAGTCGCTTCCGTTTCGAATGGTTGGGATTGGTTACCTAGTTGGCTAGTTACCAACATGAGTTTCAATAATGGCGGCGGGCAACTTACTGGTGATTCCATCAACATCCCTCTTTTCTTCGTTGAAGCGGTGATGAACGTGATTGGCTATTTTTTAATTGCCTATGGCGTGGGCAAATTGTTAAAGAAGTGGACTTCCCCTGGCGATTTATGCGGTTGCTATTTCTTATGGTATGGCCTTGTCCGTATCGTTATGGAGCCGATGAGGAACGCCAACTTCAACATGGGCACCGACAACGCTTGGAGCATTTGCAATTCCATCGCCTATATTTTAATCGGCGTGGGACTAATCGCCGCTTTCCATCTTAGCGACCGATATAAGAAAACCAAAAAATCCCTGCATTTCCCTATTATCGGCATGCTTCTTTGCTTTCCTGGCTTCTTTTTTCCTTTCCTTTCCTCCATTAACGTCTCGAGTTCCAAAGACGGCAGTGGCACCACCAGCGTCTATAACGGATTTGAGATTATCTTCGGTAAAAGTGCTTTCTATCTGATTGCTTATATTTTATTGATTCTCACTTTCGTGGCTTTCGCAATCTGGGTGATGCTTAAGATAATGCATATCAATATGGACCGCGTGGCGGGGATAACTAGCGCGCTATTATCTTTATTGACCGGCATCTTCTTCTTCGTTGGCAAATCGACTTGTAATTTAGGCGATATCGGGGATTCTTACGTCAATCTTTCTTACGGCTTCGTCTTGATTGCTCTCTTTGCTATTTTGGCGGCCATTTTGGCTTTGGTGCCGACGATTTCTTCCTGGTTCGAGAAAAAGAACGCCCAAAGGGCTAATGCCGTTATCGAAGCAAACGAAAACAACGAGGAAAGCCATGCTTAAAGCCGTTCTTTTCGATATGGATGGCACGGTCATCGATAGCGATTTGATGATTGTTTATACCTGGTGTGATCTCTATCGAAAATTTAAGCCTGGATATAAACCGCATTTGGCGGATTTGCTCTCCTTTAGCGGCCCCCCTTTGGATTTATCCCTTCGGAAAGAATTCCCCGATATCCCTCTCAAGGATACTTTGGCTTATTACGAAAAGAGGACTAAAGGATATTATGATGATTACGTTTCCTCGTTTGAGGGGGAGAAAGAGGTTTTAAAAGAGCTTAAGGAGCGCGGTTTAAAGTTAGGCGTTGTTACGAACAAAGCTCGCTCTTTTGCCGATTATTCGCTAGAGGTTGCTCATCTTGAGGGCCTCTTCGATCTCGTGATTGGCGGCGATGAAGTGACGAAGAACAAACCCGACCCCGAGGGCATTTATTTGGCTATGGGGCAGCTTGGTGTGAGCGATAAGCAAGAAGCCGTTTATGTCGGCGATACCGTTTACGATTATGAGGCTGCCAAAAGGGCTCAGGTTCCCTTTTTGATGGCCAGATGGTGCCTTCGTGAGCCGTTAGATGGCTTAAAGAATGAAAATATCTGCTCTTCGTGGCAAGATTTGCTTAGGAGAATCACTAATGGAAGCATATGATGTCGTCGTTATCGGGGCAGGTCCCGCCGCCATCGGAGCCATCACTTATCTAAAAAGGGCGAACGTTCGTTATTTATGGCTGGAGAAGGGGGCGCCGGGTGGCAAGCTTAATAACATCCATGAAATCGCCAATTGTCCGGGTTTTATGCCAAGCGACGGTTTTTCGCTAGCGCAAAAGCTATTAGCGCCACTAGAAGAATATCCGATTTATGGTGAAGTGAGCGCCATCAAGCAAGCCGAAAACGGTTTTCTGGTTTCCTATAATGGCAGCACTGAAGTTTCTTCTCGTGCCGTTTTATTGGCTACGGGATTAAGCAATGCTCCCAAAATAGCGGGCGAGAAAACATATCTAGGCCATGGCGTCTCCTATTGCGCGACGTGCGACGGCCCTTTGTTCAAAGGAAAAAAAGCCCTTATCGAAGGGGAGGGGGAGAAGGCGTTAGAAGAAGCCCTTTATTTATCTTCGCTCGTGAGCGAATTGCATCTTCTTTTCCCTGGGGATGCTTTTTCGGCTGACGATGCGGTTTTGAAAAGCAAGGGGAATGTGATCTTTCATCCGCATTCTCATCTTACCAAAATCCTTGGCGAAACTGCCTCCAATCGCGTTTCATCAGCGGAATTTACGGAAGGAAAAGATACAAAATCCTTGCAAATCGACGTTATTTTCCCTTTGCTTAACGAAGAAACGGATACCTTTTTCTTGCGGTATTTCTCGCTGAAGATGAATAAGGGGTTCATCGTGACAGATGAGACTATGCAAACGAGCGTCCCTGGCCTTTTCGCCGCGGGCGATATCGTCGATAAAAGGATGCGGCAGGTCGTTACCGCCTTAGCCGATGGGGCGATAGCTTCTAGCGGCGTCATCTCCTTTTTAAGGAAAAGAAAGGAATAGGATGCGCTCGCTTACCTCCTTTGCCGAATTAACGAAAGAAGAAAGCGCTGCCGCGCTACGTAGCGACGAAGAAAAGCGGGCGTTTTTGAGCGCTTTCGTGAGGATGAGCGGCTATCTTCGCCTTAACGACGGGAAAGCGGGGCTGGAAGTTTCTAGCGAGAACAGCGCTATCGCTAAGGTGGTCTATAAATATTTGAGCGATTTATATGGCGTCAAAGCGCGTTTTTCCTATACAAGAAGCGCCGGTTTCCTTAAGAGAATCGTCTATCACGTCATCATCGACGAAGGGGCCGAAGATATCTTAAGTGATTTGGAAATTGATTTCTTTTTTCCCAAAGAGCCCAAACGGGTGCTTGCTACTTCCTCGCAGACCGCTTCGTTTTTTGCCGGGGCTTTTTTGGCAGGAGGCTCAGTGAGTTCTCCCCAATCTTCCTCTTATCACTTGGAGATATCCTGCAAAGAGGAGGCCTTTGCCGCCTTTTTGCTGCATTTGATCCAAAAATATCCGTCTCATCCTTTTCACGCCAAAATGGTTCAAAGGAGAAATAAGCACGTCATATACATCAAAAGAGGCGATGAAATCAGCGACTTTTTGATTTTGCTTGGCGCCAAGGAAAATTGCTTGGCCTTTGAAGACGTTCGCGTTTCGCGCGATTTCGCTAACATCGGCAACCGCTTAGCCAATCTCGACGGAGCCAATTATCGCCGCAGCAAGAAAACGGGCGAAAAGCAAATAGAGCAAATCAATTATTTCGTCGAACGTTTGGGATGGCAGGGGATTGACAACCTCAAATTGAGGGCATTAATGGAGATCCGCCTAAATAATCCCGACGCCAGTTTGGGCGAATTGGCCAAACTTCTCTCCCAAGAATTGGGGGCGACCGTCAGCAAATCAAACGTCAACCATCTTTTCCGTTATCTTAACGAAGAATATGAAAGGGCCAAGCAGCATGGTAAGACGCAAAAATGAAGAGAAAGCCTTAAAAGCGCTTGGAGCGAGAATCGTTTCTTTGCGCAAAAAGAAGGGGCTTTCGCAACTGACTTTGTCTTATTTATCCGAAGTCTCTAAGACGTATATGTCCGATTTGGAGCGAGGACGCCGCAATCCTAGCTTCTTGATCTTAGAGAGGGTCGCTGCCGCTTTGGAAGTCAATTTATCGACTTTATTAGAGGGCGTTGAATAAAAGGGAGGAACGATTTACCTGCTTCCTTTTTTCGATAAAGCGGTTTTTCTTTTCCACCAGGAAAAAAGGTTTGTATAATGTTGACGGTTTAATTAGGAGGAATTAGCTTCAACATGTCAATTAAACTAGCTATCAACGGATTCGGCCGCATCGGCCGTCTTGCGTTCCGCCGCGCTTATGAAAGCGGCGATTTCGAAGTCGTTGCCATCAATGACCTCGTCGATGCCAAAACCTTGGCGTACCTTCTCAAGTACGACACCACCCACAGAACTTGGATGCCCGATGAGATCGATGCCATCGTCAAGAAGGACGAAGCTGGCAACATCGTGGAGAACGATCTCGTCTTCAAAGGAAAGAAGATTCCCGTTCTCGGCAAAAAAGACCCGCACGATCTTAAGTGGGGCGAATACGGTGTCGATGTCGTTCTCGAATGCACCGGCCGTCTTAAGACCAAAGAAGATGGGCAAGTCCATTTGAACAATGGCGCCAAAGGCGTCATCATCAGCGCCCCTTCTTCCAGCAAAGACATCCCGACTTATGTTTATGGTGTCAACACCGACAAGCTCACCGCTGATCAAAAGATCATCTCCGGCGCTAGCTGCACTACCAACTGCTTAGCCCCAGTGATGCATGTTCTCATGAACAAATTCGGCGTCAAAGGCGGTTATATGACCACCGTTCACGCCTATACCAACGACCAAACGATCCTTGATTTGGCCAAAGGCAATCTCCGCCGTGGCCGTGCGGCTGCCGCGAATATCGTTCCGACAAGCACTGGCGCTGCCAAAGCCATTGGCGCCGTTATCCCTGAACTCAAGGGCAAACTCGATGGCACGGCCATCCGCGTCCCGGTAACCGATGGATCGCTCGTCGACCTTTCGCTCCAACTTGAGAAAGAGACGACCGCCGAAGAAATCAACGCCGCGATGAAAGAAGCGGCGGCTGGCGAGCTCAAAGGCGTTCTTGGTTACACTGAAGATGAAATCGTCTCCAGCGATATCCTTGGCCGCACCGAAGGTTCCGTGTTCGATGCCACGCAAACGATGGTCCGCACGATGCCCGATGGCACCCAATGGGTCAAAGTCTTCAGCTGGTACGATAACGAATATAGCTTCACCTGCCAATATGTCCGTTTAGCGGGCCTCTATGGCAAGATCTTATCGAAATAATTTCCCTTTGTATCCTCCGAGCGCTCCATAAGGGGCGCTTTTTTGATGGTTTAAAATAGCGTTTGAACTAAAAAGTCAGAAACGGAATGGAAACGAGGGTTATTTTTATTTCTTTTGCACGTTCCGTTTGACGGCTCCCCATTTCTTGGGTTTCGAAAGCATGCCCATGCAAATAGTAACCGAATATAAGAACAAGAAGAAAGGGAAGAGAAGAACGACTGGGAGATATTCCCGCCGCGATTTGGCGCCCAATTTCTTATATTCGGTCATCGCTAAGATAAAAGCTTGCAAATACCCGAAGATGAAGAAAAGTCCTAGCACCACTCCCAAAATGACCCAAACGGTGTTCCAAAGGAAGGATTGGTAGATGGCAGTGCTATAAAGGGAAACATCTATGACGCCATACCCCGCGCAAGCTAGATAGGCGAAATGGTAGATGTAATAAAGAGGCAGCCAAATCGATAGAGGTACCGTCAAGACGAGCAAAACATAAGTCATGTAGACTTCTAAGCACGATAAGTCGCCGGTTTTGAAGAAACGTTTCAGCAATTTGGGTAATTTGGTGCGGAAGAGGAAATTGTTGCCGCTTCCGATGCGTTTGTTGCGGTTATAGGTGTCTTTGAAGGAAGATGGCATATCCTCATAGACGACAGCGTCTTCGACGTAATGGCCTTTATAGCCGTCGAGGAGACGGTTGAAATAATATTCGGTGTCATCGGAGATGCCTTGGCAATCGTATCCGCCGGTGGCTTTTAGCATCTTGACGCTCATCATGGCGCCGCTGCCATTGACATGGGCCGCTAAATTTAGACGCTCTCTGACCCGACTGCCATAACGCGATTCCATGACATAGAACATGGCGCAGGCCTTAGTGAAGAAATTCTGCACCCCGTTGGAAGCGCCTTCGTATGGCCTAGCCAAATCGACGCCCGCTTGGAAGGCATCATTCATTTTCATAGAGAAATCTGGGCTAAAATGATTATCGGCGTCAACATGGATCACCATATCATAATCACCGTATTTGCCAGATATTATTTCGTCGATGCCATGTCGCAAAGGATAAAGAGCCTTGCGATGAGCGGGATCAGGATCGTCCAAAATTAGAACCTTGGCGCCTGCTTTCGTGGCATATTCGGCGGTGCGGTCGGTGCAATTATGGGCGACGAGGAAGACGTCATAAAGCTCTTTCGGATATTGTTGCTCCTCCAAAAGCGAGGCGATAGAATCGGCGACAACATCCTCTTCGTTATGGGCGGGGATAAGGTAGGCGATGCGCCCCTTTTTGTCGCTAACGGGAAATTTCTTCTTTTTGACGAAGAAGAAAAGGATATAGGCGATTTGGATTACTAAGGGGACGGCAATGGCGATTAAAACCACATAATTGATGATGCTTAGTATTCTATAAAGATATTCGTGCCACATAAAAACTCCTTTGCAAATAATTATTATATAGGTTTAGCGCGTGAGGTAACTATCTTTATCCATGCGTCTTAAATGCGTAAAATAGTGCCGTCATAAGGAGCAAGCGATGAAGCAATACGATTATCTCATTGTCGGAAGCGGACTTTTTGGCGCCACGATGGCGTATTTGTTGCGCAAACAAGGCAAAAGCGTTCTAGTGGTGGAAAAAAGAGGACATCTAGGCGGCAATATTTATACGGAGAAGGTCGAGGGGATCGATGTTCATCGCTATGGCGCACATATCTTTCATACCGACGACAAGAAGATATGGGATTTCGTCAATTCCTTCCTTCCTTTCGATCATTTCGTCAATTCGCCTATCGCTAGGTATCATGATGAATGCTATAACCTCCCTTTCAATATGAACACCTTCAATAAGCTATGGCCAGACGTCTTTACGCCGCTAGAAGCCAAGAAGAGAATCGAAGAGGAAAGACGGGAGAATTATGTTGAAAATCCCAAAAACCTCGAGGAACAGGCCATCAATTTGGTTGGCAAGACGATTTACCATAAGTTGATCGAAGGATATACGGAAAAGCAATGGGGGAGACCCTGCAAGGAACTCCCCGCCTTCATCATTCGTCGCTTGCCCGTTCGTTTTATTTATGACAATAACTATTTCAATGACCGTTACCAAGGCATCCCCCACGATGGTTATACGGCGCTTATCGAGAAGATGCTTGAAGGGAATGAAGTGCGGCTTAATACCGACTATCTCACCCGCCGCGAGGAATTGGATTCTCTAGCGGAACATATCATCTACACCGGTCCTTTAGATGCTTTTTATAATTACAAATACGGCTATCTAGAATATCGCAGCGTCCGTTTCGAGACGAAGGTTTATGAAGAAGAGAACCATCAAGGAGTGGCCGTCATCAATTACACCGACAAAGACGTTCCGTACACCCGTTCCATTGAACACCGTCATTTCTCTCGCGGCGTTTCTTCCATGAAAACGATCGTCTCCTATGAATATTCCAGCGAATGGAAGGCGGGGGACGAACCTTATTACGCCGTTAACGACGACAGGAACAAAGCGCTTTTCCTTCGTTATTTGGCTAAGCGGGAGCAAGAGAAAAACGTCCATTTTGGCGGAAGGTTAGCCGATTATCGCTATTACGATATGGATGATACGATCGAAGCTGCCTTCAAGCTTAGCGAGTCATTGCTTTAAGCTTTCTTTTTCACGATATATCGGTATTCTTTTCCCTATTCGTTTTTTCTCCTCTTTTTGGCGTATAATAAGCCCCGCAAGGAGTGCACAAACATGCTTACTGTAAAAGACCTCAAAGACCTCAAAGGCAAAAAGGTTTATGTCCGAGTCGATTTTAATGTTCCACAAAAGGATGGCGTCATTCGCGACACCAACCGCATTCAAGCGGCCCTTCCGACGATCGAGGAATTAGCTTCAAAAGGAGCCCGCCTCATCCTCATGAGCCATTTAGGCAAGATCAAATGGAAGGAACCCGATCCCGCCAAGATCGAAGCGATGAAGAAAGCCAACGATATGGCTCCCGTCGCCAAAGCCTTACAAGAACTTGCTCCAAAATATCACGTTTATTTCTCCAAAGATACCCGCGGACCCGCTTTAAAGGAAGCGGTTGACGCCCTAAAAGACGGCGATATCTTGTTGGTTCAAAACACCCGTTATGAGAAAGGCGAAGAGAAAAACGACCCCGAGCTTGCCAAGGAATGGGCTTCTTTGGCCGACGTTTTCGTGATGGATGCCTTTGGCTCGGCTCACCGCGCCCACGCTTCGACGGTTGGCGTTCCTAGCGTCCTCAAAGCCGAAGGAAAGCCAGTGGCCCTTGGCTACTTGATGCTCAAGGAGGTCGAAAACCTCAGTCGTTGCGTTGAAGTTGCCGATAGCGATCGCCCATATGTCGCCATTTTGGGCGGCTTCAAAGTGAGCGATAAGATCAAAGTAATTGATTCGTTACTCAAGAAATGCGATTACGTCATCATCGGCGGTGCCATGACATACACCTTCAAAAAAGCGATGGGGATGGAAGTTGGCAATTCGCCAGTTGAAATGGATCAACTCGATTATGCCCGCAAATGCATCGAGGAGGCGGAAGGCCGCCTGATTCTCCCAACCGATGCTGTGGTGACTGATAGCTTCGAAGAGAAGGAAGGCCGCGTCATTAAAGTCGTTCCGACAACTATCGAAACGGGCGGACATATTCCTGCCGGCTTCGAAGGTTGCGATATCGGACCTGAGACGATTGCCAATTTCACCAAGATCATCAGCCAAGCCAAGATGATTTTCTGGAACGGACCTGTGGGCGTCTTTGAACAAAAGGATTTCCAAAACGGCACGGTCGCCGTTTGCAAAGCCATTGCCGAATTAAAAGGCAAAGCCTTCACTGTCTGCGGTGGTGGCGACAGCGCTTCGGCCGTCAAACAATTCGGATACAAGAAGGAATTCAGCCACGTTTCGACGGGTGGCGGCGCTTCGTTAGAAATGATTGAGAATGATGGCCACCTTCCTGGCGTCGATATCCTTCGCTAAAAGGAGAAGATATGCGTAAAAAATTACTTCTTGGCAATTGGAAGATGAATAAGACGCCTAGCGAGGCGAAAGCTTTCGCCTTAGGTGCCGACGAGATGATTGAATTTGCCGTTTCCCATGGCATCGAAGTGGGCGTGGCGCCGACCTTTGTTTGCCTCGATACCGTCAAGGCAAATATCAATTCTAAATGCATCGTGGCCGCCCAAAACGTCAATGAGCATGACCATGGCGCCTTCACGGGGGAGATTTCCATTCCAATGTTAAAGGAAATCGGCATCGATTGGGTGATTCTTGGCCATTCGGAGCGCAGGGCCTATAATGGTGAGACTTCCAAGGCCTGCAACCTCAAGATCAAAGCGTTATTAGCCAACAATATGACTCCTGTATATTGCTGTGGTGAATCGCTTGAGACCTTCGAAAAAGGCGAAACGTCCTCCTTCGTTGGGAAACAAATCGAAGAAGGATTAGCTTCTTTAAGCCCTTTAGAAGCGAAGAAGGTTGTCATTGCTTATGAACCTATTTGGGCGATTGGCACTGGCAAAAGCGCTTCTAAGGAAATCGCCGAAGAGACGATTCTTTCCATTCGCAATCTCTTGAAGAAGATGTTTGGCGAAGCCTCCGAAGAAATTCGTATTCTTTATGGCGGCAGCGTCAAACCGGAGAACGTCGCTTCCTATATGAGCGAGCCGGATATTGATGGCGCGCTGGTGGGCGGGGCTTCTTTGGAACCGCAAAGCTATCGTGGTTTGATTGAAGGGATGCTCGCTTAATCTAATCTTCTATTTTGAAAGTCGTCGCTATTTAGTGACGGCTTTTCTTTATTTCTTATCTTCTTTTCACTATCATTTGTTTGCTTAAAGGAGAAAGAAATGGAAAACGTTGAAACAAAACAACAGGATTCTACTCTTGTGACCAAACTGACTTCCCGTTTTTTGGGGGCCGTTTTCGGCTATTTGGCCATCGGGTTATTAATTACAGCGGGGGTTTGCTTTGGTTTTTCGTATTTTGTCGCCTCTCGCTATACCGTTAATGGCGTTATTTCGAACACGGGCGTGATGGTGGCTGCTGTTACTTCCATCGCCGCGGCTATCGTTAGTTATATCATTACTTTCGTCAATAGCATCTATAGCCTCAAAACGGGTAAAGCGCCTTGGGTTGGCTTTTTGCTATACGCCATCTGCATGGGGTTGGTTTTCTCGGTAATTCTATTGGCTGGAATCGATTTCGGGACGATCGGCGAGGCTCTTGGCTTGACGGCCCTCGCTTTCGGCGTCGTGTTTTTGATCGGGTATTTCAGCAAATCCGATTTATCCCCTCTTTTGTTTGTGGCTCTCGCTTTGCTTATTTGCATTTGCTTGGTCTCGGCTTTTTGGTTTGTGTTTTATTTGATTAATCCGACCGCTTTCAGTTGGCTTGATGTCGGTATTAGCGTGGCGGTTATTATCTTCTGCATTTTGATGATCGCCTTCGAAGCCAATCGCATTGGCAAAATCGTTGAGAAAGGGCAGGGGAATCATAATATGGCTCTCTATTGCGCCTTTAATCTCTATACTAATTTCCTCGTTCTATTCGTTCGCATCTTGCAGCTTGTTATTGCGATTAAAGGCGACAAATAAACCTTTATTCATATTAAAACAAAGCCTTTTGTGGTGATTAAGCTAGAGCCTGATTGCCATAGAAGGCTTTTTTGTGTGTCTACAAACTTATATTAATTAATGCTTTTGCGCGCGTTAATGCGCGCGCGTGCGCTTTGTGCAATAGTATATAGGTGACTATGAATAAGATTGCAAAGTCTTTACATTTTAGATTTTTCTTTGGCGGAAAAGAGAAGCCAGGAATGCAAAATGGCACAAAATCATAGCGTTTATCGGCATTTTCTCATATCTGAGATCGAAAATAAAAAAATGAAAAAAATTGTTGACGAGGCCAAGAGAGAAGCCTATATTATCTAAGCACGCAAAATTCTGGGGAGACCCAGCCCAATGCGGTTTGCGCGCCCTGATCTTTGAAAGCAAAACAGATGTACAACATACACTGACGTCGATTCCTTTCACCCGAAAGGGTGAGGAAGAAAACAATAACCAGAAATAATTTTTGAACTAGATAAACTTTTTGAGAGTTTGATCCTGGCTCAGGATGAACGCTGGCGGCGTGCCTAATACATGCAAGTCGATCGAGTGTAGCAATACACTAGAGGCGTACGGGTGAGTAACACGTAGGTAACCTGCCCTCGAGACTGGGATACCCAGACGAAAGTTTGGCTAATACCGGATAATAACAAAAGAGGCATCTTTTTTGTTTGAAAGGCGCTTTTGCGCCACTCTTGGATGGACCTGCGGCACATTAGCTAGTTGGTGAGATAACAGCCCACCAAGGCAAGGATGTGTAGCCGATCTGAGAGGATGACCGGCCACAATGGGACTGAGACACGGCCCATACTCCTACGGGAGGCAGCAGTAGGGAGTTTTCGGCAATGGGGGAAACCCTGACCGAGCAACGCCGCGTGAGTGATGAAGGTCTTCGGATCGTAAAGCTCTGTTACGAGGGAAGAACGACCAGCTTAGGAAATGAGGTTGGTTTGACGGTACCTCGCCAGAAAGTGACGGCTAACTACGTGCCAGCAGCCGCGGTAATACGTAGGTCACGAGCGTTATCCGGAATTATTGGGCGTAAAGAGTGAGCAGGCGGCACGGTAAGTCTGGAGTGAAAGCGTGGGGCTCAACCCCATATAGCTTTGGAAACTGCCGAGCTAGAGTATGTCAGAGGTAAACGGAACTCCATGTGTAGCGGTGAAATGCGTAGATATATGGAAGAACACCAGTGGCGAAGGCGGTTTACCAGGACAATACTGACGCTCAGTCACGAAAGCGTGGGGAGCAAATAGGATTAGATACCCTAGT
>CAVFNI010000026.1:0-15070 GCA_963624045.1 Bacteroidaceae bacterium
TGAACGTTGAAAACGGCGGATATGATTCTCGATAAGACGATTGTAACCGCTTCCAGAGGAAGAATGGAATATCCTATCCCACCATAAACATGCGTTTTCGCATTATCGAAAGATGCGTTTTAGCACCATTTCTTTTTTCAAAGACAATAAAAGGATCCTTTTCTTATGGGTCCGAAATCGTCGTAATCGACTAGAAATCCACCCCGCCCATGTCGCCGAGGATGCGGATATAACTTCCTTGCTTCATTAGAAGGATAAAAGAGCCAAATCCGCCTTCTCCGCCTTCTTTGTAATAGCAATCATTCCCTTTCGGAGAAGTCGAATAATAGACGAAGCCATCTTGCTTTAAGCCAGCGACCAAGGCGTCATACGCCCCGCTTACATCGCTCGTGTATAAGAAGGCCTGCAAAGCCGAATAATATCCGTAATATGTGTAATTGTATTGCTCCATGCCATTCGGATCGAGGTTATAGACCATCTCGATTTTGCTGTCGCTAGGCAAAGCGAAGGAAGGCAAGGATGAAGAATCAAAGCCCTCTTGCTCGTTGAAGATGGCGAAGAATTCGTTGAGGTCGTTTTGATAGAGAGTCGATAAGGGTTCCTTTCCTTTATAAACGAGCATCTCGATGCGGTTATCGAAGGAGAAATGCCCTAAGAAGGTGTAATCGCTAGTCGGGTAGCAAGCCATATCGAGGAAGAGCTTCTCATCGCTCCCTTCTATATCCTTATATATTACGTAATGGTTTTGCCCCCTGGTGCGATAGCTATATGGGGTATTGTCGGCGTTGCGATAAGTCGTAAACCCCTTTTCATTGATATATCGCTTTATGAGCTCGCTATAGCCTTCGCCCTTGATGTCCAAGGTCACGCAGGATAGGTAATTCCCTTGCTCATATTTGCGCCCGGCGAAATTCGGGAGGGAATAGAAGGTATAATCGGCCGAATAAGTGCCAGCAAGCATCAAGAAGTCGTTAAAGCCTTCCTTCTCCTCTAAGATCTCCTGAATGGTGTTTTGATAAATGAGGTCGCCGCGATAAATCCAGACGTTGAGGGTCACCTCATCGCCGAAGGTGCTATCCACCACGCAATAATCGACGATGAGATCATCTTTCTTATAAATATGATGGCGGCGCGAATAGGAATCCTTGATGATATCGGAAAAGGAAAAGCCGATCGCCGTTAGGCCGCTTGCCACTTTGTTAACGTCATCCTCCGATAATTCGGGGGCGTAATAATAGATGCCAAGCTGGCTTTGGCCGTTTTTGCCGTATATTTCTTCGAGATAAGTGCCGCTCGATCCGCCGAAATGATAGCAGCTATAGGTCTCGGCCTCGGGGAAAGGGAAGGATGCAAGGCCATAATCCTTCATCACCTTCTCCGCGGGGCTAAGAGCCAAGCTGAAGGAGCTTTCGGAAGCGTAGACGATCTGGGCCGTGTATTTCGATTTGATGTTAAAGGAAACCAAGAATCGCTCGAAGGATATCTCTTTGGCGCCATCTTGCCCATAGATTCCGTATCCTTCTAATTCATCGAGGATCTTTTGGCTCTTATCTGCCCCTAAAGAAGCGGGTAGCACTAGCGCCATCTCGAAGGATTCGCCAGAACTATACGTAAAATCGGGGCAAATAAGGAGGATAATGGTCTTTCTTCCTTCGATGGCCTTCTCAGGCAAGGAAGCGATATAAGCGTACGTCGAATAGACGGAACCGGCGAAATAAGGAGCCTGGCTAAAGAGATGGGCGGCGTAATAGCCGGCGCCATACATCGTCGCGATGGCCTCTTCGTCGAAGAGGGGGTAATAAGTTTCCTCACCTATTTTCGTGAAGGTGGCTTCCTCTATATGGGCCACGCAGTAATTGCTTTTGGAAAGATAGCCGCTAACTTCCACCACTTCGTTGATTTTAGGGAGATCGCCTTCCTTCAAAGGCTTCACCTTGATGCCGATATAGCCATTCCGCTCATCTTCGGAGGAAACGAAATAATTCCCTTCGTTATCGAAGCTCGAGACGGTGCCTTGGAAGGTCACCTTCTCCCCTTCGTAGCACAAAACGAAGCTGCTTGAGGCATAAGAAGGCGTAGAACCCGTCTTAAGGTCATAAATCCTTAAATTAATCGGAGAGCCATTCTCTTTCCATTCCTTATAAGGGGCGAAGGCCTCTTTGTCGAAGCGCTCGAAGAGGATGGGGTTATAAGGCAAAATGTCGGAGCCGCTCCTTTCATAGACATAGAAGGAGGAAAGACGACCGTCGAGGCCGACTTCCGCGACGAAATAATTGGCATACACAAAGCTGCGGTTTTGGAAATAATTCTTTAGTTCGGTGGCGATTTTGCTTAGCGAGCAAGCGTAGGCGCGCTCCTCGACCTGATAGAAATCATCGGCATAGGTGCGGAGGATATCCAAGAAATCGACGGAGAAATAATCAGCGCGCTCGCGGGTAAGGAAATTGCGGCCATAAACATCTAGGGATAAGGAATATATGGAATCCTCGTTTGTCTTCGTGGCGTAGGCGTGATAATAATCGGGGTCGTTTTCATATCGCAAATAACCACCCGTATTGGGGGCATAATAATAGAAATCCTCGCTATAGACGCCAAAAAGGTAATCGGTTTCCTCATCCACTTGGATGCTTAAGGCGTATTCCGAGGTGTTTTCGATGGCCTCCGAAAGGCTATCGACGTTAACGATGACTTGAGAGGAGGAATCGCTTTCCTCTTCCCCTTCCTTTTGGCAAGCCCCCAATAAGAGAAGGGCCGCTAACAATAACGAAGCTTTCAATTTTCTTTTTCCCATACGCTATTCTCCTTGGTATTTGACGCATATACGCGCGTATCCATCACTTAATTCTTTGACTTCCATCGTGACGCCGATCTTCTTCCCATTGTTCCAACTGCCGCGAAGAAGATAAGCGCTAGAGGAGGAATCGAAGACGTCGCCTGTTTTAAATAGGGAATCGTTATCGGCGCTTTCGCCTATTTGCAAGCGATTGTATTCCTTATTTTCCACGAGGGCTATTTGCTTATAGCGGCCTTCCCTTGAAGCGTCGGTCCGTGAATCCCCTTCGTTATTGGAGGCCCCGATCACGTAATAGGAACCATCCTCTTTCATCGGGATCTCGCTTACATAAGAATCGAAGACGAGCTTCGAGGTGCTTTCGTCAAGATGGCACTTAGAGACGCGGCTATCGACGTGATAGACCTTGATGCCCGATATATCAAAGCCGAGGGGACGATTGGAATAAGGGTTCTTAGCATCAAGCTCGTTAAGGCCGTCGGGGGTATAATATTCGAAGAGAAGATATTCGTCCATGACGCTATGATTCCAAGAGGGATTGAAGAGGAAAACTTTGTTGCTACCTTGGAATTTCGGCAAATCGAAGGTCACTTCGTCATAATCATCGAAACCATAATAGATAGGATCGGCCCAACCTAGTAGCATCTTCGAATAAGGGTCATGGTCGCTGATGTTATAATCCATCATCGAATGCCCACCTAAAGCCACGTCATAATTGTCGCTAGGATAATAATCGCGAAGCCCTAGCAAATGCCCCGTCTCATGGATGATGGCGTGAGCGTCGCTCGAAGGATAGCTTTCCTCGGTGAAGGAATCGATCCCCACCCACATATGCCTAGCTAAAGAGGGGCGAGTGAGGTTGGCGTCGGTAGCGAAGGTATGCACCCACGCCCAGAAGTGACCGTCCCTAGAAGAAGTTGGGCTCGAATAGACGAAGATGACGGAATCGACATAGCCATCGCGATTGAGGTCATATTCCCGCAATTTCTCATCGGTGGCCGAATTCAAATATTCCAAGGCGGGCACACCGGGGAAATAATTGCCATCGTTTTCGATCTCTTCGACGGTATAAGGCACCTCGATTACCGACGTCACCTCCCCTTCGATATCGAGTTTCCCAAGGCTGCTTCTTTTATAGAATTCCTTAACGGAATAATAATTGCCCTCCCCTTTAGTCGATAGATCCTCCTCAAAGAAAGCCCTCTCTATCCGCGATAAATCGCCTTCTTGAAATTCCCTTTCGCCTTCGAAGTGGCATGGCACCACGAGCAATTTGAGGGTGCCCTCCCCTCTCGCGGCGACGCTTTCTATGAATTCGCTCGTGTTCTCTAGCGTCAAAGAAGAAGGCAAAAGCCCCGCGTCGGGGGCTATCTCCCTCTCCTCTAATTTGGCGCAGGAGGAGAGGGAAAGAATGGCGATGAAAGCTAGAAACGAATGACGCATCCTACATTCCGCGTCCAGAAGCGTAAGACAAAGTGAAATTAAGCGCGGTTCCGTTATAAGCGAAGGAAGCGGTGACGCTCGTCAAGGAAGCGTTCGCGCTCATCGTGAAGGGAAGCGAGGGGAAGACGCTGTTATAGCCATCGGCCTTTTCGCTTAAGATGACGTTATAGCCTTCTTCGCCATCTTTTTCGGCGCAAGACCATAAGCATGTCGATTGATCATAGTCGTAATCGGGGGTTTGGATGTTCACTTGAGCCACGCCGTCGCTGCCTAAAGCGATGCCGAGGGTATAGCCATTGTCGCTGCCGCGCCAGCTTTGGGTCAGATAGAAGGCGGGCGTCGCCTCGCTTAAAGCTGTGGCGTAATTGCCGTATTCGCTTTGCTCGAAGATGATATAGAGGCCAAAGTCGGCGCCGACTTGCAAGCTGAAGAAATCGTTATGCAATTCATCGCCCGAAGTCTTCGTGAAGCCAAAGGCATAATTGCCAGTGCTTTGGAGGGTGAGGGTAAAGGAAGCGACTTCATTCTTATTGTCGACGAGATCGTTGATGGTGACCGTGCCAGTGAGGCCATTATCGGCAACATCGCTAAATTCGAAGCTATATTTGACCGGACCGCCATTACGGACGGCAAATTTCTTCGACAAGGCATCCTTCAAGGTAATGCTCGTGGCATCGATGCTGATATTACGCGTGACGCTAGAAAGGGCGGAACTAGTGATAGTGAGCGTATATTCCTTCTCTTCCGTCGGCGTGAATTCATAAAGGTCGATTGGGTCTCCATATTGGCTCACTTGGACGCTTTGTTTGCTGATGGCACCGCCATCGACGGAAACGCTTACGTCTTGCGAAGAGCCATAAGGATAGACGCTCGGGCAGAAATAATATTTGACGCCGACATAAGCATCTAGGCTACTTTGCTCGCTTTCGACGACGTGGGGCTCATAGCCATTGGGAGAGACGGTATAGCAAGTAAGGCCGATGCTTTCGGGGAGCGGCTCGGTCACGGTGACGCTAAAGGTCTTCGTCACCTTCGCCGTGGCGACTTTCACCTTGCAAGTCCCGGTGGAAAAAGCATTCAATGTGATTTCTCCAAGCCAGTAAGAACCGTTGACGTCCGCATCGCCGTCAATCACGCTGACGACGAATTCGTCGATCGAAGGATCGGCCGTCTCGGGAAGGGCGTTAGCGACGCTCAAGGTGTAGTTCTCAGAATAAGAGAAGGTGATGACGCTATTTTCGTCGATCTTATTATCTTCTTCGTCGAGCAAATCGAAAGAAGAATAGCAGAAGGCGTCCATGTCAATCGGATTGACGTAGGTCCTCTCGCCGATCGTTTGGGTAATGGCGAATGTCTTTTCGGTGTCCGCCACGGCACCCTCGTTAAGGATGACGGTGCCAAGTTCGAAATCCACGGTAAAAGAAGTGTTACCATAAGTGGATATCGTGGCATCGAGCTTCGTCAAGGCGCCATCGGCATTTAAAGCATAAGAGACCTCAGCGAGATAATAGTTCCAAACATCCTCTCCTTCGAAATAGCCAAAAGAGAAGGAAGGCGAGCCATCTTTCTTAGATGCTTGGAAATTCTTGTTGGGATTTATCTTGGCGGCAGTCACCAAAGCGGTTAGGAAGCCTTCGGCGCCATGGCCTTTGATCTCGCTATCATAGCCAAAGAAGCCCTCGAAAGAATATCCGATATCGTCGTATTGGGAATACGGTTTCGAATATTCGTCAGAAGAATCCTTCTTGATGGTGACGAGTTCGCCGTTTTCGTCGGTGAAAACGTACATATCGTAATCGCCACTATAATCGGCGCCGCTAAAATGGAAGGCGGGACCGTTCTTGTCGCTGCCATATTCGTAGTCGGTGACGGTCGTTTCATCGCCCCAGCTCGTCACTTCTCTAAGGGAAAGGGAACCTGAGGCAACATTAGAGAAATGGTCGACCGCGTTAGCGGCGTCACTCTCTAGGTCTTCGATGGTTAGTTCGTCATTTACCGATGAAGATGACGAGCTAGATGACGAAGCGGACGAGGAATCGCTTTCGCTGCTACCGCTGACGGATGAAGAGGAATCGTTTTCCTCGCCGCATCCGGTGAGCAATAACGCTAAAGCCAAAGGGAAGATGATGTGGGATTTTTTCATAAATATGCGCTCCTTTTTCTTTGCGACGCGGCTATTTTTATCCTCTTTCATCGATTGTCAATGATTCTTTTTTCTCTCACGGCCAAAAAGAGGTCATTAACCTCAAGAAAGCGGTTTCCTAGCTATCTAGCATCGCGGGAGCGGTTATATAAATCGATGTCGCTTACGATATATTTCGTGCCCGTGACGTGCAAGGCGCCATAAAAATCCTTGATGTATTCGAAAACCGAATTCTCGTTAAAGAGATCGACGACCTCTTCCCCACTCATCCCCTTTTGGTTTTTATATTCCTCGACGCAAAGGATTATAAACGGCAATTCCTTGCTCATGATTGTCCTTCAGGGAAGATGACCTCCCCCGTCTCCTTCTCCTCTTTCCAAATTGAATAGATGCATAATGGGCTATAATGCCACATCTTCGTTTCTTCTTCGGCTAGGTATTTGTAGGTTTTGGAACGGTAGAATTCATTGATCGCCGAAACTTCGTCGATCCCCTCTTTCTTGGCTATGAGATCGATTATCTGCGGCAATAACGCCACGCTTAATATCGAAGCGAATTTCATATCCATTATCGCAACCTCTCGAACCTAACGAATCTCAATAGCGATAGCGATTCTTCCGAAGCAAAGACGTATTGATCGAATAGCGTCTTGATTTTCAAAACCTCTATCGTTTGTTCTTTGCTCAATAAACCAGAGAAATAAATTTGAAGAGTCCGATAGACGTCATCATTAGCCACGGCGCCGACGATGAGATCATATTTCTTGCCCCCATACGCCCCATTACGATTGGCGGCCACGAAGGCATAGCCTTTCCCTAATTCCATAAGGAATTTCTTCATATTCTGGATGAGGCTGTTCTCCAGATCCTTCTCCACATAGTCGTTATCTTCCGGAATATTTAAGAATTCCAAGACCGCCGGGTTCTTTATGAACTCCAGCCTTTCATCATCCTTGCTGTCGTCATCCTTCTGAAGCATTTCCCTTTCCACGAGATCTTTCTTCTGCGATTTCAGGAGGCGGTAGTAATACTGGGTTGATACGTTCCGCTGCAGCGTCCTCACGCTCCATGTTTGATTCTTCGCTTCCTTTTCATACCAGCCCCTGGCGGTTTTGTCCTGCACCTGAAGCAGAACGAGATAGTGAGACCACGAGAGGAAAGATTGTCCAGACACCGTTTGGAAAATGTCGGGATACTCTCGATAGAAGTCTAAAAAGCTGTAGAGGGATGCCTGCTGAAGCCCTTGCCGTATTTTTCCGTAAGCTTTTCCGACAGAGATCTTATTATTTCCAGACCATAATTTTCGCTTCTGGTGTCTTTGAGCTCCTCGTCGGCGATTCTCTTGCCAATCAGCCAGCTCCTTCTTGCCAAAAGGACGTTTACAGAGGCGTAGGCAGCTTTCCGCGAATTCTCGATGAGCCGGCTGACGTCATCCAAGATGCTCTCCGATTCCGGAAGCTGAACGAGGTTTCCGCCGCTTACTGAAATTTCTTTCCCCGTTTCCTGCAATTCTTGAAATCTCGTTAGCACTTGATAGCTTGGGTTGAAGTGGCCGTTTTCAAGGCGATTGGCCGTCACAAAATCAACGCCCAGATTTTTTGCCATCTCCTGCTGGGTCAGATTGTTTTCTTTCCGATATCTCTTCAGTGCATCTTTGAATTCCATTGAATGAATCCTCAATTAAATTACAACACAAATGCAATATAAAAATCGCCCAGCACAAAGAAAATCACTCAGCTTTTCTGAGCGAGTTTCCTGGCTTTTTTGTATTCTCTGAAATCTATATCTAATCCAAAGCCGTAATGATGAACGTATAGGGCTTTGACATATGGCAACTGGCGGAGGAATAGGGATTCGAACCCTAGCTGGGCATAGACCCACTATCGGTTTTCAAGACCGATCCCTTCAGCCACTTGGGTATTCCTCCGTTCTGGTGGTCCATGTTGGGCTTGAACCAACGACCCCACCCTTATAAGGGGTGTGCTCTGACCGACTGAGCTAATGGACCAAAATCCAGCCCCCGTATTATAACGCGTGGGGGCCGTTTGAAAAGAACATTAAATGCGATGATGACATCAAAAGTCCTTCGCTATTCGTTAAGGAGGGCTTCTAGCTTATCGAGAAGCTCTTCCATTCGCTTAGGGCAGGCTTCGAAGGTCTTCTCGTCGAGGAAGTCGACGTGGGCTTTCTTGACCTCTTCGATAGGGAAGTCGCTTCCACCCATCTTAAGAAGGGAAACGTAATCCTCGAAAGCGTGCTCCTTCTTCTCTTTGACCCTCTCATAGATGAGAAGGGACGCCGTGAAGCTCGTGGCGTATTGATAGACATAAAAAGGCGTGTAGAAGAGATGGGGTATATAGGCCCAGACGAGGGGCTTTAGCTTCTCCTCGGCAATATCGATGCCGTAATATTCCTGATAGAGATCGACCATCGTTTGGCTTAGAAGGGAGTGGCTAATTGGCTCCCCTTTCTCGGCAGCCAAAGAGACACGGTATTCGTATTCGGCGAAAAGGGTTTGGCGATAGAATGTCGAGCAAATCTCATCGATGGCTTTCTGCAATAGGTGGATCTTATCGTTTTTATTCAAATCGCCGCGCGTCAAGAGATAATCCAAGAGGTTATGCTCATTGAAGGTGCTGGCGATCTCGGCGACGAAGATGGTGTAATTCTGTTTGGCTAATGGTTGGCTCTCCTCGCTATAGAGGGTATGGATGCTATGCCCCGATTCGTGGGCCAAAGTAAAGACGTCATCGAGCTCGCCTTCGAAATTGAGCAATATATAAGGGTGGATATTGGCCCCGCCATTGCTATAGGCGCCGCTGCGCTTGCCATCCTTCGGATAGACGTCGATATACCCTTCTTTGTTGACTTCTTTGGCCTTCGCTTGGAAATCATCAGGGAAATGCTTGATCGAATCGAAGAAGAGCGATTGCGCCTCTTCGAAGGAATATCGCTTATCGCTATGAGCGAGTTCGAGGAAGCGGTCATAGGAACGATGCTTCTTTAATCCTAAGGCCTTCCGCCGCAATTCGTAATATCGCTTTAACGGGGCGCTGCCCTTTTTGGCGGCGTCGATGAGGTTGAGGAAGACTTCCTTGGGGATCTTGTTCCCCTCAAGATGGGTTTCGAGGATGCTTGGATATCCTCTCCCCTTCATCTCCGCTAGCTCGCCGCGAAGGACGTTGTTATAGATTTCGGCGTAAGTGCATTTATGGCGGTCGTAATAGCGATAGAGGGTCTCGAAGACGAGGCGGCGGTCCTCGGCGTTAATGGCATTCCTAACCAAGCTCGACCAATTGCTTTGGGTGACGATCACTTCCTTGCCCTCGCTTAAGGTGCATTTGCCAGGCAATAAATCGGCCACGCTTAAAGTGCTATATAATTCGGCCCCTTCGCCAAGCAAGGGGGCGTAATGCGATAAGAGCCGTTCTTTATCGGCGCTTAAGACGTGCTTTTGCGCCAAGAAGAGCTTCTCCATCTGGAAATCGTATTCGTTTATTTCGGGGTGTTTCTCGAAGAAGGAGACGAAATGCTTCTCCCCTAAGGCGAGCATCTCGGGCTCGGCGTAGGAGACGGCGCTTAGGTATCTTTCGAGGGCGAGGCGGACCTTCCCTTCCCTTTCGGAGGCTTCTACGTCCTTCTTATCCAAATCGCTAAGGGAGCCGGCGTACATATATAATTTTTGCAAAATCGCGCTCACTTCGCGGTCGGTCTTAAAATATTCAAGCAATTCCCCCTCGTCTTTGAGCTTCCCTTCATAGGAAGCCATCTTGGGGGTGTAAAAATCCTTGAATTTCGCTAAATCCCCCTCAAAAGCCGCCTCGTTTTCGTATAACGGCGTCAAATCCCATGTCGTTTTCATGATATTTTTCCTTTCTTTTATTTAATGAATCCCATTATTTCACCTTTATTTTAAGGAAAAGAGGACCTTTCGAGGTCCTTTCCTTAAAAGCGGAAACGAATTATTTGGATAACGTAAGCGAGGAAACGTTCACCACGACGTCGATATCGTCATCGAGCAAATGGACGTTGGCGCTTTCGCCATCAAGCGAATTGATTTTCCCTTTCCTCCCATCAGAGAGAGTGACAAGATCCCCCACCGCCAAAGGCTTTTGCGCTTCCTTGTCTTCTTCGCTAACGGGGCTAACGTCCACTTCGACGACGTTAGGATTAATGGGGGCGGCCGCCTTCCTTAAGGCGCTAGCGTAGACGATCATCAAAATGCCGGCGATGAGGTTGACGAAGATGAGGGACAAGATGCCGGTAGTCAAGACGGCCGAAGGCGATTCCTTTTTGTTAAGGATATAAAGGGAAACGCTTCCGATAGCCAAGGCGATGACGACGGAAATGGCGATAATGGCGATATAGACGCCCTTAAGCGGGGTGATGTCGTAATTTAGCACTTCCAAGAATTGCTTGGCTGTGGCGTCAAAATCGAAGATGTTGATAAGGCCATAGATGGCTGAGGCCACCATGCCGATGATGAGGAAGACGATCGCTGCTTTTTTCATGTTTTTTCTCCTTGTTAGATTATCGGGGCAATCTGAGGAAAAAATCAACTTAATTCCTTTGGAAACCCCTTTCTTTCCCTCCAAAGGAAAATGGCCGAGCCTCGCTCAGCCATCTTCTTATGGTGGTCTTTAGGGTTTCTTATAGCCGCACTTGGGGCAGACGCCTTTTTCGTTAAGGGCGATGCCGCACAAAGGGCAACGGTCGAGAGAGAGCCTCGAAGGATATTCCTCGCTGGCTTTGTTAACGCCGCTACTGAAAGTCAGTTTGACGATGTTAAGCTGATCCTTCAATAGATCGTAGACGATCTTGATCATCCCTTCGACGGTCATCGTCTCTTTGGTGACGACGAGGCGGCATTCGGGATAGGCGGTAGCTAATTCCGTCTTGAAGGCGGGTCCTTTCATTTTGTTGCTCGGGGCGCCATTACGGATCCCCTGCTTCTCATAGACCTCGAGAATGGCGGGTAGTAACGGATCGTCGTGCCTTAAGATCAAGGCGTGATCGAAGTTCTTAAGAAGGTTCCAGGCGGTTTTTTGGATTTCGTTACATGGGAAGACCATGTTGACGCCTTCGTTGATGCTGTCTTCCACTTCGATCTTGAGGATGCCCGTGTGGCCGTGGAGATATTGCGCCTCTCCTTTAAAGCCGTAGAAACGGTGAGCGTATTGCAGCTCGATTTTGGCGATGCTTCTCATTTTTTTACCTCCTGAGATTATGTCCCCTTATTGGCGAGGGAACCTTCGCACCTTCATTATGGGGTATAGGAGAGCCGCCACAAAGCGATATGCTCAAAAGCGAATTTCCTAGCCAAAGAGACCGCTATTTTGTTTAATAGAGGCATAGGGAACTAGTCTTTAGTCCCATCTCATAAACAAGGAGTGCAAACATGAGAAAAAAGGTCGTTATGCTTTCGTTACTATCGCTATGCATCGTCGGATGCGCCGCGGGCGGCGATGCGGACGCTTCGAATTCGTCAGATGTTTCTAACCAAAGCGGAACCTCCTCCTCTAGCGGCGATTCAAAAGCCGATGAGAAAGACAACTTGCTTAAGGAAATAAGGACGGGATTTGACGCTTTCTTGAAGAAAGATTGTGACATCACCTTCGATTATACGCAGGACGTTTCTTATATCGAGGGTGAGAACGAGATGGGCGCCCATAACGAAGGCAAGGGGACCTTAGACCGCACGAATGGATACCTATATGCCAAGGAAACGACCTTTGAAAATGACGAGACGACAGGCGAAGAGAAGGAGACGTTAGTCGATTTGCATTATATCGGCGTCGTCGATGGCGAATACCGTTATTATCACGCAAGCGGCAGCGAGGCCACCTACGCTCTCGCTGATCAATACGCGGCTAAATATCAGTATGATGAGAACATCGCAACAAGCATCTATGCGCCCGTGGAGGGGATTGGGAGACATCTTGAACACGCCACTTCTATATCCGCGTTAGTGGCATCGCTTAAATATTCCTTTATGAGCGAAGCGAGCGATCTTGCGTGCGACGTTTCTAAGAAAGATGACGTGACCACCTTAACCTTCAATGCCAAATCTCATTGGGTCGGGGATAGTTACGACATCATGTCCGTCGATTATGAATTCAACGTGAAAGCCGCTTGCATCGAGAGTTTATCCTATGCGATGAGCATGGAATCCTCCTATCCTAACGGCAGCAAAACGTCCCAGAAGATGACTAATAAATTCGTCTTCAAGAAAGGGTTCGATAACGAATTCTATTCCTCTTTCGAAAGCGATTCCTCATATACCGCCGATAGCAACGGCATGAGGGCCTTAGTAGACATCTATTATGGCGATTATTTTTATCAGGATTTCAGCTGCTACGTCGGGAGCGATATCGATGTCGGCTCGCCCAGAAATGGTTATTTCGAAGATTTTTATTACGATAAGGAATGCACGGTGCCGGTAAGTTCGAAGAAATTCAGCTCCGATGTGAGGAGGATATACGTTAAGCTAAGGGAAACGACCACCGATGACCGCGCCCTCATCTATGTTCTAACGGATGCGACGACCGTCTATCTTAACGACATCCTTCCTTCCTATACCACGAAGACGCTTAAGGTTTGGGGGCCTAACACTTCCCATTCCTTTTCCCTTCCTTGGGTGCAAAAATATGAAGAAGATAGGGGTGCGGCATTAGAGACAATGTCGGTGAATGGCATATCCTCCACCGATGATTCGATCAGCCTCCAATACGGCAAAACCTATTTGGTGAAGCATGCTTATTCCACTTTCATGGAACCTTAATACGATCTATATCGATAGACGATAGACCTTTAAAGCCCAGGATTGACGTTCTGGGCTTTTTAGTGGTTGATAACGGGCGGGATGGGGTTTTCATAGAATTTGATAACGTCGCGAAAAGATTTAGATTGTAAAAATATAAGCCGCAAACGGGAGGGCGATGAACATAAGCAAGCTCGATAACACAAGAACATAGAAGATGATCCTTAATTTGATGGATCGGTATGCCACGGCCGCTTTGTTTTCTTTGACGCTCGCCCTCTTCGCGGCAATCGATTCGTAAGCCATGATTAGGATTATCGCTAACGTGAAGATGTTTATCATCGTAATCAACGAGAAGATATTGGCGTCGCTAATCATCGAAACGCCGACAAGAATCGATGAAATAGCGGCAAATAGCCCCGTTCCAATCATCCCGATGCTGTCTTGCTTGTTATAGCTTTGATTGAAGAAGGCGATGATCATCCAAATACCGACGGCAAAAATGTTGATGAAGGCTTGAATGAAGGAGGACATCCCCGATTTATTGGCCCTTATAACTATTTCCAATTCGCTTTTTATGATCCAATTCGACGGATCTTCGTTTTTTAAAGCGCTTTCCTCATTGACGGCATAATAAATTATGCGCGTCGTTAAGTCCTTAATATCGCCATCCGAAGAGATCCTTCGATAACCATTCGTCATGGAAAAAGAGGAAGAGAACCCGTTGAAAGCGACCGTTTCGCCATTGACCGAAAGCTTGTCGATCAAGTTATAACGAATGTAATCGCTATTACGGTTAGGTTGGATATAGATATGGAATTGCACGCTGTCGAGAGGATAGCGCGGACTATCGAATGTCTTTTCGATCTTCGCGTCGAAGTGAATTTTCTGGAAATAGCGGAACGAACCGTCTTCCGCTTTATACGCCCTTCCTTTTTCCCTGACTTCAATGCTATCGGGGACAAATGAGCCGTTGCCGATAAAGAATTCGCTATTATTGTCCGAAAAATTATTGCTTTGTTGCTCGCCGGGAAAAGCCGACCTTTCGCGATTCTTATATAACGTCGATAAACTTACTGGCTTATTGCTTGCTTCGCTAGGATGAGCGCCATCGGCAAAATTAAATTGGATGATATCGGGGATATTGTCGCTATATTCCAGATAAACGCTGTCAGAACCATCGTCGCTAGGAGTGTAACTATCGGTCAATAAATCCTCCGCGGTATAAAAATTATCGGCGTTGAACGCTTCGCCTTCATCAAAGCGATAAAACATCTTATGGAATTCCATCTGATCGAAATCGAAAAAAGTCGATAGCCTTGCCGTGTAGGAATTGTTGGAATGAGAGATGTCGGTGATCTTCTCGATTTCCGAACCCGTATTGACGTTCACATAAGTTAGGCCTTCTCTATTTAATGCGGCTTCCTTAATCGTTTTCTCAAATTCGCTTGTTTCCTCGGCGTTTCTATATCTATCAAGAGTATTGATCCGATCGATGGAAATCCAAGTTAAGCATCCGGCCGCAAAAGCTAAAATCGGTAGGCACACAATAGCCAAGCTGCACCAAAGCGAAACTCTTTTGCCATGGCTAAGCATCCGATAATTACGCGATAATTCATGCTTGTTTTTAAAGAGCTTCCATTCGTTATCCTTATCTCCCTTAAGCGCATCGATAAGCTCTTTGTCATAAACAAGCTCATCGTCTTTGGGCAAGTCCAATTCATCATCGGTTAGGACGCTTTTATCAATCATAAAAAAGCGAATAATTTTGTTGATGACCCAAAAAGGGATCGCTCCGCCTTCATAGATTTTTTCCATGCTTTTATCGGATTGTCCGATAGCTCTCGCCAAGCTTAGATTGTGGTTTTCCTTTAAATAGGAATCTAAGTGTTTGATTTTTTCGTTGGTTTTTTTCATGATTAGCCTCGTTTGCG
>CAVFNI010000027.1:0-12783 GCA_963624045.1 Bacteroidaceae bacterium
ATGGTGGCCCAGGGGGGAATCGAACCCCCGACACAAGGATTTTCAGTCCTTTGCTCTACCGACTGAGCTACCGGGCCAGTATGGCGGACCATACGAGATTCGAACTCGTGGTCTCCTCCGTGACAGGGAGGCATGTTAGACCGCTACACCAATGGTCCATCCGCCATGCCTAGTTATTATCCGCAAGCGCTTAGACAATTGCAAGACTTTTTAAAAGAAAGAAAAAAGCCCGTTTTGGCGGGCTTTTACTGGCATATAACCTTTAATAATTCTTCGCGCGGAGCTCGAAATAGGCTTGAGGGTGGTTACAAACGGGGCAAACGGACGGAGCGAATTTGCCGACGACGATATGGCCGCAATTGCGGCACTTCCAAACGGCTAAGTCCTTGGAGATGAAGACGACGCCGTCTTTGACCTTGCTTAGAAGCTCTTTGTAACGTTCCTCATGCTCCTTCTCAATG
Organism: Bacteroidaceae bacterium; assembly: GCA_963624045.1. Taxonomy (GTDB): domain Bacteria; phylum Bacillota_I; class Bacilli_A; order RFN20; family CAG-826; genus UBA4951. Next base: position 462 of record CAVFNI010000027.1, read on the forward strand.
GCGCCGACCATCTTGAATTTGTTGGCAATCTCGATGAATCCTTCCTTGCGGGCCGTCTCCTCGAATTCCTTATACATGTCGGTCCATTCGTAATTCTCTCCGTTAGCGGCGTCCAAAAGATTCTCGGCGGTCGAAGGGACTTCGCCGTTATGAAGGTATTTGAACCATAATTTGGCGTGTTCCTTTTCGTTATCGGCGGTCTCTAGGAAGATGGCGGCGATTTGTTCATACCCTTCTTTCTTGGCTTTGGAGGCGTAGAAGGTGTACTTGTTACGGGCTTGGCTTTCGCCGGCGAAGGCGGCTAGTAGATTCTTTTCGGTTTGGGATCCTTTTAATTCCATGGTTTTTCTCCTTATGAGGGCATTTTAAAAGAAAGGAGAATGGTTAGACAAGCGTAACGCTCAAGAAAATGAAAAGCCTCTATTTTTGCTCTTCTTTGGGCTTTTCGACGTAGCGAACGTGTTCGTAATTATCCAAGGAGGAGCTCACTTCCACCATGTAGGTGTAGACCGCTTCGCGAAGGAGGGCGGCCCTCTCGCCTAGAGGCTTACTCATGTCGGGTTCATAAACCCCCGAAACGTGCATCACCACGCGGGGCGGCAAGAAACGAAGGATCTTTCTTTTTTCGTATGTCACGCACGTGGCAATGACAGGCCGTCCTAAAGAAGCGGGATAAACGAAGGATTGCTCGGGGAAAGGGCGGATACGCGTGCAATATGGCCAAATATGGGCTTCGGGGAAGATGAGGATGGCGTTGCCATGCTGAATATGCTTCTCGACTGCTTCAAGGAAGGGTTTTGTCTGTTCGGGGAAGCTAGGCAAAGGAAGGGCCCCCACCATCATCTCGATGGGGCGAAGGTAGGCGTTACTCACCGATTCGTTCGAGCAAAGGACGAAGGTCCTGCGGGGCGGGATAAGCCAAACGGGGACGAAGAAGGCATCCCCAATCGAGGTGTGATTGCCATAAACGAAGAAGCCCTTCTTCCCCATGTGGGTTTTGCGGAATTTCCTTTTGCCGCGGATCTTAAAGCCATAGACGAGATGGCCGATGATCCAAAAAAGAGGGATGGCGATGATGTAATAAACGAAGCCGCTGAAAAACCAATATAGCGGGGATTTGTGATAGAATTTGAAATTCTTCGGAAGGGGCTTGTATTTGAAGTGCTTCGTCCCTGCGAAATCATCGTGCAAGGGATCGCTATAATAGACGGTCTTCTTCTCTTTCATTTTTTGCCTTCGTCCTTTTTGACGTTCTGATGGATCATCATGACCATCTTTTCCATGCATTCATCGAAATCGAATTGCCCGACGTAGGAGCGGTATTTTTCTTGGTTGGCCCTTCTTTCCTCGGGATGCTCATACCAATAATCGATCTTGGCGGCGAGGTCCTTGGCGTCGTCTTCTTTGAAGAGGTTATTACCTTCAATGGCGAAGGTTTTAGTGGCGCTTAAAGGGGAATTGTTGATCAAGGGCGTCAAGCCGCAGGCGATGGCTTCCAAACAAGAGATGGCCTCGATTTCCACGCGAGAGGCGTGGACGTATAAATCGGCTGAGGAGAGGGCGTCGATGAGTTCGGGGTGGCTATAGAATTTAAAAAGGGGCTCGATATGGCGCTTGGCCGCTTCTTTCTTTAATTGCTCGATGCGGGGTCCACTGCCCGCAAGAACCAAGCGGATATCGCCCTTATGGCGCGAGAGGGAGACCGCTTTGATGAGGAGCTTCTGATTCTTCTCCTTGCTATAGCGGCCCGTCATCACGATGACGAATTTGCCCTCGAATTCGGCGGGGCGCTTGACTTCCTTCTTGCAAAAATCGCGGGAAACGCCGTTGGAGATGACCTGCCCTGGCGTCTTTTTGCCGATCGCCTCCTCGAAGACCCCTTCGATAAAGGCGGTCGGGTAATGGATGCAATCGACGTATTGATAGAAATGTTTCCACATCCAGCGGTAGACGCTGCGGTTGACGTGCTTGCTACGAATAAGATTGAAGAAATGGGCGGTGACGTTCTCCGCTTGGACATGAAAGCCAGCGCTCACGGGGATTTTTAATTCTTGGCATAATTTGACGGCGGCCAACCCCGCGGGGAAAGGCATCATGATATGGACCTTATCGACGTCCTTAAGGGCTTCTAGCAAAGTGCTTTCGACGGGTTTAGCCAAAGAGACGCCATTATGGTCGACGATCGGTTGGAAGATCCCAAAACGGATACGCGGCAAGACGTAGAAGCGGCCATCGCCCTTCTTATCTTCGTCGGGGCAAACGACCCGCACCTCATCCCCCGCCTTCTCTAAGGCTTCAATCAGGTGCATGGCGGCGATGGTCGTGCCATTGTTCGGCTTTCCCAAAACGTCGCAAATAACGGTTATTATCATAATTAATCCTCAAAACGGATAGCGAAGAAGTAAGTTTGGAGCCCTACTCCATAGGAAGATGGTCAATAGCCTTATCGGCAGGTTTTTTACCATTACGCCTGACGACGGCTTTCGCCATAGCGAGGCTATTCTACAATAAAGAAAGAAAAAAGGCGATATCGGCAAGCGCCCTCATGGCGTTTGTGAGCCAAAAACCACTTCCTTTCTTAACGCTTAAGAACGAAATTCAAAGATGTCGAAATTCATTGTTACGCCTATATTATTACGATGATCGCTTGCTTTTTTCCTATTGCTCCATCCATCGCGCAGGTCAAGAGTGGCGCGATCAAACAAGAAGAATCAAGATGCAAAAAAGGAGTTCAAACGCTTCTATAGGCACACCAACATATCCTTAGACAACGCGCTTAATTGCTCGGCGCCGCAAAGAACGTAGCGCCCGACACGACGTTAAATATCCATTGGGCAAAAAGGAGGAAATGGACACAAAGCATCTTGCTTCATGGTGAACGAAGCCAACGAAAATAGTAATATAAAGCCATAAGAAAACATGAGGTTACTGTTGGACGAGAAAAGAAACATCGCGTTGGACGCCTTAAAAGGATCGGCCATGTTCATAGTGGTTTTGATCCACGTGTTCCAGCGCACCATTCCTAATTTCGTTTCTTATGATCATTGGTGGTCCCAAATCCTTTATCTCCTTTGCGTTCCGATCTTTTTTTATCTTTCTGGCATCAGCTATTCCAATAAGAAGGAACTATCCATTAAAGAATTCAGTGTGGATATTCTTAAAAGAGCCTTCATGTATTTCTGGCCTTTTTTGTTCTTCATTCTTCTTAGAATATGGATATATGGGCAATGGGATAGCCTCGCTAAGGCCTTCGAAGAATTAATGGAATATCCCGTCAGCGGCCTATGGGTATGTTGGGTGCTTTTGTTTATCACCTTAACCTTGGATGTCGGATTGCTCATAAGCAAATTGTATCCAAAGCTTAAAAAGCTATTCGTGTTTATGATGTTCGCCATCGGGATAGTTGTCATCGTCACTTTAAGAAACGTGAACGTCATCAATAGCGATCATTTCATCGGATATAACTATTTTGTTTTGTTCACCCCCGTCTTTTTCGCCGGTTATCTAGTCGGGGATAAATACTTCCAAATTAATAAGCCCATCATCTCTTATCTTGCCGCGGTTCTTTGCTTGGCGGGGTTGGTCACGCTTTGCTACTACAGAAGAAAATTCATGGGCGTATATTTCTACGACGACCTTGGATATAACTATTTAGCCGCCTTACTGAGCGTTGGCACATATTTAGGAATAATAGAATTGTTTAAGTCGACTAAGAAATTAACCAACCTCGTCGCCGTCAGCGGCAAATATACCTTGGAACTATATTTCGTCCATCTGATGCTCCTAAAAGCGTTCCACGGATTGTTTTACGATTCTTGGGCGATTTCGTTGTCGGTCATAATGGGGTTATTGCTTCTTTCTTACGCCTCCACCGCTGTCATTATCCTTATAACTTATTATGTGCCCTTCCTTCATTTCCTGCTTTTCGGCAAGCATTTCAGCAAATATGAATGGGAAGATAGACTTTGGAAGGCGATTACGTTCAAAAGCAAGGGCGAAGTTTCTTCCTAACGAGGATTAAAACGACGCCGAGCTTCGAACGCTCGGCATGGAACGCCGAGGCGGTGATAGCGCATGTGCGCACAGATGGGCTTCTTCAAAGGCTCCGTTCGCAAGATTCATACGCGGTCTCTTTTATGGCAACTTGAGTTATTTGAATTTCCTTTTATCGTTTACATTTTGCCCATCAGAATTGACAGAGCCCATTAAAAAAACAGCACTGATTGTATCAATGCTGCAATGATTAACTGGTTGCGGGGAGTGGACTTGAACCACCAGCCTTCAGGTTATGGGCCTGACGAGCTACCATTGCTCTACCCCGCGATCGCTCGATAATGATAGCACGCTTCAAGGGCTTAGCAAGCCCCTATTGCTTTTCCTTCGCCTCTATCGAAGAAAGAACGTACATCCTGGTGCCGAAATCGCCGATGAAAGCACTTCCTCCCGCTAATCCCGTCCCTTTCCACCTATCAGGCAAGGGAAGGCCTTCCGCGTTAAGGAGATGGCCGCTATTTATCGCTTCAAAGGATTCGATCGGCATCGCCTTCCTTCTTGCTAAGGCGTTAACGAGCGTCCCGCCTTCTTTAAGGTGGACGGGCGAGAAGTAATTCACCAAAGGCCCGAATTTGAGAAACGAGATATCCTCAGGGCGATTAGTGACCTTATAAAGGCTTTCTTCGTCAAAATAGCGGCCATATAGCCTCTCTAAACGGCCATCAAGGTCGTCTAGGCCATAGCAATCGACGATGATGGCTTCTTTCCCTTCGCCCACTTGCCACCTCTCATATGGGGCGCCATCAAGAAGGGAAGAGAGGCGATAAAAAGAGCCGAACATAAACAAATGACGGTGTTTCTTATAGAAGGCGATCTGCCTCTTGACCGCCTTTTCTTCGATGGGCGAGAGATCCCTTAAATCAAGCTCATAGCCTAAGGCCCCTATCGCCGCCACATCGAATTTGTTATCGAGGGAAGTTAGGCGCATCGTCTGCATGTTCGTCTTCGAGGAAACATGGTTACTAAAGACGCTTTGGGGGAAAAGATAGGAGGCGCTTCGCTCAAGACGGACGCGTTCAAAGGAATCGGTGCAGTCGCTAAGCCAGCTCTGATCGAAATAAGCTAGCATCCCATGGTCGAAGCGGTTGCCCCCGCTCGCGCAATTCTCCATCAAGGTCTTAGGGAAGCGCCGGCGGATCTCTTTCAAAACGCGGTATAGCCCCCGCATATAATCGAAATGGCAAGTGCCAATCACTTCAGGAATATCCCCCAAGGGGCGGTTATAATCCCATTTAAGATAGCTTATGCCGGGGATCGAGAGGATTTTGCTAACCTCCGCGATAAGATAGTCCTGCACTTCCCCTTTCCTTAAATCGAGAACCAGCTGGTTACGGCCTTTTAAGGGTTTCATCTGAGGGTCAACGAGCGCCCAATCGGGATGTTTTTTGTATAATTCGCTATCTTCGGACACCATTTCGGGTTCCATCCATATGCCAAAGGACATCCCGAGCCTCTTGGCGTATTTAGCCAATCCCTCTAAGCCATGCGGAAGCTTCTTTTTATTGACGAACCAATCGCCTAAACTCGAATTGTCATCGTCCCTTTTGCCAAACCAGCCGTCGTCGAGGACGAAGGTCTCCGCCCCTAAAGAGGCGGCTTTCTTCATCAAGGAATGGATCTTCCTCTCGTCGAAATGGAAGGTTAGGGCCTCCCAGCCGTTATAGATGACGGGGCGTTCCTTATAAGCGAAATGCTCGGGGGAGATGTGCTTTCTAGTGAAGGATGCGAAATTATAGCTCACCCCCTCGCGGCCATTAGGAGAATAGGAAAGAAGGACGATCGGCGTGAGGAAGCGCTCGCCCTTGGCCAATTTCTTACGGAAGCCAAGATTCGATATTCCTTGGTTGATATGGATCCTGCCCGCGGTATCCAAGTCGATTTCCGCGCGGTGAGAACCGCTATAAAGGAGGGAGAAGCCATAGGCGGGTCCCTCCCTTTCCCCTTTGCTAAGCAAATAGAAGGGGGCGATGCGGTTGCTCGAGGAGCCGCTATCGCTATATAAGAGGGTGGTGCCTAAAGAGAGATGACGCCGCTCTTCATGAAGCTCATTGGCCCAAGCGCCATGGAAGCTCGATAGCAAATAATCGTCATTATCGAGGAGCAAGGAGAGCGAAGAGGCTTTGTGGACGATAAGCTCCCCTTCATCGTCGTTAACAATCTCGATATAGCGCCCTAAGACATCCGTTTCTTCATAGAGAAGATAATGGAGGCGAAGACGGATGGATAGCCGCTTTTCTAATAGGTCGATGATCAATTCCTCCCCTTTGCCGTGCGGCGAAGGGAGGTCGTCTTCGATCGCCTTAGCTTCCCTAACCTCATACCCCTCGTAAAGGAAGGAAAGATGAGATCCTTCCCCTTCCTTCTCTAAAATAAGGGAAGGAGAAGCGTTAAAACCGAGGAACGGGAGGCTAAATTCGTATCCCATGGCATCCGGAACCTCATTCCTTTTGTCAAGATAAAGGGAGGCGCCAAGCGGATTGAGAGGGAAGAGGGGGAAAGAAGGGAATTCCTTTTCGCTTCGCAATAATGAACCATAGTGGCGCATCAATAGCCGCTTAGAAGAATCGAGGCTAAGCAAATAGGAGAAATGAGAGCCGGAAAGCAAGAAATCGCTAGGGAAAATTTGAATGGACATGGCTATCATTATAGCAAAAAGGGAGAAGAAATATGCTTAAGGCTAATTTCAATTACGATTGGCTCTGCTATAGCGGCGATAAAGAAATATCCATCGAAAAGGGTTTGCCACCCGATAGCGAAAAGGTCGATTTGCCCCATTTTGGGCGGCTAATGCCGAAACATTATTTCGATAAGCGGGATTATGAGGGGATTTTCTATTACGAGAAGCGTTTCGAATTGAGCGCGGACGAATTAAAGGAAACATCTATCTTCCTTCGCTTAGAGGGGGCGATGATAAAGACGAGGGCCTATTTTAATGGCCATGACCTAGGCGAACAAATTAGCAGCTATTTCCCCACCTCCTTCTTCTTATCGCCCTTTGCTATAGAAGGCGATAACCGACTGATCCTCGTCGTCGATTCGAGGGAAGACCCTAATGTCCCGCCCTTCGGAAAGGTCGTCGATTATCTTACCTTCGCGGGGATCTATCGCCCCTTGGCCTTAGAAATATCGCCTCTCACCCATATCGAAAGCCTCTTTGCTTACGGTAAGAAGAGCGGCGAGCTCTTTCTTGAGGCGAAAATATCCAATCAAGGCGCTTCCAATTTGACCTATCGCCTTTATGACGAAGAGAAGGAAATCGCTTCCTTCAAGGAAAATAAGGTAAAAATAGATGGCGTCATTCCTTGGGATATCGATAATCCAAAATTATATTCACTCCAAGCCGAACTTTCCCTTAACGGCCAACTTATCGATACTAAGAAAATCAAAATCGGCTTTCGTGACGCCATATGGAAGAGGGATGGCTTTTATCTCAATGGCCGCAAAATAAAATTGCTAGGCCTTAACCGCCATCAGAATTATCCCTATATCGGAGGGGCGGGCACCAAAAGCCTTCAAAGGCTTGACGCCGATCTCCTTAAAAACGAGGCGGGCGTCAATGTCGTCCGAACCTCCCACTACCCTCAAAGCGAGGATTTCCTCGTTCGTTGCGATGAGATCGGGCTCCTTGTCATCAGCGAGGTCCCAGGTTGGCAACATCTAGGGAAAGAGGAGATTTGGCGAAAGAATTTCCTTTCGATGATCGAGCGAATGGTATGCAAAGAAAGGAACCACCCCTCCCTTATCGCCTATGGCACGCGGGTCGACGAAAGCAAGGATGACCACGAGCTATATTCGCAAGCGGTCGCTATCGCTAAGGGCCTTGACCCTTATCGCGCCACTTTGGGGGTAAGGAACTTCAAGACGAGCGAATTGTTAGAGGATATCTATGCCTATAACGATTTCTCGGGCGGGGATCTTCATCATGGGCTCGATAAAGGAAGGAGCGTCAAGGCCGCTAAAGGGAAACCGCTATTGATAAGCGAATTCGCCGGCCATATGTTCCCGACGAAGAGCTTCGATAGCAATGACAGGCGGGTGGCGCAAACGCTTCGGCATTTACGGGTCCTCGACGATATGTATGGCGATAAGCGGCTCATTGGGGCCATCGGCTGGTGCGCCTTCGATTACAACACCCATGAGGAATTCGGTAGCGGCGACCGCCTTTGCTATCATGGCGTCTTCGATATCGGAAGGGTTAGGAAAGATGCCGCCTACGCCTATTTGTCGCAAACCTCCAAAACGCCCTTCATCCATATCGTGGGCGACGCCTTGCCTGGCGACGAGGACGAATCGCTCATGAAGCCCCTATATGTCCTAAGCAATTGCGAGCGGCTCGATTTATATTCGGATGGCCATTTCATCGCCTCTTTCTCGCCTGATTACGCCCATTACCCCCATTTGCCTCGCCCGCCCTTCCTTATCGACGATTGGATTGGCGCCTCTTTTAAAGAAAAGATGAGCGAAAGAGCTTCGAAACGCGTTAAGAAGCTTCTTAATGAAATCGCCGCCAAAGGAGCGGCACACCTTAGGAAGAGGGACATCCTTCGTTACGCCGACCTCTTCCTCCTCCATCGTCTAAGCGTCGATAAAATCGTCGATCTATATTACAAATACATCACCTCGTGGGGGGATACCTCCAAGCGCTATATGATCAGGGGCTATATCGGGGGCAAGGAAGTCGCCACGCAAGGATTCGGCGTCAATTCCGAGGTTCATCTCCATCTCGAGATGAGTCAAAAGACCTTAAAGAACGAGGAAACCTTCGATATGGCCTTAGTGCGCCTAGAAGCCGTCGACGCCTTTTCTAACCGCCTGCCCTACATGGATGAAATAATCGAAGTGCGAGCCTTAGGCTGTAGGATAGTCGGACCATCCGTCTTCCCTTTAGTCGGCGGCACGGCCTTCTTCTATCTTCGTAGCCTTCCCCTTAACGAAACAAAGGAAAAACAAAAGGGGTTCACCATCAGATTTCGCAAGGAAGAGAAAACGTATTATTTCGATTAGGTCGACGATTTCTACTAAACCCATTCGTCCTTGAAGGAGGTTATGACTTTCCTTTTATCTCCCTCTCATCTATCCTAAAGGTATCTTCTTAAAGGAGGAACGGAAGATGGCTGAAAAAGTTATTATCGACGTCGAGGTTAACGAAGATAAGGTGAAAGAAGCTAGGGTGAAGGAACGGAAGGAGAAGGCCTACCGTCTGCTCGTCAACGGACTCGATAGCTCCCTTACGGGTCTTCTTATCATCACCTATATCATCGTGTCCGTCGCTTGCCCCGCCTTCCTTGCCCCCTCAGGCCGCAACATGTGGTCGGTCCTTTGGCCGATCATCTTCTTAGGCGATTTGCCCTCTTCCATCATCCGAAGCGTCCATAAGAAGCGCTTCTGTAGTTTCTCCATCTGGGGCATCCCCTTGTTTTTATTCCTTTTCTTAGGGATGTATCTCGATTATTGGCACCCCTATTGGCTGATTCTTCTAGCCATCCCCGCTTATTATCTAATCTTCGGGCCGATCGACCGCTATATCGATTACCGCAAGGAAGGGAAAGAATAAGGAGTAACAAAAAGGCTCCCCTCGTTAGAAGCGGAGCCTTTTTGATTCGTCTTATTCGTCGGAATCTTCGTTAAGGAAATCAGGAAGGAAGTCGGAGATGATGCCATCGTCGGAATTCGTTTCCTTATTGGCCGAATTTTCCTTCTCCTCTCGGGAGGAACGGATCTCCCCTAAGGAGGTGGGAGCCTTGTATTTAGGCACCGAAGCGAAATCGATCTCATCTTCGAAATCGGTGGCGATGACCGAAAGAAGAAGGCAATCCTCGAGATTGGGATTGGGGTTAATGGAGACGCCGAATTTGATGTCGATCGTCCCTCCGCTTTGTTGGTTGATGATGGCTACGCAGCGTTGCGCCTCATAAAGGGTGACGTTCGAGCCGCAGGTAACGAAGCATATAGCGCGCCTCGCCCCTTTGATGGAAGCTTCTAACAATGGCGAATTAAGGGCGCTTTCGGCGGCTTCTTCCGCCCGGTGCTCGCCCTTCCCTACGCCATAGCCGATGAGGGCCACGCCGCTATTCTTAAGGGTGCTTTTGACGTCGGCGAAGTCAAGGTTAATCATCGCCGGGACCAAGATAAGGTCGGCGACGGTGCGGACGCTTTGGGCGAGGACGCGGTCGCTTTCCTGGAAGGCTTTGTTGACGGGGGCGTCGCCGTTGCTTGAAAGGAGCCGATCGTTGCTTACGATGATGACGCTATCGACGACGTCGCGGAGGGCGGTGAGGCCCTGGATGCTATTTTCCGTCCTCTTCTGCCCTTCGAAATTGAAGGGACGGGTGACGATGGCTAAGGTGAGGCAACCCGCGTCTTTGGCGATTTTGGCCACCACGGGGGCGGCTCCCGTGCCCGTGCCTTTGCCCATGCCGGCGGCGATAAAGACCATATCGGCCCCTTCGACGATGCTTCTGATTTCATCGGCGCTCGCTTCGGCGGCTTGCTTGCCGACGGCGGGATCCCCTCCCGCCCCAAGGCCTTTGGTGATGCTTTCGCCTAAAACGATGCGGTTGGTCGCTTTGCTGGAGGCGAGGGCCTGCATATCGGTGTTACAAACGTAAAAATCGACGTTTTGAATGTTATCGTCGATCATCCTGTTGACGGCGTTATTGCCCGCGCCGCCGACGCCGATGACGACGATTTTGGCCACCGGTTCGAAATTGTCTAAATCGTTTTCGCGATCGTTATCTTCCTCAAACATACATCATTCTCCTTTTTCTCTAGTCAGGGCGCTTACGCCATGGTAATGGTCTTCTAAGGTGCCGCGATACGCTCCGCCGATATAAATGAGCCCTAAGACGTTGGTGGCGCTTGGGCTCCTCGCTCCGAGGACCGTCGGCGTGTAATGAATGAAACGATAGGACGGCAAATTCTTCTTCAAGAGGATGTCGAGGCCGTTAAGCTTGCTTCCTCCACCCGTGTAGATGACGGGGTAATTGAGGAATGCGGCTCCTCCCGCTTGCTTTTTGATGAGCGAATCGATGGCGTTGGAAATCAAAGCGAAATAATCCGTTAATCCCCGCTCAATCGAAGCGTTAAGTTTCTCTTGGCTCACTCCTTTTAAGGGCGAGGAAGAGGAATCGGCCCGAAGATTGGGGCGATATAGGCGTGGGCGGACGCTATAGCCATAACGGCATTTGAGGGCTTCGGCTTCATCAAAGGATAATCCGAGATCCTCCATGATCGCCTCGTTAATGCGTCGCGACCCTTTGCCGATGACGAAGGTCGCATAAAGACTTTTCTCTCCGATGAAGCTCACCGTCGTAAGCGCCTCCCCCATGTCGACGAGGAAATAGCTCTTAGGGGAAGCGGGATCGGAGGCGATAAGCTGGGAAGCGCAATAAGGAGCCATATCGACGCGCTTGACGCGGTAACCCCCCTCTTGCACGGCTAATTGGTAATCGGTGAACAATTCTTCGGGGACGGTATGGACTTTGGCGTGGATGGTAAGGGAATTGCTCTTCCTTCCGATCGGCGGGTCGAAGAAGGCCGTGCCCTCTTCCGTCAAAAAGCAATCGGGGACGATATCGACGACCTGGTCGCCATTGGGGATGTTCTCCTTCCGCACGAGCGACATGACGTTGCTGATGTCGAGGACTTCAATATTCGATTCGCTGGAGACGACGTTGGTCGTTTTGTTGCTTTGATAGACCTCAAAGCCAATGGGAGGGAGCACCAAGGAGATATCCTCGGTATCGATCTTCAAATGCAAATCCTCGTCAGAAAGTTTCGAAAAGGAGGAGATTGTTTCCCCTATCGCCTTCTTGTCGACGATCTTGCCACGGCTAACTAAGCAAGGCAAAGGCTTCTCAGCGTAATAAAGGAGAGATGGTTTCTCTCCGATCAACGCCCCGACGGCGAACTTAGCGCGCGCGGAGGTTATTTCTAAAGCGGCAACGTGTTTGAACATACTTTTCCCTATATGGGAATATATTAATGCAACAAAGTTATTCTAACAACTGCCAATCGATAGAAAATTAGTAGTTTTTTAAGATTCTATGATAAACTACTAAATTATTACTAATGACTAGATGTCATCGGAACTTCTTCTTTAAAATTTCAATGGATACAACGATTTGCTTTTTGCCTTGGTGATTCTTGCGTGCATTCCTTTTAATCGCACGACCGCCTTCACGATGATGTCAAGACTATCGATGTCATCTCCAAACGAAATTTGCAAAAATGGAAGTTTTCCAAAGTGCCAAATTTGCAAAAATGGAAG
>CAVFNI010000027.1:12789-14782 GCA_963624045.1 Bacteroidaceae bacterium
AAAGTGCCAAATTTGCAAAAATGGAAGGTTTTTAACACATGCCGAGAATGGCAAGCGCTGATTTTTTTCTTCGCCTTCCTCTTTTTCGTGGGCGAATGATTTTAAAAGTCCCTCGTCTTTAGCTTGTTCTTATAACGTTTAAACTGTGCCAAAGATTGGACGACATGGCGCTTTATGGCTTCTCTCCCCCCACCATTTTAAAAGCGGCCCCCTCTATTTAGGAGACCGCTTCAAGAAAGGAAGGCGATGGGAACTAGAAACGACTGATATCGACCTTAACGGTGCTATTGTCGCTAGATAAGGAGGAATCGCTCTTTTGGCTATCCTCGAGGCCACTATCGCTTGAAGAGCGTTCGATCGTCTGAGCCTTCGTCTCGGCGATATGGTAAGTGATACCCACCGGCACCGCGAGCAAAGATAATCCGATGAGGCTAAAAAGAAAAACGTGAAAGGCGCCGCGCATCCGGTAATAGATTCGCTTATGACCGGTTTTTTCGAGTTTGTTCTTCATTTTCTTACCTCCTATTTCTTCATGATGGCGCGAAGCTTCGCGCTATGGGAACGGTTGTTGCTACGTAATTCGTCCTCATTGGGGACGATGGGTTTCTTGGTGAGATCGATATAAGGCGCTTCCCCTATTTCTTCAGGTTTTAGGCCATTGTCATGGCGGTCGCCCTCTACCCTCGTCAAATTACGGAAGGCTTGCTTGACAAGCCTATCCTCCAAGCTATGGAAGGTGATGATGGCGATGCGGCCGCCGCTTAGAAGGAGAGCGGGGAAATTGGCCAACAAAGTTTCGAGGTTAGATAATTCGCCATTGGTCTCGATGCGAAGGGCTTGGAAGATTTGCTTAGCAGGATGGCCTTTCTTATTGAGGCTCCTCATCGGCTTAGCGCGCTTGATGATGTCGACTAATTCATAAGTCGTCTCAATGGGCTTCTTAGCCCTTTCCTTGACGATCAAATTGGCGACTCTGGCGGCGTCATTATCTTCGCCATACAGACGGAAGATCCTAGCCAAATCCTCATAGCGGTAAGCATTGACGATCTCTTTGGCGCTTAGGGGATTGTCCTTATCCATCCGCATGTCGAGAGGAGCGTCGTATTTGTAGCTAAATCCCCTCTCGCCTTCGTCGAATTGGGGGGAGCTGACCCCCAAATCGGCGGTGATGCCATCGACCTTCGTGACGCCTAATTTGGCTAATTCCCCCACCAAGCTGGCGAAATTGGCGTGGATGATATCGAAATTGCTCCCAATGGCCTTTAATTTGCCTCTTGATTCTTCGATCGCCTCATAATCGAGGTCGAAGCAATATAGATGGCCATGCGGGATCCTTTTAAGGATGGCACTGGATGTGCCTGCCCTTCCTAAGGTCAAATCGACATAGACGCCATCTTCCTTAAGGGCGAGCAAATCGAGGGTTTCGGGGAGAAGGACGCTTTGATGGAGGCTCATAAATTATCCTCCAAGTGCGCTAAGGAATCGGCGATCTCTTCATAAGTGCCGCTTTGGGATTTGAGATAGCTTTCGTATTTGGCGCGGTCGAAGATCTCAAGATGATCTAAGGCGCCAAGGACCACCACCTCTTCGTTTATCCCATATCGCTTCTTGATATCGGTGGGGATATTGATGCGGCTATGGGAATCGACATCGAGAGGGATAACGCTTCCTGCCGCTAAGCGAATGAAGTTCCTCGCCTTGCTATCGAAGTAGGATACCCCTTCCAATTTGGCCATGAAGGCGGAGAAGGATTCTTCGGTATATAAGGCGATGGCGCCTTCAAAACCCTTAAGCATATAAAGCCTAGAAGGCATCTCCCCCATAAGCTTCGAAGGCAAAAGGAGCCGGTTCTTGGCATCTAGGGTTCTTTCATAGGTTCCAAAAAACTTTCCCACTTTTTCCCACCTCGCTTATTTAATCTACCATCCACCTAGGTAGCGCGCAAGGGAAAGAGAGAAGAAAAGTAAAAATTGTCGGAAAGCGCTAAGGCTAT
>CAVFNI010000028.1:0-12016 GCA_963624045.1 Bacteroidaceae bacterium
CGAAGCGCTCAAAGCCAAAAACGAACAAAACGCCGTTAATTTGACGAAGGATGATTCTCCTAGCGAGCGATAATCATTTAAGAATAGAGTTGTGTTGCTATGGCGGGTGATTTGCTCCATATAAACGATAGTGAAAGCGATTTCGATTTGTTTCCCGCTAAAAAAACGCATCGGATTTTATCGGCGTTAACGGATATGTTCTTAATTACCTTGCTTGGTGTGCTTTTAACTGTGGTGCCGTTTTATTTTGCTTTTGGCTATTATAATGATGTCAGCGAATACACAACTCAGTTAAACACCCTTAATAGCATGTCCTTAGAGACTCGTTTGGTGGCTCAGAACGATAATGGTTCCTTTAAGTCACAAGATGATTTGGCATATGAGTACGTCATAATGGAAGCCAAGCAAGATTATTACGATGCCGAAGGAAAAGAAAAGAACCGTTTGGCGTATTATTACGTTGAATACAAAAAGGAAACGATTTCTTTCTATAACAACCTCTTTTTGCAAATCGACGGCGTTGACGAATGCTATGATGCGAGTGATTTAAGCGGCAGCGTTTTGCGAATTAACGAAGAAACGAGAGCGTCTCTTTTGCCATATTTGAACGGACTTAGTTCCAATAAAGAGTCTTATAACAAGATAAGTGACATTTTCAAAAGCGCTTATTCTAAAGCGTACGACGATTTTGCCGCCAACGAAGCCTATCAAAAGGAATTCGGTAAAATGGATAATGTCTTTTCACAAATGAAATGGAAGGGGTCTTTGTCGGCTTTTTTAGGATATGCTGTTTCGGCTGCGCTTTTTCTGATCGTTCTTCCTTTGTGGGCCTTTTCCGGCAATACCATCGGCAAAAAGGTATTCAAAATCAAAATATTGGATTCTTTTGGAGTTGCTCTTCCTAAATGGAAAGGGGTTTTGTGGGGATTTTTGGTTTTTGCCGTTGATCTCTTCTTGATTCTCCCTATAGCCTATATCGCTAATTGGCGCATGACTTCCGTTAATCTCCCTATCTTATCGACAGGCTCTTTCACCTTGACCATGGGCTTCTTTGCTTTGTTTTTTGCTTTTGTCGCAATTATTGATTTGGCCGTCATGCTTTTTAGAGAGGATGGCCGCTTTTTGCATGATATCGTTACGGATTCCTATGTTTTTACATCTGATCCTAAGCGCATCGATGAGGAGAGAAGGATTCGTTCCATGAAGAAGCAAGGAGAAGGGAAAGGGGATGGCTATGGAAGTCGTTTATAACAAAGCGCCATATGGTCGCCGCATGTTCGCCAATCTCTTTGATTTGGCTTGCCTTTTCGTCGTCGGATCTCTTTTAGCTTGGTTATATAGCGCGATTCTTCCGTTTTTCCCTTTTTATCAAAGCGCGCAAAATTCATCTGAACGGCTGCAGGAGGAAAGCTCTTTATATATTCGTTCAAATGGGCAATGGACCAAGATCGATAAGGCATATGCCTATGAAGATAAAAGCCGTGCTAACGATATTTATGAAGAAGCTCTTTTGAAGTTTTATGTTTGCCCATCTTTTTTTCCGAAAAATGATGGCCTATCTCGTTATGCCTCGCAAAAAATTGGGGAAAACCCCATCCTTGATGAGCGAGGCGAGCCGTATTGGGAAAAGAATTCAAGTGGTGACATCGTGAAAAAAGAAAGCGTTTCCGATGAAAAGATGAATGCGTTTTATATCACAGCTTTAAACGATTACGCCTATTCGTATATGGATTTGAACGATGAATATCTTGCTTCTTCCCGAACGATTGCTTATTCGTGGTTTTATGGCTTGCCGCTTATCTTGAATTTGGATTTGCTTATCTTTGGTTTGATGATTCCCCTTTGCCTAAAGCGGGGGAAGAAGACGCTTGGCAAATTGATTTTTGGCTTGGCGGTGGTCGATGTTCATGCCCTTAGTCCCCAGTGGTGGCACTACCTTCTTCGTTTCCTTTTTTTGCTTCTTATCGAAATTGATTTGTCGATCGTCACCTTTGGCATCCCCCTTATCGTATCTTTTACAATGATGGTTTTTTCTAAGCGGGGTCAATCGTTCCACGATTATGTTGCCAACACATATGTTGTGGATGTCAAAAACCAAAAAGTCTACTTGAGCGAAGAAGAATTCGTTCTCGCTCAAAATGATTTGGAGAATCTTATCGTCCAAAATATCGATTTAGAGTAGTGGTGGCCTCTCGCGAACGCGTTTGTGCGTATTGATTAACCATGTGCGCATCGCTATACTTTTTTTAAACTCTCTGAGTGCTTTGAACTTAGATTTAAGGAGATTCTCAATGGAAATCAGGCTGAAGAACTTAACCAAGGTTTTTCCCGGCAATCCAAAGAAAGGGATTCCCGACACCGTGGCCGTCGACAATCTCGACGTGACGGTTCCCGACGGGAAACTTTTGGGATTGCTTGGTCCTTCTGGATGCGGCAAATCGACGACCCTTTATATGATCGCCGGCTTGCTAGAACCCACAAGCGGGGAAATTTGGTTTGGCGATGAGGAAGTTACGCGTTTGGCCCCGGAAAAAAGAGGCATCGGTTTGGTCTTTCAAAATTATGCGCTCTATCCGCATATGACCGTTTATGACAACGTGGCCTTTCCGCTTACCAATCTCCGTATTGAAGACACTGTCATGGAATATGACGAAGCCGAGCAAGCAGCCATTAAAGCGGAATACGGCGAGAAAATAAAAGCGAAGCAAGATGAATTATCCGCCCTTAAGGCCGAGAAGAACACCGAAAACGAAACGGCTATCGGCGCGCTTAAAGGCCAAATTCGCGAACTCACTTCACTTTGCCGCTTGGCCATGAAGAAAGCCGGCACTCCGAAGCTTGATGAAAACGGCAAACCGATGACTAAGCTTCGTCGCATGAGCAAAGACGAAATTGACAAGATTGTTCGAGAAACGGCGAAAGTAGTGCAAATCGAGCCTTATTTGGAAAGGAAGCCCAATCAATTATCGGGCGGACAACAACAACGTGTTGCCATCGCCAGGGCATTGGTTAAGAAGCCTAAAGTCCTCTTATTGGATGAGCCTCTAAGCAACCTCGATGCACGTCTTCGTCTTCAAACCCGCGAGGAAATCCGCCGCATTCAACGCGAAACGGGTATTACGACTGTCTTCGTTACCCACGACCAAGAAGAGGCGATGTCTATCAGCGATGAGATCGTCGTCATGAAACTTGGCGTTGAGCAGCAAAGAAATGCCCCCCAAGAGGTTTATAACAATCCTGTTAACAAATTTGTGGCTAATTTCTTAGGCACTCCGCCAATTGGTCTTTTTAAAGGAAAAATAAAGGACAACAAAGTGTATATAGGAGAGGAAGTCGTTCGCGAAATCACCGAGAAAAACGTCTCCGATCAAGAATGCACCGTTGGCATTCGCCCCGAAGGCATATCCATTACACCCGACGGCTCCTTCACAATCGAGGTTGAACGCATTTTGACGATGGGCCGCGATATTATGCTCGTTGTTAAAGATGAGGACGCGGTCAATGATGTCAAATTCATTGTGGATGCTTTCGTGGACGTCAAAGTCGGATCGGTCAAAGTGAACGTCAAGCCTCACAAATGCTTTGCCTTCGCTCTAGGCGAGAACGAGGAAAGGCTAATTTAGCCATGGTCAAGAAAAACAATTGGAAAGCGTGGTTGTATTTGGCCCCAGTCATCATTTTGATGGCGGTGTTCACCTTTTACCCGCTTATTAATACGGTCGGTATTTCTTTCTTGAAGAATTACAATTATTTGACTGGAACCAGCGATGGATTCACTTTGGATAATTACGGCTATGTTTTGGGTATTGTTCCTAAAACATATATGGGCAGCGTGTTTTATTACACGGACGTCGTGCAATATGCCTTGCCGAATACGTTATTCATCACTTTCGTCACCGTTCCAATTTCGATTATCTTATCGCTCCTTATTGCCGTCGGCCTTAATGCCATTAAGCCGCTTAAGAAGATTTTCCAAACGATTTTCTTTATGCCGTATGTCACTAATGCCATTGCTGTTGGCATGGTCTTCGGCGTCATTTTCGCTGACAAAGGCCTTTGGAATACGATCTTCAATTTAGGGCAACAACATTGGATTGATTCCTCCAATGCTGGATCGCCCAGCGATTGGGGGCATGCGATGTTTGCCTTGTGCACGTATATCGTCTGGCACAGCCTTCCTTTTAAGATCCTTATCTTCTTATCGGGTCTTCAAAACATCGATAAGCAATATTACGATGCCGCGAAGATCGATAGCACACCGGCGTGGAAGGTTTTCGCCCGCATTACCGTCCCTCTTCTGTCACCGCAGATTCTTTACGTTATGATCACCAGCTTCATCGGGGCCTTCAAAGAATATTCCAGCATTATCGGCTTATTCGGCGCCTCCAACGCTTCGTGGTATACGGGTGGGCACGAATTATATACTGTTGTTTATTACATTTATGACACCATTGCCGCTGGCACGGTTCAATATGGCGCCGCCGCGGCCGTCATGCTCTTCTTAATTATTCTGTTATTTACGGCAATTCAGTTCTGGGTGAGCAAGAAGAGGGTTCACTATTAGGGGGGAAGGAAAATGAACAGAAAGAAATTGACTTATATCCTCCTTTTCGCCGGAGTGGCCCTTGGCTTCGTCGCTTTAGTGACATTCTTGTCGATTGCCATCGCCAATTTCGTTCCGGCCGAAGCGGCTGGTGCCGCCGAGAAGGCGGCTAGAGCGGTGGGTGACACCGACTTAGCGAAGGCGAAAGCGGCGGAATGCGCCGAACTCAAAACGGTCGCCTTTTATTATTTCTTTGCGGCCGTCATTATGCTTGCGCCGATTATTTCCGGATTTTATGGCGCCAAGAAAGTGCTCGTTGCAGAGAATAAAGCCGAATTATTCAAACCGGCCGTCATTTGCATCATTCTGTGCTTCGTGGCTGGCGGCGTAGCGATGCTTTCTTTGCATGAAGAGGATTTAAAGAAGGATAAGGAAAGCAAAAGCAAATTCTTCTTCTCTAGCGAAAACGCCATGGAAAGGCATACTAAAAAGCAAGCCGTTCGCGAAGAGGATCCGCTTTATAAGGATATCGATACTAGCAAGATGACGCTCGTCATCGCCGAAGGCAAGGTTAGCGCCGAACGGCTAGAAAGAGGCCAAAAGATCATCAAAGTCATTTCCACCGTTTTGGTGTATTTGTTCTTGGCCGTGATGGCCGTCATTATCCTTTTGCCGTTCTATTGGATGCTTATCACGTCTCTTAAAACGACCGAGGAAATTCGTTCCGACGTCCAGACTTTCTGGCCGACGGTCGTCATGTGGAGCAATTACAGCGAAGTCTTCGCCAAATTTGATTTCGTCACTTATTTGACAAACACCCTCATTGTTGGCGTCTTATCGACGATCGGCACTTTGATTACGACAATTTTTGCCGCTTTCGCTTTTGCGCGATTGGAATTCAAAGGGAAGAACGTCATTTTTGCTATTTTCTTGGCGACGATGATGATCCCTGGCGAAATGATGGTCATCACCAATTACATAACGGTGGCCAATTTTGGCTGGCTCGGCAGTAAAGTCGGAGCCTTCACAGCGATGATCGTTCCCTTCTGGGTCAGCGTCTTCTACATTTATCTATTGCGTCAAAACTTCATGCAAATCCCCAACGAACTCTATTTGGCTGCTAAGGTAGATGGCAAGAGCGATTGGCAATATCTTTGGAAGGTTATGGTCCCTCTTAGCGCTCCGACGCTTATTTCCATCTTCATTCTTAAGCTGATGGGCGCATGGAATAGCTATGTGTGGCCTAATTTGGTGGCCGATCGCCAAGAATGGAGGCTTATTACCAACGGTCTTCGTCAAACGGCTTTTCAGACGGCGGCCGGGGACGTCCAATACGGTTTGCAAATGGCTGCAACAGTAGTCGTCACCGTTCCGTTATTGCTATTGTTTATCTTCTTCCGCAAATACATCATGCACGGCGTTGGCCGCGCGGGTATCAAGGGTTAGCGTTTACATGGTTTCGCTAACCATTTTTTGTTCTAAAATTAATTGTCTTCAAATGCAAATAAAACTAAAAGGAGAAAAAGCATGAAAAAGAAACTGTTGCTCGGCATCTCTCTGGCGGCCCTTAGCGCTGGCGCCATGATGGGATGCGTTCAAAATGACGGGAAGGTTCACATCGCTTTCTGGCATACGATGGGCCAAACTAACCAAGCGTGGCTTAATGAACGCATTACCGAATTCAACAAAATTTACCCTGATGTCGTGATCGAACATACCGCTCAAGGCGGATATGACGATCTGAAGAGCAAGGTTTCTAAGGCCATTCCGGCCGGAACCACCCCGACGATGGCTTATTGTTATCCCGATCACGTCGCCGACTATCTGGTGGCGGGCGCCGTCGAGGAATTGACCCCTTATATCGACAACGAATCTTATGGTTTCGGCAAAAAAGAAGCCGAAGATAAGGATTTGGGCGATTTAGGCAAAGATGATTACGTTTCTGGCTATTGGTCTGAAGGCACCAATTACGTCAATAAAGATGGCAGCGCCGCTCCGGGCATTTATTCTTTGCCTTTCTCTAAATCGACCGAGGTTATGTTCTATAACAAAACGGTCTTTGATGCGAATGGATGGAGCGTGCCTAAGACCTGGAACGAACTTTGGTCATGGGCGGCGACCGCTAAAAAATTCTATGATGCAAAGGACATAAGCCTCACTCCAGTGGGATACGATAGCGACGCCAATCTTCTAATCACCCTTTTTGAGCAATATCAAATTCCTTATACGTCCGCCGAGACGAACACCGATACTGGACACTTCTTGTTCAATAACGATCGTGCTAAGAGCCTTGTTAAGGATTTGGTCGGTTATTTCAATGAGAAATTGTTTGTGACGCAAGGAACCAGCTCCAATAACACCTATACATCCAATTTATTCACCAAAGGCGCTGCCACCGGCGGTTGTTTGATCACTATCGGTTCGACGGGTGGCACCGGATATAATTTCCCGACTGGCAGCGATAGCGAGAAGGGAGGGGCTTTCGAGGTTGGCGTTGCAGAGATTCCTCAAGCTGATGAATCGAATAAAAAGGTCATCATGCAAGGCCCTTCGATGTGTTTCTTCAAACGCGCTTCTGATGAGCAAAAGAAATATGCTTGGCTTTTCTACAAATATTTGACCAACACCGACAACAGCGCTTCTTATAGCTATTTGACTGGCTATCAACCGGTTCGCGAAAGCTCTTATGAGAGCGAATATTATGATCAATATGATGCGGCTCTCGATGCCGGGACGAAATACGAACTGATCCACCAAGTCACCGAATTCATCCCCTCCATCAAGGATCACTACTTCACGTCTCCCGCTTTCGAGGGAAGCACGGCCGCTCGCGCTCAAATGGAAGGTCTTTTGGCGGCCGTTTGCAATAACGGTACCCCGATTGACACCGCTTTCGAAGACGCGCTGACCAACTGCATCTTCTCGCAAAACTCATAATTGAGGCTCTGTTAGCATGAAAAAACGATTCAAAATCAAAATAATCTTGCCATTAGCCGTTTTAGCGCCATCCTTACTGGCGCTAGGCGGATGCGGCGCCTATGTTGAAAGCGAATATCGGGCATACGACATTGAAGTTGATGGCGATCCAACGGACCTTTCGGCCAAAGTTACCTTTTGGCACACGATGAGTCAACAGGGGCAGAAGATGTTGGATGACCAAATCAAAGCCTTCAACGAAACCTACCCGAACATCAAAGTCGAACACAGCGCCCAAGGCGATTATAACGGCATCAAAGATAAATTGGTCAAAGCCATTCCGGCTGGTACCACCCCGACGATGGCTTATTGTTATCCCGATCACGTCGCCGAATACCTTTCCTCTGGCGCGACTGAGGAAATGGGGCAATATGCTAATGACGGTGTCATCGGTTTTGGCAAAGACGACACCGAAAGCGGTGGCGTAGAAGACTTCGTCCAAGAATTCTGGAAAGAAGGGCAGGTTTATGAAAAGGAAGGCATTTATTCCCTTCCCTATGCCAAATCTACGGAAGTCATCTTCTATAACAAAACCGAATTTGACAAAAAAGGATATACCATGCCGAAGACGTGGGATGGCCTTTGGGCTTTATGCCGCCAAATAAAGAATGATTATTCATCTTTGAATGATTTTGTGCCGCTAGGTATTAATAGCGATTCCAATATGTTCATAACTTTCTGTGAGCAGATGGGCATTCCGTTTACTAGCGTCCAAGGCGATCATTATCTCTTCAATAACGACCAAGCTAAAAAAATGATCAGCGATTTGAAGGGTTATTACGATGATCATCTCTTCATAACCGAAGGAACGAGTGAAAACAATAATTACACTTCCAATCGGTTCGTTAAAGGAGCGGTCGGTGGTGGTTGCTTAATGTTCATCGGTTCGACGGGCGGCACCTCTTATGGCTGGCCTGGTAGCCCCGCGAAGACTTTCGAAGTCGCCGTGACGGTTCCGCCTAGCGTCGACGAAAGCAAGCCGGCCGTGATTACCCAAGGACCGTCCATCACTTTCTTCAAACGCGCTTCCTTGAAGGAAAAATACGCGGCATGGTTATTCTACAAATGGATCACCAATACCGACAACAGCGCGGAATACGCTTTATTGACTGGCTACGAACCGGTTCGGCAATCAAGTTACCAAACGGACGCTTACAAGGATATGTTGGCTACGCCTGTCGATCCTAATAGCGATGATAAGACGATGTTATTCGCCGCCGTTGCTAAAACGACGATGACGATGCAATCTTCTTATTTCAGTTCGCCTGTGTTCGTCGGTAGCGCCAAAGCGCGCGAAGCGGTGGGAGAGATTTTCCCGGCTGTCGCTTTAGATCAAAAGACGGTGGACGAAGCATTTAATGACGCGCTTTCCCGTTGCGTGTTTTCTCAAAATGATTAAAGGAGGAGAGATTATGCTCAGAAAATCCATTCTCGCCTTAGGAATAGGGGTTATTGCTTTCGGCGGCCTTTCTTTCCTTAATTCTTGCACATCCGATTCTGGCGTCGATTATGTGTCATCGACTAAATTAGAGACGGAATATAAAGGCAAGAATTTCATCAAAGACGGCATTGGTAAAGTCACTCTGAAGAGAGGAATCGATGGCGATACCGCCCACTTCTATGATGACGACGGAACGACCGTCATCAAAGGTCGTTTCATCGGCGTCGACACTCCTGAATCGACAGGGCAATTGCAGCCATGGGGATATGGAGCGAAGGCCTTTACGACTGAGAAATTAGAACAAGCCAAAACGATCGTCCTCGAAAGCGAAGACCCCACTAAAGCGGCTGAAAAGGATTCGACCGGCACCCGTTATAAGTGTTTTGTGTGGGTAAGCGACGTCGAAGACGGCGATATTAGCACCTTTAAGATGATCAACCTCTGGCTCGTGCAAGAAGGTTGGAGCGCTGGGAAAGGCATCAGCGGCAGCAAGTACGCAAACACATTTACGGAAGCTGACTTGCAAGCGCAAGCCAAAAAATTGCATATTTGGAGTGACGACCCAGATCCCGATTTCAATTATGCTGATCCGGTGGAATGCGATTTGCAGCTCATCAACGAAGGCAAGATCATCAAATCGGGTGAAACCGCCTATAGCGATTACGATTGGACGGAGAATAAAGTCACGATCACCGGCATTGTTTGCGATATCCGCGGCACTGATTGCTGGATCAATCTCACTTTCAACAACGAATTGACTGGGAACATGGATAGGACGTATGGCATGTACATATTCACCATGTACAAGAGCTATCCGCCTTTGCTTCATATCGGCAATAAAGTTCAATTGACAGGGACCATCACCGCCTATATGGGCAATTATCAGATGGTCGACGTTTATTGGAGCCGTACTTCCAAAGACCCTGACATCATCAAACTTTTGGAAAGCAATGTCGCTACTCCGGAAGTGAACGTTACCGCAAACGACATCACGCGCAATAGCGAGACTGGTAAAAATTATTTGAACGTCGTCGTCAATTGCACGACTCCCCTTTACGCCACTGGATGTAAGGTTACGGAGACTTCTAGCGGCTTTACTATTGGCGTTTATTTAACCGATGTGGAAACTAGAAAGACGGACCTCTATCTTTATGTGGAAGATAGTGTCTATTTGAAGGATGCTAGCGGAGACCGAATCACGACTAAAGATAAGGTCCTTGAATACCTTGGCAACAAATCTAAGCCATTCACCGTTAAAGCGCCGATTACCATCTTTACTAGCGAAGACGAATCATATACCAATTATGACCTTTGCTATACTGGCTCAGCTTGTTTGAGCTTTGTCTCGGAATAATTTCAAGAAAGGAATAGAAAAATGAAAAAAATCCACGCGTTACCGATTCTCGCTCTCTCCCCGGTTCTTCTTTTGGCAGGGTGCGGAGAAGTCAAAGGGATGAGCCTTGATGACGCCAAAATCCAAGCCGTCAACCAAGTTTTTTACACTGACTACGCCATAGATGGGGTTCAAGGCGATTTTGATCTCATTACTGAATCGATCGTCGAAGATTACCATTTCACCGTCAAATACACAGCGGGGGAATTGAAAGAATATAAAGGTGTTGACGATACCGTTTATCATTTCGTGACGATTTCCGAAGACGGAAAGACGGCCAAAGTCGTTCCTCCGAATAAACTTGATGATAATTTGAAATTCGTTGAAACGTATGGTTCCTATGCGCAGTGTTATATTGAAGCGTCTTTCTCTTATAACAACGAAGTATTTAACACAAAAAGATATAACATCAAAGTTAATGCTGTTTCGACTTGCACCATCAAAGAATTATATAGCGAAAGCCTTTTAAAAGAGGGTATTTCCGTTGAAGTGAACGCTTACTATACTGGCGCATACAATAATGACAAGCACTATCAAGGTGCCTTCGCCCAAGATGGCGATGCAGGCATCCTTATTTATGGCTTAGATTATTCTAAGCTCCCTAGCGGATTACAAGTTGGTGATCCAATTCACATTTCGGGCGCTACCTCTCCATATAACGGCCTCCAAGAACTTAAGAATTGTACGATTACCAAATTGACCGATGAGACGGCGATTGGCAAAATAAGCAAACCAGTCACGATTGAATTTAATGAGTCTACTGAATTCGAATATCACAATTTGAGCGCATTGATTCACGCCGCCGGTACCGTCTCAAAATATAAGTTGGATGAAAGTACGGCCGATCGTCGCAAAATCAAAGGCTACATCAATGTTGGAAGTGCCAAGATTTACGTTTATGCCGACGAGAAATATATGTCTCCCGATAATTTCGCGGTGGCGCTAGAAAAATTCACTGAAGGCGCGACTGTCGATGTTACGAGCTTTGCTGGCTATTATAATACAACCGGCACTTTCAATGCTAAAAGCATTCAACTCGTGAATCCGATCTTCGCCGACTAAATTGCGCCATTTGAGGAAACGAAGATGATATATTGTCAAGCATGCGGGCATAAAAATGACGAAAGCGTCGCGATATGTTCTAAATGTGGCGCTGCTTTAAGCGCGACTTTGGCGGACGATAATGAACGGCCATTGGTTCAAAAGCTCCATCAAGCCGAAAACGTGGCCCGCGAAAGGAAAGATGGAGCGATGTCATTCATCGTTATTGGCTCAATTTTGCTTATCCTTGGCATCATCTTCTTCGTTTTGTCCTTCAAATTGCCTAACGCTACGGCCATTTCCAAGGTTCTTATAACCACTTGCTTCGAATTCTGGGTTTCCATGTTCGGGTTAGTGGTGGGTGGTGCGTCATTGGCGTTTGGAATTACGCTGCTTATTCTTTGTCTTATGAAGCTTAAGACGCTTAAAGGGGACATTGAATCTATTCGCTCATCCAAATCGCCAGTGGTGGCCGATAAAAAATAGGATTGCTAGAGCACTTTAAAAGGGAGGAATCCTAATGTGGATTGCCTCTCTTTTTTGCTGCTTGCGACTTAGGAAGGCTCCGCATATAATAGTCAAGCGTTTCCAAACGCATGGTCCCTTAGCTCAGTTGGTAGAG
>CAVFNI010000029.1:0-11220 GCA_963624045.1 Bacteroidaceae bacterium
CATAGAACATCTGGTTATAAAAGCCATAAAACTCGAAGGCGCTGTGATAGGAGATGTAAGAATTTTGATTGATGCTTGATGCAATTTGGAATCGGTTCGCGCAATCCTGATTCAACGCCACGTCATAACAGGTATAAAGATCTTTCCGCACTTTATTCACGTATCCTGATTTGACCATCTCACTAAGATATTTCTTCGTTGCAGGAAGATTTCCAACGATCTTGCTTGCATCATTTAAAGAAAAAGTATTGAAGTTAGATAATTCTTTGAAGTACTTCATAATAACATCACCGATTCCAACTATACTTTATTATATAGTGGTATTTATTGCAAGATAATATACCTAAAAGTATACTTGTTAACATTTTTTACCATTTATGAGGAAGACAACAAACCAATTGCACAAACTAGAGATAAAGTGATGGCGCGGATGATTTTATAAATATGTTAAGGGTGAGTTTGATTAAATTTGTCTTATCATTATAAAGTAGTGAGCAGCAACAAAAATATATCTTGTTTAGCTTCGTTGCGGTGGTGCAAGATAATACAGGCGCATTTATCATACAATAACAGTCGCATAAGGGCTTTTATAGGGGGCGCAGCATGATAGAAGAAGTTGATTTTAATAATATTCGAAAATACGAAGACAAGAAATTCTCCCCGGTATTCTTCTTATACAATAAGGAAGCCTTCAGCGTTGCATCATCAAAGAAACAAATCGAAAATTCATGGGAATTGTTTTTCAAAATATTTTTAAATCGTTTTTATAACGATTACAAAGATATTATCGAAACAAAATTTATGGATCAGCCGTTGTTAAAGGACGATCAAAATCGCGTATATAGCTCGTTTTCTCATTCGGATGAAAAACTAAAAAATAGACAGCAAAAGCATGATAAGGTCGTTAAATTCGATAGCAATGCGTATGTAAGGTTATTCCAAACTAGTTTTAACAACTTGGTTTTGATCAAAAGGGTAATTAAATCAAACAATTTCGCTGGATTGAAGTTGTATGTGTCCTCAAATGAAGGACTTGATACGCCCGAATTCAATGAGGAATACAAAAAATTAGCGGAGAAATATAAGAAATACAACGTCAAAAAAGCCGTTTTTGTCGCCAGCCATATTAACGGCAAAATATTGAGCGATTTTGAAAAATTGGTTAAATACGTCAGAGGTGAATTCAAGACGAGAAAACTGATAGGCGATATAAAATTATCAGAACAGCAAGAAGTTATTTTGAATAATTACATGAGAAATCAACTAAGGGCATTCAGCTTATATCCCATTAGTTTTTCGCCTGAATATCCCAGGCTTTTTGCGTTAGGCTTGGTTAGATATGCGATGCGCAATTACAACAAAAAACATAATGGGGAATTTTGGCCGTATTTTTGTACTGATTTCAATGTCGATATTACAAGCGGTAACCAAAAAATACATTCATGAAATTTTTATATCGACATTGAAAAAAGACAAAAAAGCTTGTCTACAGAATGCCTCAAATAAAATCGATATGATTACGATGCACACGTTTGTTGCCGATAATTCCGCATCGCAATTGTTCGATTATCTGTTCGATTTTTGGCGACTGGATTTATTAAGGAACGTTGAGAATCTTAACAATAACGCGGATGGCGCCGATGTTTTCTCGGAACTTATCAAAGTTATGGAATGCGGAACGCAAAACGTCAGGACCCATACGTCTAGATTATTGAAATTCCCCGAATTGAAGCCGATATTCAAGAACAGAATAAAAAGAATATTCAGACTAATCAATGATGCTTTTTGGAATGACGCGAAGATCAATGAAACTGGCAATAGGATCAATCATTTGTTGAATTTATGGAAGGACGATCCCGGAGGGGCGTTCCAAAAAGAAAAGAAATATGTCGCAAAGCACACATCGAAAGCGAAAGGCGAGATCTTATATCGCTCGCCCGTTTTGAAATTAAGCGCCGAGGAAGAGAAATTACGAATCGTTTTGCCTCCTCAAAGACTTATTGAATGCGATGAAACTGACCGGCCCATCTGGATTATCGAATCAGATAACGATGATTTTAAAACCATTCAAAAAGAGCCGGAATTCAAAAAAGATAAAATCAGCTATTACGTCGATAGAACAAGCGTTGAAATCCCTTTGAATTCAATGCTTTCTAGTTTTAAGTTCGCGCTCAAAAGCAACGATAGAACGTTGAAGAAATATGAAATAAAGTCATCTAAAATCAGATTCTTTGACCCTAATGGAAAACATATCGATCACAATACCTCCTTATTGCCTCAAGGTTTCGTTACCTGTTATTCCGATTCTTCTGATTACCCAACGTTATTAGGGGAAGAAGACAGGGCGTTGTCATCAAATGGGCTATTTCTTAAGAATTTGAATTTAAGCAGGGGGCAGATTGTTGTTTTAAATGACAACACGGGTATCCAAGTAGCTCAAAAATTAAACGAAGGTTATGCGGAAAGCTATCCCATTGACGGCTTAACGATAACGAAAAATGACGGCAGTTGTTATGAAGCATACGCTAGACTTCCAAAATTGTTGTTTAAAGCAGAATCTAAAGAACTAAACGGGATTAGCTTGGTCATTAACGATCATAATCATCAAATAACCAGTTTGAATTTAAAAGAATTTAGAATCGCTAACGAATTAAATGCTTCCGGCTATTTATTGGATTTAAACGGCCTCATTGAAAGTGATGGAATATACGAATTGTTTTTAACGTATCCGAAATACAATAAACAATTATTCCATTCCTCTTTTGTGTATATTAAAGACTTCGAATATCGTTTTAGAGATAGTCCGTATGTCTTTACGGAAGAAGCTTCCATCGATTTGCCTAGAAAATACAGTTTTACCGAACTAAGCAATAAGGAATGGTGGGATTCTATAAAAGGCAATTCCTATACATTGAACTTCACTTTCAACTTTGCCGAAAGAAACGCCGCACAAACCGATAAATACTGCAGGTTAGTAGAAGAACGATTTTTGGTGTTGTCGCACGAATTAAACAACGAGATACTCAAGTTCCGTTTCTATATTCCGGCCTTATATTGGAAATTCGATTCAAAAGATGAGTGGGATGCCAAAAAGCCTCAGGATATCCTTTTGAAAGATTTGAAGCGCAATAAGAGAAAATTATATTTAAGCGGGCCATTTAACTTTAGTAAAATCTCGATTACAACCGATGCGGATGTTGAAATCGCCGACGAAGAAAGCGAAATTAAATGCATCGACGCAAAAAATCCCTGTTTTGATTTATCCAAAGCGTTCGATTGGCTTAATGATAGAGATAAAACATATAGGACGCTATACATAAAATTCGACGAGGGCAAAGAAGAGAAACTTACGCGCGTCGTTTGCAAAAGCGTTTTAAAAAACGTCAATCTAATCGCTGATTTTAACAATAACATCTTGCTAGGGGATGTTGATATCTATGGCAATGAATCATACACAATTTCCATTAAATACGGCAATCGAACAATCTGCGAAGATGGTCAAATTGTCGGTGGCAAATTTGAAGTTCGGTGTGAGGACGAACTAAAAACGGGCAAATACGAAATCAACGTTTATGAAGTCCTTGAAAATGAATCAGACGGATTCGACGTCGAAACTTCTTCGGTTATTTTGAATAAAGAACCGATCATTAAAAAGATTATTAATCTATCTAATCTAAACAATGAGAAGATTTTATTAAAAGGATATCAAGACAAGGCAAATAAATATTATCCATTCCGTTTTTCAGACAACTACTACATTTCAAATTTAAAGAAAACCACTTACGCAGAACTTATAAATGAAGGAACCTTAGTTGATGAAGATGGCAAGGTAGACAATCTTTATGGCGTATGGAATGAAGAAATAGATTATTTAGATCATGATGTCATGGGTTCTTTCGTTTGGTATAAAGGCGTTTTAACAGTAGATAAGAACGATGCAACTTATGGCCTATCCAATGTTTTGATAATGTTTACAAATAAACTAGACACGAAATCAATGTATATATTCATACCAGATGCACAAAATGATTTTTCAAGTTTAGTTATTTATACGAGAATTGACCAAAGACAAATCATCACCGGACACGAGTATAAGAAGCTTACGAGAGAGAAAAAAAGAAAATGCGAGATGTTCGATGACGCCCATAATTATTTCTTAATCGATTTCGAGGAGGATATAAGGCATGGCGTTTAATATAATCGAAGCGTCCAAAAAAATATCCGAGAAATACCGAAGATATTTAAGAACCATGTTCGATATCAACGACCCTGATTATAGGGCGCTCTTTGAAAAGAGACTTGAAGATAGTAAAGCATTTGAAAAAGGACCGTATCTCGATGTCACCAATTCTTTTTACAAAGGTAAAAGCCTAGAAGATTTAATCGAAGAAGGGTTGATATCGAGCGAATTCAGAAAATTAGATAGACTCTATAAAATCCCTAATCTTCATTACCACCAAGAACATGCTTTTAGGAAAGCGATTGACGGGCAAAACCTAATCGTTTCAACGGGCACGGGTTCTGGCAAAACGGAATGCTTCCTGCTTCCGATCGTCAATGAACTATTAAGAGAAAAAGAAAGCGGAACGTTGGATGATGGCGTAAGAGCCTTAATCATTTATCCTATGAACGCTCTTGCGAATGACCAAATCGACAGGCTGAGAAAAACGTTTGCCGAATACCCCGATATTACTTTTGGCTGTTATACGGGCCAAACTAAGAACCATGACAAAACAACGGCGCACGAAAAGGGCGCAATCGACCAATACATAGAGCTAAACGGCAAAAGGATCGATGATATAAGGCTGCAGAAGCCCTTGAAAAACGAAAGACTGTCTAGGGATTCTATGAAAAAGAACCCTCCTCATATCTTAATCACCAACTATGCAATGCTTGAATATTTGTTGTTAAGACCAGAGGATAACGTTTTCTTCGACGGTCCCAATTCCAAAAGCTGGAAATTCGTCGTTTTAGATGAAGCGCATACATATGCCGGGTCGACCGGAATCGAAGTTTCGATGTTGTTAAGGCGCTTAATGGCGAAACTCAATAAGAAAGACTTACAATTCATCTTAACCAGCGCCACATTGGGAAACGAAAAATCTAATGATGAAGCTATAGAATTCGCTAATAAGCTATGTTCCGTAGATTTTAAGAAAGAAAACATAATACGTGCCAAAAGAATAGAACTTAAGCAAGAAGAAGGAAGGTATGAACTTGATAAAGGCTTCTATTCGTTTGTCGAGAAATTAATCGATGATGGCTATGAAGATTCTTATATAATCGAACAAATAGAGAACGCATATAAATTCGGCATCGATAAGACTTCATTGGATGAATATTTATATGACCTTTTGATCAAAGATGGTACGTTTTGGAAAATCAAAAACTTTTTGACATCTCCCAAAAGCGTGAAATCGATTAACGATTATCTCAATTGGGCCGAAGAAGACATATCGGTATTTGTCGAAGTTGCATCTCGCGCCTCTAAAAACGGATCCAAATTGTTCGATTCTAGATACCATATGTTTTTGCGCGCCACAGAAGGCGTGTTTATTACGCTCGCCCCTCATAAAGATTTGTTCCTAAGCAGAAAAGACAAGGTTTTTAACGGCGATAATGAATACAAAGTGTTTGAAGCGGTGACATGCACCCAATGTCATTCCATCTATTTAGTCGGATATGTGGAGAATGACCATTTGGTTCAAAAATCAAACGCAGAATCTGACGAAATAAAAGAAGCGTATTACGTTGGAGACGCCTATAGTGACACCGACGAGGATGAGACATTAGAGAATTCTAATCTTGTTATAGAAAAATACGAGCTATGCCCTCATTGCGGATTTATCAGAAGCGCCAAATCCGTTCGTAAGGCGTGTTGTGGGCATAACGAAAGCGATTTTGTGGAAGTGTTTAAGGTTAAAACGACCGACAAAATTAACGGGAGGGTCACAAAATGCGTTTGTTGCGAAAACGTAAATAGATTAGGGATCTTAAGAGGGTTCTTCTCGGGCCAAGAGGCATCTACCGCGGTCATCGGCACATCCTTATTTGAAGAATTGTCAAGTCACGAAAAGAAGATAATCGTCCATAAATCCGAGGATGATGGTTTCGATGTGGGGGATTCGGAAGATAAGGTTGAATTAACGTCTAAAGCGAAGCAATTCATCGCTTTCTCCGATTCAAGGCAAGCGGCGGCGTATTTTGCCAGTTATTTTTCGATGTCATATAACTCCATCCTTTATGGTCGCATGATAAAGAGCCAAATGGACAAATTGCGAAATAACAGCATCGAAATCCCTTTATTCATCAATGCTCTTACGGCTTCCATGGAAGAAAACAAGATAATGCCATTCGATGAATATTTAATGTCTTTGAAAACGAAGAGCGCAATTTCTTTTGATTACGAAAAGGTCGCATGGCAAGCCTTATTAAAAGAATTTGTAGATTCCAATTCCAGGAATTCATTGATTGGTTTGGGCTTGCTGGGGGTTGATTTTAATCCGAATATCAAGTTATTCGGCCCTCATAAGAAATACGCTTTGAATGTTGAAGAAGTCAAAAACATCTGCATGGCATTTGTCATGTCTATGCTTACGGACCCCGCGATGTATTATCCAAAAAGCATGACTGTTGCGGATAAAGAATTCTTCACGCATAACGGCATCGAGCTAAGCTATTTGAAAGACGGCGGCTCTGATTATGTCAAATCTTTTATCCCAAAGAGCGATTCTTTTTCCAATAAGAGATTAGATTATCTGACTAAAGTGTTAACTCAAGTCGATAAAAACATAACCAGGGGAGATGTTATTAAGGTATTAGGGCAAATTTGGGATGCCTTCTTTGCGCCAAACAAAGAATCAAAACCCCAGATAATGTTTAAGGATAAAGAAGGTCATTACAAAGTTAATCTTTCTAATTTTGTATTAACCAAAAATCAAAAAGTATATAGGTGTAAAAAATGTAACAAACTAACCTTCTTCAATGTCAAGGGCGTTTGTCCTACATACCATTGTGACGGAGAGCTTGAAGAAGTAGATATTGATGTTCTTGAAAAAGATAATCATTACTACAATCTATATCACGATTTAGAAATCGAACCTCTTCGGGTTGTTGAGCATACAGCCCAACTAAACAGGGAAGAAGCGTATAACTATCAAAATCTATTCAAAGATCAAAAAATAGATGTTTTGAGTTGTTCCACGACATTTGAAATGGGGGTGGATGTAGGCGAACTAGAAACGGTGTTTATGAGGAATATGCCACCTTCCGCTTCGAACTACGCCCAGAGGGCGGGACGCGCGGGACGCAGTGCGAAATCAGCCGCTTTCGCCTTAACTTTCTGCAATAAGTCGAACCACGATTTTAATTATTTTGATAGACCGACGGAAATGATAAAAGGGGTTATCGAGCCGCCTCATTTTAAAATCGATAACGAAAAAATATGCATAAGGCACTTATATTCTTCAGCCTTGTCCTTTTTCTTCAGATTGCACCCAGAATTCTTTTATAACGCAAAGAAAATGATGGAGAAAGATGAAGAAACGGGATTATGCGGATATATAGAATTCGAGAATTTCTTAAGGGGCAATTCGAAAGAGAAGGAGCAATTGAGGCGATACCTTTATGATTCCATTCCTAGCTCTTTGTATGATAAATTTGGGCTTAATACGTTTGGATGGGTTAAGTGGTTATTTACATCGCATGAAGAGGATTATCCAAGCCTTTTTGATGTAAGAAACCGTTATTTAAGCGAAATAAAAGTCTTAAGAGACGCATACGAGACCGCCAAAAAGGAAGGCAATCCTCAGCAATATAGCCTAAAGAATCGTCTTAAAACCTATGAAGAAGAACGGATCATCAGTTTCTTATCAAGAAGCAATATCTTGCCTAGATATGGATTTCCAGTAGATACGGTTGATTTGGAAATTAACACAAATACTAAGGATAACGATTTATCTGGTCTTGAACTTACAAGAGACCTGTCTATGGCCATTTCCGAATATGCGCCCGGATGTCAAATTGTGGCCAATAATAGACTCGTTACATCTCAGTACATAAAGAAGAATCCGGGTTTTGATTGGCGTAAATATGACTATATTGAATGTGATAAGTGCAAGACTTTGAATGTTTCGCCAAATGTAGCTTTGGGGAAAGACGAAGAACATCCGCTCTGTAAATGTAAGCAATGTGGGGAAGCTTTGGATCCGAAAAGGATTAAAACGTTCTTAATTCCCGAATTTGGGTTTGTCGCATCTGAAAAAGTTGATAAGCCCACATTGATAAAGCCAGAAAAGACTTACAGAACCGAAGCGACGTTCTTTAGCTATAGGGATTCCGTATTGGAATCTAAATATAAGGTTAATGATACCGATATCATCGTTTCTTACATTGGAAATGATGGCGAGATGGCGATGCTTAACACAACTGATTTCTTTGTATGTCCTCATTGTGGTTACGCGGTCGAGAAGCCGTCAGGCGTTGGACCATTCGCAAAAACATTAACCGATAAAAAAGGACATAAGGATTCAAGAGGGTATTGGTGCAAAAAGGAAACCAAACTCGAAAGATATTCTTTGGGCTATAAATTCAAAACCGATGTCATAAAAATCAAAATAAAAAAGCCTCTTTTAAGTATCGATAAAGCGCATGAAGAAGCATATTCCATATTACAAGCATTGATTTTAAGCGCTTGTAGAATCTTGAATATTGAAAACACTGAAATCGCAGGATGCCTTCAATACTGTAATGATGGATTTGGTCATAATTATAGTTATATCTTATATGACAGAACTCCTGGGGGAGCGGGCCACGTAAAAAGATTAAACACTGAAGATGCGATAAATAGCCTTTTGTATACTGCCTATAGGATTGCGAAATCATGCTGCAACTGCGCCGAAGATTCATCTTGCTATAGTTGTTTAAGGACTTATCAAAATCAAAAATATCATGACATCATCAAAAGACACCATGTCATCGATTATTTAGGAGGCGTTCTTAAACAATTAGATGGAATTCGGATGCGGCATGAATGAGGTGCTATAACATTTCGGTTCGCCATCATCACAAAGCGGGTCGCAGAGAACCTCGGCATATACAAGCGATGCCGATTATTTGCCGCTGGGAAATCGATCGTGCGAATTGTCGTATGCTTTTCGGACGTCTTCGGGAAGGCCATCGACAGTTCTCTAAATGTTGTGGAAACCCTCGGCAGGCGCATATAGACATTAGCGCCCGTCCATCGGGTTATCAAGGAGGGCCCAGCATTTGACCCTCCTCCTCCATTTCCGCAGGTTGTAGTAATTGGCCAGGTTGGCGAGGAAGCGCTCCTCGGCTTCCTCCTTGACCCATTGGACGTGCTTTTTGGCGGCCCTTTTGATCTCGGAGCTGAAGGCCTTTGTCCTGTTGTTGGTGTAGATTGATAAGGGCAAAATAACTTTCACCAATTCGGGCAATTCATGGATAATCGGCCTCATACAAAGGAGGCTGGTCAAATGGTGGAGTTTTTAATACCCATAGCAGCGGCGCCAATGTCTATATGCGCCATCTAATGGGTTTTCGTGACATTTAGAGAGAGTCCAAAGCGAGCGCATTTAAATTAGCAAACCGCTTCTTTTAGATCGAATTGGCGCATTGCCAAACCGTTTTTCTAGCGCCAACAGTTGATTTATCCTACTTTCTTGACTGAAATCGAATTGTATTCGGAAATAGTCATAAGGAGGTGTTGTATGGCGTATATCAAAAGGGCAATCGAAGCGACGTTCATAAGAAAATACAACTCTTATAAGACCGTCGCGGTCACGGGTGCGAGGCAAGTCGGCAAAACGAGGATGTCCAAAGAAATATTTCTAACAGTTAGGCGCATTAACCTTAAGAATCCGAACTTGCTTTCCGCCGCATCGGATGATCCGCAAGGGTTTATCGAAAGTTTTTCCCGACCGCTATTTATCGATGAGGTTCAAGAATGCCCGCAGATATTAAATTCCATAAAGACGTCTTGGATAACGTCGACGGATTCGGCGATTATGTTTTTTCCGGCTCCCAAAAATGGTCGTTGATGGAGGGGCTTTCCTTGAGGGAAATATACGGCGTCTCTTTTAACACAAGGTTTTTGCCCGACGAAAAATACCTTCTAGAAAGAGAAAAGGAACTAAAGGAGATAAATGATATTTGGGCTTTGATCCATCGAGGCTCTTACCCTGAGCTTTATGAACACCCAGAAAAGGATTGGGAAGAATTTTATCAAGATTACGTCAGGACATACATCGAAAGGGATGTTTACAAGATAACAAAGGTACGGGATTACCAAACCTTTTATAAGTTTTTGATCTCCGCTGCCGCTAGGACCGGGCAGATACTCGATTACACAAACATCGCCAATGACGTCGGCGTAAGCGCGGATACGATTAAGCTTTGGATCGGGATTTTGCAAAAAACGGGCATAATCTATTTGCTTAAGCCATATTGCAATTCGCATCTAAACAGAGCGATAAAAGCTCCCAAGTTATTTTTTAGGGACACTGGTTTAGCGTCCTTTCTCACGTCTTGGTTAACTCCCGACACGTTAAAGAAGGGCGCCTTCGCCGGGCACATATTCGAAACGTTCGTCGTAAACGAAATAATCAAGTCTTTCATCAATTCCGGGAAGGATTATTCGAAATACATTTATTTTTATAGGGGCAAAGACAAAGAAAGAAAAAGGAAGATAGACGAGGAGGGAAAGGAACGTATCGAATACGAGGTAAACGAGATCGATTTGATCATCGAAGAGAACGGCGTTCTCTATCCAATCGAAATAAAAAAGAAATCCAATCCGAAGGCAAGCGATGGGAACGCTTTCGCCTTGCTCGAGAAAGACATCGACAAAAAACGGGGTAACGGCGCTATTATTTGCTTGGGGAAATACAAGTTGAAGCTTAGAGATAATCTATATTCGTTGCCGATCGAATATATTTGAAAGCCTTTTGACGCCAACAAGGA
Organism: Bacteroidaceae bacterium; assembly: GCA_963624045.1. Classification (GTDB taxonomy): domain Bacteria; phylum Bacillota_I; class Bacilli_A; order RFN20; family CAG-826; genus UBA4951. The sequence goes on from CAVFNI010000029.1 coordinate 10,981, forward strand.
ATAAACTAGCCACGAAGTGAATGATGATTAATCGTCGACGGATAGGGCGCCGCTTTGCTTTTCTTATGCCATTTCCGCCGCGCGCTCCCCATGGGGCCAAGGCCGATGAGCCGGCGGCTCATTAACGGCACGGATACGGATACAGCGCGGAATAGGGTTTCCCACAACACATTTCAGTTCACTGCCCGTATCGCTCAAAGGAACATGAAAATATCAGGGAGCAAAGTAACGAAAAGGCAT
>CAVFNI010000030.1:0-11181 GCA_963624045.1 Bacteroidaceae bacterium
ATTAGAAGAAATATATAATTCGTTTTCTTTTTGGACAAGCAACAACGAGGTTTTTATCATCTCTGGCGTCAGAGGATGTGGGAAAACGGTCGCCATGACTACCGTCAGCGATTTTTATAAAAATCAGGAAAGATGGCTCGTTATCGATTTGAATCCTGAATATGGCTTGTTTGAGCAACTTGCCAGCAAAATCATTGATGAAGGGAAACTTAGGAAGCTCTTTCTTAAAGCGGAATTCAATTTTTCTTTCAAAGGCCTTGGTTTTTCCTTGAGCGGGGATATTCCGATCAACAACGTTTCTTCGTTATTGAGAAAAGAATTTGAATACCTCAAGAAAAAATCCATTAAGGTGTTGATGACGATAGATGAAATATCATCTAATCCGCACACCAAGATATTTGCTCATGAATTTCAGTCTCTCTTAAGAGAAGGATATGACGTTTATTTGATTATGACTGGACTATATCAAAACGTTTCTTCTTTCGTGAAGGAAAAGAGCCTAACCTTCCTTTGCCGCGCTCCAAAGATTTTCCTAAAGGAATTAAATCTCATGGTCATTTCCAATTCTTATATCAAGATATTCGGTTTAAAAGAGGAAGAAGGCCACCGATTAGCTAAATTCACTAAAGGGTGCGCTTATGCATATCAATTGCTAGGGGATATCCTGTTTGCTAGCGGTCACTATAATTTATCGGCCGACAATATAAGAAAGTTCGATGAAACCATTTATGAAAGGGCGTATTCCATTATCTATAATGAGCTAACGCCGAAAGAAAAGGAGATCCTTTTCGCGTCCTTAGAAGACAATGCGAACGAGCATATCATTAATAAAATGGGCATTTCAAAATCGCAGCTATCCAATTACAAGAAGGTTCTAAAGCAAAAAGGGCTCATCGAAGACGATGCCAAAGCCATTGTTTTTAGGTTGCCAAGATTTAAAGAATCATTGCTTTTCATGAAGGCGATGGAAGAATAGGTCTTTGCGATTTGTAATCAAACACTTTCATTGATGTTGGAGAAGGCAAATAATTCAAAATCTTAATGCCGCATTCGGTTGTTGTCATCGCAAAAGCGAACACGTCGTATCCTTTTCGTTTGATTAGTGAAGCCAATACGGACAATGTGATTTTGGTTGGAAAGGGGTTCGGCGTTACGCTCGATGCTTCAATGTCCATGGCCTCTCTTTCTAAAGCGGTGTCTTATCGTAAAAAAAGAACCGTTGCAAAGTTCATTTTGGATGTCAGCCGCGATTTCTTTTCGACTTGCGCCATAATGAAGATGCTAAGCAATAAAACATGGAATCTTTACTTTTTCTTTTTGTGTCTTTACTTTTTATTGTTTTTTCTATATCTTAAGTAAAGAAATTGGGGGATAGACGTGTATTCTTATAAGCCATTACTAAATAAACTCAAAGGAATTGGTTTAACCAAGTCTGATTTGACTAGAGAACTTGGGATATCATCTAGAACGATAGCCAAAATTTCAAAGGGCGAGAAAATCGCGAATAACGTTCTTATCAAAATAGCTGATTTTTTGCATTGCACCCCTAACGATTTATTCAAGATGATTTGCGATAATCACATTTTGCAAATTCTTCGTGATGAGAAAGAAGCTAAGATTTCCGGCGGGCTCTATCATGAATTACAAGTCAGAATGACCTATAATTCCAATCACATCGAAGGCTCTAAACTTACCGAAGATCAAACGAGACTAATCTTCGAAACAAGAACGATCGACGCCGGTGATGGAATCCCTGTCGACGATATTATTGAAACGAGCAATCACTTTCGCGCAATCGATTATGTGATAGATAAGGCGCTAGAGCCTTTGAACGAAGACATTATCAAACACCTGCATTTATTGTTGAAACAGGGAACTAAAGATTCTTTTATCGAATGGTTTACCGTGGGGGATTATAAGAAGCGCCCCAACATTGTTGGGGGAAGGGAAGCTTATAGACCAAGCGAAGTTTCGGAAGCCATGAACAAACTCGTGACGAATTTCAATTCTAAAAACAACGTGGCAATTGATGATATCATCGAACTTCATGCCGACTTTGAATATATCCATCCATTTCAAGACGGAAACGGGAGGGTAGGTAGATTGATCTCCTTAAAAGAATGTCTTAGATTTAATGTCATTCCTTTCATTATAGAAGACTCCAAAAAGGCTTTTTATTATCGCGGTCTTGCAAACTGGAAACAAGAAAAGGGCTGGCTAATAGATGCTTGCCTTGACGGGCAAGATGCATTCAAAAGAATCTTAAATATCCTTGGTATTCACGAATAAAGTTAGACTTTCTTTAAATATAGTGCGTTTAAGGAGAAGATGGCGAGAATGAACACGTTTATGACGGGCGCCCGCCAACGAGGTTTTTTCGCGTCGAAATCCATAATCGTCGGCATGAAATATCTACAATCGTCGGCATGAAATGTCTACAATCGTCGGCATGTTCGTAATAATTGTGCATGGGCGCTAGAAAATTTGGGATGCCTGAGACTCAAACGAGAGTTCTTGCTCTAGAGTGGCTGCTTCTCTTAATTAGTGCAAGCGATGAAGAGTCACAAAAAATATTAAACAAATAAAAATAATGCCTTTTTGCATTGTTTTCTCGATTTTTAATTGAATGTGGCTAGAAGGAAAGAGACATTACGTCCTTCCAGTTTTTGACGATATCGTGAACGTTCTTTCGGTAATTTTTAAGCTGACTTTCATCAGTTTTAAGGACGAGGTCAATAAGACGAGCGATCTCAATGGCGTCTTTCTTATTGCAACCTCTAGTGGTGGCAGCGGCAAAACCGATTCGTAAACCCGACGTTTCGAAGGGTTTCATTTTGTCGGCGTGAAGCATGTTTTTATTGGTAGTGATGCCGACGAATTCTAATTTGGCTTGAGCGATTTTGCCGCTTATGCCATAGCTATCTAAGGTATTAAGCAAGAAGAGGTGATTTTCGGTGTCGCTAGCAAACGTGCCTAGACGCGCCAATTCGTCGCGGCACGCCTTGGTGTTTTCAAGCACTTGCTGCATATATGTTTTAAATTCGGGTTTGAGCGCTTCGGCGAAGCAAACCGCCTTGGCGGCGATAACGTGCTCCAAAGGTCCGCCTTGGGTGTAGGGGAAGACGGCACTATTCAGTTTCTTATAGAAGGCCTCGTTATTAGAAAGGATTAAACCGCCGCGCGGCCCTCGTAAGGTTTTATGGGTGGTGCTAGTCACCACATCGGCATATAGGCAGGGGTTTTGGCAAAGGCCAGCGGCGACGATGCCGGCGATATGGGCCATATCGACGATGAAATAGACGTTCTTATTATATTCGTGGTTATATGAATCAATTATTTTTCTGATGGCTTTGAAATCAATCGCATATGGATAGGCGCTATAACCGGCCAAAAGCATATTTGGATCGTGTTTGATAAGGGATTTTTTGATTTCTTCCAAATCCAAATGGCCGTCTTCGCCTAGAGGATAGAAGGAGAAGTCATATAGTTCGCTCGAGAAGGAGACGGGAGAACCATGGCTTAGATGGCCGCCGTCATTAAGAACGAGACTTAGGATTTTGCTTCCCGGTTTCAAGAAGGCGTGATAAGCGGCGAAATTGGCTTGGGAACCGCTATGAGGTTGGACGTTCGCGTATTGTGCTCCAAAAAGCTTCTTGGCTCTTTCGATGGCTAGTTCTTCCACGGCATCGACGTTTTGGCAACCGCCGTAATATCGATGCTCTGGGTAACCTTCGGCGTATTTGGCTGTGAAGATTGATCCTTGCGCTTCACGGACGTCTTTCGAAGGGTAATTTTCGGAGGCGATTAATTCGATGCCGTTGTTTTGCCTTATTGTCTCTTTGTTCAGGTATGTTTCCACTTCTTTGTCATTCATTTTCTTGACCTCCGTTTATATTTATTTCCTTCACCTCGTCGGGGAGATAGATATCGAAATCCTCGGGATGGATGTGTCCTTCTTTAGTCGTTTTTGGCGCTATTTGGTTAAGCGATAGGCGCATATAGATGGCTTCGCCTCGGGCGAGCATTTGGCCTTTGCTATTTTTTATTTCGGCATGCCCACGAAAGGAAATGGAATCCTTTTTGTCGATGACGCCGACGCAATAAAGTTTTTCGTCGTAAGGGACGGCTTGATGGAAGGAGACGGTCAAACGCAAGGTACAACCGTAAGTTTTAGGTTCGCTTCCCCAGATGGCTCGCCCAATCGTTTCGTCGATGATGGCCGAAATCATTCCGCCATGGGTGCGTTCAGGATAGGATTGGTGGCGAGAAGAGAAGGAGAAAACGGCAATAACGGAGGCATCTTCCATTTCGTAGAAGGCCGCTTTAAGGCCGTAGGGGTTAGAGATTCCACAGACGAGGCAATCTTTGGAATTAGGCTGTTTTCTTAGAACTTTCATGGCGTTTTGTGGTATATTAATGAATGTTTATGTCGCCCTGGAAAGCGATTATTAGGCATAGCGACCATTTAATGCTACTCTATTTTCCATAAACAAAAACTATGAAACACAAAAAAACACTGCAAGAGAAGTTGGCCCTTAGGAAATATCATATTCCCAATCGCCTTATTTATTCCGTCCTTTCCAAGGTCGTCATCGGCAAAATTTTGGAGCCGAAATACAATGTCCATTACGAAATCGTTGATGATATTAACAAAGAAAAAGGTCCCTGTTTTTTGATTTTCAACCACCAATCCCGCATCGATTACGTTTGGAATGTACGCGCTGCTTATCCTAGACGCCTCAATTTCGTGGTGGGATATAACGAATTCTTCCGTTCGCACCTCCATGGTATCTTGAAGGTCGCTAACGCCATTCCGAAAAAGAATTTCACCTTGGATATGCCAGCCATGCGAGGCATTGATTCGATCATCAAGGCTGATGGCGTTATTTGTTTCTCGCCCGAAGGGATGTCGAGCATCAGCGGCCACAATCAACCGATCGTTCCTTCGACGGGGAAATTGTTCAAGCATTATGGCATCCCCGTTTATATGCTAAAGACTGAAGGGGCTTTTTTGACTAATACCAAAGTGTGTCTCGATGAAAGGAAAGGCCGCATCAACGCTCGCTTAAGCAAATTATTTAATAAGGATGATTTGGAAAAATATTCGGCATCCGAACTCGATAAGAAAATCGATGAAGCCCTTTGGCAAGACGATTATGAATGGAACGCTAAAGAGAAGATCCATTATGAGATGCATGACCGCGCTTGCTACCACTTAAACGACTTGCTTTATCGCTGTCCGAAATGCGGCAAGGAATTTGCGATGTCGGTTGAAAAGGACGCCATTTATTGTCGAGAATGCCATAATGGCGCGCGAATGGACGATACATACGCCTTGCATCCGTTACATGAAGGGGACAAGGTTCCCGCCTCGCCTTCTAGGTGGCTAGACGAAGAAAGAGCGGTCGTATTTCAAGAAATCTCCGCAAATCCCGATTATGTTATGGAATTTGACGCCACTATCGGCATGCTTCCTAAATATCATTACGTCAAAAACCAAAAGACGAGCGAGATTGTGGGCGCGGGCCGCGTTCGTCTCGACGCTAAAGGATTTCATTTCGATGGAGCCAAAGGGGGGCAGCCGTTTAAATTCGACCTTTCCTTCAAGGAAGCTCCGACTTTCGGTATGCCATTAGACGTCACCTATTTCTCTTTGTATTACGCCGGCGAATATTACGATGTCTTCCCAATGGAGCCGGTGACGGGGAAGGCGCTACTCGTTTACGAGGAATTGGCCCGCCTTTATGAAGGCAATTGGCCCAATTTCCCCTGGATGGACTGGGTCTATAAAAAATAGCTTGGCTATTGTTTAGATGATCATGTTCATAAGGGTTGGCATGACCTTTTTTAGGAATGATGAAACCGCTTTCAATGGCGTAATGTTCTTGACCTTTCGTTTTTTGCAGTTATCATAACTGACCCCTTAAAAGGGGTAGTCAGATAGGAGGTAAACGAGATGAAAAAGACATTCGATGAAAAAGAAGAGAACGTCAATTACGATCAATTAGAACATTCGAAGATAGAAGACGATTTCGAGAATTTTGGCGATAGAGCCCTCGATACTTATTTCGATAATCTAGACGAATTGTTCTAATGGCGTCATGAACCACCGTTTATGGCTTTTGTTCGATGGCTTAGATTATTCGAGCAAAAGTTGATTTGATGGGGACGATTAATCGGAGCTGTTGAAAAACCTAACGTTCGATTAGGTTTCGATGCAGCTCTTTTTAATTGCCTTCGAATTGAAAATTCAACAAGAAAAGCTTGTTAAAAACCTATCGCCGATTAAACGTCTTGACGTTTCTAAAAACGGGCCCGGCGTCTATATCGAGAGCCAAATTGATAGATGTAATTAGCAAAATTCTTTTTGCATTAATCTTCGATCAAAAAGGTCTTGCCAACTTGCCTAGCGCCATCGACTAGTAAGATTATATTTGTAACTTTTTCACCCTTGATGTCTTATGCATAAGGGGAGTAAGAAGGCTAAATACCCCCGTTACTAGCGTTAGTTAACCGCTTTCAGGAAGAAAATGTTATCGCTCATTCGCCATTCTTGCGATAATGAAGGGCGAACGATGGGTTTTACCTGGTATCAAGTCGCATTTTGGACGATGACCTTAGGGGGCTTAGGCCTCTTCCTTTATGGTATTTCTTCTTTATCGACCGTTTTGAAGAGAATGGCTTCCACCCGCTTATCGGGCGTTATCAACAAATTAAGCAACAACCCGTTTATGGGACTACTTGTCGGCACGGGATTCACAGCCATCATCCAGTCCTCTAGCGGCACTAGCGCCCTGACGATTGGCTTAGTCAGAGCGGGCGTTATGAGTTTCGAACAAGCCAGCGCCATCATCATCGGCGCCAATGTGGGCACGACGATAACCGCTTTTATCGTGTCGATACCGTTTACCGAATATTTCCCCCTCATCTTATTTGTGGGTTCGGCGATTTTGCTTTTCGCCACTAAGAAGAAATGGAGCGACATCGGCGAATTATGCTTCGCCTTTGGCGCACTCTTCTTGGGATTATGGATCATGGACCTTAATCTCTCCGCCATCGCCGAGGAGCCATGGTTTACTTCTTTCTTCCAATTATTGAACGAATCGCCTTGGCTAGGGCTATTGATTGGCACCATAGCGACCATTTGCCTCCAGTCATCAAGCGCCGTCATCGGCGTCGTGCAAGGCTTATATGCCGTAAGCGCCGGCACCTCGATTTCCCTTTTTGGCATTTTGCCCGTCATTTTCGGCGCTAACATCGGCACGACTTCGACGGCCCTCTTCGCTTCCATCGGCGGAAGCAAAGAAAGCAAAAAGGTCGCTATCTTTCATATCTTGTTTAATACGGTCGGAGCCTTCCTCTTCATGGGCATCATCTATTTGTTGCATGATTGGTTAGCGACCCCGAGTAACTGGGGCGCCTTTAAAGAGGATGGCACTCTCGATCATTGGTATGTCTCGCCAATGTTTCAAATCGCCATTTGCCACCTCGTCTTCAATTTGACGACTGGCGCCATTTTCTTTGCGCTTTTAAAGCCTGTAACGAAGCTAATCAACAAAATCATCCCTTCCTCTAGTCACAAGAAATCTCTCGAACCGATCGAACCGCTTGATTTTGGTCTTATGAAGGCCTTTCCCTCTGAAGGCCTCTCCTTAGCCAAAAAGAGAACTTTGACGATGTTCTCGTATGACAAACTCATGTTCGAAACGATTAAGGAATATCTTCTTTCCTTCAAAGACGAAGACGCCGAATTCATTCATAACATCGAATCGAATATCGATATGATCGACCGTCAGCTCAACGATTACCTCTCTTCTTGCGACAAAGGCAATCTCAACGAAGCTGATGTGGCGTTATTATTAAGCGTCCTTAAGGCGAGCAAAGACATTGAGCGCATTGGCGACTATGGCGAGAATATCATCAATTTCTATACGGATATCAAAGAAAAGAAGGACGCTTTGACGGAAGAAGAGAAGGCTCTCTTCGTCAAAATGACTGATGAGGTCATCTCATTTATCGAAGAGACGATTGAGGTTTATGACAAAGCGGATAAAGCAAAAGGGATTGCGGTCATTCAAAAACGCCGCACTTTCCTAGAAGAGCTCGATCGAACCGTCAATAAGCATTTCGAAGAGGAAACAAGTGCGAATGGCAACATCAGCACCCACTTTGTGGAACTTATTTATGTCGACATCGTCAATTCCTATGAGCGTGTGGCTTCCCATTGCAGCAACATCGCCAAGATCTTTGGCACCGATAAGGTTTATACCATCAGCGAGGAAGACGAAAAGCGCTTCGCTTCGATGGCCGATCGTTATTAGAGACCATTTTCTTTCTTTGGATTAGAATATATTTCGATGTTAAAGCGATTAGCGATTAAGAATTTGGCCATCATCGAAAACATCGAATGCTCTTTTGATGACGGCTTGACCGTTCTAACGGGCGAAACGGGGGCGGGCAAAAGCCTTTTGATCGATTCTTTGTCTTTGCTATCGGGCGAAAGAGCCTCTAGCGAATTGATTCGCCAAGGCGCCGATAAAGCGGTCATCAAAGGCACTTTCTTGGCGGAGGGGAAGGCGCTAGAGCCCCTTTTCTTAAAATTATCCATTCCTTTTTCTATGGAAATAGAAGTGGAGCGGACGATCTCCCCTTCGAAAAGCAGCGCTCGCGTCAATGGCGTGTTAGTCTCCTTATCCGATTTAGCCGCCATCACCTCACAATTGGTTAATATCCATAATCAATTCGATTTCGCCAAAATCCTTAGCCCTGAGAATTATTTGGGGATACTTGACGCCTTCTCCTCGTCTCTTATCGCCCCGTATAAGCAAGGCTATCAAACGGCTTTAAAGGAATATGAGGAAAGCAAAGAATCGCTCATCACCCTTTTAAAAAGGCAAGAGCAAATCGAAAAAGACCGCGATTTTTATGAATATCAGCTTCAAGAGCTTAAAGCGATGCATCTAGAAGCAGGGGAGGAAGAGAGGATCGCCGAGGAAATCTCCCTTCTAAAGAATCACGATAAGATTTATTCGTTGGAGCAGGATATCCAGCGCATTGCCGATGGCGATTTCTTGGATGATTTTTATAACCTCAATCAGTCTTTGGGCAAATTATCTTCCTATCAAAGCCAGTATGAAGGGGCGAAGCAAATTATCGACGACAGATATTATGAAATTGCCGATTTATTGCAGAGCCTAAGGAAGAGTTTTGCCGATATCGATTATGACCCCAATAGATTAGACGAATTAGAGAATAGGGATAACGATTTAGCCGCTTTGCGCCGTAAATACAAAAGAAGTGTCAACGAATTGATCGCTTACCGCGATGAGCTTTCTTCGCTTCTCGATAATGAGGGGGACCTCGTTAACGAAATAGCGAGAGCTAGGAAGATAAGCGAAGAGAAAAAGGAAGTTGCATTCCAAAAAGGAGATGAACTTTCCTTACTCAGACAAAAGGCCGCCAAACGCATAGAAAAAGATATAGAAGGAAGCCTTTCCGCTTTGCGTTTGAAATCGAAATTTCTCATTTCCTTTGCAAAACGCCCCTCAAATGAAGATTCTTATCTCTTTGAAGATGGGGTCGATCAAATCGATTTTCTGATTGAGACTAACGCAGGAGAAGGCTTAAAGAGCTTAGCTAAGACGGTCTCGGGAGGGGAAGCTAACCGCGTGATGTTTGCCTTCAAAGAACTGTACGTTAAAGCCAAGGGCATTCAAACGATCGTCTTTGATGAGATTGATGCTGGCATCAGCGGCGAGACCGCTCTAGCGGTGGCTAAGAAAATCCACGACATTTCTCGTTTCTGTCAAGTGATCGCCATCACTCATATGCCCCAGGTCGCCTCTTTTAGCGATCATCATTTCCTTATTTCCAAGGAAGAGAGGGGCAAGCGGACTTTTGCCTCGATCAAGGAATTATCGCTTCAAGAGAAGATCCATCAAGTCGCTTATTTGATTTCCGGTGGCAACGTCACCAAAAAACAACTCGAATATGCCGAGGAGATGATTTTATCGTCGCATAATTAAAGCAATTTCTTGATGTCTTCGAAGGTTGATACCATCTTATAGCAATCGTTAGCTAAGCCCGCTTCAATGATGTTACCATCATTAAAGCCGATGACGGGGAAGCCTGCCAGCTTGCCGGCGATGACGCCTGCTGAACTGTCTTCTATCACGATGGCTTCATGAACGTCGCTAACGCCAAGGCCGGCGGCGATTTCCTTATATAGCCAAGGGTGCGGTTTGGCGCATAATTCGCCCATCGTGCCATATTCATCAAGACCTTTTCTTCTGCCACCCGTGATGATGGCATCATAAAAAGAGAGTGGATCTCCCAAATTAAGCGTTTTAAAGGTCGCTACAATTTCTGGGATAGCTTTATAATCGAGACCAGAGGTAACAAGGCCGATTTTAATGCCCTTATCCTTTAGATAGAGCAAGAAATCCTTAAGCCCTTCTCGGGGCACGAAGGCATCGCTTTTGCCTAGGCCCTGCTCGGCCTTTTCCAACTCCTCTTTAGCAATCACGTGATACAAAGCGGAAGCTTCTGCTAAGTCTTGTTTGAAGCCGTATTTCTTTTGACAATAGGAGAGATGTTCGATGGTGGTGAAGCCTTGGACGTATGGAGCGTCCTCCGTTTGGAGCTTAAAGGAAGGTTTTTTTAAAAGGGTGGCGGTGGTTTTCTCGATGATATAAATCCAAAACGGCTCGCTCTTGACGCTGGTGCCGTCAAGATCCATGAGGACGTATTTGACGTTAGACGGCGTTAATGGCGGTATCCAAGGATAGTAGCAATCAATGCCGTTTTGATGGATGCCTATTAGTGTTCCGTTAGTGGTGCTAGTGAAATCGATGTTGTTTAATTTGTAAGCCATGCCGTCATTATAGACTTGATAAGGACTTTTTGGTGTGACGTAGGAGAAAAACAATAAAATGTGACAAATGAAGATCAATTAAACAAACAAAATACACATCGTAATTCGGACGGCTCGGAAAAGTCCTGCGGCTAGAGACGGAGTCCGTCAACAAATGTGGAAGGAAGATGTCTTGCCCGCACCGTGGCGACCAATGGGAAAAGGAAATAACATTGGCAAAACGGCGTCGGTTTAAATAAACGGAAATTACTTCGTGAACTGACAAACTAAACGCAGCTTTTCCGGCGCGAACGGGAATCGGTCAGACT
>CAVFNI010000031.1:0-8476 GCA_963624045.1 Bacteroidaceae bacterium
GGCCTTAGAATAGAGATATGGAAAAGAAACCGAGCGTCTATCGCTTAACCAGAGCCAAGGTCTTTTTAAAGAAGCATTCCAATAAGAAATTCGTTTCTTTGGATATGCTCGCTAAAGGCATTGGCGTTTATAGTGACGTCTTGGCGGATGACCTTTTAATCTTTTCGCCACTAATCTTAATGGATCCGACGGTTAATATGCAGACGTTATTGTCCGCAATCGAGGATTATTTGGCTGAAGAAAAAACAAAAAAGGCTGCCAACCCTAAGCCGATTCGTATCACCGCTAAGAAAAAAGAATTGGCCGAATATAAGGATTATGCCGATTTTATTTACCGCAAATTGGCGGGGCCGGGTGGCTTATTATCGCCATGCGCATCGCTAAATGACCACGATTTATGCGTTTTAGACGTTTTGATAAAGAAAGAAATAAAGAAACGCGCTAAAATGAATAAAGGCGAAAATCCTGGCAGGTCTCGCTCGAAATAATTATTATTCAAACAAATCCCCATAGAATTATGATTAAAAGAAAATATATGAAGGCAAAATTCATGGTTTCCCTTGCCGTTTTTGCCTTAATTGGCGCCATATTCGCGCCTTCTTTTATTTCGCTAACTAAGGACGTCACGGCCGTTAAAGCGGCTACCACCTCCAAAGTCGATAGCCGTTTTCACGAAGCCACGACCAGCAATCCTTGGACATATACCGATTATCAAGGCGACTATTATAGCGGGTGCGATATCACCGTCACGGGCGCTTCTTTGATGTCCAACCTTTCGTCGCTTACTAATAGCAATTATTCATCAGGAAGTTATGAAAAATTGAAGACAACCTTGCCATTGGTATGCAAATTCGCCAATGGGCAAGCGGGAATGGTGGGTTTTTATAATCGTGCCGTATTGCCTACGGCTTGGGATGGCGCAGCAACATGGAACCGCGAGCATGTTTGGCCTAATAGCCGCGGCGTTGGTGAAAGCGGCCCTGGTTCCAATCCTTTTGTCATCATGCCAACATCCGTATCGATCAATTCATCGCGCGGCAATAATTTCTTTGGCCTATCGGGAAGCAAGACCTGGGACCCTGGACAATACGACACCCAATTTAGGGGGGCGGCGGCCCGTTGCATCCTTTATGCCGCCATGCAATATAAAGACAAATTGAGCCTCAGCGAGAACCCCAACGATAGCGCTGGCAAAAATACGATGGGCGTTAAATCTTTGCTTCTTGAATGGAACATGCAATATAAGCCCGATGCCGACGAGATGTACCGCAATAACCTGACGGCCAAGCAATATGGCGCCCGTAATCCCTTTATCGACTATCCCTATTTGGCCGACAAGATTTGGGGTGATGGCCAATCCGATTCTAGTTCGTCGTCTAGTAGCAGTAATAGCGATGTAACGCCAACTTTATCTAACCAATATTTTAAAGTCGATGACGTTTCGGAAATCGTTTCTGGTAGCAAGGTCTTGATCGCTGGACTTGGCTCGGATAACAAATCCCTATATGCCTTACAAAACGAAATTTATTCGGCAAAGACCCCTTGGTATTTGCAAGCGACGCAAATAACTTCTAGCGGCGCCGCTTCCGATACCATAGAAACAAACATTACCCCCTCTTTATGGGAAATCAAAAAGAATGGTGATTATTACACTTTCGAGAACGAGGAAGCGGGATATCTGAAATCCTATGTAAGTGGCGACCATTATAGCGTTGGCCTAACTAAGAAGCCTGGTAGTGTTTCTTCCTTAGAAGGAAGCAACGATTGGAACATCTCTTTCGATAGCGGGGGAGCCGCTATCTTAAAATCATCGGAAAACGTTTATCTTTCCTTCGTTAATTCGAGCTCATACACGGAATTCAAAGGGGATTCATCGCCCCAAAAGGTTTATTTATATCGAGAAGGCGATGCGGGCACGGATGAGGAAGCCTCTTTGTTCGCTATCTCTTTCTTAAAGGAAGTACAAAGCAATTGCACCTTAGAGCAGCAAGGCTCCTTGCTTCCTAGCGAGGCTCTTCTTGCCTCTTGGAAGAAGATGGGCGAAGCAGCATCGCTTTTATCGTCATCCGCCAAGGTGATTTTAAAAAACGATAATTACACTGATACCGATATTCTCGCGTGCCAAGAATTATACGATTTCATTTGCCTTAAATATCACGAAGCCCTCAATGCATCAGGCGGCGATTTCTTAGGCCGCTTCGGAAGTAACCCCAACTTAAAACGGCAAAGTGATGGCCTTTTAATTGGCGATTCATCGACTTTGTTTGCCATCGGCCTTTCCTTTATCGCTTTGGTCTCATTGGGCGTACTTATCCCCGTTCTAAGCAAAAAGAAAACGAGTTAGTCTAAACTTACTTACAATTCCTTGAGCCCCCTTAAGGGGGCTTGTTTTGGAAAAGGCTTTGTAAATAACCTCGTCAAGACTATACTAATCGCATGCAAGGAGATACTTTAATGTCTGAAGAAATCAAGAAGACGTTCCATTCGGTCGACGGCAATACCGCCGCGGCGATGGAGAGCTATTATTTCACGGAGGTGGCGGCCATCTACCCCATTACTCCAAGTTCCCCGATGGCGGAATATGTTGACGTTCTCGCTTCCAAGGGAGAAAAGAATTTCTATGGTTCACCCGTGAAAGTGGTGGAGATGCAATCGGAAGCAGGCGCTTCGGGCGCCGTGCACGGCGCTTTGCAAGGCGGAGCGTTAGCGACGACCTATACCGCTTCTCAAGGTTTGCTCTTGATGATTCCGAATATCTACAAGTGGTGCGGCGAGCTCTTGCCGGCCGTTTTGCACGTTTCCGCTCGTAGCTTAGCGACTCGCGCCTTGTCGATCTTTGGCGATCAAGCCGATATTTATGCCATCCGTCAAACGGGCGCTACGATGCTTTGCAGTAGCAGCGTTCAGGAAATCGCCGATTTGGCCCCGGTAGCGCATTTATTAGCGATCGACGCCTCGACGCCAGTCGTGCATTTCTTTGATGGTTTCCGTACATCTCACGAGGTACAAAACGTCGAATTCGTCGATGCCAACGAATGGAAGAAACTTCTTCCGATGGATAAAGTCGAAGCTTTCCGCGAACGCGCTTTGAATCCGCACACTCACCCAGTCACCCGTGGCGGCGCCGAGAATGACGATATTTATTTCCAAGCCCGCGAAGCGCAAAACGAGCATTGGAATGCCATTTTGCCGATCGCTGAGAAATATTTAGCGGAAGCTAGCCGCTTGACGGGACGGACATATGCCCCGTTCGTTTATTATGGCGATTCGAACGCCGACCGCGTCATCATCGCTATGGGCAGTGTCACCGAGACGGCTACCGAAGTGGTGGATGCCCTCAATAAAACCGGCGAGCATGTTGGTTTGGTTAAAGTTCATCTTTATCGTCCTTGGAGTCCCAAACACCTTCTATCTGTTATCCCGGCGAGCGTTAAGAAAATCGCCGTCTTAGACCGCACAAAAGAAAATGGCGCCGCGGGAGAGCCTTTGTATCTCGATGTCGTAAGCGCCTTCGCCAACAGTGACAGGAAATTAGAGGTTCTGCTTGGCGGCCGTTATGGGCTTTCGAGCAAAGACACCCAACCCAAAGACGTCAAATCCGTCTTTGATTTCCTTAACGCCGAACATAATTGGAATGGTTTTACTGTCGGCATCAAAGACGATGTCACGCACCTTTCTATTCCTGTCGACGAAGCTTTCAAGGTGGAACAAAATTACACCGCTTGCTTATTCTATGGTTTAGGGAGCGATGGCACCGTAAGCGCCAACAAGAGTTCCGTTAAAATCATCGGCGACGCCACCCACCAATATGCCCAAGCCTATTTCCAATACGATTCCCGTAAGGCTGGCGGCACTACCAGAAGCCATCTCCGTTTTGGCAAAGAACCCATTCATAGCGAATATTACGTCAAGAACGCCGACTTCATCTCTTGCTCGCTCGACACCTATATCTTTAAATTCGATATGATCTCGAACTTAAAGGATGGCGGAACCTTCTTGCTTAATACCGACATGGACGATGCGACGCTCATTAAGAGCATGCCCAATCGCATGAAGCATCTTTTGGCGAAGAAGCACGCCAAATTCTATGTGATCGATGCCAACAAATTGGCTGAAGAATGCCATATGGGTCGTCACACCAATACCACTCTGCAAGCGGCTTTCTTCAAACTCTCCCCCAAAATCATGCCTTATGAAGAGGCGGAAAAATGGATGAAGAAATTCGCCGAGAAGAGCTACGCCAAGAAAGGCATGGATATCGTCCAGAACAACTGGGATGCCATCGATGCCGGACCGAAGGGATTACGCGAAATCCCCGTCGATCCCGCCTGGATTTCCTTAGATTGCAAGAAAGTCTTCGATAACGAGACGGGCGATACGTATTACGACGAATATGTATCTGCCATCGATCGTTTGGATGGCGATGAGCTTCCAACGAGCGAATTTACCAAGCACGAACTTCTTGATGGTACGATGAATGAGAATATCACCTTCCGTCAGCAACGCGCCATCGCCGACCGCGTTCCTCTTTGGAATCCAACATATTGTATTGAATGTAATCAATGCGCCTTCGTGTGTCCTCATGCGACAATTAGGCCATATCTTATTAGCGAAGAGGAGCTTGCTAAGGCCCCATCTCTTATCAAAGAGGGCGTCAAACCGCTTATCGGCAGCAAAGCGCCTTACAAATACCGCATTCAAGTGCAGACGAAGAATTGCGTCGGATGTGGCTTATGCGTCAGCGAATGTATGGCCAACCAGACGGCCAAGCGGATGGGCAATGACCACTTCGCTTTGAAGATGGTGGAAGCCAAGAGCCAATTCGCCGAACAAATTGCCGCTGATTATCTCTATCATAACTGCGCGCAAAAAGAAGAAGTCTTCCCGGTCTCGACCGTTAAAGGAGTGGGATTCCTCCGTCCTTATATGGAAGTGTCTGGCGCTTGCGCCGGCTGTGGCGAGGCTCCGTATTATCGTTTGCTAAGCCAACTCTTTGGCCACGATTTATTGATTGCCAACGCGACTGGATGCTCTTCCATCTATTGCGGTAGCACCCCCTTAACCCCATTCGTCAAAGACGAGAAGGGCGAGGGCGTGGCTTGGGCCAATAGTTTATTCGAAGACAACGCCGAATATGGCTTTGGCATGCGGATCGCTAACGATTACAAGATGTCGCAGATTATCCGTATCCTTAAAACCGTTACTGCCAGCGCAACTGCTGAAGAAGCGTTAAAGGAAACGGCCGCCAAATACCTTGAGGCTTTGGCGAAGAAAGACCGTCAAGCCGAAAGGGCTTTGATTAAGGAATTGATTGCCTTGGTCGATGCTTCCAAAGACGAAGGCGTTAAAGAACTTAAGCTTTATGAAAGAGATCTCATTGAGAAATCCGTTTGGATCATCGGTGGCGACGGATGGAGCTATGATATCGGATATGGCGGACTTGACCATGTCTTGGCCAACGAAGCCGATGTCAACGTCTTAGTGCTTGATACCGAAGTTTATAGCAACACCGGCGGCCAAGCTTCGAAATCCTCGCAAACTGGCTCGATTAATAAATTCACCGCCAGCGGCAAGAAGGAGGCTAAGAAGAACCTCGCTTTAATGGCGATGAGCTATGGACATGTTTATGTCGCGCAAATCGCTTTGGGAGCCAATCCGATGAAGGCTATCCAAGCCCTTAAGGAAGCCGAAAGTTATAACGGCCCATCTTTGGTCATTTGCTATTGCCCTTGCGCCGAGCAACATATCAAAGGCGGCTTAGTCAATAGCATCCAAGAAGAAAAGAAAGCGGTCGAATGCGGCTATTTCCAAACCTTCCGTTACGATCCGCGCTTGATTAAGGAAGGCAAGCCTGGTCTTACCATCGACATGAAGGAGCCGGATTACAGCAAATTCCGTGACTTCTTGATGCACGAGACCCGTTTCTCACAACTTCCGATCACCAATCCGGAGCACGCCGAAGAGCTTCTAACGAAGTGCGAAAATTACGCTAAAGATCGTTGGAACGCGATTAAGAAATTCGGTTTATAATCTAGCGCTTTCAAAAAGCCGCTTGGGCAATGCCAGGCGGCTTTTAATGTGGGCTTTAATCCTTTAAAGCGGTTATCGGGCAAACATATATTCCATCGGACCTTAGATACGCGGCGTTCGATAGACCGGCGATAACGCATTTGATTTTGGGCGGCTTCCCTTCGTTTTTCTCAATATCCTTGCAGACCTTCGTTAAATTTTCCGCTCCTTCGTCTATTCTCTTAGCTCCTAATTTGATTTCGAAAGCGCACCAATCGCCATCTTCCAATTCGATTACCGCATCGATTTCGTTATTTTTATAGTCTTGATAATGAAAAAGCTTCCCGCCGAATGATTGCGCGTATATGGCAAGATCTCTTTCCACTAAAGATTCGAATAAGAATCCGAACATATTTAAATCGATGAGCATTTTATCTGTTGTCAAATTTAATAAGGCGCAGGCCATTGCAGGATCAGAGAAATGCCTTTTTTCGGCTTGCTTAATTCGCAAAGGAGAACGGAAGTTTGGTGAAAATGGAGGTTGGTTGTTGAAGAGAAATAGGCGGCTTAGCGATTCAAGATAATTCGCGATGGTATTTCTGCTCATCGTTTCGCCTTCTTGAGAGGCGATATCGCTCAATAAAGACGAATCTGAAGCGGTTGTCGCTTCGTTTCTCGCCAATGAGCGCAAGAGCAATTCCACTTTGTGGTGATTGTATTTAACTTTCTCGTCTAGACCGCTCAAGCCTTCGGAAAGAATTGTTTTCATATAAGCCCTGGGCATTAAATGCGCCTTACTAGGCTCAACTGAGATATTGGACGGCCAGCCACCGCGGACGATAAGCAAAGCTAAATCAGCTAAGGAAGTATTGGGCAACAACTTCGTCTCGAAGACGCCGTTACAGATATCCTGAAGACTGATTTCGCCAGAGGAGTCTCCTGATTCGTATAGAGACATGGTGTTCATTCTTAATTTGACGATTCGCCCAGCTCCGCTATGCAAGATGCCTTTGCGTTTGGGTGTCGAGGAACCGGTCAATATGAATTGCCCTTTGGCATTTCGCTTATCAATTTCAGCGCGAACGGCATCCCATAAAGCGGGCATTTCCTGCCACTCATCAATCATTCGTGGGGTGTTGCCTTGCAAGACCTTGACGGGGTCTAGTTCGGCAAGTTGCCTGTTAGAGAAATTGTTTTTGGGATCGCCTAGCAGGAATTCGCTTTGGGAGTGATAGGCGGAAGTCCAAGTTTTTCCGCACCATTTTGGGCCTTCTATGCAAATGGCGCCACTGACTTTCAAGTAAGATTCGATGATTTTATCGATAATTCTTTTTTTGTAATTGCTTTTGTCGATTAGCATTATTGTTCCTTGTTTACTAATGACATATTACATAAACTGAGCAACTTTTTCAATAAAAACTGAGCAACTTTTTCAATAAAAACTGAGCAATATTTTTGTTAAGACATCAGCAATTACGGGCTTTTATAGTTTTGGATGCCTTATTGGTGCATTGAAATTTTCACTATTATAGAGTGAGCGTCTATCTTTCTTAAAATCATCCCATTTCTTGATATGTAGCTATAAAATATAGGCGCTATGTCAGAGACGTTTCATTCACGCCTAAAAGAGGCTCTTGTAGAAAGAGGCTATAACCAAAAGGAATTCGCCAAAATGGCTGGCCTTACCGAAGGGCAGCTTTCCCATTATTTGAGCGGATACCGCATGCCGCGGAGCGATATCCTCGAAAGGATCGCCAAAGCGCTCAATCTTCCTATTGAGGCTTTGCTTCCGACCACTTACGAAAAAGGTTCTTTCGAAAACGCCAAGAACGCGATTCTCTCTGCCAAAGGGCATCTAAGCGCCGATGAAAAAATGGCTTTGATGTCGCTGCTATTAAAAGACGATTAAGGCTATTGATGCGTCGATAATCCCAAATTAAAAACGCAAAATCATTGCAAAACAGGCATAAATATAAGGATGTTGCAGCCACAGATGGCCTTATCGGATAAAGCCGTTTTTTCCGCCCCGTCTTAATCCATAAACCAATAAAGCGCCTTTGCTCGCGAGAAATTCTTTTATTGTGTTTAATTATTTCCTAGCAACAAACATCGCTTAATTAATGTATCTCATTAAAAACCGGGAGAACTTGATTTGTATTCTAGGCCGATAGCAGCTTACTAAACGAAAACGGTTCAAAACCTGTTCGGCAACCCCATACAAAGTTGGGGAAGCTCAAAATAAAAAGGATTGACCATTTGCGCCAATCCCGTTGATCGAATATGGTCGGAACGGTGGGATTTGAACCCATGACCCCTACCACCCCAAGGTAGTGCACTACCAAGCTGTGCTACGTCCCGAGCGTGATTATTATAAACAACTTTCTTCTCTTTGCTAGCCCGAGTCGATAATTATGGCGGGGCGATGACCATAAACACGTCTTTTGTGTCGCTTATTGCAACTTGACGG
>CAVFNI010000032.1:0-5913 GCA_963624045.1 Bacteroidaceae bacterium
ACTCCTGACCTTCTGTACGTCAAACAGATGCTCTCCCAGCTGAGCTAACTACCCAAGCCTTGGCGCCTAAGCGCTCCGTAATTATACATTAGGAGGAGGAGTCGGCAAGAATTTTTTTCAAATTGCGGGTCTTTTAACCAAGAATGCCTGTATTATCTGTATTAATGATGATTAAGTAATCGAATATTTATGATTTGTTAGGCACATCTAATCAAAAAACGAAAAAAACACACTGAATCGCCTATTTTTAAGAATGTTGCCAGATAATATCGCAATATCCTCGTCACCCCCCCTCTTTTTATTTTTTTATTGTTTGAAATGAAAACGAGGATATGCGATAAAGTAAGGGCAGTGGTGGCGTTTGCGAGAAATTGCAAAAATTAAGCGAAACGCTTGCAAGTCTGCAAAATGCGTGTATATTAATGAGCCGTTGCACAAAAGGAGGTAAAAAATCAAAAAGTCGCGGTTAAAACGCAAGGGAATCACCTGGCGATTAATCAAACACCTCATTCCAATGTAAAGAAATGGTTCGGACATGAATCAATTACGATTGGATACGCGTTTCCTTCCAATGCGGTACGCGTAATGTGTATATGGTAATAAGCATTGGACAGCGTCATCGTAGGAATGACGCAAAATAACTAAACTAAAAATTTGGAGGATAAAGAAATGAAAAAGTTTTTAGTGGGATTTGCCCTTCCAGCCGCTGCGGCGATCGCCGTTGTGGGATCGGGCTTCGCCGTCTGGGTCTTCGGCACGGATGCCAAAACTCAAAGTGAGGATAAGGCCAGCATCAATGTTACCCAACTTGTGAAAGTGGGAAGCTTCGAGCAAGCCAGCACGTCTAAAGTGGTTCTTGACCAAACCGCCGCAGGAAGAACGGCGGCCGGCGTTACTACTGTTGGTGCCGATTTAGAAGCCAAAGGCATCTACATGAAAGATTTCAAGAAATCGGATGGGACGGAGAGCAATCACCAGATTAAATATACCGAAGCTTCCGATGCGACCAAAAATCATACCGATCACGTTGACGGCAAAGTGAAGACGGTTAAAAAAACTTATGTCTTCATTCCTAATGAGGTTGCCACTTACGTTAAAGCGGTGGCTGGAACCGATACGAATGTGACTTTCAGTGATGCTTATACCGATACCTATACTTATACGATTAGTGGTACGTCTTCCGAAACTTACAATTGTGGAACTGGTGGCGACTACAAAGGCTATGTGATCACTTGGAAAGAGAAACTCACTTTTTGCTCCGACACTATTTATTTACCGAAAGAAGACACTACAGATAAAACCGCTTTTGGATTTGAGTATGTAAGTGAGCCGAAAAACGAAGCTGAATATGACGTGATGTATACTAATGTAAAAGACAAAACTATTGTCATCATTTCTGAGGCCGTGTTGACCAAGATCGGCGATTAAGCCGTATTATTCTAAATCGAAGCTCCGCCCATAAGGGGTTTCCCGCCTAGGGCGCTAACTACGCCCTAGGCATATTTGTTTAAGAAAGGAGATAGAGGATGCCGTCACGCAACATGCTTATCATTTATAGCGTCTGCATCACCGTGGTGATCCTTTTCGCCGTTGCTTTCATTGGCATCGCGGCCCTCTATTTCAATTCGAAGAAGCGCCTTTACGTGGCCACCCTTGAGGACCCTCGGGTCCAAAAGGACGTCGATCATGACTTGGCTCATCTAGAACGCCGCTATGGAGATCCTAAATCGATCGCCAAGGGCGTGGCCAAAAGGAAACAAAGGGAGAAGAAATCCTCCCGTATCACCAGTGGCATCCTCATCGCCTTATATGTGATGCTCCTAGCCGTCGTCACCTTCGCCGTCATCCAACATCAAAGCAATGGCCAGATGTTCTTCGGCGATACGGCGATGCTTGTCATCCAGACCGATTCGATGTCCGAAGTCTATTCCGCGAATAAGGAATATCTAAAAGAACAAGATCTCCTTACCGAAGAGAATAGGATTCCGCAGTACGCTTTCATAACGATCAGAAAGGTTACCGCCGAATCAGAACCAGCTCCTTATAACGTCTACGCTTTCAAAATGGATAGCGCGGAGGAGGGGAAGACCATCACCGTCGTCCACCGTTTGGTGGAAGTCACCATCAAAGACGGCGAGAAGCTATATACCTTCCGTGGCGACGCCAACCCCGCGTCGATGGCCGGCGAGACGCTTATCCCCTTCGATCGGATCGTCGGGGAATGGACGGGATATCAGAACCTCGCTTTAGGTATGTTCACCGTTTATCTCCAAAGTAGCGTTGGCATCATCACCTTACTTACCGCCTTCTTGCTCCTTATCATCTACAGCGTCCTTTATGGCCGCGTCAGCGAGCAATACGAGATCCGTTATGAGGCTTTGCTATACCATAAGCTTGGATATGACGGCGAGGGCAATGCGCTTCCTAATGAGGACGAAGAAGCGAATAAATCGTCTGACGAAGGTAAGCTTGTGCCGGCCTTGGTGCCCGCTTTAGCGACATCCTCGGCAAGCGGTGGTAGCGATTCGAATAAAGCCTCTTATGGCGGCTATGGCAAACGCTTGCTTATCGTCTCTAAGAAGCCTGAGGGCATCTACCTTGAACAAGCGGGCTCTAAGCGCCTCCTTTCACTCGTCTCTAAGATGGGTGAGCCTCTCTTATATGCCTATTATGGTTCTTTAAGCGAGGGCGATATCCGTCTCGTTGATAAGAATGGCAATAATATCGCCAGCAAGAAAGGCTATAAGACTTGGATCAGCTTCGGGACGAAGAACGACGAGCATTTCGAAGTCCTTAATCCTAAGGCGAGCTTAGAGAAGGAAGACGGTGAGATTGTCTATTTTCTCTCCGCTAAGAGCTCCCTCTCTTGCAAGGTTCCGGGCAAGACCTTCTTAAGCGTGCGGTTAGAACCGCAAAAGACGAAGGTCGATTACGACGTTGAGAATCATTCCTCTATCCATATGCATAACGAATCCTATTTATTAGTCAAGAAAGGAAAGAAAAATGCGGCTTAAGAAAGCGGTATTTGCCATCTTCCTTCCTTTATCCGCCACGGTTGCCATCATCGGCAGCGGCTTTTCCGTTTGGTATTTCGCTCAGGATAATCAAGCCAAGATGGATAACACGATCGAAGTTAAGAAGAAAGTCCCTAGCGAATTTGGCACTTTAAGCGTCACCTTTGGCGAGACCGATTCTAAATATTACGCCAAAGACGGGGAACAACCGATGCTCGTGATCAGCCAAAAGAGCGTCACCTTCCCGACGCCCGTTAAGATCACATTCACTTGGAACAGTCAAAAAGAAGAAGACATTGGCTTTCATAATTTCACTTATACCTTCTCTTACAAGATAACCTTAAATGCTGTATTTGCTGACTATTTTCAATTATACGCGCCGCAGATTACGACTAACGAAGTCGTTACCGGATATTGGAATGGCTCGGCCGATGATTTGGATATTACCAGCTTTACTACTCCCATCGAAGGGAACTTCGAATGTTCGATTGGCTATCAGCACGATAAGGAACCGGCTTCAAACGACGATTACAAGAAATTGCGTAACGAATTAGAGACGATTACTGGCTCTCTTATGTCTTTCGAATTTCTCGTCACCCCGAAACTTAAGGACACGATATCATGAAAAATTCCTTGAAGAAGATCCTTTCTAAAATCGGTATCGCCATGATGGCCGTTTTGCCTTTGGTTAGCGTCGGCACGGCTTTTTCTTTGTGGTATTTTGGTGAAACCCAGCCAGTCTCGAAAAAGGCTGACACTAAGGATTACATTGATGACGTTAAGCCGAACTACAAATTCTCCGTCAACCTATATGACGTCTATTTCTTTCCAAACAAAGGTTATATCGATCTGATTTTAGGTTCCTCCATGACTTCCACGATTCTTCAAAGCGGTCGCGACGCTGTGGAAGCGGTTCTTGATACGTATAACGCTACGGCGGCTACCAATTATTGGAAAAACAATAGATCAACTTATAGCAAAGCTTCAAATTACAGGAACACGAGTGTTGGCGCTGATTTCTTTGGTTATTGGGATGGGGAAACCGGCGACGCCAAATACGCATATAAGCACATCACCGTCGAAACGGCATTGACCCAAGCCCAATTTGAATCGATTGGCCAGCCTAAAACCAAGGCGTTAGACCATAATAGTTGGCCCACTTCTTTCGGCGGATGGACGTGTTACGCGCAAAACGCTAAAAAATGGAGTCTTTTGACGTATGGAGATTTCAAATACGCCAAGTTGTTCGAGCCTCTTAGGACAATAAACGAAGTGGCCGACACGACTATCGCTGCCAATCGTTCTATTGATGGATCGTATGTCGGCAACAAAATTGTTTTTCTCTATCCGGTGTTCTCGGCTGGCGGTACCGCCACCTATGCGCCAGATAACATCAGTGGTCTTAAAACGGTTTTAAGAATTCATGGCAATTCTACTTACACCCACACTAACGGTACGTCTTACAACGATGAATTCCATATGTCCAGGAGCGGAACCACCGAAAATAACACCTCCATTTACACATATCACAATTTATTGGTTGATAGTAAATCCATTTATTATTTGGATTTCGCACTTTTGAATACGATATATTACTCATTTGGTGCTGGTGGGCCTGGTTGGCTTAATTATGTGGTCGGCACTAATGTTGATATTTCTAGTAAAACATCAGATGCGAGCAAGCTATCGTCTCTTGATGCCCTTTTTATCGGCAGCGAATCCGGTAAGACTAATCCTTCGGGGTCTCAATCATTCGGAGAAGGGCTTTATAACGTTTATGCGTATGTCCATTACAACGATTATCCGGCTGGGTACACTAGTAATGTGTCCACTGACTTTAATAATGTGACTACAGCCACGACGCCGCTAAAACTATGCCAAACTTATGGTGGCACCAGCAGAGCTAGATATAATGGCTATTATTCTTCTTATTCATATGTTGATATTTATGTGAAAATCGAAAAAATCGATTCTTTCCATCTCGGTGGCATCTCTTCACCGCTAACGACGGACGCCCCGTTATTCATCCGTTATGACAGCGGTTCCTCTAACAGCGCCCCCTACGTTGACTTCCAGCTTAATAACCTCTTTATCGACGGCGATAAATCGAAAGGCTTCCGCAATTATTCCAATAACGGCGCTATCTATGGTTTCCAAAGCACTGTCTTTACCATCATTTCTGATGTTTTCACGTTCGATCAAAAGAACATCCAATCTCTGACCCAAAGCGAGGTGACTGCGTACAACACCGCCGCATCTAGTATGTATCCCAACACCCACAAAGATTTTTATCCGACCGATAAGATAACGGGCAGCACGACCAAAAAGGTCTTTGACGGCGGTTATCGTGGAGAGGCTGTTCCGTCTAATTATTTCAATAACACCGCTAATTTCCCAGTCACTTTCAAGCAAAGCAATTTCTTTAGGGTCACCTCCGATTATTCCAATTATTATGATGTTTTGATTCGTGTTTATTATGACACCAGCGCTGCCGTATCTAAAATCGGTGTGGCGGTAGCTCCCCACACGAACAATTCGCTGAATATTTGGATTTATGATGGTGCTAAAGTGGCCAGAGGCGACTTGAAGCACGATGACGACGGATTCATTAATAACGACGAGGAAGTCACTACCAACGTTAATTCCAATTACGAATACCTAATCGGCGTCATCACCTTATCGGAAGGCGGCATTTTGGCGAACGACACTTCAGTTACGTCGTATAACAATTACATCACGTCAACCACCTCGCCGACCGTCGCCGATTATCTAGGAACGGATAAATATTTCCAAGATCATCTGACCGGCCTCTCCCTTGATGTTGGCGAGACGATCGCCAAGAATTACGTCGTTCTCTTGCAAAGCAAAACGGCTTAAATTAACCAATCCATCCCCCTTT
>CAVFNI010000033.1:0-5221 GCA_963624045.1 Bacteroidaceae bacterium
ATCCATCCCCCTTTTGCGGGGATTTTTTGATAATAGGTAAAATAAAGGTTGCATTTTTCTTTTTTCCTCGGACAATCTATCGAATTGGAGGGTATCCCCATGAACAAGAAGAACATCGTTAAGGTTATGGCCATAATGTGCGGCAGTATCGCTTTATTATCCGCTTGCAACGAAGGCGATAAAGGCCATCCCGAAAGTAAGGGCTTTACTACCTTAGAAGAGGCCATCGCCTTGATGGATCATAATTTCTCGGTGGACGTGTCTTTGACGGTCTCCTCCGCTTCTAGCAATTCCTATGGCTACCGTTTCATCGATGAGGACAATATCCTTATTACCTCTAACGACGCTTATATGGCCTATCACCGCGATTCTAATGGGGTGAGTATCATCCAAAAGGATAGCGATGAATTATCCTTCTCCCCATATCGACTTTATTCGCCTAATGCAGAATTGGATATTTATTCCTTGCTCGCGCCTAGCTACGACGCTTTAAAGATCTTAGGCGCCGATGCCTGGGAAGAAGATGATGGAACCTATTCCCCTAAGAGCGAGAAGAACAAAGAAATCGCCCTGATGGCTTGCAACATCATCGAAACGGGCCTTACTATCGATAACATCCTTCAATCCTCGTACGCCTTAATCACAATCGAGGATAACGTGCTTACTTGGGAAGGGGTGGCAGCCATTAAAGCGGAACTATACGGCGAGATCTATACCTCGGCCATTGCCTATAATTTCATTTATAGCGACTTCGGCGGCACCTATAACGAGGCTTATGAAGCGTATCTTAATAATCCTTCTCCTTTAAAGGCCCCGACGGGCTATCACGAGCAGATCGTCGAGGCGTTTGAGACAATCGAGGTAACCCTTCCTTGGGTCGAGGGTTTTGGCGTTGGCATGGCCGAAGGCTATAACAGCGACTATAACATGTACACGATCGACGATTGCACGGGCGATATCGAGACGGTCAAGAATTTCGTGACCGCCTTCAACATGGCGGGGTGGGTCTATACGCCCGCTTCGGATGAGGAAGCAAATAGCATCGCCGCCGAGGATGTGGTTACGGATAGCTGGTATACCTTTAAGCTTACTACTGCCAAAGGCGTAGCCTACGCTAGGGCTTCCTTCGTAAGCGTCTCTCACCTCGATGAAGAGGACCAAAAAATCTATCCTAATGGCCTCTTTGAGATGAACCTCATGGCCATTAACGGCCTCTCTTCCGATTAATCGCTATATCTTGATACCCTTATTTGCTATCTGGCTTTGGTAGGTATCGAGTTGGCTATCGATCGATAGATCCTTGAATTGATCCATATAAAGGGAATAATACGCTCCCTTTTTCTCCATGAGTTCCTTATGGCTTCCTTCCTCAAGGATCATCCCTTTATCCAAGAGGATGATCTTATCGCAATCGACGATCGTCGAAAGGCGGTGGGCGATAATGATGGAAGTGCGGCCTTTTAGGATCTCTAATAACGCCTTTTGGACCTCCTTTTCCGTCTCGGTGTCGATAGAGGAGGTCGCTTCGTCTAAGATCAAGATCTCCGGATTCCTCACTAAGGCGCGCGCGAAGCTGATCAATTGCTTTTGCCCTTGGCTAAGGGAATCGCCGCCTTCTTTGAGGATGGTCTCATACCCATCCTTTTGCATCATGATGTAATCGTCGATCCCGACGATCTTGGCGGCTTTCCTAATATCATCGAGACTAGCTTTAGGGGAGCCATAGGCGATATTGTCTTTGAAGGAAGAGCTAAAAACGAAGGGGTTTTGCTGGACATATCCGATTTTGGAACGGAGATATCCCAAACTATATTCGTGGTAATCCTTCTCACCTAAAAGAATCTTCCCCGACGTCGGCTCATAGAATCGGCACAATAGGTTCACTAACGTGCTTTTGCCACTTCCCGTCTCGCCGACGACCGCTAAGGAATGACCTTCCTCGATCCGTAGGTTTAAGCCGTGAAGGACCTCGGGCCCTTTTTGATAAGAGAAATGGATGTCCTGATAGACGATATCCCCTTTGATCGGCTCATAATTCTCTTCTTTGGGATTGAGGATGGTGCCATATTTATCGATCACTTCCGAGGAATCGAGGATATCGCTTTCGCTAGAAAGAAGCTGCATTACCTTTTCCGCTCCCGCCTGAACGGCCATAAATTCCGAGAAGGTGGCCGAGAGATCTTGGAGAGGGGAATAGATATTCTGGGTGAAGCCGATGAAGAGGACGAGGGTAGCCGCTAGGGCGGCTTCCTCGACCCCGATAAAGGAAGAGAAATAGAAACCCATCACAAGAAGAAGGGCGATCATCAAAGACGAGCAAAAAGAAAGAATCGGCTCAAAGAAGGCGTTGACCCGTTCGGCGCGAAGCCGCTTGCGCTTGATGTTAGAGAGGATAGTTCCCGCCTCCTCTTGCACTTGTTCTTCCATCGAAAGGGTTTTGATCGTTTTAGCCCCGGCGATGCTTTCGCTAAGCCATCCCACGAAGGAGCTATATTCGTGCCTGGCTTCGCGGTGACGCTCTAACAATTTCTTCTCGATGATGGGGATAAGGATGGCCATTAAAGGTATCGATAGGCAAACGATGAGGGAAAGCTTCCAATTGATCGAGAACATCGTGATGAAGGCGAAGAGGAAATCGAAGATGCACCAAAGGAGGGAACAAAGGTTCCATGAGAGGATATCGCCGATCGAGGAGGTGTCGTTTTGCATCCTAGCGATTAGCCAGCCCGAGGAGGTCTTATCGAAATAGGAGAAGGGGAGCTCTTGGATCTTCCTAAAGGTGTCGCGCCTTAAGGAAGTTACGATATCCACCGATAGGAGGTTCGTAAGATAGAAATTAAAGAAGATGGCGACGCTTCGGAGGGCGATCATCCCTAGTTGCAAGAAGAGGAAGCCCCAATAATTGAGTTTGACGCGGATGCCGAAGATGATGGTGGCTTCCAAATATAGATCATTAAAATCGAGGATAGCGCCGCTATAATCGCGGGCGGCTTGGATGGCGGCGGCGTTCATCGTCGGAACGAAGCTCGAATCGTAGAATGTCACGACGATCGTAAGAAGCAACAGAATCAAAACTAACGGCCATTTCCGGAAGGCGTATTTGCCGATTTTTAGCCACACGGAAAGATTGAGCTTATCGGGTAATTTCTCTTCTTGGAAACCGCTAGACATAGCTTATCTCCTTTAGGCTTAACGCGCTTTGGATGTCGTTGATCCGCGAATAGATGCCACCTAATTTCACGAGTTCGTTATGGGTGCCCGCCTCGACGATCTTTCCTTCGTCTAGCACCAAGATCAAATCGGCGTCCTTGGCGGTGGCTACTCGGTGCGTGATAAGGATGATGGTCTTAGAGCCGCTAAGGCTTTTTAGTCTCGTGCGGATCGATAGATCGGTGGCCATATCGACGGCCGAGAGGGAGTCGTCGAAGATGAGGACGGGGGCGCCGCTAAGGATGCTTCTGGCGATGGCCACCCGTTGCTTCTGGCCGCCAGAAAGGGTGACGCCCTTCTCGCCAACGGGGGTGTCGTATCCTTCTTGGAAGCGGCTGATGGCGTCATCGACGGAGGCGATATAGGCGGCTTGTCTTATTTCCTCGCGGCTCGCTAATTTGTTGCTCGCGGCGATATTGTCGGCAATCGATTTGGAGAAAAGGAAAGGATCTTGGAGGACGGGGACAACTTGCTTTCTTAGGGATCGCTTTTGGATTTCCCTAATATCCACGCCGTCGATTTTGATCTCTCCGCCTGTCGTCTCATATAGGCGCGTTAATAGGAGCGAGAGGGTGCTCTTGCCACTTCCCGTCTTCCCCATGATGGCGATGCTTTGCCCTGGTTTAACGTGGAAGCTAACGCCGTCAAGCACCTTCTCTTCGGGCATATCGTCATAGGCAAAGGAGACGTCTTTTAAGAGGATATCGCCTGCTATTTCCATAGGTAAACCGCTAGAAACGTCCTCTTCTTCCTCTTGGATGATTTTCTCAATCCGCTCATTGCTAGCGATGGCTTGCCCGAGATTCGATAAGGAAGTGGCTAGGCGCCTTATTGGCCAGACGATCATATTGACGAAGGTGTAGGACAAGACGACGGTGCCGGCGGTTATCTCCGCCGGGCTCTTCGTCGCTAGATAGATGGCATAAAGAAGAGCGAGGACGCGCGAAGCGAAGATAAAGACGTCGGAACTGGCGAAAAAGAAGGAGGAGAATTTCTTCCAGGCGACGAATTTGCCTTTGTATTCGGATAGCGATTCCTCAAAGCGGTCGATCTCATGCCGCTCTTGATTGAAGGCTTTGACGATTCTTGTTGCATAGAGGTTCTCACTTATCTTCTCAGTGAGGTGGGCCTCGCTTTCATCGGTCACCGCGTAGCGGCTTCGTACCCCTTTGATCATGAAGAAGCTATAGATGAACATGAAAGGCAAGAAAGAGATGGAGACGAGGGTGAGTTTGACGGAGATGGACAGCAAGATCGACAAACATAAAGCGCCCATGAAGAAGACATAGCTTGTTTGCGATAGGTCGTTAATGAAGAAATTGCGGATGACATCGGCGTCGCGGGTGCAAGTTTGGATAAGGTCGCCATCCTTATGCGATTTGAAATAGGGGTAGGGAAGTTTCTCTAGGTGGGTGAAGAGATCGTATTGGATGGTGCGTCTGATCTCTTCGAGGGCCTTAGCCCTAATCATCATCCTGATGATGGAGGAGAGGGCCGCTAAAAGACCGACTGCCACGAGGGCTATCACTAGGATATAAGGTCGCTCATTAAGGAATGAAGGGCCCTTACCTAAACTAATAAGTTCAACAACCCATCGCTCAACCAGTTCAGCGTTATCGAGCTTGCCTTCCAAATAATCGACGAGGACCTTTGTTAAGAAGGTCGTAAGGACCATGAAGAAGACCATCACGAACTGCGAAAGGAAATTCATCGCGTAGAGAAGGCGACAATTTCTGGTGTTGCGTTTTAAGGAGGCGAACAATTTCTTCATGCGGCAATAACACAAAATATGCATAGTTTCCTAAAAAAGGAAAGAATTAAATTGCTAATTGCGCGAGGCGCGACTCGTTTTCGGTCGATTTCTTCTTTCAAATTGGTGTTGTGCGAAAAAAGATAGCGTTATGTTAGGAGAAGCCTACGGTAATCTTATTTCAAAAAATCGGGAAAAATTGAAATAATAGCGGACGTCGCTGTTAGGCTGAAAAACGGGTCAATATCGAAAAAGTGGAAC
>CAVFNI010000034.1:0-3455 GCA_963624045.1 Bacteroidaceae bacterium
GAATCTAAGTGTTTGATTTTTTCGTTGGTTTTTTTCATGATTAGCCTCGTTTGCGATAATGATTTTAATGCCGTCTAAGCAATCAAGAAATACAAATAAAAATTACTTTGGGCTACAAACCGACGGTTTAAGTAACCATCCAATCGATTTCAGAAACACAAATTAACGACAATTCGGAGTTTAAAAACAAAAAAGGCTTGATATCAACGCATCAAACCAATTCTTTGTAATGGTGGCTGAGGGGGGACTCGAACCCTCGACATACCGGGTATGAGCCGGTTGCTCTAACCAACTGGGCTACTCAGCCGCAAGAAGGATGATAAAGGCTTGCCACCCTTCTTTCAAGAAGAAAATGCGGCAAGCCCTTCTTTTTTGCTTTATTCGATCGAATAATTGATAAGAACGCTATCGTTTTTGCTGGCGTAAGTACTTTCATCGATCAGGAGGAAATAACCGACTTCCGTATCGATGTTATAGGTATAGACGCCGTCAGTTACCGTCGGCTCCACCTTTTTCGAAGCGTCCGGCTCCGTTATCTTGCTATCCGAGACATAAAGGCTTAGCACGCCATAATAAGCCGTGTTAGTTCCGTTCATCGTGACGACGATCGAGGTTATTTTGCTAAGCGAATCGGCGTTATATAGATAGCCCGATCCCCTCGAGGCGCTACGGAATTGGATATATCCGCTGCTTTGTGACACACTGGAATAATAGAAGGAGAAACCGTCTTTGCTTATAGAGGCCTCGCCGCTAGGATATTCGTTAGCGAAGTCGCTAGCTACGAAAGAGAGGCTATTATCGCCTGGCTTGGGAGCGACGTATTTGGACATTTGGATGATGAAATACCCTTCGACGGCCATCATCTCGACCTTTAGGGCAAGGGTCTCATTTATGGCGCTGCTAGCGGAGGCATCGACGACGAAGCCTTTGTTACTCAAAGCGGTTTGATAGGCGGATAGATAATCGTCATCGGAGGTATTCGTGTCGAAATAGCCGCCGACATAAAAATAATTGCCGTCATCACTGCCATAGGCGTCATATTTCTCATCTGCGGCAAGAACGAAAGACGGGAAGGATGCTTCGCTTAGGGACACGCCGAAATATCCGTTTATGACATCATATGGGAAGCTTTCGTATTGGGGAGCGAGGGCCTCGACCCAGGCGAATATCTCGAAATCTCCGTCATAATAATCGGTTTGGACCCACAATTGATAGGTATCGTCCAAAACGTTCTTGCAATAATAGTAGTAGCCTTCCTCGTCTTCGTCGGTCGCATCGGCTATAAAGCCATCTTGCTCTAAGATCGCGCAATAGGAGGCGGTGATATCGCCAACCGTGGAATCGTAAACGATGAAGCAAACGCCATCGCTGTCGGTGCCGCTGGCTTCGATATAATTCTCGCTTACGCCATAAGGGAAAGGGATATTCACCCCTTCGCCTAGATATTTCTTCATGGCGGCTAGATCGCTTTCCGTCCACGCCGTCGGAAGAGATTGGTCGGATGAGGAAACGGAGGAGGAAATGTCGGATGAGGAAATGGAAGAGTCATCCGAAGAGACGGATGATTTCCCTTCCTCCCCTCCTTGCTGGCACCCGATGAGCGTGACCATGAGAAGAGGCCATAGAAGTCGTCTTAATGAATTTTTATGCATATTGAACCCTCGATTGCTAATAATACTACTTCTCGACGTTACTGTCTTACGTTTTCGCAAACGATGATTAATGGCGGACGCTCGCCCTACATCTCCTCACACACCGCCCAGATATATTCATCCATCGACCCCATGACGATCTTCCAGTCACGGGCATCGATATTTTGGCGTAAAGTAGCTCCCCCCATCTCGTTAGGGATGACGGTAAAAGAGGATAGGCCGCCTTTAAGGCCTTTGCCGATGGCCTTTAGGAAGCTTTCCTTAGCCACCCAAACGGCGATGAAGGCCTTCTTTTTATCTTTGTTCCCTTCGATATAGGCCCGCTCCTCGACGCTAAAATAGCGGTTGACGATCCTTTCGTCATAACGACCTATCGATTCAATGTCGCAGCCTACTTCCTTCTTTGCGATAACGGCCATCGCCATCTCTTTGCTATGGGAGAGATTGAAATGGATGTCGCGACGCTTTGATAGATACGGCTTGCCGTTTTCATTAACGCCTACCGACATCTCTTCCTCGTTTAAGCCGCGCTCCCCCAATCCTCTCTTTAAGGCGAGGGAAGCCGCTAAGGAAAGAAGGCGGTCTTTCTTATAAACGAAGGACTCGGCCTTCTTTCTTTGTTCTAAGGAAAGCGAAGCGATTTCCCTCTCCCCTATCTCACCGACGTTGACGAAATATAACTTAGCCATGGGTTACTTTAGAGATTATACAACGCCTTAGCCTTCTTGCCATTTTCGAGAGCCATCTCATAAGTTTTTATCCTAATTGATCTATCGTTAAGAATCGTATGAGGCCAGTTACCTTTCTAGCAAAGGCATACCAAAGTGGTTTAGGAAACAAGAAAATTGGCATCTTATCGATAGAATAACCGCAAACGGCTTTCGGAAGTATCCGCGATGTAACGCAGAAAACAAAAATAAATTGCAAAAAGGTGGGAATGTAAAGAAATATAAGTTGCAAAAAGGTGGGAATGTAAAGAAATATAGGAGCAACAACAAGTTTCGAGAGCTTCGACCATCGGAGCGAGAAGGAAGTCGAAGAGCACTTCCTCGCCAACCCGGCCAATTACTACAACCCGTGGAGATGAAGGAGAGTCAAGCGATAGACCTCTTCGATAACCCGTTTGATGGATGCTAATGTCTATATGCGCACGCTGTGGGTTTCACAACATTTAGTTAGAGAACTGTCCATAATTTTCTTTTCTGCCGTCTTTCAATTCCTCATCGTTGATTCTTTTGCCTATCAACCAGTTTTTTGAATTAAAACACAGGTTCTCCAACTTTTTGTATGGTGTGCGACTTTTTGAAAACTCCAACTTTTCGTGGGCCAAACTCAATTGGAAACCATGAAAATCCGCTTTATGAGATGTTCGAATTAAGCCGGATTATGGCATCATCCTTCATCATTTTCGCCAAATTTCCCCATTGTTCCAAAATCAGAGGCGAATATTTCGGGAACCGCCGATTTCGAAGAACGAGGCTGCAAAAACCCGTTTTATATCGTGGGGTCGATGGGCCGGCCCATCGAATGAAAACGGTCTGAAACCCCACTCACACCCCACGCAAAGTCAGAGAATCAAAAATGTTAAAGAAAAAGCAGCTTTCGCTGCTACTTCTTTCTATTACGGGCAGTATCTAACTTTGCCCTTACAACGAAGTGTCCAGGAACATAATATATTCCAATTATGTGACTGCCACTCATTTTTGTTTCATTTGGTGGACCTAAGTATAGAGGAGACGAACTGAAATGTAACCCTTAAGTCTTTCTGATTCCTCTGCCCAACTTTTTGAGTTCACTTCACTT
>CAVFNI010000035.1:0-2474 GCA_963624045.1 Bacteroidaceae bacterium
ACAATGGTTTTCTGCTCATTTAAATAGAAATCGCATTTTGCCCAAGCCGAACTGCATTTAGTGTGGAAGGCCAGGATAAATTAAAATGTCCTTGCTTCCCGCCCGGGAGGAGAAAGGACGACGCTATTATGGCACGAGGGAAAAAATGGTCCCACCTCAGCATCGGCCAAAGGAAGACGATCGCCCACCTCATCGCCGTCGGAAAGAAGGCGAAGGAGATAGGCGAGGCCTTTGGCGTCGACCCGCCATCGCGTTAGAAGAACTGCGCCAAAATCTATGCGCGCCCCCTTATAAATACCAATTCTTATTGAATTCGAACATTAACGAATAGATTTTCTGCCCTTTTCTTCTTCTGTTAGGCATTATCGAGCCTTTATAGGGATCGTTTATTCGATAAGAGAAGGCGTTATTCGCTTGGTTCCAAAGCCGAATTCTCCAAATCAAATCATCGCTTCTCGATTCATCGTTATTGACGCTCAAACAGACATCGGGAAGCGTTCTTTCCTTCGTCACGAACCTTGACATTTGGTAATTGAAAGAATGGATATCCAGAATAAGCACATCTTCTTTTGAGTCGCACGCTTTAGACAATTTCTCGTGGTGCTCGTCATAATATTTCTTGGCTTCCGATACGTATATGCCCTTTTTCTTATGCAAACTTCCGCCGTTTATGTCTTTGGTGTATATCGCTCCCATGCCATGTTTTGACATCTCTTCTTTTTCGTCATCCCAATATTTTTCTACATCGACATATAACCTGGAATAAGGGGCGACGACTTTTTCATAATCCCAATCTTCGAACAATTATAGTAAAAGGAGATCGCTCATCTTTAGATTGATCTTCGCGAAATATTCTTTATCGATATCTACGTCCTCCCAAAATGATTCCGGCACATCCAGCGACGAATGCGGGAAATGCATCACCACTTTTAAGTTGTTTTCCCTGGCGAATTCATCGATGGCGAATTTCAAAGGCTTGCCCTTATAGAGCTCCTTCTTCTTTTCGCGTTCTTGAAGAGAAAACCCTTCATTTGTCGTCTTACTTTCATGCATTTATATTTCCTCCTTATGCAAGCCCATAAAGAAGAAAAGCTCCCATCGACATGACGGGAGCGTGACTTTCCATAATATCTAGTTCCCATCATACAAGCTTTGGCACTTTGCTTACCTAAGTAAGTTGCCGGTGGGTCATAGGGCTTGTCCCTCACCACTCTCTTTATGGATGAGATGATTGTAGCAATTATTCGGGGAAACGCTAATGAATTTTGTTTCTTTTAGTTAGGTTTGACGCAGGACGCAACGAACATTTTCCTCAGATTATTATGTCGGCATCTCATATCTTAAGCAGTCGACAATCCGCGAATTCATAACAAAATTTAGCGTTTACGGATTTTGATGCGTCTCATTCTTCGACCGGAAAAAATGCCTTGATGTCGGGTATCTAAACTATTCTTTTATGATGCCGTTCTAAAGGATTCCAAGCATAGATAACCAATTTGGAAATAAAGTGATTAGCTTAACAAACAAAGACAATAGCATTCAGTTTTTGTTTACTATTGCCCATCCATTTAATCCGCCAATTCATGCTTGGAAAGGAATTGCTTAATTTCTTTAAAAGGCAATATTGCGCCATAGACTTTCGCGTTGTTTGCGTTCTTCGTTTTTGCTTCATTGGCTTTGAAAAAATAAAGTCGGCTTGCACGCTTAGCGATCTTGTTTTGGTTTTCGCTATCCATTTAAATTCATCCGATACAACATTTCGGTATTTTGAGTCGGCTTCATTTTCAATCGAATATCCAATCACGTATCTCATTGGAATTGGAATCATATTGATAAGTTTGATTGTTCCAAGAAGAACTCTTTCTCCGTTTGCTCCATCTTTGATCGTGTGAACGGTAAATATCGAATTTTTCTTAATCGTTCCATCTTGATTATAGTCTTTGATTTTCAAAGAAGAAAACGGAGCTTAATAATTGAATTTTCCAACCGTAAAAAGAATTCCTAAATATTTTCTCGCGTGTGAACGATGAAAACGCTTCTCGTCCATAATAGAAGGAAATTTTTGCCTCAGTATTTTGATGTAATTATCATCTATTTGTGCAATACACATAAAAAATGCTCCATTATGGCGGAGCACACCTAGTCATAAAGCTCCTGCATTTACGGCTGAGGGTCACCGGCTTATCTCTAAGCACCCATAATACAGCATCAAACTGTCTTGTTGTAAATAAACCGTTAAATGACAAAGTTATCGGAAAGGACCGCATAACCACGCCACAAACCCAGAGATTTGGCGTTTAAGAAAGAGATGGATCCACTCTCCAAAACGGCAGCCAAGCTTTTAAGCGGCATATTTTTATCATCGGAACATAAAAAAGAAAAAAGGCTTGATATCAACGCATCAAACCAGTTCTTCGCGATGGTGGCCCAGGGGGGAATCGAACCCCCGACACAAGGATTTTCAGTCCTTTGCT
>CAVFNI010000036.1:0-2148 GCA_963624045.1 Bacteroidaceae bacterium
TGGTGGAGCGTAAGAGGATCGAACTCTCGACCTCCTCCATGCCATGGAGGCGCTCTCCCAGCTGAGCTAACGCCCCAAATCACGCTTCAAAAAGCGCAACAACAAAGATAGTAGCAACCTTAATTCTTGTCAATACTTTCATTAAGCAGATTGGAATTTTCGTGGCTTATTTGATCTTCCTTTGCAATCAGAGAAGGTTCTTTTCCTTTGAAAATGACCTTCAAGAGAATCGGGGTCAAGAAACTGGAGATCAAAATTAAAGCCAGGGTATAGACCATGATTTGCTGGTCGACGAGTCCAGCGTCAACTCCTTTTTGGGCGCAAACAATTAAGACCTCAGCTCTGGCCATCATGCCTACGCCGATACCTAGGGAATCGCGGGAATTGAATTTGCTAATTAGGGCTCCCATCCCCGCGCCCATCACCTTGCCCAATAATCCAGCCACTATCCACAAAACGCCAAAGACCATAAATTCCCAAGAGAAGGAACCGCTGTTGCTAAACATATTAAGGGCGATGCAAGCGAAGAATACTGGAGCGAAGATATTGTCGCTAATCGTCTCACTGCGATGATCGATGTACTTCTCAGGCGAAGTCCTTGAGAGGATTAATCCCATCACGAAAGCTCCCGTGATATCGGCGATAGAAAAGAATTCCGCCAAATATGACCATAAGAAGCAGGCGGCCAACGCCAAAATAGTGATACGGATGTGATGGGGGTATTTGTTACCCAAGAAATTGAAGAACCTGCCAAAAAGGAAGGCCAAGCCAATGGACAAAGCGAAGAAAAGAACCATAAAGACAATAATCGTTGTCACCGATATGGCGGTGTTATCAGCCCATCCGGTGGCATTTAGCAGCATGCCAGCGAAAGTCGAAGAATCCACGCTCCCAGAGCCACTCCCCGCCAAAGAGATAACTAGCGATAATAAGACAATACCGATGATATCGTCGAGAATGGCTGCGCTTATAAGGGCGGTGCCGACAGGCGAATCGAGGCGATGTAGTTCCTTAAGGGTGGCCACGGTGATCGAAACGGAGGTAGCACTTAAAATAACCCCATAATAAATTTCCGTGTAAACGCTAGGGATCCCAGGCATATTGAGGCTTCCGCCCGTCAAGGAATTGACCGAAAAAGCTAGCAAATATCCAAATAGCAAGGGAACAATGACACCCAAGGAAGTAATAATGACGGATTTGACGCCTAAAGATTTGACTTTCTTTAAATCGGTTTCAAGTCCCGCGCTGAACATGATGAGGATCACCCCGACCTTAGCGAAGAAGGCGAGCCCCTCTTGCGAATAGGAAAAAGAAGCTTGGAACCAATCGTTAGGGATGAAAGTGAGACAGCCCACCACTAATCCGGACAAAAGCATCCCCACAACATGCGGAATCTTAAATTTAGACAAACCCAAGGAGAAGAGCTTAGCCAAAGCGATAATAAGGCCAAGGAATAACAACAATTCGTATGGCTTATGTGAGGATACCTCATTTAATAACGATATCTGTGTAACGTTCATTTTCCTTCTTCTTTCAAACGGTGACCTATTATAGACCTCCTTTAATCCATAACAAGGAGGATATTAATTGTCGTTTCCCATAAGCAAAACAGCGATATTTCAAAGATCGAAATTAAATTAATGGGCGTTTTGCAAGGATTTTGGGATTTCGATGATCAAAAGAGAGAAAGCTGCTCTGGAGCGTCAATATCCTTAGCGTAATCCTCGATCAACGTTTTAAGGAATTCATAATCTTTGGAATAGGAATTGGGGATACGGAGTAACTTAAGCCCTTTGGCGCGGCAGGCCTTTTCTTTCTGTTTATCGGCTTGAATGCGCTTAATGTCCTTATAGTGCTCCCCGCCATCAAATTCGAAAGCGTACTTCGCCTTAGGCTCTTGGAGAACGCCTTTGGAATAGATGACGGCATCAAATTCCTGCTTGGAGGAGGAATATTCCTCACCTAAGACATCCTTCAACATGACGTTTCTAACAATAGAAAGCTTGCCTCTAATAGAAACAATCTGAGCGATGGTATGATAGAATTCCTCTTCGCTAATCGAGCCATGGCTAAGGCCCACTTCGGCGTTTTGATAGATAGGCGATACCACTTCAAGCTCCCCTTTGGCCTTGCAATAGGAAAAGAGGG